>DATBKP010000164.1:0-84983 GCA_036555785.1 Steroidobacteraceae bacterium
CGCGAACGATCATCGACAGTCGCGGCTCGTCGGCGAGTCCCGGCGGCACGCGCGGAAAGATGAGCTTCTCGTTGAGGCCGCTGCAGCCAAGCGCTTCGGTCTTGCCGTCGACGTCGAGGACCACGCCTTCCGGGCCGGTGCGGATGATCGCCTCGCGTTCGGTCGTGCGGCCCGTGGCCGGGTCGGTGCGCACGAGCCGCACGTGTTCGCCGTGCGATTTCGCGATCACGGCGCCGGGCGTGAGCAGGTCGTAATCGAAGTTACTTTCGAGGATCGCGGCCCGCAAACCTTCGATCGCAGCTGTCTGCGGCACTATTGCGTCCGCGACGCCGCGAAAGATGACGGTGGAAGTGCCGACGGGCAGATCGATGGTGCGCGTCTCGCTGACCATTACGAGTCCGGGCGCGTCGGTGTAATCGAAGCCGGAGTCCTCTTCCTCGTCGTACGCGGTCACAGTGTCGGTGTTGGGATCTCGATAGATCGTCACGCGCACGGAGTCGGGCGCAGGCGAGACGATGTCGGCGACGGCGAGCGCCGGCAGCAATACCAGGACGACGGCGACGCCACGCATGCGACTACCACCCGGTCTCGACGGTGAACGTCAGCGTCGTTTCGCCATTCGCCGCGACCGGCACGCTCCATTGCAGCGTGTACGCATCCGGCCGCGTGCTCTTGATGCTCTCTTCCAGCACTTTCCCTTCGCGCCATAGTCCGCCCTGGCGGATGTCCACCGTCACCGGTTGGCTGCGCGCATTGCGTACCACGTATTCCATCGAGTAGCGCGAGCGCCAGAAGCCCGCACGATCCTGCTTCACCAGCGTCGGCTGCACGGTCACGTCGAACGCGTCGCCGGTCTTGACCGAGATCTCCGAGCCCTGCGGGATGTGGCCGATGCGATTCTCGCCGACGAAACGCGGCTTGCCGTCGGTGTCGCGCACGTAGACACGCACCATGCCCGCGGGCAGCTGCGCACCGAGGCCGCCTCTGGAGGAATTCGCGAAGCGCACCACGACCGCGGCATGCTCGGGATCGGTGAGCGTCGTGAACCAGTCCGCGGAGTATTCGTAGACCTTGCGCGCGGCCACGCCCTGCGCGTCGATGAAGCCGACCTGCTTGGTCTGCTTGTCGGCGATCGTGGTGCGCTCGGGCAGCGGATAGACGTAGTAATCGGCCAGCGGGCGACGTGCCCCTTCCTCCTTGCCTGCGCCCTGAGCCGCTCTGATGCGACGTTGTTGCTCCAGGTATTGCTGCTGCTGCCACTCCGATTGGTCCGCGCGCACGATGTTGATCTCGCCGGCGACCAGCTGTGTCGTGGCATCGCTGAATGTCGTCCCGGACGTGTTGGTGAGCGTGACCCAGCCTTGCAGGTCGAGCTTGTTCGCATGCTCGTCGAACAATGTGACGTAGTCCGCTTTCCACGACAGGCCGGTGGTGAGGTAGCTGAGCGTCGCATCGCGCCGGCCCGCTGCGTTCGACTGCACGTTGACCGAAAGCGTTGGCCGTGCGCGCAGGTTCTCCGGCACTTTGTCGAAGATCACGCGCGTCGGTGCGCCATCCGCGCGCAGCACTTCGATGCGATCGCCGATCTTGAGCACGACACCTTCGTTCACGGACAACACGGTGGCGGTCTCGGTGACCTCGGCACCGTTGCCGGGATTGGTGCGCACGATCCGCACCTGCCGGCCGACGGCCTTCTCCATCATCTTCTCCGGCGTCAGCAGATCGAAATCGAAGTTCTGCTCGACGATGTCCACGCCAGCGGCGGCCAGCGCGACGGTCTCCGGACGGATGCTCGCGGACACGTCCTTGAATTCGAGCCGCGAGCGCCCGGACGCGAAGTCGAGCGAGCGCACGTCCTGCACCAGCGCGAGATCATGGTTGTAGATGGTGAGCGCCAGGCGCTGGCCTTCCGCCTCTGCGCCGTATGCCTGCCCCGATAGTGCGAGTGCGATTGCGAGCCCGATGCCACATCTGTTCATTTTTCTTGCTCCGATGGCCTTCGAGCTTATTAACGCCATCGCGCGGGGATCGGGTCAAGTGTCTGGACTTGCGCATGCGCCGCGGCCGCGTACGATTCCTGCTCCATGAGCTCCACGAATCGTGCTCTGGTCATGCTCGTTCTGCTGCACGCGGCGGCCAGCCTGCTGCACTTCGTGCACAACGCCGCGTATCTCGCCGACTATCCGAACATGCCGGCGTGGATTTCGCCCGTCGGTATCTACGGAGCGTGGCTGGCGGAGGCCGCAATCGGCGGGCTCGGCGTGATGCTGCTGTTACGCGGCCTGCGAAGCGGCCTGGTGGTGATAGCCGTTTATGCCGTGCTAGGTCTCGGCGGGCTCGATCACTACACGCTCGCGCCCGTCTCGGCGCATACGCTCGCGATGAACGCGACGATCTGGTTTGAGAGCGCGACCGCCATCGTGCTGCTGGTCGTCGTCGCAGCCCGCTGCACAGCACGTTTGAGGAATGCATGAAACTTGCTACCGCACCGAGCTCGCGCTGGCCGTCGTTCCGCTGCGCCTGAAGCTGAAAGTCAGCACCATGATCCGCTGCTTTCCGGCAGCCGCCGGCGGGAACGTCCACTGCTTCGCTGCCTCCGTGGCGAGGCGCTCGAAGTAGCGACTCGGACCCGGGACGTCCGTGGTCGCGGCGAGAACCTTGCCGTGCTCGTCGACAATCACCCGAATCAGGACTTTGATGGTGCCGCGGATCGTTTCCCGGGCACTGCGCGGAACGTCCGGAATCACTTCATTGACAGTTGCTGTCGACGCAGCGGGCGCAGCTGCCTGCTCGCTCGTCACGGGTGCAGGTTCGCTCGGCGGACTTGCGGGTTGCGGCGACGGCCTCGGCTCCAACTTCGGCACTGCTTCGCTGACGGCGGATGGTGGCGTCGGCTCCGCGCCGAACATCCAGATGCCGATGAAGACTAGCGCGACCGCGATCGCTGCGCCGCTCACCAGCAGCGCAGCGCGACTCAGGCGCGGCCGGGCCGGCGCGCCGTGCGGATCTCTCGAAGGCAGCTTGATGCGGATCACCAGCCGGTCAGGCATACGGCTTTATCGTCGATCTCATTCGCGCGCGCAATCGTCACTGTAAAAATTTTCGACCGTTGTGGAGGCGCGAAGCATTTGCTCAAATCGCGGCGCACCCCGAGGAGAGAGCTCGACATGCCTTCGCTCGCTGGCCCTGAGGCCGGCATCCCCACTATTGACGATCCGGCGTTCGGCGAGATCCTGCAGCTCCTGCGCGAGCGCACCGGAACCGACTTCGCGTCGTATCGGCTGCCGACCGTCGCGCGCCGCACGGTGAATCGGATGATCTCGGTCGGCGCGGAGACTTACGCCGAGTACTTGCAGTTCCTGCGTCAACGCGAAGGCGAAGCGGCACGGCTGCTCGAGCACGTCACGATCAAAGTCAGCCGCTTCTACCGTCATGCGCCGACGTTCGATGCGCTGCGCCGGCAGGTGTTGCCGGAGTTGGCGCGCCAAGCGGCAGGGAGACCCGTCGCGGTCTGGAGTGTCGGATGCGGCTGTGGTGAAGAACCGTACACGCTCGCGATGCTGTTCGCCGAAGCAGGCGTGAGCTGCAGCATCGAGGCGACCGACATCGATCCAGCCGCCTTGCAGCGCGCGGCTCACGGCTACTACGCCGATGCCGCGCTCTTCGAATTGCCGAAAAATCTGCGCGAACGCTATCTCGTGCGAAGCGAGGGATCTTTTGAAGTGAGTCCCGCGCTACGCGAGCAGGTGCGATTCAGCCGCCACGACATCCTCACGTCGCAGCCGCCGCCGGGCGCCGGCGAGTTCGATCTCGTCTGTTTGCGCAACCTGCTCATCTACCTGGGACTCGAAATGCAGGACGTGGCTTTGCACTCGGTCCGGCGCGCGGTGCGCCCCGCGGGTTATCTCTGCCTCGGCGAGGCCGAGTGGCCTTCGCCGGACGTCGTCACGACGCTGCGGCCGCTCGCGCACGAGACGCGTATCTTTCGCGCATGCTGATCAGAAGTGCGCTAGCGAGCGATCGCGCGGCTATCGCCGAGATCATCCTGCCGGTCATTCGTGAGGGCGCGACCTACACGCTCGACCCGGACATGAGCGAAGCCGATGGGTGGGCGTACTGGATGAGCTCCGACAAGGAGACGTTCGTAGCCGAAGAAGACGGCGTCGTCGTCGGCACGTATTTCATCCGCACGAACCAGGCTGGCGGCGGACGTCACGTCTGCAACTGCGGCTACATGACACGATCAACGGCAATCGGTCGCGGCGTCGCACGAAGCATGTGCCAGCACTCGCTGGCCCGAGCCCGCGAGCGCGGCTATCGCGCGATGCAGTTCAACTTCGTGGTCAGCACCAACGAGCGTGCGGTACGTCTGTGGCAGTCGCTGGGTTTCGAGATCGTCGGACGCCTGCCCGGCGCGTTTCGTCATCCGGCGCACGGGTACGTCGACGTGTTCGTGATGTACCAGCAGCTGTGACGAAGCAGCGTCGTCAGCGCCGGGCAATCCGGCCCTCGTAGGTCAGAACGGGCTCGCCGGGCGGATAGACGAACGGCGCGGCGCCGAAGTTGACGACCCAGCGGTCCGCAGCGCCGCCGCCGTGACCCGCGCTGACGGCGACCCAGAGCGCGAGCTCCGTCGTGCGCAGGTCATAGAGATCGCGAACCGACACGCGTTGGCCCTTGACGGAAAACTCGACGCGGCGCCGGTCGGTATCGATCAACACACCGACGATATCGCCCGACTTCAGCGTGCGCGTCGGCGCTGAATTTCGCAGCAGCTGGATGACGTTGTCCCGTGCGCTCGACGCAGCTCCGACTCCCAGCGTCGTCCACGCGCCGGCTGCCTGGTGCCCGTCCTCGGCGATGAACATGGCCTCCATGTACGACGTTCCGGCCGGTGCCGCGTGTGTGGCAAACGCCAATGACAGCGCCCCTGCGCAGCAATGCTGCAACGTCAATCCATCGCCCGATATCGTGCCGCCGAGCTGCGAGCGCAGACGCACGGGTCCATGAGAGTCCTCGACCAGCGCCGAACGCTGAGGCGGGCCGGGCAATGCCGGCAAGGTACGGTTCGATCCTCGCGTCGACTCGCTGACTACGGTTTCGATGGGCCCCGTCTGCGGCGGCGGACCGGCATACACCGGCTGCTCCACCTGTCTGCCTGGCGACAGCATCTCCGCGTTCTTTGCCGCAGCGGCCGGCTGCATCGCTCGCGGGACAACCGAAAGCAGGAAACGAACGTCCGCAGCTGTGTACGCGTTGCCCGTTGCGTCGACGCTCACGAGCACGTTCGAGCGAAACGGATGCACCGCGGCTTGCGCATAACCGCAGGCGTCCATCCGCTGCACCTTCGACGTGCGATTCGCCCGTTTCCAGCGGCCCCAGTCATAGACCCATTCCGAGGCTGCCGCGAGAACCTCGTGCGTAGCTGTCGTGCGAATCTCGTAGCGCAGGCGGAGCAGCCGCGCGCCCAGATACGACTTCTCGATCGAGACCGAGCCCAACCCCAGCTCGATGGGGCTGGTCGGGGACGGTAGTGCGTCAGTGTGCGGCGGCGACAGCGATCCCGGCGCGGGCGGGGTCAACTTGGTGCACAGGCCGGGATTGCAAGACTCGATGAAGGCCAGTCCGCTCGCGCCCGCAAGGGTCGCAGGCCGGAATATCGGAACCGGCAATTCGCGCGGTCCGTACTCTTGCAGCAGGAAGCTGGTGGGTGCTTCGGCCAACTGGCGTTTCACGACCGGCTCGGCAAGAGCTCCGCAATGGGCGAGCAGGGCTCGCTCGCCGCTCTGCACGTACGTCCGCGCGCCGAACCAGGCAACCCCAAGGAGGGCGATGGGGCCGAGCGTCGCGACAGCGATTCGACGGCGTGTCTGCAGCTCGACATTTTCAGCCCGCCGGGCGAGCCATCGACCGAACTCGAATAGCAGGAGCGCGAGCAGCGCAACCCCCGAGGCGAGATATAGATACAGCCCGACGACGAAATAGCCGACGCCGGCTTCGCCGCCATGCGGGCCGAACAGCAAGCGTGCGATCGGACCGACGAAGAACTGCGCGACGGAAGTCAGCACGCTGATCGCCATCAGCAACAGGCCGATGCCGCGGATCGACGCTGCAACGGGATGATCAGGCGGCGACGCGAGCGCCTGCGGATTTCGCACGACGTAGATGAAGCGCCAGGCCGCGAGACCGAGGATCGGCAGCAGATACAAGCCGAGCATTGCGATACCGCCGCCGGTGGCGAGGCCTACCCAGCTGCCGGCGCCGAGCAGCGCGCGTGGGAAGATGATTGCGACGAGCGTCGCGAGATAGAGAACGCGCGCAGAACGCGCAGCGAGCGATAAATCCGTCATGGAATCACGTCCGTGCTTTGGCCAGTTATGCGCATGGCTCGGTCCGGTGCATCATGCTGGTTGTGACGCGCCGAAAGTCTGAGTCAAACGCCTGCGGGCAACTGTGACCGGCAACTCAAACCCGAACAGCAGAGGGATCACACGTCATGAGACGCAGAATCCGGCATGGATGAGGTCCGCCTCTATGAGCTGTCGGATCGACGGATGGAGCTACCCTCCGGGAATGCAGTCGTGCACTGCGACCTTTGCCATCGCCGCGAGCGGTATGCTTGCGGACGAGTTGCAAGATGGCGGGTGCGTCAAGCGCTAGTCGATTCCATGCTGACCTACATGTACTTCGGCACCAACGATCTCGACCGCGCGATCGCTTTCTACGACGCGACGCTGGGAGCGATCGGCATGCGTCGTATCGTGACGAACGATCCGGCGTGGGATGCCGTCTCAGCCGGTTGGGGTACGTATGAGGACGACGGCCGGCGCGAGCTCGCGTTCTGGATCGGCACACCGTTCGATGGGCAGGCGGCGACAGCCGGCAACGGCAGCATGGCGGCGTTTCGTGCGCGCTCGTGGCAGGAAGTGGAAGCTTTTCACGCAGCCGCGCTCGCGCACGGCGGGCGCTCCGAGGGCGCACCGGGATTGCGGCCGCACTACAACCCGGATTTCTACGCGGCGTATGTGCGCGACCCGGACGGCAACAAGCTCGCGGCGCTGTGCCGCGGATTCACCGAGCGAGGCTGATCCAGCCACTCTGGCCGCTGTTGCGGATCTCTCAGGCTGACACGCGGGTGTCACGCAGCAGTCATTTGCGGGCAGTAGCGTCTCCCTGGTTACAACACCCCGAAGGGAGACCGCGTCCATGAATCGATACGTTGCACTAGCCGTCGCCGCAGCGGTTACCGTTGCGTCCAGCGCCACGGCGACCGATTTCGGCAATCGTCATCACCGACCGAAGCTCGATTTCGGCCAGCGTGTCGAAGAGCTGACGCGGGAATCGTCGCGCGAGCTGTTCGGTACGCTCGGCGAAGTCGGCGAATCGTCGACCAAATCGATCTCTGCCACCAAGGCGGAAAAGAATCCCGAAGCCCTGCTCACCGTGGCGCCGGGTCTGCGCGTGCGCGTGCTCAGCGCGGACGCGAGCCTCGCGCCGAACATCGACCAGATGTTCCTGTGGCCGAACGCCAAGCATCCCACGCACATCATCGCCTGCAACGAGCAGGGCAGCGGCCAGGTCGCCGTGCAGCGCGTCGACGTGAAGTCGGGCAAGGCCGAGACGATCATCAGCTCCGGGCTCACGAGCTGCGACCCGGCGCGCCTCACGCCGTGGGGCACCGTCGTGGTCGGCGAAGAGAACGGCGTCAACGGCCGCATCTTCGAGATTCTCGATCCGATCCATACCAGCAACGTAACCGTGCCCGCTTCCGGCTTCGGCCCGAGTTCGGACCCGGCGCACGTCGTGGCGCGCCCCGCGCTCGGCCAGTTCTCGTTCGAAGGCATCGGCATCCTGCCGAACGGCGTCGTCTATCTGACGGACGAGAACCGCCCGGGCACCGGCGGCATCGGCAATCCCGGCGGCGCGCTGGTGAAGTTCATTCCGACGCAACTCTGGGCGGCGGGCCGGGCACCGATTACCAGTCTCGATCAGTCGCCGTGGACGGGCGGCAGCATTTTCGGTTTCCGTGCGGGCCGCAACAGCGGCAACACGGACGTCGGCCAGGGCAATGAATATGGCCGTGGCGTGTGGGTTGCGGTGACGGGCACTGCGCCTATCAATCTGCGCGCAGCCGCGTCGGCACTGAAGCTGACGGCGTACTATCGTCCGGAAGACATGTCGGTGGACCAGGAAGCGCTCGGCGACGGCGACGTGCGCTTCTGCGGGACGAATACCGGACAGGACATTCCCGCCGACGTCGACCCGAACGGCGACAACAAGTGGGGCGAGGTGTACTGCGTGACCGATGGCACCATCGCGGAGGCCAGCTCCATCGCGGTGCTCAACGGCATCAACATCGCGTCGATTCCGGAATACCACCCGCTGGTGCTCGGCACGTCGCTGTTCGGCATGCCGGACAACATCGACATCCAGCCCGGCACCGGCAACTTCCTGGTCGACGAAGACGGCGAAGGCGCCCTGCATGCGACGCCGCACAACAACGACATCTGGGCTTGCCTCGATGACGGCGACGATGCGGACACCCTGACGGACGGCTGCATTCGCGTGATGTCGCTGAACGATCTCACGGCCGAGCCGACCGGCGGGTTCTTCGACGGCAAGGGCGAGCACTACTACGTGAGCATCCAGCACAACATTACCGGTCACGGTGTGATTCTGGATGTCAGCGGCTGGCGCTGATCTTGTTGCGCAGGTACTCGATGACTCTGACGGCGCTGATCGGTATCAGCGCCGTCGTCTTCGCACTCGTGCACTTCAGCCGCGGTTCGAGCGATGACCGGCCGGCGCAGGCATCGCAGCCTGCGCCTGTCCGGCTCTCGCCATTCGCATCCGCTGCGCCGGCGAGCACCAACTCAGTCGCAGCTGCTCAGCCCACTGCGTTCTCGCGTGCTGAGCGTCCCGAGGCCGACGACGAATCTCCCGCCATGCGGGAACGACAGTCGGAGGCCGATGCGGATCCGGCAGATGTGCCGACCGATCCGACCGATTTCCCGACCTACGATGAGTCCGCGGTGAGGCTCGGGGATGAGCACGAGATTCCCGCCGACAAGTCCGGGCTCACCGAAGCGAATGCGCGCGCCGCAGCGCTGCGCGAGGTCGACATCGCAACGCCCGCTTCGTTTTCTCTACTCGAGCAGACGCTGCGCAGCGACCCGACGGCGCGCAATCGGCTGCTCGCAGTGAAGTCGCTGCGCCTTCTCGGCAAGCAGGCGGACAACGCCGAACGCGCGCGCCAGGCATTGCGCCTCGCCATGTCTGACGCCGATCAGAACGTGAGCGCGAACGCGCGCGACGCGTACGACGAGCTGACTCGTTAGAGATCTTCCAGGAACGTCAGCAGCGCTGCGCGTTGCGCATGCGGGAGTTGCACGAAGTGTTCGCGCGCCGCATGCGCTTCGCCGTCATGCCACAAGACGGCTTCCTCTAGCGAACGCGCACGTCCGTCGTGCAGAAAGCGTGTGTGCCGATTGACGATCTGCGTGAGGCCGATACCCCAGAGCGGTGGGGTGCGCCACTCGTCGCCGGTCGCGCCGAAGTCGTCACGTCCATCGGCAAGCGCCTCGCCCATGTCGTGCAACAGCAGATCCGAGTACGGATGAATCGTCTGCTGCGCGAGCTCCGGCACGTCGGGGTAATCGCCCGTGGTCATCGTCGGCGTGTGACAGGCAGTGCAACCAACCTGCGCGAACAGGCGCGCGCCGTCGCGAACCGTCGGGTCGTCCACGTTGCGGGCAGCCGGCACCGCCAGCGTCTGCACATAGAAGGTGAGCCTGGCGAAGAATTCGTCCTTCATCTCCGGCTCATCGCCGCTTGCGCCGCTGGGTGCGCCGGCGGCTGCGACCTGCCCATCCGCCACGTTCTGGTGCGGGAAGAAGCGTGTGGTAATGCCGATATCGCCGTTGGCAGCGGCTGCGTTCTGTTGTCGCAGGCTCGGCTGATTGGCCTTCCAGCCGAAGCGGCCCAGCGCCATGCGGCCGTCGATCGCATCCCAGACTTCGTTGACACGACCCGAGATGCCGTCGTGGTTCGTGTCCTGCGGATCTTCGTGCGAGCGAATCTCGGCTTCGGGCACGGCTTCGAGCAGACCGAGCCCGAACACCGGCGGCGCCACGCGCGGTGAAATCCGCGTTTGCGGTGGCAACGGCCCGAATGCCAGATCGGCGAACTCATAGTGAGGTACCAGCAGCGAGTAGCGGGTGCCGTCGGGATACTTGCCGGGCTGCTCGTTGAAATGCACGACGGTGCGTCCCTCCGCGGGCACGCCGGGCAAAGCCTTCTCGTTCAGCTGATCCCCATAGTGAGGCACGGGCTTCGGTGCACCGTGCTCGCCGCTCCCTGGAATGCTCAGGCGAATCAGCATCGATTCGAGCGGCGTGCCGTCGGTTTCGGGCGGTCGTCCGCGGCCATCGCGCGTGTGGCAGGCCGAGCACGACACACGGTTGAATACCGGGCCGAGCCCGTCGAAAGCGTCGACCGACGCCGGCGCCGCGACCCAGTTCGTATTGAAAACGCGATTGCCGAAAGTGAATCGGCGCAGATCCTCCGGCGGCATCGTGGCGATAGCGCGCGCGTAAGCGTTCTCGTTGGCAATTGCGAGCGTGGCTTCTCCTCCCGATCGACCGCTGAGCCACTCCGGTGGAGCAGCGGGGGATGCGGGCTTACTCGCATGCGCGGCTGCGAACGCCAGCGTCGCGCTCACGCACGCTGCAACACGCCAGCGCGCAGCGCTCAATGCTCGACCTCGACAGTCACGACGATGTTGACGCCGAGCACCTTGCCCGCGACCTGGAACAGCCGCGCGAGCGTTTGCAGCGAAGTGACCAGTGCTTCCACACGCGCTCGTTGCGGGCTGCCCGGTGGTGTCGCGAGCGTCCGGTCGAACGGGTGATCCATTGCGGCTACGGTTTTCAGACTGGCGTCCAGCTGTTCGCGGATCCGCGCGTTGATCTCGGGATTCCTCGCGGCAATCAGCGTTTCCAGGCCGGCGCCCTGATAGTTCGTGCCGCGCCCGAAGTACACGTTCGCGATGCCGGCGACGTTCGCGCGAATGTCCGTGTCGGTCGTGTCGCTGAAGCAGGAGTGCTCGTCTTCCTGCGAACCGCTGTCGAGCGGTGTGGCGAGACGCTCGGCAGCCACCTCGAAGCCAGCGAGAGTCGCGATACCGGTCAGGATGTTCGCGATGCTCTCGCGCGGGTCCATGGCGAGAAAGCGCGCGCGATAGTTCTCTTTGCCCGGCGCCCACTCGTCGACGACGAATTTGAGATTCTCGACCAGCAGGTCCGTCGCCACCTTCAGGTACGCGCGTCGCCGGGCCGCCTCGCCGCCGCCGACGAAATCGCGAGCGGGCCGGTTGCCGGGGCCATTCGCGTTGAAATCCTGTCCCCACAGCAGGAACTCGATAGCGTGATAGCCCGTCGTGACGTCGGCTTCATCGTCGCGTGCATTGCGCTCGATCAAGGTCGCGCGGGTGATGGGCACCGTCGGATCGTTGACGATCCCGGCGCTCGGGTTGTCGCGCACATAGTCGATGTAGGCCTCGTTCACCGGCCAGGAATTGAGCAGCGGCTCCGGTCCCTGCGTGCCGTCCGGCCGCTTGCCGAAATCGATCGGACCTTCATAGAAGCGGAACGCTTCGGTACGACCATAGCTCGGTCGCGAATCGAGCCACGCCTGCCGCAGCTGGTTCAGGGATTCGTCGGCGTCGTCGCCGGGACTGCCGACGAACTCGTCGACTGCGGCCTGCAGCCGCAGCGCATCTTCGTAGGCCTCGCTGTACGCGCGATACGCGAGCTCGGCATAGGTCGCGAGAACCGGCCGAGGATCCGGCGCGGCAGGAGTCGGCTCGACGGGGCTGGCCTCAACGCTCGCTGCCAGCCAAAGCGTGGCGCCGGCGACCAGCAGTCGCGTGAATCTGTTGAGCGGGATCATGGCCACATGCGGGTGGGTTCCAGCGACCCCGCAGTGTGACGTCGCTATGTGAACTCTATGTGAAGCCGCGCCAGGCGCGGATTGCGGATATGTCTTCAGTAAAACGCGATGCCCGGCCGCAGCACCAGCTGGAACACGAGCAGCAGCGCGACGACTGCGACCAACGGGTAGGCGACCGACACCTGCGATTCCTTCGCGCTCACGCCTTTCACCCGCAACGCTGCGATGTGAATCACCGTTAGTCCGACGATCGTCACCAGCACCGGAGGCAACAACACTTCGATCATTTCGCGCGGCACACGAAAGGCGATGATGAGTGGAATCGCCGCGAGCGCCGGCAGCGTCGCGAGGATCAGCAGCTTGGGCGAGAGCTCCAGCAGGTGACGCGCCAGGCGCGACGCGATCGGCGCGATCGCAATCAACGCTGCTGCCGCGGCGACGAGCTTTGCGCCTTTGGACATGTGGAAGTAGTCCATCGCCATGCCGACATCGTTGCCCGGGATGAACGCGCCCATGACGACTTGCGGCAGCGCCTGGAAGAATCCGTGGTACGCCATCCAGATCAGGAACAGACGAAGTGTCGTCGAGCGAACGCGGTCGCCGCGCAACAGCATCATGCACACGATGCCGCTGATGAAAATCGCGAGCGCGCCGGTGCCCTGGAACAGACTCGCGAGCGCGTTGTCGCCGTCCCAGGTGTGATTGTTGTGGAACAGAGTCGGGCGCAGTCCAGGCGTGAGTGCCTTCGGTACGACCAGGAACAGCTCCTGGATGAAGAACGTCAGGTTGAATGCCAGCGTGTAGAGCAGCCCCGAGCAGAGTGCGAGGCGCCAGCGCTGCTGCGACGTCATCAGGTCTCAGCCAGGTAGCTCAGCGGATCGACGAGTTGCACGCCCGGCTGCTCGCGCAGGCATTGCTGCAGCAGATAGATATGTCCCTGCCCGTAGAAGACGACGACGCGATCGCCGGGCTGCAGCTGTTGCAGCAGCCGCGCGCAGATCGCGAGGTTCCGCGCGTACCACGCTGACAGAAGCTTTGCGCCCGGCTGATCGTCGTCGCTGCCCATCGTCAGCAGCGGCGGATAGAACGAGTGATTGCGCGCGATCGAAGTCTGCGAATTCATGTCGCGCAGCACGCCGCCGATCGAGGTCTGGTCCTGCAGCGAAGAGATGTGCGCGACTTCCTTGGCACCCATCGCCATCAGCGCCTCGATCTCGCCTTTGCGTCCGTGTTGCTCCGCCCACGCCATGACTGCCTCGAACGGGAAGTCGCCCTCGACGTCGAGTCCGTGGACGCTTTGCAGTCCGCGCTCGCGCGCGAGACGAAAGCCGAGCTGGACGACCTCGTTGCGCGACTCCGGCAGTGTGCCGTCGCGAAACTTCGGGTAGCGCTCCTGTACCACCTGCGCCGGCCACTCGACCGCGACCTTGCTCGGCGCGAACTTCGCCAGCGACGCGACGACCTTGCCGATCTCGCGCTGCCGCTCGGGCGCGAGCACATCCACGGCTTTGACATTGTTCAGGTCCTGGCCGGGATTCGAGAAGTGATACGTGCCGACCAGCATCACCTGGGTTTTGGGCGGCTCGGCAGCCGCTGACGGCCCGGCTGCGAGCAGGGCGATCGCGAAAGCAGCGAAGAGCGGGCGCATGGGTCTCGTCATATGTCACATCCCGCGGGGATTCTGCGCTCCTGCACAAAAAATGCCTACAGTTGCGCCGCGTCAGCGAGGCGGTGTCGGACGAATGTCCCGGTGGCAGGCGCCGCGGAAGGGTGCATACTCGTAGCCACACCGCGGCAAGCATCAGAACCATTCGGCCGCGCCTGATTTTCCCGAGCTGCCCATGCCCATGCACACACAGTCCACGCCTGCCGAAACCGAAAATACCATCAGCTCGCTCGATCGCACCGATGTGCTGCCGGTCCTCGACGTCGAGGCGTACGAGCAGACGCTGGTCGAGAACCAGAAGAGCCTGTCGCGCACGGACACGTGGACCGTCGACGCGCTGCAGGACATCGATGAGCTGATCGAATCCGCGACGCATGAAGGGCAGGTCGAAGTCCGCAGCATCAACGTCGCTCGCGACAAGCCCGCCGCTGAAGCGTTCACGGTCAACGTCGACCGGATCCTGAAGCGCATCGCCGATCTCGAAGCTGACATCGTGACGGCGCAACAGGCGAACGCGGTCATGCAGAAGCGCAACGAGGCGTTGACGGCTGAGCGCGATCAGCATGCCGCGCGCGTCGAAGCGCTGATGGCCGAGCAGCAGCGGCTCGCCGAGCATCGTGCGCTCGCCGAAGAGATGTCGCAGCGCTCGGAGAAGCAGCTGCGCGAGGAAGCGCAGCGGCTCGAAGCCCGCCTCAAAGAAACCCAGGGGACGCTCACCGCCGAGAAGGCCGCCGCCGCGGATCTGACGCGCCGCTTCGCGGCCAAGCTGTCGGAGCACGACAAGCTGGTGGCGATCATCGAGCAGCACAATCGCACGATGGACGAGATCGTGACCGCGCGCGACGATCTCGATCAACGTCTGCGCAAAGAGCTTGCGTCCGGCGCGGACCTCAAGGTGAAGCTCGCAGCCGCGGAACAAACGATGAGCGCAAATCGCGCGCTGTTGGCGGAGCGCGAGAGCGCACTGGCGGACGAGGCTCGCAAGCATGCTGAGCTCACGACGCAGATCGCCGCGATGCGCGAGGCTGTCCAGGCCGCGGAAGCCAGAGTGGACGATGCGCATCGCGAAGTGACGGTTGCCGCGAAGGCTCGCGGCGACGAGGAGCGTCGTCGCGCCGAAATCGAGAAGCAGCTGCAGGATGCTCACACGAAACGCGATGCTGTCGCCGCTGCACGCGACGCGGCACAAGCACAGGTCCGGACCCTGACCGCAGAACGCGATGCCTTGCGGCCGGCGGCTGGGGAGCTCGCGGCGCGTACTGCAGAGCTCGAGCGCAGCACTGCCACGATCGCCAAGTTGCGCGAGGACCTTGCCGGAGCGCAGACAGACGCGCAGGCGAGCGAGCAGCTCGCGCAGGAACGTGCGGACGAGCTCGTCGCGATGCGCGAGCGGATCGAAGAGCACGAAAGCACTGTGCGCGAGCTCGAGGGTCAGCTGCAGGCGCAGGACAAGCGGGTCGAAGGGCTGCAGGCGCAGCTGCAGACCGCGCACGATGAGTGCGCGATCATGGCGGATCAGCGCGAGAAGGCGCGGGTGCGCGCCAAGCAGCTCACGCAGGAAATCTTCCGCAGAGACCACAAGATCGAGGAGCTCCAGGCCGACCTCGCGGTGCACACCGAAGCGCTGGCTGCGATCCGTCGCGACGTCAATCGCATCGGCGAGAAGGCCGTGCCGCCGCCGGCGGAGGAAGTCGAGTGGCTGCTGGAGCCGGTCGAGCATTCCGGCGAGATCCTGCGGCTGACCGGCACGATGCTCACCATCGGTCGCACGGCCGAGAACGACATCGCGCTGCCATCGAAGATGGTCAGCCGCCATCACGCGCGGCTGTTGATCGGACCGACCGGCATCATCGTCGAGGACGCGGGCAGCACCAACGGCTGCTTCGTCAATGGCGAGCAGGTGAAGCAGCACCTGATGCGCGACAACGACATGCTGGAGCTCGGTGACCTGCGCTATCGGCTGCGCCTGCGCGCGGCCCGCGATACTGCAGTCCGCGCCAACGTCGTGCCGCTGTTCGACCAGGACGCGGACTAACGCTACCCCACCTCGGCGAGCGCATGCATGGACAGGTAGAATACCTGTCTATGCGCGCAACATTTTCAACCGCTCTCCTCATCGGCAGCGCCGCGTTCGCCGTGCTCGCGGCGGATGCGCCGGAGCAGCCTGCGCGCGCCGAGGATTCACGCGCCGTCATGACCGGCGACCAGGTGGTACAGATCCTCGACGAGACAGTCGACTGGTATCGCACGCTCGGGGCGCAGCAGCAGGCGGCCACGCAACCGAGCGATCTGCTGATTCTCTATGCGAACCGGCAGACGGCCGACAAGGTCGTGGCGCTGGCATTCGAGATCGCGCGCGCGAACGCTGAGCTGCTGAGCAGTGAGGCCGGTGTGAAGCAGCAGGCGGAGGAGGCAGCGTCCTCGCAATCCGTCGGCCGGTTGCGCAAGAAACTGGACGAGCAGCGCGCGTCGATCCAGTCCGAGATGGAGGCGGCTCGCCGCAAGTTGGCGAGCGCGCCAAAGCCGGAACGGGCGGCGCTGCAGTCGCGCATCGCAGTGTTGCAGGGACAGCTCGACCTGGTGAATGCCCGGCGCAACATGGTCGCAAACATGTCGCAGTTCGCGAGTGAAACCGACACTACGGGGTTTGGCGCCAATGCTTTGAAAGCGCACATCGATGCGATCGCTGCTTCGGTGCCGGCCTCCAGCGCCACGCCCATCCCGGCAGCGTCGTCTTCGACATCGTCGACCGGGGCGCCGACAGAACCGGGCGCGGCCGCGACCGGCACAGCGTTGAGCCGGTTCGGCATCTGGGATCTGGCCGCGACAGTGTTCCGGCTTTCCGCGAAGGCCCGCACGATCGAGCAGATCGATGAGCGCACGGCGGAGTTGCAAGAGACATTCAAGCAGATCCGTACGCCACCGCTCGAACAGCTGAAGCGGCTCTCGGACCGGGGCGATGCGTTGGCCGCCGAGGCGGAGAGCGGTGCCGGCGCGAACCTGCGCGGCATTCGCGACCAGTACGACACGCTCGCGTGGCTGTTTCAGCAGACCTCGGCGATCGCGACACCGCTGAGCAAGGCCGGCGTGTTGCTCAACCAGTATCGCCACAACCTGAGCAATTGGCGCGAGGCGACTCATCGACAGTATCGCGACGCACTCGAGGCGCTGGGTTTACGGGTGGCCTTGTTCGCCGCGTTGCTCGCGCTCGTATTCGGGCTCGCCCATCTGTGGCGTCGCGCAGTTTATCGCTACGTGCACGAGGCGCGCCGCCGCTCGCGCCTGCTGCTGCTGCAGAAGATCGTGCTGTGGTCGCTGGTGGTTGCCATCGCGGCGTCGACGTTCGCCACCGAGCTCGGCTCACTTGCGACGTTCGCCGGCCTCATCACCGCCGGTCTTGCGGTCGCGATGCAGAGCGTGCTCGTCTCGATCGTCGGTTACTTCTTCCTGATCGGCAAATATGGCATCCGCGTCGGCGATCGCGTGCAGATCGGCAGCGTGACCGGCGAGGTGATCGAGATGGGCCTGGTGCGGCTGCACCTGATGGAGCTGTCCGGCGAGGGACCGATGGCGCCGACCGGCCGCGTCGTGGCATTCGCTAACTCCATCATCTTCCAGTCCTCGGGCGGCCTGTTCAAACAGATCCCAGGCGTGAATCTCGCCTGGCACGAGGTGACCTTCAATCTGCCGAGCGGCGCGGACTACGCCGCGCTGAAGGACGAGATGGTGCAGGCAGTGACGCGCGTCATCGCCGACTATCGCGAGGACATCGTGCGCCAGACCCGCGAGATCCAGAAGGCGGCCTCGTCGCACGAGTCCGGCGATCCGCAGCCGTCCGTCCAGCTGCGGTTCTCGGCCGCCAGCGTCGATGCCATCGTGCGTTACCCGGTACAGCTGTCCCATGCGGCGGAGATCGACGAGCGCGTTTCACGCGAGTTGCTCAACGTCATTTCGGCGCACGCCAGCGCGGCGGCCTAGGCTGTAGACCAATATGGGTAGACCCAGCCCCTAAATTGGGTAGTGCTGCCGATTCGGCTGCCGCCGTACTCACGCACCCTGTGTCCCATGCCGGGGAAGGTCCCGCGCAGGGGAGATGCAGTGCTGAAGCGCTCGCTCGTGTTCGCATACGGCCTCATTTGTTACGCCGTATTTTTCGCGACCTATCTCCACGCCCTCGGGTTCGTCGGCAACCTGCTCGATCCCCGGCTCGTCTTGCTGCTCATCTGCGGTGTGCCGCTGCTGATGGTTTTCACGCGCGGCCCGGGCCGGCGCGACGTACTGGGCCGTCGTCGCGCCTCACGGGCCGCGCAGTGATTTGTAGAAGACCGTGGTCGCGCAGGGCGCGCCGTCCGGCATGAAGGCATAGTCCGGAATCCGCCCGCACAACTGCCAACCTTGCCGGACGTACAGCCGCTCGGCGTCCGGCGATGCGGTGTCGAGCACGAGCAGCGTTTTGCCGGATCTGAGTGCGTGACGTTCCGCAGCAACGAGCAGCGCCTTGCCGACGCCGTGCCGGCGAGCGCGCCGATGCACCAGCATCTTCGCAACGTCGGCGCGATGCAGCTGGTTCTCGGGTTGCGCGAACACGACCTGTGCCGTGCCGACGATCGTTTGTGCCGCGTCGAAGGCGGCGAGCACGATACGTTCGCAGCGCGCCGCGCTCGCAGCGACCTCGCGCCAATAGCTGAGCGCTTTGCCGCGCGTCATCGGCCACATGAAGCTGACGGAGGCGCCGCCTTCGACGCAGTCGATCAGCACGTCGCTGAGCGCCTGCAGCTCGTGCTCGTCGATCTTCTGCAGATTGCGAACGTCGACCTCGTGCGCCATCGCTCATCTCCTCGCGGTGCGCGCGCGCTCCGAGGCGAGCACCACGATGTAGCGCGCCGTTCTGCGCGTGCGGTTGCGAAACGTGATCGGCTCGTTGAGCTGCATCGCCAGGCAATCGTCCTTGACCAGGCGATACGTGACGGTGCCGACGGTGACTTCGATGCTGCCTTCCTGGATCCACAATTGCTGATGCAGGTTCACGTCGCGGGCGCCGCTTTCGTAGGCGACCCGCGCGCCCGCCGGCAGAACGACTTCGACGATCTGCACCGGCGCTGCGTAGTTGGCCGGCGAAATGTTTCGCCGCAGGTAGCCCGATTGCGGATCGCGCCACGTCGTGCGGTCGATGCGGCGGGAGAGGGGGCTCGCCGGCGCGCTGGCATCGTCGAACAGGCCGGCGAGCGCAATGCCGAGGCCGGTCGCGATTTTTTCCAGCACGATGGCGGTGGGACTGCTCTCGCCGCGCTCCACCAGCGACAGCATCGAGCGACTGACGTCGCTCTTGGCGGCCAGGCCGTCCAGCGTCATGCCGGACTCGGCGCGCAGGTGGCGCACGCGCTGTGCGATGCGCGTGTTGATGTCGGAGGCGACGGCGGACTTCGCTCTGGCGATCGTATCCTTCATGCTGGACGTACTGTCCAGTAAAGTGGATGGGGTGTCAACTGCGGGCGGGGTTGCTGGAGAGCGTGCCGAGTTGCTGTAATGCCGCCCGAGAACTCCGGGGAGACGGCAATGAGCAGTGTGGAGGTCGTGGTGGCGGCACCGCAGCAGCGGGCGGTGTTCGAGAACCTGATGCAGCTCTACACGCACGACTTTTCGGAGCAGTGGTACGACCAGCCGCGGGGCGAAGTCGACGAGCGCGGGCGTTTTCCCGACTATCCGCTCGACGCCTACTGGCGCGAGCCGGACCACATCCCGCTGCTGCTGCGCTTCGATTCGCACATCGTCGGGTTCGCGCTGCTCAACAAGCTGACCCACACGAACCGCCCGGTGGATCGCAACATGGCCGAGTTCTTCGTGCTGCGGAAACATCGGCGCACCGGCGCCGGCACCGCGGCCGCGGAGGCAATCTTTACCCGTTATCCCGGCATGTGGGAGGCGGCGATCGCCCGCCGCAACGTCGCCGCGGTGGCGTTCTGGCGCCGGACGATCGGCAAGCACCCACTGTCGCAGCAGATCGAGGAGATCGACGTCGCGACGCCGGCGTGGAACGGTCCGGTGCTGCGCTTCAGAATCCGCGCTTCTTAGCCGATCAGCCCGGCGCGAGGGCCGGCTGGGCGGGTGCGGGGCGGAAGCGACGGACGGCCAGGTAGCCCGCAATCACGAACAGCACCAGCACGACGCCTTGCGTGATTGCGAACGGCGGTTCGTTACCCTGCGGGGCGAGGGCATTCAGCGCCGGCACCTTCAGGAAAGACGTAGCGCGCAGGAATCGCGGCCGCGAGCACGACGGTGGACACGATGCCGGTACCGATGGCCGGCGTAAAACCTTTGAATGGGAACAGAAAGCCCGTCAGCGTGGTCGCGACCGTCGTGACTACGAACCACAGCGTCCAGCCGTTCAACGCATCGTTGCGGAGGAGACCGCGCAGCACGATCAGGCCGGTCGCGATCGCGATCAGGCTCAACGCGGTGTGGAACAGTACGAACGCCGTGGAGCCGAAGATCATCGCTCGACCCTCCTCAGTTCCGCCTGGACGCCGTCGATCAGCGCGTGCATGCCGAAGGAGACGTCCTGGATGACGCCGTTGATGTAGAACGTCGGCGTGCCGCGCACGTGACTCCGCAAGCCGCCCTGCATGTGCTCGCGCACGCGCTGCAGGTAGATCTCGTCGTCCATCTCCGCGATGAAGCGCGGCATGTCGAGCTCCAGGCGCTGCGCGTATTCGCGCAGGTTGGCCATCTTGAGATGACGCTGGTTCTCGAACAGCAGGTCGTGCATCTGCCAGAACTTGCGTTGGCCGCCTGCGGCTTCGGCCGCTTGCGCCGCATGCATTGCGTGCGGGTGCGCGGATTCGACCGGATAGTGGCGAAACACGAAGAGCACGCGGCCGCCGAAACGCTCGAGCATCACTTTGACTGCGGGCGCGGCCTGCTTGCAGACCGGACACTCGAAGTCGCCGTACTCGACGACCGTCACCGGCGAATGCTCGGCGCCGAGTGCGTGATCGACGGCGCTGACCGGAACTGCGAGGTCGGTGGGATGGCGGCTCATAGGCCGCTGAAGTTACTCGCTCGGCAGATCGAAAACCAGAACTTCTGCGTCGCGTCCCTGTTGCAACTGTAACCGCGGCGTCTCGCTCAATTTCAGTGCATCGCCGGCTTCCAGTGCAACGCCGTTGGCCTGCACGGCTCCGCGCGCCACGTGGATGTAGATGAGCCGGCCGATCGCGACATCGAGCGACGCGCTCTCGGCGCCGTCGAACAAGCCAGCGTAGACGCGCGCGTCCTGGTGGATGAGGACCGAGCCTTCGTTCTGGTCGGGCGAGGCGATGAGTCGCAGCCGTCCGCGCTTCTCCGCGGGCGCAAATCGCTTCTCCTCGTAGCTCGGCTCGATGCCTTCCACGTTCGGCTGAATCCAGATCTGCAGGAAGTGCACCAGGCTGGCGGGCGAGGGATTGAACTCGCTGTGACGCACGCCGCGGCCGGCGCTCATGCGCTGCACGTCGCCGGGGCGGATCGTCGAGCCGTTGCCGATCGAGTCGCGATGCGCGAGCTCGCCGGCCAGCACGTAGCTGATGATCTCCATGTCGCGGTGGCTGTGCGTGCCGAAGCCCTGGCCCGCCGCGACGCGGTCCTCGTTGATGACGCGCAGCGGTCCGAACTCGACGTGCTGCGGATCGAAGTAGTCCGCGAACGAGAACGAATGGTATGACTTCAGCCAGCCGTGGTCGGCATAGCCGCGTTCTTTACTGCGCCGGATCTCTTGCATGCAACGATCCTCTACTTGTTCGGCGGCAGCAGCGTCGGGCTGATCGCGAAGCCGAGCTGGAAGCCGATGTCCGGCGTGTTGTTGAGGTTCTGCAGGTTCTCGGTGACCGCGAACGAGATCAACCCCGCGCCGACGCGGTGATAGATGCCCAGGCTAGCCTGGTACTTGGTGGCGAGCAGCTCGTCCAGGTCGGTGTCGCGATGCGAGTAGACGCTGGGACTGGCATAGCCCTGCAGGATCAGGTGCGTGTTGGTAGTCACGTGCCGCTCATAGCCGACGAGCACTGTCGGAATGACCTTCGAATCGTTCGGCGCGAAATTCGGGCTGCCGGCGTAGTAGACGGCCGAGCCGGCCACATACCACGCATGGTGACCGCCGAAATTCTGCAGCGTCGCCTGCACGCCGTAGTCCGTGCGCCCGGTCGAGAGCAGATCCTTGCGGCCACGCAAGGGCACCTTCGCCGCCGCTTCGAGAATCACCTTCCAGTCCTTGCCGAGCGTGATGCCCGAGTAGCGCAGGCCGAAGGTCGGATCGAGCATGCCGTAGCTGACCGGCGCTTCGAACAGCGCGACCTCGGAATTCTTCAGATCCAGGATGTAGCTGGTGCCGTTCTTGACGACGGCGGGCCGGCCGAAATCGCTGAAGCCGAAAGTGTCGTGAAAGCTCTCGATCGTGCCGTCGAGGAAACCGCCGCCGTAATGCACGGCGCTCAGCACGGCAAAGGCGCCCCACTGCGAAGAGAACTTGTACTGCAGCGTCACGTCGAGCAGCGCCAGCTCGAAGTCGGCCAGGTAGTTCTCGCCGGGCAGCGCGCGAATCGCGTCGAGCTCCGCCGGTCCGATCTCGCGCCGTCCGGTGCCTTCCAGTGTGCCGAGATAGCGCTCGACCTCAGGGCTCAGGGCCCAGGTGTTCTGGTAACCGAGCTCCACCTCCACGCCCCACCCGCCTGCCGGCGCCACGCGTGCGTGCGTCGGGCGCATGTCGAGGCGCAGGAAGCCGAAAGGCGTGAGGTCGCGTGCGCGCAGCAGGCCGAAGTAGTCCGACTCGTCTGCTTCCGCGGCACCGGCAACCGATGCAGAAAGACCCAGCGCTGCAACCAGGCAGCAACGAAGCAAATTTTGCATTAGCGATGACCCTCCATGATGGCCTGTTCCACATCGCGCAGCCGGTCTTTGCCGAAATAGATCGCGGCGTCGACGAAGAACGTCGGCGCGCCGAACGTGCCGCGCTCGACCGATCGTGCTGTATTCGCTGCGAGCTCGTCTTTCACGGACTGCTCCTGCGCCAGCGCCAGCAGCTGCGACGCGTCGATTCTGGATTCCTGGAGCGCCGCGCGCAGCACTTCCGGGTCGTCCATCTTCTTCGGCTGTGCCCACATGTGGCGAAAAATCTCGTCGACGTAATGCGCGAACACGCCAAGTCGTTGCGCAGCAATCGCGCCGCGCATCAACCCCAGCGAGTTCACGGGAAAGAAAGGATTGAACTGGTAGCTCGTGATGCGGTGCCTGGCGATGAAGCGCTGGGTCTCGAGCTGTTCATAAGGCAGCTTGTTGCGGATCCCGGCGTAGCTTTCGACGGGGGAGCGGTTGTTCGTCAGCTTGAACACGCCGCCGAGCAGGATCGGCACGTACTCGAACTTCGTCCCGGTGCGCTGCTCGATCTGCGGCACGATCAGGTGGCTCAGGTACGCGTTCGGGCTGCCGAAATCGAAATGGAACTCGACGCGCATCACCATTTCTCCGCAAACGGCCGGATCTCGTGCTCGAACGTCCAGGCGTCGCGGGGCTGCTGGTACAGCGCCCAATACGCTTCGGCCACGGATTCCGGCCGCATCAGCTGATCGGGCTTGATGCTCGCTACTGCTTCGTCGCCGCCAGCCGACTTGATCCGCTCGCGCACGAACGCTGTGTCGACTCCCGCATCGATGATCAGGTGCGCAACGTGAATGTTCTTCGGGCCCAGCTCGCGTGCGGCACTTTGCGCCACGGCCCGCAGCCCGAACTTGGCGCTTGCGAATGCGGCGTAGCCGACGCTGCCCCTGAGGCTGGCCGTCGCGCCCGTCAGAAAGATGCAGCCGCGGCCTCGCGGCAGCATGTGTCGCGCTGCCTCGCGAGTGGCGAGAAATCCCGAGTAGCAGCCCATCTCCCACACCTTGCGGAACACGCGCTCGGTCGTTTCCAGCAAAGGAAAATTTACATTGGCGCCGATGTTGAAGACGCAGACCTCGAGCGGCGCGTGACGATCCGCATCGGCCAGGAAAGCGGCGATCTCTTCTTCCTTGCGTGCGTCGAGGGAGCGTGCAACGACACGGCCGCCGGCGCCTTCGATGTCGGCCACGAGCGGCGCGAGCTTGTCGCCGTTGCGACGTCCCGCGAAGACCGTAAAGCCGGCGGCGGCGAAACGACGTGCGATCGCCGCGCCGATATAGTCGCCCGCGCCGATGACGGCGGCGGTGGCGTTGCGTTCGGCCACACTGGGCTCCTGCTGCTGGAATTCGGGCAACCGACTATACGCCAGATCGCGCTACCGCCGCCGTATTGCTCCGGGTTGACGGCCCATCGACCCCGGCATACGTTGGGTCGGACACGAATAACGATGAAGTCGGCGGGCAAGGAGCGGGACCATGTCGCACATCTTTCTCAGCTTTGCGGAAGAAGATTTCGAAACCGCTCGCCGGCTGTACGAGAGAATCACGGCCGCCGGGTACCCCGTCTGGTTCAGCCGCGAGAGCCTGCTGGTCGGCCAGAAATGGGAAGACGAGATCGAACGCGCGATCCAGAAGTCACTGGGCTTCATTGCGCTGATCTCGACGAACTCCGTGGACAAGAGGGGACACGCCCAGACGGAGTTGCAGCTGGCGCTGAAAGTGCTGAAGAAGGTGCCGGCCAACCAGGTGTACCTGTTCCCGGTGCGATTGGGCAATGTTCAGTCGCAAGTGCCGCAGCTCGAGGAGCTGCATTGGCTGGATATCTCCAAGGACGAGGAGAAGGAACTGGCGAAACTCCTCAAGGCGCTGTCGACGATTCCGGGCTTGGTGGCGGTGCCTTCTGCGACGCAACCGAAGAAGCAGTCCAAGAAGCAACCGAGCAAGCAGCCCAAGAAGCAACCGAAACAGCAGACCAGCAAGGCGCCGGCGCCCGCAATGCTGACGTTCGAATCGATGGCGGATGTTTTCCGCGCCGTGCTGGAGCGGATCGCGCCTGCGACACCCGAGTCCGGAGCCGTCAACGCGTTCTACGTTACGCTCAAAACGAAGCATCCTGGCGTCAAGCTGACTGACGAGCTGCTCAAAAAGTACCCTGAGGAGGTCCAGTTCGTGTTCGAGCATCGCTACAAGGACCTCGTCTGCGGGCCGGAGTCGTTCTCCGTCACGCTGTGGTTCTCGGGCGAGGAGACGGCCGTTACGATTCCGTACAAAGCGATCACCGAAATTACGGAGCCGCGTGCCCGGATCCGTATCGCGTGACGTCACGCTGTGGCCGCCGCAAGCCCAATCCGCGACTACTTTCGGACTGCGTTTCGCTGGCAGCGAGGCCGACAGAATTCCGGGTACGACAAGATGCTGCTGTTTACTTTGCCCTGGCCTTTGCCGTTCGATTCATACCTGCTGCGCTTCCCGGAAGGCTCGGCTGTTCCCCCGCACCGGGATCCGGTGCAGAAGGGCCGACACTATCGGCTCAACATCATCCTCAAGGCTCCGCGCTCGGGTGGCGAGTTCGTTTGTGGGTCGCCGATCTACTCGTCGAAGAGGATCAAGTTCTTCCGGCCCGACGAGTGCGAACACAGCGTGACGCGCGTCGAAGGCGGCAGCCGCTATGTTCTGTCGATGGGTTGGGTGCTCGGAAAATAATTGAACCGATGGACCGTGGATGCGGTACTACAGCACGACATTGGCGACGAGCATGCAACCAGCCGGTTGGCGCGAGAAGCTGGTCTACGCGCTGCTGTGGTTCATTCCTCGAGCCAATCCCGACTTCGAAGTGCGCTGGCCGCACGTTCGTCGCTGGTATGTAGAGGTTGACGATTCCGGAGTGCCGGTTCGCGAGCTGGGGCTCGATGCGAATGCAATGCCCATCAGCGCCGGTCCCTGGGAACGCAACTTCGGCTTCTGGACCGACTCGGGACAACCACTGCCCGAAGACCGCTCGAGCGAGATCGATAGAGATGAGTTCGAGACGATGTGGCGACGGTTTGCAAGTTTGCACGCGCCTGCTGACCTATGAAGGATTTCATGGAGGATGCATTGCATGGTGCGCAGGACAGTATGGCTGGTTTTTTCTTTGTTCCCGGTGTGGGCGTTCGTCGCGATCCTCGCGCACCGTGATGAACCCGCACTGGCGATCTGGGACTCGCTGCTCGCGGCCGGCGTGCCCGGTGGAATCGTGGAATACCTTCGATCGAATTGGTGGACCTTGTTCGTGCTTGCGGTGGCCCTGCACTACTGTTTCTTCTGCGTCCATCCGCTGTTCAATCGCATGCTGCAAGGATGGAAGCTGAAAAGCGCATGGGCGGTGTCGAATTTCCTCTTTTACCCGTTGCTCCCGCCGATCTACGCGTGGTTCGGAGTCCCCGCACATGAAGCCCAGACCTGATGTCATGAGAGCTCACGCCCACGAGCGCTTCTCGTCCGAGGTTACTTTGTCTCCGGCGAGCGTCGTCGACTTCGCCAACGCCGCGGGCGACAACAACCCCATCCATCACGATCCGCAATTCGCGGCGACGACGCGCTTCGGCCGGCCAACCGCCAGCGGTCCGCATACGACCGCGCTGCTGCTCGCGTTGACTGCTGCGCACTTCTCGAAGACCGGTGCGATGCTCGGTCTCGAGTTCTGGGTGCGATTCCGGCGGCCGATCTACGCGGACGAAACGATTCGTCTCGAGTGGATGGTGATCAAGGTCACGCCGAACGCCAAACTGAAAGGCGACGTGGTCGAGTTGCGCGGACGAATCCTGGGCCAGGACGGCAAGACGTCGCTCGGCGCCAAGGGCCGGGTGCTGCTCACGCAGCGGCTGTGATGCCGATGCGCAAGGCAAAACCGGCATCGAGCCCTGTGAGTCCGGCCGTCGCGCGTCGGCTGACCAAGGAAGCCATCAAGCTCAACAAGTCGCTCGGCGATCCGAGGCAAGCAAGCTCGTGACGCCGCGCGACTACAAGCTGTTCCTGACGCGGTTGCAGAAGTTCACGCTCGTGTTCCCGGCAATCATGCTCACGGCGTTTCCCATAATATTTCTGTTTGCATTCAACTCGAGCCTGTCGATCGAGCCGCGTCATCACAACACGCAGGCTGCTCTCTCCGGATATCTGCTCAGGCACAGCGACGGTAAGATCCGCTTCCCCGGTCAATTCACCGACCAGTACCTGCTGCGCTACGAGCTGAAACAGGAAAAACCGGATGTGGAGCTGAAGGGCTGCTAGACGTGCGTTCATGATGGACATCGCAATCCACACGGGCGATACCGCGGAACTCGAGGCGTTCTTGGCCGAGCGAATCTACGAGTACAACGCCGCCGCGTCCGGCTACAGCGACGGCCAGACGTTCGCAGCAATCCGCAAGAGTGAGTCCGGCGACATCGAAGCGGGGGCGAGCGGCTACACATGGGGCGGCTGCTGCTACGTCGCGTACCTGTGGGTGTCGGAGAAACTCCGCGGCAAGGGGATCGGCAGCGAGCTGCTCGCGACCGTGGAGGCTCACGCGCAGCAGAAGGGTTGCCGCGTGATATTCCTGTCGTCACACAGTTTCCAGGCACCCAAGTTCTACGCGCGTCGCGGCTACCAGCAGCTGGCGAAGATCGACGATCATCCCGTCGGTCATGCCAGCTTTTTCTTCGCCAAGCATCTATGATCGCGCCATGCATCGGGGTACCGCACTGACGATGGCCGTTGCCTGCGTGGCCTTCGCAGCAGCTGCGCAGGCGGCGGACTGCAAGTCCACGGTCAGCGGCGATCTGCGGGTGCGGCCGCTCACCAGCAAGATCTTCAACAATACGCGCTCGATCCGCGTGCTGCTGCCGCCTGGGTACGATGCGCCGGAGAACAAGAGCAAGCGCTATCCAGTGCTGTACATGCTCGACGGCCAGAATCTCTTCGATGCCTGCCTGAGTGAAGTGAGCCATGCCGAGTGGCAGATCGACGAGACGGTCTATCGACTCATTCGCGAGAAGGCGATCCCGGAGCTGATCGTCGTCGGTATAGATCACATGGGCGAGAAGCGCGCGTACGAGTTCCTGCCCTATCGCGACAACATCGGCAATCCGGACATGGAAGAGCCGGCCGGCAAGAAGTTTCCGGATTTTCTGGCGACGGAAGTGCTGCCGTTCGTGAACAAGGAGTACCGCACGCTGACCGGCCACGGCAACACCGGGATCGGCGGCTCGTCGTACGGCGGTGTCGCGACTCTGTACGCGTTGATGGCGCGTCCGCGGACGTTCGGCTACGGATTGATGGAGAGTCCGACGATCTGGGTGGGCATGGGTCAACTGATCCGCGACACCTCGCCGCTGGTCGCGTTTCCGCAGAAGGTGTTCATGGGCTTCGGCGCCGCGGAAATGGGTCAGGGCGAGAACGCGAAGAAGGGGCTCGCGCTGCTCGACAAGGTTGTCGAAAATTTCCGCGCGGCCGGCTACGACGAGAACACCTTTCGCTACGTGCTGGAGCCGGACGCGAAGCACACCGAGAGCGCGTGGGCGAAGCGCTTTCCCGATGCGCTGAAATTCCTGTTCGGGGATTGGAAGCCCGCGCCGACCGACGAGCAGTGACATGCAGCTCGTCATTCGCCCGCTGACGCCCGAGCTGTGGCCGGACCTCGAAGATCTGTTCGGCAAGAAGGGTGCATGCAGCGGTTGCTGGTGCATGTACTGCCGCATCGGTGCGTCGTATCGCAAACGGCCGGCGGCCAAGAACAAGGCTGCATTCCGCCGCGTCGTCGAGAGCGGCCCGCCCCCGGGTTTGCTCGCGTTCGACGGCGATCGAGCGGTGGGCTGGTGTCAGCTCACCCCGCGCGCAGAGCTCACGGGACTCGATCGCAGCTGGAACCTGAAGCCGGTCGACGATCTGCCCGTCTGGGCGCTCTCGTGTTTCTATGTGCGCATCGGTTATCGACGCAAAGGAGTGACCCAGGCGTTACTCGCTGCGGCGCTGCGGGTCGCCAAAAAAATGAAGGCGCCAGCACTGGAGGCCTATCCGTTCGATGCTGCCGTATCGCCCAGCGCGTCGAGCACGGGTTACGCGTCGACTTTCGAGCGCGCCGGATTCAAGGAAGTCGCGCGCCGCCATCCGGCGCGGCCGATCATGCGCCATGACCTGCAGAGAGTGAGCGGCAAGTAGAGATGTCCTGATGCTGACTGCGTAGAGGAGGGCACATGCGCACGGGGTTGTTTCTGCTCGCGGGGTTCTTGCTGCTCGGGACGTGCGTGATCCTGGCGAAGCTGTTCTCGTCGCACTATCCCGGCTCTGCGACCACGGCGACGATCGTGTTCATCGCTCTGTGGCTGCTGATTGCGGCCTTCAACATGTGGGTCGGCGTCACCAAGGCGGGCTACGCAGCCTCCGAGGAATTGCCGATTTTTCTGCTCATTTTCGCAATTCCAGCCATCGTTGCCGCGATCCTGAAGTGGAAGTTCATCTGAAGCCGCTGCAACCCTGCGCCGCCGGGTAACGTCCCAATGGGCGGTCAGGCCGGCCATCCATGGGGAATCCACAATGAAGAACCTTCGCTCCAGGCTCGGGTACGCGGCGCTCATCGTGCTCGTCTACGTCTTCATCGATCAGTACGGCTACTTTCTCAAGCTGATCGGCTGGCGACAATACATCTCCGAATGGCTCTACGTGCTCGCGATTCGCAACGCGTTCGAGGTCGGGAGCTGCGTGATTGCCGTGGCGATCATGCTGCGCTTCGGACTCAAGCGTGCGGCGCGCGAGCTCGGGCTGCTCGCGCCCATCGGCCGTGGCCTGGCGTTCGCGGCAATCGCCACTTTGCCGATGCTGATCGCGTTCGCATTCACGATGCCGGTCAATCCGAACATGACGTTCCTCACTGTCGGTGTGCTGTGCTTCATCGCGCCGTTCGCGGAGGAAGTGCTGTTTCGCGCGTTCATGTTCCGGCAGCTGTACCGACGCGCACGCATCGGATTCTGGCTGTCTGCGTTGGCGCCGTCGGCGGTGTTCGCCGCGGGACATCTGTATCAGTCGAACGATCTGATGGAGCAACTTGGCATCGTTGCGATCACCGGCACGGGCGGCATCGGCTTCTGCTGGTTCTTCATGAAATGGCGCGACAACCTATGGACCGTGTGGGGACTGCACGCCGGCATGAACCTGTGGTGGGAAGTGTTCAACGTCGACGACACCGCGCTCGGCGGCTGGCTCTCGAACGGCGCGCGCCTGGCGACGGTCATCGTCGCGGTGCTGCTGACGATCTACAAGGACAAGATCTGGAAGCCGCTGCCGTCGGAGCAGGCGAACATCGAGGTCACGGAAAGCGACTCGGCGGATGAGGGCAAACAGATGCGTTTGCTCGCCCGCCCGATGTGGTAGGATGCGCGCCCCGTAAGGGGTGATTCAGGGGATTGCCTTCCGGTAATCCCTTGATTCCAGGGCAGTTCGCCGCCATCGGCGCGAGGCCCTACTTATATAAGTGCCTCACTGCACGCGCCCGTAGCTCAGTTGGATAGAGCGCATGGCTACGAACCATGAGGTCGGGAGTTCGAATCTCTCCGGGCGCGCCAGACACCCTCAATTTCAAAAAGACGTTTCAGCTGAAACGTCCTTGCTCCGGGATCAACGCATCGGAGTAGCCAAGGCAGGCTCGCCGCGGCTCCGTAAGAAAACCCACCCCGCCTGCTACTAATGGCGGAAATGCCGAAAGCGCAACGCGATCAGATCTTCAGCGAGTGGCTGGAGGCGCACAAAGCCATCCTCTTCAAGGTGGCGCGCGCCTACGGCGCCAGTCACGCCGATCGAGAAGATCTCTTCCAGCAGATCGCTTTGCACCTCTGGAACTCAGTCGAAGCGTTCCGCGGCGAGTCGGCCGTGACCACGTGGATCTACCAGGTCGCGCTGAACACGGCACTCGCCTGGAACCGCAAGGAACGCAAGCATGGGCGGGGCCGGCAGGAGCTGGAGGCCGCGACCGGTCTGCTCATCGCGTCCGCGGAGCGCGATCCGCGGCTCGAGTGGATCTACCAGCGGCTCGCGGAGCTCGATGAAGTCAACCGCTCGCTCGCGCTGCTGATGCTCGACGGCTTCAGCTATCGCGACATGTCGCAAATCCTCGGCCTCAGCGAAAGCAACGTCGGCGTGAGGATCAATCGCATCAAGGCGAAGCTGTCTGCTCAGCTCGCCCAGGAATCCAACGATGAACTTTGATCAGATGATCGAGACCTGGCGCACTCAGGACAGAGTGCCGCTGTACGGTGTGAATCGCGACCTGCTCCGGCTTGGCGTGCCGCGCGAGCAAACCGACCTGCAGCGCGCGCTGGGCCGGGAGGTGTGGGGCGTTTACTGGGCTGCGCTGGGGACCAGCATCGCGTGGCTCGGAGTCGTTTTCGGATTGCTCTTCGCCGGGGTTTCCTGGGGCGACATCGTGCCGAGTGTGTGGGACTACGTGGCGGTGGGCATCGCGATAGTGACGATGCTGTTGTCGGCCGGCGCGTATCGGGTAAGCCGCAAGCGCCAGGCTTTGTACGAGCGCAGCTTCGGCAGTTCGCTGCGAGAGGAACTCCAACGCAATCTCTCGCGGGTCGACTATCAGCTGTCGCGCTACGGGGCAGTTGCGCGGTTGCTGATGTACGCGCCCATGGGCGTGGCCGGGATCCTGACCTGCTGGGCCTTTGGTTTCCGACTCGGCGGCAAACCCTTCGGCTGGTTGCAGGCTGCTGCATGCATTGCGTTCATCGCCCCGTGGTGGGTCGTGTGGAGCCTCTGGTTCAAGAGGCGTTTGCTGGAATACCGGCACCAGTTCAGCCAGTTGCTCGAGCTCCTGAATCCGCCTGAATAAAAGCCAGCTTATGTGAGATGCGAAGCGTGATTGCGCTCGCATTTTCGGCTCGTGCACGCCCCAGCGAGACGGCCGCACGTTGAGCCGATTGCCCTCTCCCGTACGCTCGGGACGAGAGGTGATTTTCAATGATCGAGGTCGAGATGAACGCGGGCGAATTGCGCAGGTTGACCGATGACTTCCTCGGCAAGCCTACGGACCTGGCTGCGTCCGGCCAGCAACCGGCGAAATCTCCAGCATCCAACGCGCGGTCCGGCTCGGGCGCGAAGGTATTACGTACGTCGCTAGTGGTCCTGGCTTCGGTCGCAGCTGCAGGCGCGATCGCCGCCGGGGTTCTGCGCGACTCCGACAAGCGGGCTGCAGTGCCTCCGCCGGCCCCAGTCGTCGTTGCCGTCGCAGAACCGCCCCCAGAAGCGCAACCCGCGGAAGTGCCGGCGCCTGAACCGGTCGTGCTGGTGAATCCGTTCGACAAGACTGAGAAATTCACCTTTCCGCCGGGCACGAGCAAGGCCGAGGCTCGCGACCAGATGGCGCAACTGCTCCTGCAGCGCGCGATCGAGCGTGGCGCCAATCGCCCACGATCTCGCAAAGCGGCGGCCCAGCCGAAAGTGGCGGCCCAGCCGCACGCGCCCGCGACCGCCCACGGCTCGTAGCCGGTCCAGCCGTTCCTACCGACCGAAGATCGCTGCGATGGCCTCACTGCCGCGGCCGAGAGGATCTTTGCGAATGGCCTTCTCTTCTTCGCCGACCTGCGTGAACAGCGCGTTGAGACTCTGTGTCAGCACATGCTGTTCGAGATCCAGATCGGGTTTGTCGGCCAGCGGCAATCTTTTGTAGGCGGTCAGCAGCTGCTGATACTGCTTGTAGAAACCGACTTGCTCGAGGTTGCTCCTGATGATCGGCAGATATCTTTGTCGCAGATCGGCCTCGGTGTGCTGGCGAAAGTAGTCGGTCGCCGCCGTGTTACTGCCACGCACGATACCCATCGCATCCGTAACGGTCATGCCTCGCACTGCACTGATGAAGACCGCTTTCGCCTCGACAGCCGCGCGTTCGGCGCCCTGGTTCATGAGTGCTTCGATTCGATCCACTTGCCCGCCCAGGCCGAACTGTCGCAGCCGGTTGGCCAGCGGCTGCACCGGCTCAGGCAATCTGATGCGATATCTCGAGCTGTTCTGATATCCGCCTGCCCGCGACAGCAGATCCGCTGCGCGCGTGCTGCCCAGTTCCAGCGACTCCTTTACCGCGCGTGTCAGCGCAGCCTCGTCAGGCTGACCGGCACTCACTGCACCGGATTCCAGGATCTGCGACATCTCAGTGCACGAGCTCAGGCTCAACGCAAGGGCCAACGAAACGCTCGCGATCAAGAGACCCTTCATGTCACGTCCTCGCCAGGTAGTTCTCGCGAGGCGGACTGTATAACGCTTGCCAGCACGGCGCGCGGCTGGCGGCTCAGGTTTGCGATGTGCGTCACTGCGGCAGCGCGAACGCCACCATCTTCGTGTCGATTTTCGAGAGTCGATTGTCATGGCCGCCGGCTGCGATGACGACCATCTGCCGACCGCTCGGCGTGGTGAATATGAGCGGCGTAGCCCGAGCAGCCGTCGGCAAGCGCGCCTTCCAGAGCTCGCGCCCGTTGCGCGTGTCGAACGCGCGAATGTAATCATCCAGCGTCGCACCGATAAAGACGAGGCCCGTCTCCGTCGTCGCGGGGCCGCCCAGATTGGGCGAGCCGGTCGGTGCGCCGGGGCCAGCGTGCGTCTTCTCACGCAGGTCGCCCAGCGGGACGTGCCACGCGATCTCGCCGCTGTCCGCGTGGATCGCAACGAGTTCTCCCCACGGCGGCGCGGTGCATGGCGCGCCGGATGGCGACATGAAGGGCTCACGAGACATGGAATACGGCGTGCCGTCCTGCTCAGTGGTCTCGCGCGCAGGAAAGGCCTTCCTTGCTTCATCGAACTGCGCTCGCGGCAGCAGGCGAATGATCGCCGGCCAGCGGTTGACCGGCGCAATGAGCAGCCGATTGGGTGCGTCCCACGCGAGCCCGCCCCAATGCAGGCCGCCGATATTGCCGGGTACGTGCAGGCTGCCTTGCAGACTCGGTGGCGTGAAGACGCCTTCGTTGCGCAGCGAACTCAGTGTGCGGCGGCAGGCATCCAGATCTTCCGGCGTCGCTCCCCGCAGATCGCTCTCTGCGAGTTGCTGCGGAACCAGACTTGCAGGCTTGGAAGGGAAGGGCTGAGTGCTGGCGGCCTTTTCTCCCTTCACATCGCTGGCGGGAACGGCGCGCTCGATGATGGGAAAGAGGGGGCGGCCGGTGCGGCGATCGAACAGGAACACATGTCCCACCTTCGTGCCCACGGCGACTGCCGGTCCGCTTTCGCCAGGATAGAGCAGCGCCGGCGAGGCGACATCGTAGTCCCAGAGATCATGGTGGACCGCCTGGAAATGCCACACGACTTTCCCCGTGCGAGCATTCAGGGCAACGATCGAATTGGCATAGCCGTCGTCGCCGGGTCGCAGTCCTCCGAAGTAGTCCGGGCTAGCGCTGCCGGTCGGAACGAACACGAGAGCGTTCTCTTCGTCGACGACGATGCGCGACCAGGCATTCGCGCCGCCGGCCGCAGCCTGCGGCGGCAAAGGATGAAAGGTCCAGCGCAGCGCGCCGGTCGCCCCATCGAATGCGCGCACTTCGCCCGAAGGCATGCGTGCGCGACTGTTGTCGGCCACGGACGAGCCGACGATCACGAGATCGCGAAAGATCGCCGGGGGTGACGTGACCTCGTATTCGCCTCGCCGCTCGGGCGGGCGCCTCAATCCGATCGTGAGGTCCACCTGGCCGTCGCGCCCGAAATGCGCGCAGCGTTGCCCGTTGCGAGTGTCGAGGCAGACGAGGCGAGCGTCGACCGTGCCGACGTACAGGCGCTCGCCGCGTACCGCGGGTCCGCGATTGGCAAAATCGCTGTAGTCCACGTCGCGGGCGACATCGAGGCTCGCTCTCCAGATCTCTGCGCCCGTCTCGGCATCGAGCGCGGCGACCGTGCCGACGGGAGTCGAGAGGTAGAGCCGCCCAGCCACATGCACCGGGGTCGCTTCGAAGAGGGGCGGATCGGCGCCAGGCACCGGCGACTCGGTGGGATCCCGGGTATCGTAAGTCCAGGCCACGGCCAGCCGCTGGACATTGTCGGGGGTGATGAGCTCCGGCGCGCCGCGCGCGTTCGCCATCGCGAGTACCAGGCATACGAGCAAGATGATTCTCATGGAGCAATGCTGGGCGCACCGGCCAGCAGGTCGCCACTCGAGAGTGACCAGGAGCCGGAAACGAGGGATGAGCGGCGGGTGTTCGGGGACGTCCGGAGATGGCCTGCCCCAGTAGAATCGCGCAATGCCGCCCGATACCCGTACGCTGCTCGAACGCTATCTGCGCCATCGCCGCGCGTGGGAAGTGACCTTCTGGATCCTATGGGCGCTGCTGAACAGCGTGGCCAACAGCATGGTGGCCATCATGGACATCGAGCGGCGCTCGCTGGCATTCGACTGGTGGGAACCCGTGACGTGGGAGTTCTCGAGCAGCGTCATGTTGCTGGCGCTGGTGCCCGCGCAGCTGGCGTTCGAACGGCGCTTTCCGTTCCAGCCCGGCACCTGGCTGCGAGCTGTGCCCTGGCACGTGCTCGCAACCGTCGTGTACTCATTGGCTCACGTGCTTGGCATGGTCGCGTTGCGGCATCTCGTCTATGAAGTGGCCGACTCGCGCTACAGCTTCGGCGATTGGCCGCGCGAGCTGGCCTATGAATACCTCAAGGACGTCAGAACGTATGCTTTCATTCTCGGAGTCGTCTATCTCTACCGCCTGTTGTTGCTGAGACTGCGCGGTGAGGCGCGGCTGCTCGTTGCGCCCGACGCGGGACCGCCTGTCGAAGCAGTCGAGCGGCCCGCGCGCTTCCTCGTTCGCAAGCTCGGCGCCGAGTTTCTGGTGCCCGCGAGCGATATCGAGTGGCTGGAAGCCGCCGAGAACTACGTGAACCTGCACGTCCGCAAGCACGTCTATCCGCTGCGCTCGACCATGACGGCAGTCGAAGACCGGCTCGACCCGGTTCGTTTCGTCCGCGTGCATCGCAGCTACATCGTGAATCTCGACTTCCTGGAGCGGATCGAGCCACTGGATAGCGGCGATGCCCGGCTGCTGCTGAAGGACGGCAGTCGGATTCCGTGCAGTCGCCGCTATCGGCACGCCTTGCGCGAAGCGTGACTATCGATCGTCGCCATCACGCGGGATCGACGCCGGCACTGAAGGGCTGACCAGAGTCAGCCTGCCGCTCAACACGTAGGCTCGCTGACTTGGCGCGAACCGCGGCGCCAGCAGGCCATCGTTGATCTCGCGAGTGACGGCGAACCGATCGAATTGCGTCGGCGCAAGGTAGAGCCGTTCGTTCGGCAGTCCGTCCGACTCATCTTCTTCGTCCGCTTCGACGAAGGTCAGCACACCGTCGGCGTTGGCGTCCACTCGCTTGACCTCGGCGGCGTAGGCATCGAACAACCGCCTGTTGAAGTTGCCGACGCCGGGCTCGAACGACTTCACTCGCATGTAGACATCGAGCAGGACTTCATTCGCCAGGCCGCTCGGAATGAAGCGCAGCCGCGTCTCCTTCTGCTCGTCGTCGTTCGTCACCGGCCGATCGGGGTCCTGCGGGCTGGCGTTCGGACCACGATCCGGATCGCGCGGATTGTTCGGATCGTCGCCGTAAGTCAGCTTGAGAGGCGGGTCGTTGTTCGACACACCGGAAGGACCCGATCCCGGAATCACCGAGGACCGGTCGTACTGCTTGCCGCCGCCGAAGCTTCCCGGAATACCGCCCGTGAAGGGCAGTTCGTACAGCGGGAAGATCCAGTTCGTATACTCGTTGAATTCCCAGTACGAATGGCAGTCGCTCTGCTGCAGGCAGTTGTACGCTCCCATGCTCAGTGTCAGCGGTACGACATTGCTCTGGATGCCGGGAAAGCGATCGCCGGAATTGGGCAATCTCACATCCTTGCCGTCCGTCGTGAAGCGTCTGCCCGGAGTGTCGTGGTGGTCGCCGATCGCAGCAATAGCTGCCGCATCCGCGGTCGTGATCGTCCCGAATTGCGCGTGGCCATCCGCACGCGGCGGCGCGACGCTCGGCACGACCAGGTCGTGAATCATCCAGCCCTCGTACCACCCGGACTCGTTGTTGATGACGAACAGACCCGAGATGTCGGTGAAGATGTCGATGAACGCCCCGGGATCCTTGGGATCCGTCGGCAATCCCGGTTTCGGTTCGAGCACGACGCGCACCGCGCCGATTGTCGGCAACTGATGGTTCGCAGCATTGGCCGCCGTCGCAATGGCGTGATCGTTGATGCCGGGAACGATCGTCGTGAAGATGTTCGACTGAAAGCCCTTGCTGTCGAGCAGGTAGTACTGGAACAGCCGGCTCGGCTTGTCGGCTTCTGCAAACGCGCGCATCGGATTGAACGTGTGCGGGCGCCCTGCGAGCTCGCTCAGCCTCTGGCGCAGCGGCGCTGGCAACTGCCGGAGGTCGGGCCGGCCCATGACGGCTGGCACACTTTGCGTGTCTGCGTCGTCACTTTGAACTTCATCGGCATTGCAGAGCGGTATTGCGGTGAGCCCGACGATGCCGGCCAGTGCAGATCTCAAAAGTGTGTTCATACCGTTTCCTCCTCAATCGTTCCCTCGCGACGGTGATCGCGCAGAGTCCTGTTGGCGTACTCAAGAGCGCGAGTAAGTGCCGGCGTCGAATGAGGAAGGTTCCGTCGATTCCCGAGGCGACTGTGCGCATCGCGGTCGGCGGATGATTAAATTTTTGTGTGCTTGCGAATGAACCCGCTGCGGCGGCTCACTCGTAGCGCGTGCGGATCTCGCGAGATTCTCGTCTTAGTTGTGGTGCAGGGTTCGATCGAGCTGTGTGCAGAGCATCTCGGCGCTGGCGCGATTCCTCAGCTCCGCGCGTGCGGCCTCCAGCAACTCTCTCAGCAGGATGAGCAGAGCCTCGGGCGGCAGTTTTGCAAGCCTTTCACGGCCGCTGTACGACAGCATCACTCGACATTCGCCGCAGGCGACTTCCACCAGTCCGGCCCAATGGTCCCGGAACACGATGTCCGCGCCGTCGCACTCGAGTCGCGTCCACGTCTGCGCGCTGCGTGTCATACGTTATAAAGGCGATTCATGCCACAACGGTTCCAAATCGTCATCGCGTCAACGCAATCAGCGCGATGTCCGACTCCTCCCGCGCACGATCGAACACGATCCTGCGACCGTCGGCAGCCACGTCGAAGTCGCCGATGACCGCGCCTGGACCCAGTTCCGTCAGCGCGCGCTGCACGCCGCTGCGCAGATCCACCGCCCAGAATTCCTTGCGCGACTGCGCGCCCTTCAGGAATACGAGCGTCTGTTCGTCGGCCCCAAGGAACGCCAGCCGCCGCGAGCCGCGACTCAGACTGAGCTTCGGTATGGCGTGCGGCGCGCCATCGGCACCGACCGCGTGCACGTCGAACACGGTGCCGACGTCGGCTGCGGTGTACACCAGGAACCGGCCTGAAGGCGACCATACGGGATCGAGCGCGTACTCAGTGCTCAGCGCAACGGCGGGACCTCCAGTAGCAGGCACTTTGAACAGACGCGGCTCGCCTTCGTGCAGTGCTGCGATCGCGATCCACTTCCCATCCGGCGCCCATGCCGGCGCGCCGCGAACGTCGAGGTCCTGCGCGACCCGGCGAGCGCCGGTGCCGTCCGAGCTCATGAGATGGAGCCAGGTCTTGCCACGACTCTGCACAGTAAACGCGACTCGCTTGCCGTCTGCGCTCAGCGCGGGCCCGCCGATGACGCGGCCTTCGCGGCCGCTCCACAACTCGCGCGCGTCCGCCGAGCCCTCATGCTTCCAGAGCGCGTCCGTTCCCGCCTTCGGTGCCCGATACAGGAGCAGGTCCGGTCCGAGCCGCGGTGCGACGCCTCGTTGCGTATGAATAGGAATCGGAGTGACCGCCTCGGGGCCCGCGACTGCATCCGTCAACTGCACGCTCCACAGACTGGCTGTCGGATGCGACTCGGTGACGACGAGATGCCGGCCGTCGGTAGTCGCAGCGAGCGAGGTGTACGCGTTGTTCGCAGACTTCACGCGCTGCGTGGTCCGGCTTTCGAGGTCGAGGGCATAGGTCCACGGTCCCGATCCATCTGCTGACGTTGCGAGATACAGGAGCGTTCGCTCATCGAGCAGCGTCGGGAAGCTGACTCGCGAGTTGTGCCACGTCAGTCGCTGCGCAGTGCCGCCCGTCGCGGGAATCTGCCAGAGGTCCATTTCGTCCGGCACGAATCCGCGCACGAAGTAGATTGTCTTGCCATCGCGCGACCAGAGCGGGAAGTGGCAATGGATGCCGGGCGGTGCTGCGTAGAGCTGCTGGCCGCGATAGCTCTCATCGGCATTCGCGACGAACAGCGGATCGCCGGCCGCCGCGGGATGGTAGACAACGTGCGTACCGTCTCGAGACCAGTCGATTTCCGCGATGCCGGTCGGCCCGGGACGCAGGTCGCCGCCAATGACGGGGATGCTCCAGCTCTTGTTCTGCGACGACCAGATCATCACCTCCGAGCCGGTGGGGGAGAAGTTGAGCATTCGCACCGCAGGGTTGCGCAACTCGGGAATCCGTCCGCGGGTCAGGTTCTGGAAGTCGCCGGTGCCGATCTGACCGACGAATACGTCCCACGCGCCATCCCGATCCGAAACGAAAGCGACGAACCGGCCATCCGGCGAGATCGTCGCGTGCTCCTCCGCGCCGATGAAGTCGGTCACCTTGGTGAAATCCGCGCCGACCAGCGGATCCTGCGAGGCGCGCTGCGGCCGGGTGTTCCAGAGCGCGGCAGCGCTACCGATTGCTACCGCGATGAGACCGATCATGAGCGCAGACCGTGCCCAGTGATGCTGTGGCTGCGACTCCGCCGGCGGCTCGGCCGCGACGACCGGCAGCGGCGCAGTCAGCAGCCGCAGGCCTATTTTCGGGATCGTCTGGATGACCGCGGGGTGCTTCGGGTCGTCGCGAAACGCCTTACGCAACTCGACGACGCATTGCGACAGCGCGTCTGGAGTGACGGACATTCCCGGCCACACCGCATCCAGAAGGTCATTCCTGGAGACGACCTCGCCTCGCGCATCGGCCAGGAAGAGCAGTACGGCCATTGCCCGCGGCGTGACGTGCACCGCCTCGGTTCCGCGCTCGATCGTTGCCAGGCTCGGTCGTACGAGCCACTCGCCGAGACGGAAATCCGGCCTGGATACGCTGGTCGCTGACATGAGCCCTCTGGGGTCGAGATTCTGCACTCCCGCGAGGTCATTCGCCTTTCTCTCGTACTTCAGTCGCGTTTCGCTCCGGACCGCGGCCTGCCCCATGCACTACCCAGTGCGACTACCGGGCGAACAGCAACAAACCCGATGGGAGACATCCGATGAGAAATCAGTACTCGAAGTGGGCCGCGGGCGGCTTGGCCGCAGGAGTGGCGACGGTAGCCGTGGGTCTCGCTACCGCCGCGGCCGGGGATCGGGATCACGGTCCGACACTACCCGTCCACTATGTCGGGCTGCTCAATGACCACACACCCTCGGCCGCGATCGTGAAGGGCGGTCCCTATGAAATGCGCGGCAAGTGGTCACTGGAAGTAGACGAGCGCCGGGGCACCGGCAGGTTCTCGGCGGCCATGGACATGTCGACGTCGGACTACGGGATTACGCAGGGCACCGTCAACAAGGACGATCCGACGACTCGCGGCGCCCATACCCACCACATCGAGATGACGGACGGCGTGCTCACCGTCGACTGGCCAGCCCGCTGCCCGCAGTTCAGCCCGGCGGTGACCGAGGGGTTTGCGATCACTGGCACAGCGTTCGTGACCGGCAACGGCGGACCGGCGCCGTTTGGCAATCCTTCGCCGCTCACGATCTGCGTCCTAGGCGGGCCGAGCGTCAAGTTCTCCAACGTCACGTTGACGATCGGCGCGCCTGCCAGCAACCACTTCGGCAAGCAGGCCATTCATGGCGTGGTTCTGTCGTGCACTTCGCGGTCGCTGCGAAGGTCACATGACTGCACCGTGGAGCAGTGACTTCGGTACGCGGTGAACGTCGCCCGCGCCACCTCGGCGCGGGCACCCGCGTCACGGCGCGCCGGTGAAGTCCGTGGTGACCTTGCCACCATTTCCAAAGGTGGAGTCGAGACTGCCACTGCCCGAGGTGGGCGGCGACGAGGTCGTGCAGACCACTGCGACGGAAGTTACGTCGGCCGAGCTGACCGTTCCCGTGCCGCCGCTGACAGTGCAGATCTGACTGCTCGGCTGGGCGAGAACCGTGACGCTGAAGGCTGATCCTTCAGCCAACGCAGCGCCGAAAGTGAACTGACCATCGGTCGTCACACCGAGATCATTGCCGCCATTGTTCTGCAGCGTCAGGGTTCCAGCGAGACCGCTGACAGTGCCGCCGACGGTGTGAGTTGCGACAGGCGGCGGATCGTTCGCGGGTGCGCCGCCACCTCCGCCACAGCCCGTCAACCCTAACGAGACTGCTACTGCAAACGCGGTGCCTCGAATCCCGTGCCACATGCTCGTTCCTCACAGCCAAGTTGTACGTCCCCTCTCTGTGCAAACGAGAGAGGCGCGGGAATCCGGACATCGCGACCGCGCTGCGAATCCCGCTGACAACGGGACCTGCGTGAGAGTAGAGTTTTTGCGTGAACAGACTGCTGGACATCGACGCCGGGTCCTGGGCGAAGCTGCGCGAGCTGCTCGATGTCGGTCTGTCGTTGCCCGCTCCCGAGTGCGAGCAATGGTTGGCTCAGCTGCCGCAGGAGTACGTTGCACTCGAGCCGCGGCTGCGTGCGCTGTTGCGCCACCGGCAAGAGACGACTACGGAATCTCCGCTGTGCACTTTGCCGCGGCTGGAGTTGAGCGAAGTCGAGAACAATTCCGTCGGACCCTATCGTCTCGTGCGCCAGCTGGGCGAAGGCGGCATGGGCAGTGTCTGGCTCGCGGAGCGGCTCGACGGGCTCGTCAAGCGGCCGGTCGCGCTGAAATTGCCGCGAATATTCGGCGATCCCAACGCATTGCGCGAGCGCATGGCGCGCGAGCGTGCTTTCCTGGCGGCGCTGGATCATCCCAACATCGCGCGGCTGTACGACGTCGGCATGACGCCCGAAGGCAAGCCGTATCTCGCATTGGAGTACGTGGATGGCGAGAGAATCGATATCTACTGCAGAGAGCGCGGGCTCTGGGTCAGAGATCGGCTGAAACTGTTTCTGCAGGTCGCCAGTGCTGTCGCGCACGCGCACGCCAAGCTCATCGTGCACCGGGATTTGAAGCCGGCGAACATTCTCGTCTCGGCAGACGGACAGGTTCGACTGCTGGACTTTGGGGTCGCGAAACTGCTGAGCGACAGCGATACGGCCGATTCGGCGCTCACGCAGTGGGCAGGACGGGCACTGACGCCCGACTACGCATCGCCCGAGCAGGTTGCGAGGCAGCCGATCGGTATCGGCTCGGACGTCTATTCATTGGGCGTCGTCCTGTACGAGCTGTTGACCGGCCAACGTCCTTACAAGCTCGCGCGCGATTCCGCCGCGGCCCTGGAGGAGGCGATCCTCGCTGTCGAGCCGCTCAAGCCGAGCGCAACTGCGATCGAACCCGCAGTGCGCAGAGTATTGCGGGGCGATCTCGACACGATCGTGTTGAAGGCGCTGAAGAAGCGGCCCGAGCAGCGCTACGCCACGGTGAATGCACTGGTCGACGATATCGAGCGCTATCTCGGCCGGCGCCCCATCCAGGCCCGACCCGACAGCAGCTGGTATCGAGCGCAGATGTTCTTTCTGCGCAATCGCTTCTGGGTCAGCCTGACTGCCGTGTTCGCGCTGGCGATCATGGTCGGCGCAATAGCCGCAATCTGGCAGGCGCGCGAGGCCAACCTGGAACGCGACGTTGCGCTTCGCGCGACGCGCGTTGCCAAAGCGAGCGTCGGGCTCACGGATTTTCTCACCGCGGATCTTTCGACGGGACGGTCCACTACCCAGCTCGAGCAGGAGATCGAGCGCGCCATCGAGGCTGTGCGCGCGCAGTACGCGGACGATCCGCTCGTGCGGGTCAGATTGCTGGCGGGACTGGCCGGCAGACTGCGCCAGTTGGGAAGTTTCGAGCGGCATCGATCGCTCGTCGGCGAGCTGGAGCCGTTGGCGAAGGCAATCGGCGATGTGCAGAGCGCGGCGGTGTTCTCCTGCTGGAGAGCTCGCGACATGTCGGCGAGCGACCAGCTCGTCTTCGCGCAACCCCTGGTCAGTCGCGCGCTCGCCGATCTGCGGCGGATCAAGCCGCCGCCGGTCGAAAATATTTCCAGCTGTCTCGGCGATCAATCGGCGATTGCGCGCGCGATCGGCGATTCCGCCGGCGCCCTCAGATCGATCGAGGAAGCGCTGCAGATCGAAACCGATGCAGGCCAGGCTCGCACGGACATGCATGCGAATACCTTGTTCCTGCTGTCGCGCGCGTACGCGCAGAACGGCCGCTATCGGCAATCGGTGCAGGCGGCAAGAGAGAGTATCGATCTGCGGGAGGCCATCGGCCAGGCGGATACACCGGGAATGATCAACGCCAAGGAGGCATTGGCGGTGGCGCTGCGACAGGGTGGGCAACCGCTGCCGGCGCTGCAGATCTATGACGAGCTGCTCGCGCAGCACGAGAACCGGCGCGGGTCCACCGCATCGGTTGCGACGCTCGAGCAGGGACGCGCGATGACGTTGTTGCGGTGTGGACTGTGGTCGGATGCATTGCCGGTGCTCAAGGTGGCGTTCGATGGCGCCGTCGCCAAGGGCGACCTGGTGGTCATGCGCGAGACGCGCGTGGCGCGAGTCATGGCGTACGCGGATCAGGGCGACTTTGCCCAGGCGGATACGATCCTGAAGGAAGCGGCGCAGGCCTATGCACCGTTGCGTGCCAAGCGAGCTTTCGCCTCGCGCGTCTACCTGTCCGCACAGGCGCAGTTGGGATTGGCGGAACGCAAGGCCGACATGGCAGACGCAGCATTGCGTGAGATGCGCATCATCCTGCAACAGCTGCACAACGAGCAGGACCCGGCGTGGCGGTTCTACTATTCGTTCTCCGCGAAGCTGGATCTGCTGAGGAACGACTACAGCGCGGCCCTGCGCGATTCAGAATCGGCGTTGGCGCTCGGGCGGGCGCAGGCGATCGATCAGCGAGTCAGCTCGTGGGTCGGCGAGGATCTGCTGACGCGCGCCGAAGCGCAGTGGGGTCTCGGTCATCCCGACACTGCCAGAGCCGATGCACGCGAAGCCGCGCGGCAATTGCAGGCGGCCGCCGGCCCAAAGCATCCGGCGCTGGGACGCGCTGTCGAACTATCGAACGCAGCGGGCTAACACAGCGCCTCTGCGAGAAACAGGCGCGCCTGCTGCCAGTCGCGCCGCACCGTTCGATCCGTCAGATTCAGTGCGAGCGCGATTTCGCCTTCGGTCATGCCTGCGAAATAACGCATCTCGACCACCTTCGCCATGCGCTCGTCCAGCTTCTGCAGTTCCTCCAGCGCCTCGTGCACGCGCAGGATCTGCTCTTCGCCCTTGGCTGTGACATCGCCGATCTCGGTGCTGAGCGTGACCATGCCGACGTCGCCGCCGTGCCGTTCGGTCTGGCGCTGTCGCACCAGGTCGACGATGACGGATCGCATGACCTTGCCCGCATAGACGAGAAACCGGGCCTTGTCGGGGAATTGCGCGGAGCGCGAGGCGGACAGCCGCAGGAAAGATTCGTTGACCAGCACGGCGCTGTCGAGCACCGTGCTGCGCCCGCCGCTGCGCAGCCGCGCACGCGCCAATTGGCGCAACTCCTGGTAGCTCGCCTCGAACAGATCGCCGACTGCCGGATCGAGGGGATCGCTGCCAGTTGTCCGGTTCTCGTTGCCCATCTCGTTGCCTTAAGCAGGGCGTACTCAAACAGAGGCACGATGAACATTCTACGCAAGAATTCCTGCTCCATGCTCGGCGCCGCCGGCGCCGTGCTGGCGCTGGCCTGGGCACCGGACACCGTGGCAATCGACGGCGGCGGCCTCACACCGATCGGCCAGCCGGAAATGACGTCGATCGTCATCAAACCGGTGCCCGGGCCGTTCGACAGCTTCTGCGAGCTGGGAGAGGAGACGCTGGAGTTCAAACATTCGTTCGGCGGCAGCATCGATCACAGTGTGACCTTTCCGGGCAGCGGTATCGGCTTCGCCCGTGACGATTCGGTGGTCACGCACATAGACGAGACCGGTGTGTTCTGGGTCACCGCCACCAGCCGTTCACTCAACAAAGGCTTCGAACGTCCGCAGGTGGAAGGCAGCGCGGACTGGGTGCAAACCTTCACCAAGAAGAGCTCGAACGCCTTCATCCATTTCACCGTGTCCAAGGCGCAGCTCAGCATCAATCAGGCGTTGCTCGGCTTCACCGGCGGCGGCGCCTGTGCGCGCATCCGTGCAAATGCGTCTATTGCGGTGTCTGGAGAGGGCCACGCGCACCACGGCAACTTTTTCGAGGAAGCAGTCTACCGCGCAGGCGAGAATAACTTCTTCCCCTTCAAACCGGTCGGGCCCATGACCTTCAGCAAGGTCGAAGACCCTGACGGCGTCGGCACCATCACGTTCGACAGGTTCAACGGCACGCTCGATCTGTCCTCGATCGACGTCGGGCAGCCCTTCGCGTTGTTCCTCGGTGCGATCGCCATCGCCGGCACCGGCAATTCGCCGGAATTTCCGGGCGAGGCCATCGCGAGCTATCGCGACCCCCTCAGCTTCGATGGCGGCATTACGATCGAGACCGAAGGACTCACGCCGCTCAACATCAGTGCTGCGCCGGTGCCGCGCGATCAATCGCACGCCATCGTCACGCAGGGCGACGGCAAGATGGTGAGTGCCGGCAGCGCATTCGATGCCACGAACAACGACGACTTCGCCGTGGCCCGATACAACGCCGACGGCTCACTCGACACGACGTTCGATGGCGACGGCAAGCTCACCACGGACTTCGCCGGCGGGTCGGACGTGGCACTGGCGGCGGCGTTGCAGGCGGACGGCAAGCTACTGGTCGCAGGCGAAGCCGGCAACGGCAACGACAGTGACATCGCGGTGGCTCGCTACAACAGCGACGGCAGCCTCGATGCGAGTTTCGGCTCGGCAGGCAAGGTGCGACTGGACCTGACGGGCGCCGACGAGGTGGCGCAGTCCATCGCCGTGCAGGCCGACGGCAAGATCGTCGTCGCCGGCTACATCGGCAACGACACAGGGCGTGATTTTCTGGTGGTGCGGCTCAACGGCGATGGCAGCATCGACGACGATGCATTCGGTACACAGGGCTTTGCGAGGCTCGACTTCGCGGGCGGCGCGGACTACGTCACAGCGCTGACGCTGCAGAGCGACGGCAAGATCGTGCTCGCGGGCACGGCCAATCTGGGCGACGCCGCGACGAAAACCGACTTCGCGCTCGCCCGCTACAACAGCGACGGCACGATCGACGGCTCCTTTGGCGCCGCAGGTCAAGCCACCACTGATCTCGGCGGCAGCACGGACTTCGTCGAAGCCCTCGCTGTGCAGTCTGGCGATGGCAAGTTGATCGTGGCCGGGCACACGTCGAAGGATGCCGATGCGAATTTCGTGGTCGCGCGCTATAGCAAGGACGGCACACTCGACGCTGACTTTGCGAACGGCGGCACGCTCATCGAGGACTTCGGCGGCAGCAACGACTATGCGTATGCGGTCACCCCTCAGTCCGACGGCAAGATCCTGCTGGCAGGCTACACGCAGTCCGCCTCCGAGGATTTTGCGGTGCTGCGGCTCAACGCCAACGGTGCGGTGGACACCACGTTCGGTGTCGACGGCAAGGTGGCCATCGACTTCAGCGGCGGCGACGACTTCGCGGAGTCCATGACGCCGCAGGCCGATGGCAAGATCCTCGTCGCGGGATGGGCCGCGACAGCGACGGGCGACGACTTCGCGGTGGCCAGACTCAATCCGTAGCGCCTCATCGCTGCTGGCGTTGGTTCTGCTCACGGTTTTCCGGCCGTGGCAAAGTCGGTCGCGGACAAGACGGCGAAGCTGCCGCCCCACTCGTGCGCGTAGTCGTCGCTGCGAATGAAGTTCTGTGTGCTGCCCCGGTAGTCGCGCTGGCCGGGCAGGATCTGGATCGTCACGACACCACCGCGTTGCGAGTCGATTGCGCCGGCGTGCGCTGCGGCGGCGCAGATCGACGAGGCGTCGGTGTAGACGCCGCTGCCGGTGACCGATCTCGCGACCGGTTTCCCGGCCGGACAACGGAACCGATAGCTCTGCCCGTTCATGCCGCGCAGGTTGAGATCCAGCGCACTCGTGCGCCAGTCGAGCACGGGTGCCGCAGCTGCGCCCGGCCGCCGGTCGCAGGCGATCGAAAGGCAGCCGAGCGCGGCGATCAGCGCAATGCTCAGAACGCCGCGCATGGCCGAGGCTTTGCTATCGAGCTCGCGGATCAGCTCTGCTTTTTCCACGCTCGCGCCGTCAGGCTCTGCACGCGTTCGCTGCAGGCATCGCTCACCTTGCTGAAGGTCAGCGTGTCGCCCGTCGACTTCCAGCGATACGTGCCGGTTTGGGCGGCCGGGCACGCCCAGGGGCCGCTCTTGTCGGCAAACTCGAGCTGGTCGCCGGTGGCTTTGTACTCGCCCTCGACGACAACGGCGTCCTTCTGGCTGCCGCGGAAATGCCCGTTGCCGTCGAAAGTGAGATCGATCCCGGATGCCGCGTAGGTCCCCGCCGCCAGATCCGCGGCCAGTGCGGGTGTTGCGGTAGTCGTCGCGACTGTTGCGGCAAGCAGAGAAGCTGCGAATGTCATGGTGCGTTTCATGGCGAGTGCTCCTGGTGGGTGGATTGCGCTTTCTTAATCGGCAGCGCGCCGGCGGTCGCTGCCTTTTCTCTGGCAGTTTTCTGGCAAAATTCCTGCTCCGGTCCTGTCGCGAGCAAAAATGCCGTGTGCGCGGGCACATACGATGTACCGCTTCGCCAACTGTGAGCTCGACCCTCGCGAACGGCGCCTGCGCGTGCGCGGTCAGACAGTCACGCTCAGCCCCAAGGTCTTCGACACCCTGGTGTTGCTGGTCGAGCGCGCCGGGCACGTCGTCAGCAAAGACGAGTTGATGAAAGCGCTGTGGCCGCGTGGATTCGTACAGGAATCCAACCTCACCAAGCACATCTGGCTCATCCGCCGCGCGCTCGCCGACGATGAAGGCGAGAGCCGATACATCGAAACCGTGCCGAAGCTCGGATACCGCTTTGTCGCGCCGGTGGAGCGGCAGAGTGAGGCAAGTCCTGCGGCGCACGTCGATGTCGCGGCAGCCGCGGCAGACGCCAGCCCTGGCAGGTCGCAGCGCTCGCCCTGGCCGATTGCGATTGCGGGCACTCTGGCTGTGGTCGTCACGCTCGCTGCATGGCAGCTGTGGCGCGAGGCTCATCAGAACAAACCTGCAGTCGCGGCGCTGGATTCCGGCGCAGTGGCGATCGTGGATTTTCACAACCTTTCCGGCAACGCCAAGGACGCCTGGCTCGGTCCGGCGCTGGAGCAGATGCTGGCCACCGAAGTGGCGGCGAACGGCAGACTCCATGCGGTCTCGGAAGAACTGACACGGCCCGCGCGCGCCGCTTTGCCTGCGCCTGGCGCCGGCGGTTACGCACCCGCGAGCCTGGCGGAGTTGCGACGGCGGGTCGGCGCGCACTACGTAGTGAGCGGCTCGTATCTGGTCTCCGGCCGCGTCGATGCGCCGCAGCTCCGTGTCGATGTAACGGCACAGGACACGCAAACGGGCGCCGCACTCGCTTCGCTGTCACGGCAGGCTTCGGTCGACGAGCTCGCGAATCTGGTGGGGCAGCTCGGCGATCAGCTGCGCGAGCGCTTCGGCGAACGTTCCGATCCGGCAACGCTCGAGCAGATCGCGAGCGCACAACCTGCCAGCGCGGAAGTCGCGCGCCACCTGGGCTTCGCGCTGCAAGCGCTGGATGAGTACGACGCGTCGCGTGCCAGGGATGAATTGCTGCAGGCGGTCGCGCAGTCGCCCGGCTACGCGCCCGCATACCTGTATCTCGCCCGCGCGTGGTCGATGCTCGGATTCATGGGCAAGGCAGTGGCCGCGGCCAGCCAGGCTGCGCAATACGCGGACGACTTGCCACGCGAAGAGCAATTGCAGATCCGCGCACAACAGGCATCGCTGTCGCGCGACGTCGAGCAGGCGGTCGCGTTACGCAGCGAGCTCATCGGGCTGCGCCGGCACAATCCAGACTATCGGTTGCAGTGGATTGCTGCACTGACCGCGGCTGCCAGGTACGAGCAGGCACAAACGGCGTTACGAGAAGCGCGTACGTTGCCGGAGCTGCAGGGCGATCCGCGTGTCGAGCTCACTGCCGCCGACGTCGAGTTCGCGCGCGATAGTCATGCCGCCGCCCTGCCACATGCGCGATTGGCGCTACAGCAGGCGAGTGGCCGCGGTGCGAGCGGGCTGGTCGCGGAAGCGGAGTTGCGGCTGGGGGTTGCGCTCGACCAGAACCGCGATGCCGAGCCCACACTGCGGCAGGCCGCTGCGGATTTTCGCCGTCTCGGCAACCCGCACGGCGAAGCCAGGGCGTGGCAGAACCTGGGTAACTTGCAGAGCACTCGCAACCAGGTGAGTGCAGCGCGCGAGAGCTATCAACGTGCGATGACGATCTATCAAGGCATCGGCGATCTAGGCGGCGAAGCAGCGATCTATCAGAACCTGTCCGACCTGCTGTGGAACGCCGGTGACCGCGACGGCACCGAAACCGCACTGCGCCGGGCACTCGCGATCGCGCGCGAGACCAACGACGAGACGCGACAGGCATGGACGCTGACAGGACTTGCCACTGTCATGTCCGACGATTCGGCCGGCGACGAGGCGGCGACACTGTATCGCGAGGCGATTGCGCTCGATCGGAAGAGCGGTGCGCGAGCGCACCTCGCTTTCGCGCTGTCTACCTATGCGGACCTGCTGCGCATGAGTGGCCGGTTGGGCGAGGCGCATGACGTGTGCGCGCAGGCGCAAGCCGCGGAACAGGCGCTGGATGCCTCAGCGCGCAATCTCGCGGCCGATTTCGAGTGTGCGCAAATAGCGCTGGATCGCGGTGAGGTCGACGCGGCTGCCAGGGTGTTGCAGAGCATCGAAGCGAAATCGAGTGCCGTCGCCGACACCTTCTTCGAGGCGAATGCCGAGCTGCTGTTGGGGCAGATCGCGATGGGGCGCAGACAGTGGTCGGCGGGACGCGACGCTCTGCAAAAGTCGCTCGCTGGCTGGACCGCGGCGAAGGAGCTGGCAGGAGAAGCGACCGCATCGGCATTCCTCGCTTTGTGTGCGCAGGGGCTGTCGGACACGAAGGCTCGTGATCAGGAAGCTGCGCGCGCTCGCGAGTTGCGCAGTGCCGTCACACAACGTGCCGAAGTGTTCGAACTGGACGTCGCGCTGGCCGAATTACAGGGCGTTTCCGGGCCGCCCGAGCAAGCACAAGAGGCGCTACGCGCGCTGGCGCGCGACGCCGAGCAACGGCATTGGCCCGGCCTGGCGCTGGAAGCGCGCTTGGCGGCTCTCCGCGTGGCAGAGCAGGGCGCCGATTCCGGCTCGATCGCCTCCTCGATCAATTCGCTCAAGGCGGACGCGCATCACGCGGGTTATGAGTGGGTAGCAGTGCGCGCTTACTAAGCGCCCCCGAACGCCACGCTCAACATCGCCCGCACCGTCCGCGGCGCAATCGGCGACAACAGTCCGCTCGGCGCCGCCCAATATCCGTCGACGCCGGTGATGTTCGACGCGAGCACGCGAAACTCGGCGTGGCGTCCCGCCCATGCGAAGCGACTGCGCGCCCCGAGATTGATTGTCGTCACCGCCGGCGTCTTGAAAGTGTTGGCGGTGTCGGCCCAGCGTTCGCCCGCGTAGTTGACGCTGGCGTCGATCGACCAGCCGTTCCAGAGTTGTCGCTCGACATTCGCGTTGACGATCACGTGCGAGATCCCAGCCGCGCGCGAGCCGACGACGCCCGCGTCCACCAGCGGTCCGGTCACTTCGGGTTGGAAGGCCACGGCGCCCAAGACCAGGCGGGTTTTCTCGCCGAGCTTGCCGGCGATCGAGGCCTCGACGCCGCGGTGGCGCACTTCTCCCACGAGTCCGAACGACCGGTCGGCGCGCATGCCGGTGGTCGGTTTCGACACGTCGAACAGCGCGCCGATGAAGGTCAACTCCGGCGTGATGGCGTGGCGCACGCCCAATTCGAACTGCTCGGCCTCGACCGGCGGCAGCACCTCGTCGCGGTTGATTGCCGACGTCGGCGCGATCCCAGACTCCTCGAGACCCGTCACCCAGCTGCCGAACACGGCCGTGCGGTCCGTGAGATTGAAGACGAGCGAGGCGTTGTAGAGCGTAGTCTCGGTGACGCCTTCGGTCCGCACACCCGCAATCGACAGCACATCCTTCTCATAGCGCGTGCGATGAATGGCGGAGCGCAGCTGGACACGGTCGCGCCACGCGAGCGCATATCCGGCAGAAGCCGTGAGTTGCTCGACCGTGTCGGTGCCTCGCGTGCCTGACCAGTCGAGCTGCGTTCCGATCGGCGCAGCATCGTCCTGCAAGTCGAAGTCACTGAGGGGAATGGCGAGGGTGGATGTGAGATCCACGACGGATCGGCTGCCACGCAGCGACGCAGTGGCGAGGTGGCTCAGGCCGTCCGCTTCGAACTCCCGGCTGACGCGTGCTTCGGTGGAGTCCGCGCGCAGGGCCCGGGCCGGATTGCGGAAGGTGATGGCCGAAGCGTGCCCGTCGGCGTCGGCAGAGATCAGCGTGAAGTCCGTCGTGTCGATATCGAAAATCGAATGGAACGCCGCGACGTCGACCGTGTATCCGCCGAACCGTCCGTCGTAGAGAACACCGAAGTTCGAGCTCACGGCCTCCGTCCACGCCCACGACGGTGAGTACTGATGGAGTCGCCTCAGGCTCGGCGGCACCGCCGCCTCGCTGGGGAGAACCGCGTAGTCGCCGTCGTATCCGCGGCTATACATCGTTGCAAAGGCGCGCAGGCGTTGATCGGGTGCGATCTGCCACGTGCCGACACCGCCGACGTCGAGGCCACGGCCCTCGTTCCCCTGGGCCAGGCGCCACAGCGGACGCCAGACGAAGCCGCCGGCGAAACTGCAATCACCTTCGCGCAACGAGGCGTCGCCCTGGACCACTTGCGTGCCGAAGTCACGCAAGCCCGCACCGAGTCGCAGCTCGTTCACTGGTCCGGCCGCGCGCAAGCGATAGTTCACGACGCCGGACGGTGCGGGATACGCGAGGCGCACGGCATTGACGCCGACTCGCACGCCGACCCCGGCGAGCACCGGATCGTTCAGCGCCGCGGCACGGCTGAAGTACGCATCATCGATCCGATAGGCGCCACTGTCGTTGAGGTCGAAACCGCGCACCTGCGTTTCGCTGTAGAGGCCCGACTGCTCCGTGCCCACGCGCTCGCCGAAAGCATCGGCGGCGGAGTTCACCGCACTGTCCTGCGCCGAAGCGGCAGCGGCGGCGAGGAGCAGGGTGACACCGAAAGCGCAGATCTTCATCTCACGTCCCTCCGTTGAGTTTCGAGGACGCAGTCTAGGAGCGACGATCGCGGCGACGCAGACCGCTTGCTGCAGCCGGCCGGCGATTCACTGCATCGGATGGCCGGCGCCGCCGGCGTTGGCGTAGAGTTGCGTCATGAACCGTTGGCGCTGGATCGCAACACTGTGGCTTGCAGGCGGACTATTCGAGGCCAGTCAGTCCGTGCTCATCCTGCGTTTCGCCGAACGCAGGCAGCACGCGTGGCTGCCGCTGTTCGGCACTGAGCTGGCGACCTGGTTGCCGTGGGCGCTGGCGACGCCGTTGATCGTCAGCCTGGCGCGGCGCTATCCGATCATTCGCGGCACGACGATACGTACGGTCGCCGTGCATCTCACCACGTTCGCAGTCATCAGCGTGGCTGCCGAGGCGTGGTCTGCAATGCTCCAGGTGGCCTTCAATCCATGGGGCAATCGCCAGCCGCCGACCTTCTGGGACACCTGGAGCATCACGCTGCTGTACCAGGTGCTGCTCTTCCTGATTGCCTACGTGCTGGTGCTGACGATCACGTACCTGCTGGACTCGCGGGAGAAAGTGGCGCGACAGATGACCGAGACCGCACGGCTCAGCGAAGAGCTTTCCAAGGCGCAGCTCGCCGCGCTGCGCCGGCAGATGGAGCCGCATTTCATGTTCAACGCGCTCAACTCGATCGCCGGGCTGGTGCGCGATCGCCGCAACGACGCGGCAGTGAGCATGATCGTCGGGCTCAGCGAATTTCTGCGGCGCGCCTCGCAGGACCAGCATCGCTCGCAGGTCACCCTGGCCGAGGAAGTCGAATATCTGCAGCGCTACGTCGACATCCAGCAGGTTCGCTTCGGCGAGCGTCTGCGGGTCAGCGTGGACATTCCGGCGGACTTGCTGGATGCGCAGGTGCCGAGTTTGCTGCTGCAGCCTCTGGTCGAGAACGCAATCAAGCACGGCGTTGCCAAACGTGTAGTGGGAGGCAGCGTGCGCGTCACGGGCGCGCGCAAGGATGGCAGCGTCTGCCTCAGTGTCTACAACGACGGCCCCGGCTTCCCGAAGGACTGGGAGACGAGCGGCGCCGGCGTCGGTCTCGCGAATCTGCGCACGCGCCTGCAGATCCTGCACGGCGCCGCTTCCGGATTGCAGATGCGCAGCGCCGGAGCGGACGGAGTGGAAGTGGTCGTGACCGTGCCGCTGCAGGAGCGCTGAGTGATACGGGCGCTGGTGGTCGATGACGAGGAGCTGGCTCGACGCAACGTGACGGTCCTGCTGCGCGCCGATCCGGATATCGCTGCGATCGAGGAGTGCAGCTGCGGAGCCGAGGCCATCGAAACCATCCGGCGCTGGAAACCCGACCTGGTGTTCCTCGACGTGCAGATGCCGGAATGCGGCGGCTTCGATGTGCTCGAGATGCTGGGCGCGGACCTGCCGCACGCGGTGATTTTCGTTACCGCCTACGACGAGTATGCGCTGCGCGCGTTCGAGGCCGGTGCGCTCGACTACCTGATGAAGCCGTTCGACGATGCGCGTTTCGCCCGCGCGCTGAATCGCGCCAAGGACAAGCTCGCTCACTATGTGCCGCAGCAGTCGCGACCGGCCAGGCGACTCGTCGTCCGATCTCCGGGCCAGCTGCTGTTCCTGAACGTCGCGGACATCGATTGGATCGAAGCTGCGAGTTATTACGCCTGCCTGCACGTAGGCGATGCCACGCACATCATCCGCCGCACGCTGTCCGAGCTCGAGCGGGAGCTGGGCGAGGAAACTTTCATCCGCATCCATCGCTCGATCATCGTGAATCTCGAGCGGATCCATGGACTGGAGCTGCAGAGCAGCGGCGAGTACGAGGTCGTGCTGAAGTCGAAGGTTCGATTGCGATTGAGCCGGCGCTTCCGCAAGCGGCTGCAGGATCGTATGGATGCAGTGTCGGCCAGCGAATGATCGGGGTCTCGCGATGACCATCCCGCGCCTTGTCTGTCTTTGCCTGCTGCTTTCTGCCGCCGCGGCAGGCCCGAGCGATCCCGTTGTCGTCCGATCTCCAGACGGACGCCTCGCCGTCGAGCTGTCTACGCGCGCTGGTGGCCACATTCAGTATCGTGTTTCCTCGTCGGATCAAACCGTCGTAGCCGCGTCGAACCTGGGAGTGCGGCTGAAGGACGGTACGGAGCTCGGCCGCAACAGCGCAATCGTCGGCTCCCGATCGATCGCGATCGACTCCTCGTTCGAGCAATACCCCGGCAAGCGGCGACACGTGATCGATCGCGCGAGCGAAACGACGCTCACGTTGCGCGAGCGCGGACCGAAGCCCTTGGAATGGCAGCTGGTGGTGCGTGCGTATGACGACGGCGTCGCACTCCGCTATCGCTTTCCCAAGCAACCCGGTTGGTCGAACCTGGAGCTGGCTGGCGAGCTGACGGAATTCGCATTCCCGGCAGGCGCAGTCGCCACGCTGTTGCCGCTGGATGGTTTCACCACTTCGCACGAAAACCGTTACGAACGCCGGCGTGTCGAGGAAATTCCCGCCGAGCGGCTGATGGGGTTGCCGCTCTTGCTGCAGCTGCCGCGCGTCGGTTGGGCTGCAGTGCTCGAAGCAAACCTGACGGACTACGCCGGCATGTACCTTGCGCGCGGCACGGGCGGCAATCTGCTCAGCCGGCTCGCGCCGCGCCAGGACGAGCCGCAGATTGCCGTTCGCGCGTCATTGCCGCATGAGTCGCCGTGGCGGCTGATCCTGATCGGCAACGAAGCGCGGCAACTCCTCGAATCGGACGCGGTGCTCAAGCTCAACGCACCGAGCGCGATCAAGGACACTTCGTGGATCAAGCCGGGCAAGACGACGTTTCCGTGGTGGAACGACTTCTACGAAGTGGGCGTGCCGTTCAAGATGGGCCTCAATACGCAGACGGCCCGCTACTACATCGATTTCTGCGCGGAGTACGGCATCCCGTATCACACGCTCGATGGCGTCAACGACACCGCCTGGTACGGCGGGCGCATTGCGCCCTACGAGGGCACCGACATCACCAAGGGTATCGACGGGCTCGATCTCAAGGATGTCATCGACTATGCGCGACAGAAGGGAGTGCGACTGCGGCTGTGGATGCACTGGCAGGCCGCGAAGGCGCACATGGCGCGGGCCTTTCCGCTGTATCGCGCGTGGGGTATCGAAGGCGTGATGATCGACTTCATGGATCGCGACGATCAGGAGATGGTCGATTTCCAACGCGAGCTGCTGCAGCTTGCTGCCGACAATCATCTGACCGTGACGTTCCACGGCGTCGCGGCGCCGACCGGTCTGGAGCGGACGTTTCCGAACCTGCTCAACAGCGAGGCCGTGCGAAATCTGGAGTACGACAAGTGGGACGAGGAGGGCGTGACACCGGAGCACGACGTCACCGTGCCGCTCACGCGGATGCTCGCGGGACCGCTCGACTATCACCAGGGCACGCTCCGCGGCGTGCCACTCGAGCGTTTCAAGCCGAGAGTGGCTGCGCCGGTCGTGATCGGGACGCCCTCGCGCATGTTGGCTTCGTACGTGGTGCTGCAGAATCATCTGCCGATGATGGCCGACTATCCATCGGCTTATCGCCAGCATCCGCTGGCGCGCGTCATGGCTGCGATACCTGCCACCTGGGACGACACGCGGGCGCTGGCTGCCCGAGTGGGCGAGGAGGTCGTCATCGCGCGTCGCAGTGGTAACGACTGGTGGATCGGAGCCATGACCGATCGTCACGAACGAGAGGTGCGAGTCCCACTTTCATTCCTGCCGGCGGGCACGTTTCAGGCGGAGATCTACCGCGACGATCCTGGCGCGGAACACGGCTTCAAGCGTGAGACACGTGCAGTGACGCCTGCCGACGAGCTCAGCGTTCATCTCGCCGCAGCGGGCGGCGCGCTCGTCAAGCTGACGCGCAGCAAATGAAACAGAGTGATGTTCCGCGATGGCGCAACACGCCGCCGCTCTGGCGGCAGATCGAAGCGTTGCTGTTCGCCGGCGTGTTCGTCTACACCACCTGGGGGCTTGCTGCCGGCTTCGTGCACTATGCGCGCGCGACGGCTGCGGGCGAGGGTTTCATCGCCGATCTGCTCAAGCCATTCAGGGACGGGAAATACCACGACAGTGTGCTCGCGATAGTCGGGTTGCTGATTACGGTGCTTACGCTGTGGGAGCTGTTGCGATTCCTGATCACGCAGGCCCGCAAGGAGCGCGGCCCGGGGATGGCTGCGCGGCTGTTCAAGGCGACGGCGCTCGAATATCAGCCCACCTTTTTCACCGGGGTGCTGCTCGGCTTGCTGCCGCGGCTGATCGTGCTCGATGTGTTCTGGCTGCTGGTGCCGCACTTCCAGCAGCTTGCACTGTTCCGTGTCGGTTACCACTGGTACGGCTGGCTCTATGCCCTGCTGATGTGGGACCTCTCGATGTGGATCTGGCACTACGGCGCGCACAAGATTCGCGTGCTGTGGTGTCTGCACTCTCCGCACCATGCGCCGCAGAACCTGAACATGACCGTGGCCTGGGTGCATTTCTTCGCGGAAGGCTATTACTCGGCGCTGGTGCAGGCTCCGCTGCTGATGGTGCTCGGCGTCGAGCCGGGCATGCTGGTCGTGCTCATGGCGTTCGAGGTCACCTGGGGAACTTTCATCCACGCCGGCGAGCGCTCGTTTCGCACGGGACGCTTCGGGCCGGCGCGCTTCCTTCTCATCACGCCGTCGTATCATCGCGTTCATCACGCGCGCAATCCGCTGTACATGGACACCAACTTCTGCTCGCTGCTGCCGTTCTGGGATTGGATGTTCGGCACATTGCAGCCGCTGCGTGACGAAGTGAAGATCGAGTACGGCATCACGCGCGATGTCGATGTCACCAGCTTCGTCGATTTCTACTTCGGCGAGCTGTTGCTGCTGGCGCGCGATGTGCGCCGCGCGCCCGACTGGCGTACGCGGCTCGCGTACGTGGTGATGCCGCCGGGATGGGCGCCCGGCGACGACTCGCACACCGCTGCGAGCGCGCGGCGCAGGTTTCTCGCGGATCATCCGGAGCTGCAGCATGATTTCTCCTCTGCCAGGTCGGCTCTGCGCCGTCTGCCTCGTCGCGCTGTGCTTCCTGTTGCCGGCGACAGCAGCCGAGCGCCGGCCTACGGAGTTCGGCGTTTGTTTTCACCACGGCGCCTTCGGCGACGAGTACACACCGGCGGCGGCGGCCGTGCTGGATGATCTGCGGTCCGCAGGGAAATTCTGGATCCGCGGCGATTATCAGAATCCGGCGAAGGATGCTCGCTTCGCCGCCGACATGCAGCGCAAAGGAATCGAGGTGCTGGCGCTCCTGCCCTGGTATTCCAAAGACACGTCGGGGTGGCAGGCCTACGTCAAGAAACAGGTGGCGGCGACGCCCGCCGTGCCCGCCTGGGAAATCGGCAATGAGCCGGAGATGACCTGGTGGGGTGGTCCGATTCCCGCTGCGACCTACATGAACATGCTGCGCGAGGCGCACGCGATCATCAGGGCCGCGAACAAGCACGCGGTTGTGGTGGGTCCCGCAATTGGAGCCAATGCAGAAGGCGTCGCCTATCTGAAAGCGCTCGTCGACATGGGCTTGCTGGAGTTCGTCGACGGCGTTTCCGTGCACTACTACGTCTTCCATCGCAGCCTGCAGCTCGCGGAGGTGAAACGAGTCGTGGCCGGCCGCAAGCCGCTGTGGATCACCGAGACCGGGTGGACCACAGCAGACCAGGAGGGCGGCGAGCAAGCACAGCGAGCGTACGTCCGCAGCCACTACGATCGGAGCCGCGGCATTCTTGGCGCCGATCCGGCCGTAGCAGTGATTTTCAACTACGAGCTCAACGACGAGCACCATCCGGCGCTCGCCGGCAAGGACGACGGCTGGGGCCTGACCTACGGCCCCGAAGGCGCCTTCGGCAAGAAGCCGGCGTACGACGAGTTCAGGAAGCTCCTGCTAACGGTGCCGGGAGAGAAAAGCAGGTGAAACTCAGCACCGCAGCAATATGCTGCACTGCTGAGTTTCCCCCGTTTTTTTCTCCCGGCACCTATTGTTTGCGCGTCGCCTCGAGCAGCGACGGCGCCGCGCGCTTGTTGAGGGCGCGGAAGTCCTCGCCGACGAGCTCCGCCACGGTGGCGGCGATTTGCGCTTGAGTCACCGCGGGCACGTTGCGACGCTCGCCGAGCGGCGCCGTGTCCGGTCCGATCATGGCGATCCAGATGTTGTTCGAGCCCTTCTGATCGGTGCCGTGGTCTTTCCATTGCACCGGTCCGCTGCCGCGCCCGTGATCGGTCGAGATGATCAGCGTGGTCCGATCCTTGTAGTGCTCGCTCGACTGGATCTGCCGCCAGAGATCGGCCATGAACCCGTCGAAAGAGTGCGCGGTTTCGAGCAGGTTGTCGTAACGTCCCAGATGCTGCCAGTTGTCCGTATCGCCATAGCCGATGAACAAAACGCGCGGCGTGTGAGTGCGCAGGTGTTCGCGCAGCGCCACGTGCACGAATGAGTCGAGCGGATCGGTGCCCTCGAGCCTGGTCGTCGTGCGATAGAGCTCACTCAGCAGCTGACCCTGCGGGCTCTTGTCGCTCGCATCGACGAGCGTAGCGCCGGCGCGGATCGGCAGGTGGCTGCGCTTGCCGTTGAAGATGTCGGCGAACGTCGCCCAGGTGCCGAAGATCCCGACCTTGCCGGCGAATCCCGGTCGCTGGTTGAGCCACTCGAACACCGTGACGTTCGGATTCGGGCCGTATTCGTTGGAATCGATGCGCGGATCGGCGACTCCGGTCGACATCTCGTTGTAGCCCGGATAGGAGAACCACATCGGGTTCGTGACCTGCGCGACGCTACCGGCCTTCTGGTTGCCGAACAGCTGCCCCTCCTTGGCGACGGTGCCCCACAGAAACGGGAACAGGAGCTTGCGTCGCACGGCCGGGTCGTCGTTCCAGTACTTGTGCTTGAGCTCTTCGGTCCCGGTCCAGTTGCCGCCGGCGTCGGTGAGCAGCGTCGGATCGGCGCCCGTGAACACTTCCTGCCAGCGCACGCCGTCGGCGATCACCAAAAACACGTTCTGTGTCTGGCCCGCCGCTGCGACCGAAGCGCCGGACAAGCTGGCGAGTGCAAGCAAGAGCAGCTGCGCAAATCTGGACATGGAGGGCTCCATTTTTTTCTGGCTACGGTTGAATCTGCAGCGTGGCGGGCGAGCCGCGCGCGGAGTCGGGACTGATCCACACAGCCGCCTTCGCCGGCTCGACGACCCACTCATTGCGATCGTTCCAAAGCGCGAAAGCTTCGGGCTGCAGCGCAAAGGTTACCTTTTTCGTCTCGCCGGGCGCGAGCGCGACGCGCTGAAACCCCTTCAGCGCACGAACCGGCTGCGCGAGACTCGTGCCGATGAGCCGGACGTAGAGCTGCACGATTTCTTCGCCAGCCCGTGAGCCGGTGTTGGTCACCTCGGCGGTAGCCGTCAACACGCCGTCGGCCCGCTGCGCACCGTCGTGCAGACCTGTCGTGAGCTCGGAGGCTTTGAGCTGACTGCCGCTGACTGCGGTCGAGCCGTAGCGGAAAGTCGTATAGGACAGGCCGTAGCCAAAGGGGAATTGCGGATCGTTGCGCTCGTCGATGTAGCGCGAAACGTAAGTGTCGTCGTCGTCGCCCGGCGGATTCGTCAGATCCTTCTTGTTGGCGGGCCGTCCGGTATTGAGCGCGTTGTAGTACAGCGGTTCCTGCCCGACGCTGCGCGGCCAGCTCACGACCAGCTTGCCGGTGGGATTGGATTCGCCATAGAGCGTGCGCACGAGCGCGGGGCCCGCCTGAATGCCGGGCAGCCACGCCGCGAGCACAGCGGGAACGTGCTCGAACGTCCAAGGCAGCGTCAGCGGACGTCCGCTGAAAAGAACGAGCACGACCGGCTTGCCGGTGGCGACTACTCTTTCCAGCAGCTCCTGCTGGCGCCCGGGCAAGCCGAGGAAGGCACGCGACGTGGCTTCACCCGTCATCTCTCCGCCGCTCTCTCCCAGCGTCAGGATGACGACGTCCGCTGTCTTTGCAGCAGCTACGGCAGCGGCCAGGTCCTTGTCGGATCCGCCCGTGACGCCGACGCCCTTCAGCTGAACCAGGTTCCCCTCCCCGACACGTTTAGCGAGGGCAGCGTGGAAGGACATTACATCCTCGTCGCGCCCCAGCCCGGCCCACGGTCCCAGCGCGCTCGGCAGATCGTCGGCAAGCGGCCCGATCAGCGCGATGCGCTGTGCGCGGTTCGAGAGCGGCAGCAAGGGCGCATGGTCCGGCCCGGACGAATTCTTCAGCAACACGAAGGAGCGCTCGGCCGCGTTCTGTGCCAGCGCGACGCTTTCCGGCCGCAACATTGCTTCGGCCTCACGCGCTTCGTCCGCATAGGGGCGCTCGAAAAGGCCGAGTGCGAACTTCAAGCGCAGGACGTTGCGCACCGACTCGTCGATGCGCGCTTGCGGAACCTGGCCGGAGCGCACCAGCTGCACGAGGTGATCGTGATAGACGCTGCTGGCCATGTCCATGTCGACGCCCGCCAGAAAACCCTTGCGCGCCGCCGTGGCGCGATCGTTGGCGATGCCGTGCTGAATCAGCTCGCGCAGCGATTCCCAGTCGCTGTCGACGACGCCGCGAAACTTCCATTCCTCGCGCAGGATCTGGCGCAGCGTGAACGGATTGGCCGAGGCCGGCACGCCGTTGAGCGAGTTGAAGGCGCTCATGATGGTGCCCGCGCCGGCATCCACGGCCGCGCGGAACGGCGGCAGATAGATCTGCCGCAGCGTGTGCTCGGAGATTTCAGTGGTGTTGTAGTCGCGACCGGCCTCGGCGGCTCCATACCCGACGAAGTGCTTGGCGCACGCGGCGATGCTGTCCGGCGCGTCGAGGCGCGTTCCTTGATAGCCGCGAACGTAAGCGGCTGCCATCTGCGAGCCCAGAAAAGGATCTTCGCCGGCGCCTTCCGTCATGCGGCCCCAGCGAGCGTCGCGGGCAATGTCGACCATCGGCGAAAACGTCCAGCGAACTCCGGCCGCCGAGGATTCGCGCGCCGCCACCCTGGCCGCTTGCTCCACCAGCGACGGATCCCAGGTCGATGCCAGCGCCAGCGGCACCGGAAAGATCGTGCGGAAGCCGTGAATGACATCCAGTCCGAAGACGATCGGAATCTTCAGGCGCGATTTGTTGACGGCTATGCGCTGGTACCGATTGATCTTCTTGGAGGTCGAGAGATTGAACAGCGCGCCGATCTGCCCCTTGGCGATCATGTCCTCGTAGTCCGTGCGGCCGGTGCCGGGGCCCGTCGGTTGACCCGCCGAGAACTGCGCCAGCTGGCCGACCTTCTCCTCGAGCGTCATCTGGCCCAGCAGCGCTTCCACGCGAGCGTCGAGACTCGGGTCGTAGATGCCGGTGCCGGCAGCGATCGCCGAAGTCGGCTCGCTGGGTTGCGCGTGCAGGGCGTGACCGATCAGCAGGATGGAGAACGTGGCTGTGGCACACAGTCTTCGGATCATTGCGGGACCTCTGTTGAATTCAGGCAAGCGCATTGCCGCTTTCCGGATCGAAGAAATGCAGATGCGCGGTGTCGACGGCGAGGCGCAGACGCTCGCCGATTGCGACGACATCCCGGCCGCCCAACAGCGCACTCACTTCCACCTCCGCAGCGCCGTCGGTAGGAGCATCGGCGCGAAAGCGCACGATCCGCTCGTGTCCATACTCTTCCACTGCGTGCGGCACAACCTCGATTCGCGGCCAATGAACCGGTGCGCTGCGATCGAGTGCCACATCGCCCGGTCGCAGCCCGGCGAGCACCGTCGGTGAGCTCGTGTTCGGCCTGCCGCCGGCTGCGAGCGGGAGCTCGTAGCGGCCGACGCGTATTCCGGCGGCGGTGACGGTGGCCTCGAGCAGGTTCATCGGCGGCGAACCCATGAAGGTCGCCACGAACGTGTTGCGCGGCCGATCGAACAGCCGGCGCGGAGTGTCGCATTGCTGGATCGTGCCTTCGCGCATCACGGCCACGCGCTCGCCCAGCGTCATGGCTTCGATCTGATCGTGCGTGACGTAGAGCGTCGTCACCGCGAGCCGCTGGCGCATCCGGGACAATTCCGCGCGCATGGACGTGCGCAATTGCGCGTCCAGGTTGGAGAGCGGCTCGTCCATCAGGAAGGCCTGCGGCCGTCGCGCGATGGCGCGGCCCATCGCGACGCGCTGCAGCTGACCGCCCGACAATTCCGCGGGTCGTCGCGACAACAGTGCGCCGAGGCCAAGCAAGCCGGCGACATCGGCGACGCGCTCATGCCGCTCGCGCTCGCTCATGCGGCGTGACTTGAGGCCGAATTCGAGGTTGTCGCGCACCGTCATCTGCGGATACAGCGCGTAATTCTGAAACACCATTGCAATATCGCGCTCGCCTGCGGGCTTGCTGCTGACGTCGGCGTCGCCGATGAGCACACGACCACTGTCGAGATGCTCCAGGCCCGCCACGGCGCGCAGCAGCGTCGACTTGCCACAACCGGAAGGCCCTACGAGCACCAGAAACTCACCATCGGCGACGGCGAGATTCACGCCGTCCAGGGCACGAGTACCGTCTGGAAATGTGCGGCCGGCGTTTTCGACGCAGATCGATGCCATCGGCGTACGCGATTCCTAGGCGGTTCTCGGATCGTGCTTGCGCCGGTGACTGTCCGCACCGCCTGCGGGCATCCGGCGATAGTCGAGCGGCGGAAATCCGCTTTCGATCGAAACGTAGCGCCCTTCTCGCGCCGAGGTTTGCGCGGCCAGCATGACTTCCAGGCCGTGCAATGCATGCTCGGGCTGGGTGACGGGCCGCGTGCCGGCGGCGACGCACTCGACGAGGTGCTGCAAGCCGAAGGTCCACGGCCACAGAGGATCGCTCTCCTCGTTGATCTCCCACACCTCGCGCTCGCGGGTCCAGCGCTCGAAGCCCTGCGGGGCCCAATCGTCGCCGAGCAGTTGCAGGACACCGTCGGTGCCGTAGAGCTCGATCGCCGGACTGCGATATTTCTGCATCGTGAAGCCGGTGGTGATGCAGGCGAAGCGGCTGTCGCCGAAATCGAGCAGCACCTGCGCGTTGTCGTCCGACTGAACGGCGATCTCGACGCCTTCGGCCATGCGTCGCGGGATCGCAGTCCCGACCATCGCGCACACGCGCCGCACCGGTCCCATGAAGCCGCAGAGACTCATCAGGTTGTAGATGCCGAGATCGAACAACGCACCGCCGCCCGGCCGGTAATACCACTGCCCCCACCACGGGCCGGCCCATCCATAGCGCGCTCGAGCCAGCACGACCTTGCCGATTTTTCCCGCATGGACTTCGGCATGCATCGCCCGGTAGGTTGGCGACAGCACGATGTGCGGCGCGCAGACCAGCAGGCCCCTCGCGTTCTTGCTCACGTGCAGCAGTTCCTGCGCAGCGGTGATGCTCGTCGCCATCGGCTTCTCGACCAGCACATGCTTGCCCGCCTCGAGCGCGGTGCGCGCCAGCTCGGCGTGCTCGTTCATGCTGGTGAGAACGAGAACGGCATCGACATCGGGATGCGCGATGAGCGCTATCGCGCTGTCGGGTGTTGCAATCGATGGATGCATGGCTGCGACCGCCGCGGTCTTGTCGCGGTCGACGTCGAATGCAGCGGTCAGGCGTGCCTTGCCGTTCTGCTCGAGCTGACGGATCAGCTGGCGGTACGGCCCCACGAAAACGCTACCGAGTCCGAGTACTCCGAGTCGCAGCATGTGTCAGGCTCCCTGATGGAACCATTCCGGTCGTTGCCAGGAATAGCGATGGGGCGTGTCGAGCAGCACCGGCGCGAGGCCGAATCCGAACACGAGTGCGCGGCGCGGCTGGCCGGATGAATTGGGTCCGGCGCTGTGCAGCGTGCGTCCATCGTGCACGGTCGCGGCCGCCGCCGGCAGCTCGCAACTGATTTGCGGAGCGCCGGGCAGCGTGCCGCTCAAGCGCAGTCCATGCGAATCGGCCGACAGCAGCTCGTGCGGCAATACGGGTCCGCGATGACTTCCCGGGATGAATCTCATGCAGCCGTTGTCGAGCGTGGCAGGTTGCAGCGCGAGCCAGATGCTGACCGCGCGGTGCGCGTAGCGCGGATCCCAGTACGCTTCGTCCTGGTGCCAGGGAGTCGCGGCGCCGATTCGCGCCGGCTTCAGGATCGCGTGATTGCCGGTCGGCACGCAGTCGGGGCCGAGCAACTGCTGCGCGATCTCCCGGGCATTGCGATACGCCTGTCCTTGCAGCAGTCGTGGCGCATACCGCTCGGGATTGACGATCTGCGGCAGCGGCGCACGAGCCACATCTGCGTTCAGTTCGATGCGGTCGCCGGCAGCGAAGCCGGCGTCGCGCTGAAACATTTCATCGTAGAGGCCGAGCAGGTGCTCGATCTCAGCAGCGTCGGTGAGTGCGTCGACGCGCACGAACCCGTCGCGCCGGAACGCTGCCACCTGCGCGTCCGTCAAGCGCGTCATGACTTCAAAGCTCCCATCCACATGCCGTGCACGAAGCGCCGATGCGTCGCTACGAACAGCACCACCACCGGCAGTGCGACCATCACTGCTGCCGCGGCCATGCCGACGCGATCTGTCGTATAGCGGCCGGCGAAGAATGCGAGGCCGAGCGGCGCAGTGCGCAGATCCTCGCGCGACAGCATGACGAGCGGCAGCAGAAATTCGTTCCACGACCACATGAAGACGAGCACCACCAGCGTCAGCAACGCCGGTCGCGCGCCCGGCAGCAGCACCTTCCAGAGAACGCGCAGCGATCCCGCGCCATCCAGCGCCGCCGCTTCGAGCAACTGGCGCGGCACCTGCCGAAAATACGCGCGCATCCAGAACGTGCCGAACGAGGAATTGATGGCGATCAGCGGCAGGATCACGGATGCGTAGGAGTTCGTGAGACCGCCGGCGCGGAGCTCGACGTACAGCGGCACGATGACCGCCTCGAACGGCACGACGAGGCCGGCCAGCAGCAGGTAGAAAAGAACCTTCTCGCCGGCAAAGCGCATGGTGCCGAAGGCGTAGCCGCTCAAAGTGGAGACGATGACGGTGCCCACCACCACCGCGACGCTGACGATCAGGCTCGATTGCAGGTAGCTCGCGAAGTGCGCGACCTCGAAGGCGCGCGCGTAGTTGTCGAAGTACAGGCGATCCGGCAGCTCGAATCCGGACAGCTGTGCCTGCTCCGGCTGCAGGCTGAGAAGCACGACTCCGAGGATCGGCAACACGGTGATCGCGGCGAACGCCGCCAGGATCGCGGTGCTGCCGATTCCCGTTGTGCGTGGCGCAGTCACGGCGCGTTCCGCTCGGAAATCCGGTTGATGAGGAAGGTCACCGCGAACACGACGATGCTCAGGATCACGGCAATCGCCGCGGCCGAGCCCAGCCGGCCGTCTTCGAAAGCGCGCCGGTAGATCAATAGGCCGGGCACGACGGTCTGCGTGCCCGGTCCGCCGCGCGTCGTCACGAACACGAGATCGAATGTACGCAGCGCGGCGATGACGGTGACGCTCAGCGCGACAGTGATAGGTCCCTTGAGGCCCGGCACGGTGACCGCAATGAACTCCCGCCAACGTCCGGCTCCGTCGACTGCCGCTGCATCGTAGAGCGACGGCGGAATCTGCTGCAGGCCTGCGAAAAACAGAGTGACGCACAAGCCGATCAGCGTCCACGTGCCGACGATGCCGAGGCTGGGCAGCGCCCAACTGAAGTTGCCGAGCCAGTCGACGGCAGCCCATTCGAGACCCATCGCGCGCAATCCACCGTTGAGCGGCCCGTCCAGAGCGAGGATCCAGCCCCAGCTCACGCCAATTACGACCACCGGTATCGCTTGCGGCAGGAAGATCAACGTTCGCAGCGCGTTGCCGCCCGGCACGCTCGCGCGGGCGCTGCTCACGGCCAGCGGCAGGGCCAGCAAGACCGGCAGCACGCCGAAGAAGAAGATGAGAACGAGCGCGTGGCCGAAGGCCGACCGCGCCAGCGCACTGCCGAACACTTCGCGATAGTTGTCGAAGCCGGCGAACGCAGCGCTCGTGAGTCCGTCCCAGTGATAGAAGGACAAACCCACCGTGTGAGCGAACGGCACGAGCACGAAAGGCACGAAGAACAGGAACGCGGGCAGCAGGTAGAGATACGGCAATGCTGTGCGGCCTCGCGCGCTCATCACAGCGAGTCCAGGAATTCCTGGCGCGATTGCTCGATGAGCCCGAGTCCTTGCTCGGCCGGCACGTGTCCCGCGATGATCGACTGCATCGTCGGGTACAGGACTTCGCCGGCGTTCGGCGTCGAGAAATCGAGATACGGCAGCAGCGTTTCGTTCGCGAGCAGGCTGCGCCAGGCCGCGAAGATTTCACCGGCCAGTCGCGAGGACATCGGCGGTGCGCGCTCGCCGAGCTCTATCGGTGAAATGTCGCCGCCCGCTGTCAGCTCGATTGCAAACGCTTCCTGCGTCATGAAGTCGATGAACTCGGCGGCGAGATCCGTCTGGCGACTCGCTGCCGTGATGTGCCAGCCATAGCCGATGCTGCCCGTCGCGCGATTCAGGTCGCCCTGGCGCAGCGGCGGCGTCAGAAAGAACGCGACGTTGTCGCCCATGGCGGCCGCGAGCTCCGCGGTGTTCCAGGAGCCGGCCGGCAGGAACACGCCGGTGCCGCGGGTGAATTTTGCGAGGGCGTCCGCGGGCGACATGCTGTTGGCTCCGGCCGCGATGTATCCCTTGGCGTTCCATTGCGCGACTTTGCGGGCGCTGGCGACGAACCCGGGGGAAGTCCACTGCACCGAACGGTCGCCGAACACGATGCCCTTGATCTCGCGATCGGACGCGAGGTAGTCGCTGACCAGATAGAAGAGGTGCAGCCCCGGCCACTGCGGCTTGTTTCCCAGCATGATCGGCGCCTCGCCCGCCTTGCGAGCGCTCTCGAGCGTCGCCTCGAGCTCATCGAGCGTCGCCGGGACGCCGCGGTGGAGCGCATCGAGCTTGCCGACGTTGTAGAACCAGCCGATCACATCGGCGGCGTACGGGATGCCGAAAATCGCGCCGCGCCCGAACTGTTTGCCGTCGGTGGTGAAGCGCATCTGCTGCTGCGCCACTTCCGGAAAGCGTTTGTCCCAGCCATAGCGCGTCACCCAGGGATCGAGTGCGCGCAGCATGCCGGCCTTGATCAACGGGCCGTCGAGCGACCAGCCGAGATTGCCGATGACGACGTCCGGCGCACTGTCCGAAGCCAGTGCGAGCTTGAGTTGCGCGGGGTAGGAGCCGAAGTCGCGGACGGTGAAGTTGACCTTCACGCCGGAATGCGCGGCGGAGAATTGCTCGGCGCGACGCTGCACCAGTTGCAAGCGGCTGCCGCTTTCGGGCGTCCAGACTTGCAGAGTCCGGATGCCGGCGTTGTCCGCGGCGCGCGCGTGCTGTGCCGCGCCGCCGCGATCGTCTGTGCCACAACCTGTCGAGATGCCCGCGATGATCAGCGCTGCCATCCCACCGCGCAGCGCGGATCGACGCCGGGCGCTCGCGGTCATGGCCATCGCTTGGCGCGCTTGTGCAGAATCGCACGAAATCGATAGCGATCCGGATGGTACATCGACGACTCGAGGCTGATGGCCACGTCGTCGGCGCCGGTCGTCACACAGTTCATGCGCAACAGGCCGCGGCCCGTCGCTACGCCGAGCAATGCTGCCTCGGCTTCCGTCGCATCCACCACGTCGACATAGGCATCCGCGACCGTGGGAACGATGCCTTGCGACTCCAGCGCGGCGTAGATCGAGCCCGTGAAGTCGAAACCCTCCGGCCAGCGCAGCCGGTTCGTCGGCATTCGCAGGCGTTCGATCGCAGTGGGCCGGTCGTCGAGCAGGCGCAATCGCGATAGATCCAGCATCGGCGCGCCGGGCGCGACGCGCAGCGCTTCGGACTCGTCCAGAGTCGCGTCGCGATATTCGAGCGACAGGATGCGCGCGCTCGCGACCAGGCCGCGCATCCGCGCCATCTGCGTAAAGCCCATGAGCGTCGACAGACTGTCGCTGACCTGGTCGCTGCGCACCTGCCAGCCGCGGCGTTCGTTCGGCTCGAGCAGGCCGCGCTGAGCGAGTACCTGCAGAGCCCGCCGCACGGTGAGCCGCGTGAATCCCAGCGCATCGCCGAGAGAGCGCTCCGACGGCAGGCGTTGCCCGGGCCGCAGGGCGCCGGTTTCGATTTCACGATTCAGCGCCGTGGCGCAGATCTCGTACAGGGACGTGGCGTTGAGCGTCGCGAGAGGCGAGCGGGTGCGGCGGCGTTGCTTGGTCCGGGTCATGGTGCCTTGATCGCGGTTGGATGCCTTTGGTTGTCTTTGCATTCAATGATGACCCCCGCCGCCCGCCGGGGAGATTACCGAGCGTCCGGTGCAGAGGCAACGGCGCCGCCTTTTGTACATGGTTGGCTATGGTTGCTTCTGGTTGCAAGGGCTCCGGGGAGGGCCTATATTTTGGCCCGGCCGCAGCGTCGTCGATCCACTACTCGAAGATTTACCAGGTAGGCGGAGGGGCATTGAGCGATCGCGCTTCATCGGGATACTCGCCCTCGCCGCGACCGACCTACGATGCGCCCGCGCTGGTCCGTCGTAGCGAAATCCAGCATCACGTCTGGGGCGACGCGCAGTCCGGCCTGGTGGGCGACTGGCTGTATGCCTCGACCGAGCGGATTCACGTGATCGAGTTCGGCATGGCGGCGGGACACTGGTTCAAGCACTCGCCGTCGTTCCGCACGGTCTTTGCCGCGGACGAAGTCTTCTACGTGTTGCAGGGCGCGATGCTCGCCTGCAATCCGCAGACGGGCGAGGTCGTCGAATGCGTAGCCGGCGAATCGCTGTTCTTCCGCCGCGACACCTGGCATCACGTCCGCGCGCAAGGCGCGGAACCGCTGCGCGTGCTCGAATTCTTCGCGCCGCCGCCGTCGCAGGGAACGAGCGGCAGCTATGCCATGAAGCAGGCGTATCTCGATGCGCCCGTCTATCGACGCGACGAGCTGCTCGGCAACTGCATCGGCGCGGTCAAGCAGTCGACCCTGCAGCGAATCGGTCCGCGTGAGCGCTCGCTGCGGCTGGAAGGGGAACTCCTCGTCGGCCTGATCGCGAGCACCGAGCATCTGACCGTCGCCGAGCTGCAAGTGCCGGCCGGCGCCGCCGGCGAGAAAACTGCGCATGGCGGCGACGCGCTGCTCGTCGGCCTGTCCGGCGAGCTGATGGTGCGCACGCACTGGAAATCCGGGTCTACGACGTTTGCGCTCGGCCCGCGCGATGCAGTGTTCATTCCCGAGGGCGGGCAGTACGAAGTGCTGTCGTTCTCCGGAGCTGCGACTGCCTTGCTCGGTGTCGCGCCGAGATATCTGCGATGAATCGGTGAACTGAATTCAGATGAAGGTGATCAGGGGGGCTCTCATGAACACTTGGCGCATCTTGATTCTCGTGAGCGCGATCGCGCTGCTGAACGCCTTGCCGCGGGAGGTCGCGGCGCAGTCGTCCACCTCGACCTTGCGCGGCAAGGCGCCGGCGAGCAGCCAGGTCACGGCGACGAATACCGAAACCGGTCTCACGCGCCGGGTCCAGGCGAGCGGCGACGGCGTCTACGTGCTCGTGGCGCTGCCGCCCGGCACCTACAAAGTGGACGCAGGTCCTGGCACCGAGCAGGTCGTGACGCTCGCAGTCGCCTCGACTGCGACTCTGGATCTCGAGGCCAAGCAGGAAAACGTGGCCGAGGTCGTGGTCGTCGGCACGCGCCTCGCCGAGGTCAAGACCTCGGAAGTCGGCGCCGGCATCTCGCTGCACCAGATCGAAACGGTGCCGCAGATCACGCGCAATTTCCTCGAGTTCGCCGACGCCGTGCCGGGCATGCAGTTCGAGGTCGACGCCAAGGGCAATACCTCGATTCGCAGCGGCACGCTCGGGACGGGAACGACCAACGTCTACATCGACGGCATCGGGCAGAAGAACTACGTGCGCCCGAGCGGACTGACAGGGCAGGCCGGCGCCGATCCTCTGCAGGACACACGCGGCGATCCGGGCAATCCGTTTCCGCAGCTCGCCATCGGCGAATACAAGGTCATCACTTCGAACTACAAGGCCGAGTACGACCAGGTGTCTGGCGCTGCGATCACCGCCGTGACCAAATCCGGCACGAACGAATTCGAGAGCCAGGCCTTCATGACCTATACCGAGGCGGGTTTCCGCGCCGAGACGCCGGCCGAGAAAGCCGCCGGCACGGGCAAGGAAGGCGGCAACAGCAAGGAATACGGCTTCTCGGTGGGCGGGCCGATCATCAAGGACGCGATGCATTTCTTCTTCACGTACGAAGCCAAGGAGTTCTCGACGCCGAATACCATCCTCGCGCCGCAGCTGTTCGACGACAACAACCAGGCGCTCGACTGGGTCGGCGGCCTGACGGCGGACCTGCGGGCGAACTACGGTCCGGTCGCCAATCCGTTCGACGAGGATCTGTACTTCGGCAAGATCGATTGGGAGTTCTCCGACGCCGATCGCCTCGAGTTGTCGAGCAAGATTCGCAAGGAGACGCAGCAGGCCGGCGCGGCCGGCGTAGTCGCGGAATCCGCGGCTTCCACCTATATCAACGACGACAAACGCTGGCAGCTGAGTTGGGAACACTCGGCCGACCGCTGGTTCAACGAGGCGACGGTGGCCTACGAGGACACCGAAGATTCACCGTCGAAGCGGGGCGACGCACCGGGCCGGCAGTTCGTGGCCCTCGGGACCCGAGCTGCCGGGTTCGATCCGATTCTGCAGGTCGACGGCGTCGACCCGCGCTCCTATTTCTTCTCGGCGCAGAGCGGCTATTCGCTGCAGGATGACCTGACCTTCAGCAATTTCAGCTGGCACGGCGATCACACGGTCAAGACCGGCATCAAGTTCAAGGACATCAAGCTCGAGCATCGCGACGCCGGCACGTCGGCGTTCTACTCGTTCTACGTCAGCCCCACTCCCGCCGGCGCCGGCGTCGAGGCGGATCCCTTCCAGGTCGCCTTCGGCGCGCAGGTCGGCAGCGGTGCCCCCACCACCTCGGAGTCGAAGAACCGCCAGTACGGCTTCTATCTCCAGGACGACTGGGCGGTGAACGACAAGCTCACGCTGAACCTCGGCGTGCGTTACGACTACGAACAGGCGCCCGGCTATACCGATTTCGTCACGCCACAGCGTTTCGTGGACGCTTTGTTCGGGCCCGATACCAACGGCTGTGCGGATCAGACCGACCCGGCCTGCCCCTTCGTTTTCAGCGGCGGCTATCACGGAGCGCAACCCGGCCAGACGTACGCGCAGACGCTGGCCAACTCCGGCATCGACATCAACCACTACATCAGCAACGGCCACAACCGCAAGGACCGCAGCGACAACATCGCGCCGCGGTTCGGCTTCTCCTACGACCTCAACGCCGATCAGCAGCACGTGATCTTCGGCGGCGCCGGTCGCAGCTACGACCGCAACGTGTTCAGCATCCTCCAGCACGAGACCAACAAGGCGACGCTGTATATTCCAGAGATCCACTTCTGGAACGCCAACACCGCCTGCCAGCCCGGCACGACGGGCGATCCCTTCTGCATCGAATGGAACGACGCCTATCTGACGCCGGAGGGGCTGGCGTCGATCGCGCCGGGGCAATTCGGCGAGATGCACCTGATCAACAACAATCTGAAGACGCCGTACTCCGATCAATTCAGCCTGGGAATGCGTAACGGCCTGGGCGACTGGATGACGAGCGTCACGGTCGCGTACATCACCAGCTACGACGGCGTGATCGCCAGCAACGCCAACCGCTTCGGCGATGGCACCTGGTACTGGTACGACTCGGGCGCGTACGCCCATGACAGCGCCCAGGTGCCCGGTGTCGGCAGCGCGCTGTTCCTCTTCGACAACGCCAAGGCGAGCAGAAACACGCAGCTGCTCCTCTCTGCCGAGAAGCCGTACACCAGCGATTCGGGCTGGTCGGCGACTTTCGCCTACACCTATTCCCGAGCGAAGGAGCGGCTGCAGTACAACGGCGACTACCAGCTGGACTATGCCTTCCCGTACTACTCGCCGTACGTACTGTCGAGCGAGGTTCCCAAGCACCGGCTCGTGGCCATCGGCAGCTTCGACGCGCCGTGGGGTTTCAACCTGGGCGCGAAGATGGTGGTGGAGACGCCGAAACCGTTGACCGCATTCGATGGCATCGGCACCGATCCGCCGAACGGCCTCAACTACAACTTCCTCAAGGTCTCGCAGTATCCGGACGACACGATCGGGTTCTTCACGCTCGATCTGCAGGTGACGAAGGTATTCGAGTTCTTCAACGACTCCTCGGTGCAGATCCGGGTCGACGTGCTCAACGCCACCAATCGCAAGAACTACGCGACGCTGTTCGACGGCTTCCCGGGCAAGCCGTTCTACTTCACGGATGGCGATCTGCAGGGCGTGCCGCGCACGGTGAGGTTGAGCTTCAACGTGGGGTTCTGACGCAGCATGCACAAGACGATTCGAGCGCTGGGCCTGTGCCTGCTGCTGACCGGGCTCAGCGCTCGTCCTGCCGCCGCGCAATCCGACTACTACCGCCACGTTTTCTTCGACAACAGCCGGCAGGTCAGCCACTACTGGCAATCGAGCGGCTCTGCGTCGGAACCGAGCGTGCTCGTGCACACGGGCTATCGGCTGCCGGTGGAATCGAAGGTGTTCCGCACGCCGCCGAACGCCGTGCGCATCGAGTGGCAATCGCAGTCCGGCGGCAGCTGGGATGCGCAGATCCAGCTCGTCAATTTTCCGAATCGCTACCCGGAGCTGTCGGGCAGCACTCTTTATTTCTGGGTGTATTCGCCGGAGCCGATTGCGGCCGCCGATCTGCCGAACGTCGTGCTCTCGGATGCCCGCAACGGCTTGCAGGTCGCAACCTTCCCCGGCAGCTTCACGGTCGCGGAACCGCTCGCGACCTACACTGGCGACCTTCCCGCCGGGCGTTGGGTGCCGGTGCGCATTCCGGTGAAGGAGCTGCGCTCGGCCTCCGTGTACCAGTTTCATCCGGAGCGGATACAGAGCGTCATCTTTCACCAGCGGCGCGCCGACGGCGCGAAGCACGTACTGATCGTCGACGACATTCGGCTCGACGATGAGCCGGCGGCGGGCGTTGCCGCGGCGGCGTTGCCCGTTCCGGACTCAGTGTCGGCCAAGGGTTACGACCGTCACATCGACGTGCGATGGCAGGCGCCTGCGGCGAGCAGCGCGGATTACTACGTCGTGTATCGCTCGATCGATTCGCAGCCATTCGTCCCCGTCGGAACTCAACGACCGGGCGTGAATCGCTGGGCGGACTTCATCGGCCGTGCCGGCGTCACGGCGCGCTACCGGGTTGCAGCCGCGAACTGGCAGGGCCGCGAGTCGGCACAGTCGAGCGAGGCTGCCGCAGCGACTCGCGAGATGAGCGACGATGAGTTGCTGACGATGTTGCAGGAAGCCGCGTTCCGCTACTACTGGGAAGCCTCGGGCGTTCACTCCGGCATGGCGCACGAAAACATTCCCGGAGACGACCGCATCGTCGCCACGGGCGCGACGGGGCTCGCCATCAGTGCGCTGATCGCGGCGGTCGATCGCAAGTTCATCACGCGCGACCAGGGCCTCGAGCGGCTCGAAACCATCCTGTCTTTCCTGGAGCGCGTGCAGCGCTATCACGGCGCGTGGTCGCACTACTACAACGACGAAACGGGCGCGACCATGTCGCTGTTCGGCATGTACGACAACGGCGGCGACATCATCGAGACGTCGTACATGATCCAGGGGCTGCTGACCGCGCGCGGTTATTTCAATCGCAAGGCCGCGCGCGAGCAGGCTCTGAGCAAGCGCATCACAACTCTCTGGCGCGATGTCGAGTGGGATTGGTTTCGCGACAAACCCGACAGCCCGTACCTCTACTGGCACTGGTCGACGCAATGGGGATTCCAGATCCATCACCCGCTGATCGGATTCAACGAGACCCTGTCGACCTATCTCCTCGCGATCGCATCGCCGACGCATCCGGTGCCCGCGAGCATGTACTACAGCGGCTGGGCCAGCCAGGAGCCGCGCGCGCAGAGCTATCGCGAAGGCTGGTCAGGCAGCCCCGATGGCAAGCTCTACGGTAACGGCCAGACTTACTACGGCATCAAGCTCGACGTCGGCGTCAGTACCGGCGGACCGCTCTTCTTCATTCACTACCCATTCATGGCGTTCGACCCGCGCGCCTTGCACGATCGATACACCGCTTCGTACTTCGAGAACAACCGCAGCATCGCGCAGATCAATCGCGCCTACTGCATCGCCAATCCGAAGAAGTTCGCAGGCTATGGGCCGAACGCGTGGGGTTTGACGGCGAGCTTCGGTTTCAACGGCTACTCGACGCCGGCGCCGGATCAGTGGAACGACGAAGGCACGATCACGCTCACCGGCGCGCTGGCGTCATTTCCCTATACGCCCGAAGCGTCGCTGGCCGCGTTCAAGTATTTCTATCGCGAGCTCGGCGCCGAGCTGTGGGGCATCTACGGTCCGCGCGACAACTACAACCCGAGTCAGAGCTGGCTGGCCTATCACTATATGGGTCTCAACCAGGCGCCGATCGTCGCCATGATCGAGAACCATCGCAGCGGCCTGTTGTGGCGCGCGTTCATGTCGAATCCCGAGATCGGCGAGATGCTGCAGAAGCTCGCCAAAGAAAAATAGTGAGCGGATGAATCTGCGCTACGTGCTGTTCCTCGCCTGCACCGCTGCAACCGGCGGCCTGCTGTTTGGGTTCGACGTAGCGATCATCAGCGGCGCGGGCCCGTTCCTGGCCCGACACTTCCAGCTGGGCGATCTTGGCCTGGGCGTCGCATTCAGCTCGCTGCTGTTTGGTTGCGCCGTCGGCTCCGCCATTGCAGGACGATTGAGCGATCGCTACGGCCGTCGCTACATGCTGCTGTGGATCGCGCTGCTGTTCGCGTTGACCTCGGTCATCACGGCGATAGCCTGGGATTTTCCGACGTTCCTCGCCGCGCGCTTCATCGGCGGTCTTGCCGTCGGCGGGGTGTCGCTGGTCTCGCCGATGTACATCTCCGAAGTTGCGCCGGCGGCCGTGCGGGGCAGGTTGGGCGCGCTCTATCAGATGTCGATCGTCACCGGCATCCTGGTGTCTTACTGCATCAACTATCTGCTGCACGACATCGGTCCGGACAACTGGCGCTGGATGTTCGGCACCGGCGTGCTGCCGTCCGTGATTTTCTTCGCGTTGCTGCTGCGTGCCCCCGAGACGCCGCGCTTCCTCTTCATGGCGGGGCGTAAGGATGAAGCGCGCGCAGTCATGCACCGACTCGGGGATTCGGAGTACGAGGTGTCGTCGGCAACTGCTGCTGCATCGGCCGGCAGCAACCACTCCTGGAAGGAAATGTTCCAGCCGGGCGTGCGCCGCGCCGTGTTCGTCGGCTTCTGGCTCGCCATCCTGGTGCATTTCTCCGGCATCAATACGGTCATCGACTATGCGCCCGCGATCTTCCTGTCGGCGGGATGGCAGCTGGATGCGGCGCTGCTGTCGACGTTCGTCGTCGGTCTCACCAATTTCCTGTTCACGCTGGTCGCCTTCTGGACGATCGATCGCTATGGCCGCCGCCCGTTGTACATCGCCGGATCGCTCGGCATGGCCGCGATGCTCGCGGCGCTGACGATCGCAGTGCTGCTCGGACATTTCCGCGGTCCGCTGGTGCTGGTCCTGATCCTCGCCTATCTGATCTGCTTCTGTTCGTGCATCGGCCCGGTGTTCTGGACGCTGATGCCGGAGATCCTGCCCACGCGGATTCGCGGCACGGCGATGATCGTGCCCGTGCTGACACAGTGGGTCGCGAACGCCGTGGTGGTCCTGTTGTTCCCCGCGGCATTGCATCGGCTCGGACAAGCGCCCACATTCGCGATCCTGGGTGCATTTTCGCTGGCCCAGGCGTTGTTCACCTGGAAGTTCGTACCGGAGACGAAGAACCGGACGCTCGAGGAGATCGAGCAGCACTGGGCTCGGACCTGAAGAGGAGGCAACCCTATGGCCAGCGGACCTATCGGCGAGCAGCAAGTCGGCGCGTTCAACGTCGACGGCTTCGTGCTGGCGCGCGGCATGCTCGATGCCGTCGAGGTCGACCTGCTCGGGCGCGCGGCGCGCGCCGATCGAGTGCTCGACCAACATGCCTTCGGCCGCGCGGACGGCGAGGGCGGCACAGTGCGCCTGTCGCTGTGGAATCATCCCACCGACACGATCTACGGCATGATCGCGCGCTCGGAGTCGATCGTCGGCTCGATGGAAAAGCTCCTGGGCGGCGAGGTGTACCACTACCACTCGAAGATGATCATGAAGGATCCGCTGGTCGGCGGCGCGTGGACCTGGCACCAGGACTACGGCTACTGGTACCACAACGCCTGCCTCGCTCCACTGATGGGCAGCGCCTTCATAGCCGTCGACCGCTGCACGCGCGAGAACGGCTGCCTGCAGGTCGTACGCGGCTCGCACCTGCTGGGCCGGATCGATCATGTTCTCACCGGCGAACAGGCCGGCGCCGACCTCGAGCGGGTCAAGGAAGTCCTGAAGCGGCAGGAGCTCGTGCACGTCGAGATGGAACCGGGCGACGTCCTGTTCTTCCACTGCAACACGCTGCACCGCTCGGACCAGAACAAGTCGCAGCTCCCGCGCTGGTCGATGATCTGCAGCTACAACGCCGCACGCAACGATCCGTACCAGGAATCTCAGCACCCGCGCTACACCCCGCTGCGCAAAGTGCCGGACAGCAGCATTCGCGAATATGGCGAGCGGCGGTTCAGCGGCGACGAGCACAGCGACGTCTGGCTGGCCGAGGAGCGTGACACGACCGCGCGCAACTTGAAGGGGAGGTGACGTGGAGTTACAGGCCGGCGCTCGCTACACGCGGACTGCGATCATCCTGCATTGGCTCATTGCGGAGCATCAGTGGTTCGACCGCGTGCCGACGCTCGAGCGAATGACGTGACGAATCGCGCGGGCGCCGCGGTGCTGTTGCTGGGCATGCTGGTCCCGGCGCCGCTGAACGCTGCCGGCCTGGGCGCAGTGCTGTCGTATCAGAAGACGGCGCACGGCATCGCCGGACGCACCGGCACCGCCGAATTCTCGGTCGATGTCTATTCGCCCAACATCATCCGCGTGCGCGTCACGCCGCAAGGGTCGGAGCGGCACGTGGGTTATGCGCTGACCACCGACGAGGTACCCGTTTTCTCGCAGTTCAGCGTCGATGCCGCCGATCCGTTCGTCGTGATCAAGACCTCGAGCATCACCGCAGAGATCGAGCTGCGGCCCGACCTGCGCGTCACGTTCAAGGATGCCGGCGGCAGCGTCGTCAACGAGGATCTGCCGGGCAAAGAGCTCGGCACGACGCTCACGGGCAACAAGATCACCGTCTACAAGCGCTTGCAGAGCGACGAGCGTTTCATCGGCATGGGCGAGCAGCTCGGCAATCTCGACCGCCGCGGCACGGTGATCACGCTCAAGAACACCGACAACTACAAATACGACGATCCGAAAGTGCCGATGTACGTGAGCATTCCCTTCTTCATGGGACTGCACCACGGGAAGGTGTACGGCCTGTTCTTCAACAACTCCTATCGCTCTGTCTTCAACTTCGGCGCTTCCAATCGCCGCTTCGCCTCCTACAGTTTCGACGGCGGCGCGCGCGACGAGTTCTTCATGTTCGATGGCTCGGTCGGCAAGATCCTCGAGCACTACACCTCGCTCACCGGGCGGATGCCGCTGCCGCCGCGCTGGAGCCTCGGCTACCAGCAGTCGCGCTGCAGTTACTATCCGGAAGCGCAGGTGATGTTCGTCGCCAACACGTTCCGCGCCAAGCGTATTGCGCTCGACGGCATCGTGCTCGACGCCGACTACCTGCATCAGTACCAGCCCTTCCGCATCAACCGCGAGCGCTTTCCCGATATGCGGCGCCTCGCCGACACGCTGCGCGGCATGAACATCGAGCTGACGGCCTCGGTCAATCCCGGCATCGCCATCGACGACACGTACACGCAATACCAGAGCGGCCTGAAAGAGAACGTGTTCCTGCGCTACGCCGACGGCGAGCTGTGGGTCGCGGACATCGCGCCCAACACCAATCATTTCGTCGATTTCTCCGACCCGCGCGGGCGCCGCTGGTGGATCGACAACATGAAGCTCTACCAGGATCTCGGGATCCACGGCCTGTGGAACGACATGAACGAGCCGGCGATCGACGGCCAGGCCATGCCGGACAACGTCGTGTTCGACTTCGACGGGCAGAAGACCTCGGCGCTCGAAGCCCAGAACTATTACGGCATGCTCATGGCGCGCGCCGCCTTCGAATCGGCAGAGCAGTATGGCGGCAACCGGCGCCCCTTCGTGCTGAGCCGCTCGGGCTTCGCAGGCATTCAGCGCTACGCCGCCGTGTGGAGCGGCGACAACCAGGCGAAGGACGAGCACATTCTGCTGGGGGCGCTGCTCATCAACCAGATGGGATTGTCGGGCGTGCCGTTCACGGGCCCCGACGTCGGCGGCTACATCGGCGACGGCAACAAGGATCTGTTCCGTCGCTGGATCGAAGTCGGCGTATTCGCGCCGTATCTCAGGAACCATCGCGAGCAGTACGCCGCCGCCAACGAGCCGTGGGCCTACGGCGAAGAAGCCGAAGCGATAGCGAAGGCTTACATCGGCTTTCGCTACCAGCTGATGCCGTATCTCTACTCCGTGTTCTACGAGGCGGTGCAGACCGGGATGCCGGTGAGCCGCAGCCTCAGCATCGACTCGTCCTTCGACGCGCCCGTCTACGATCCGAAATTCCAATACGAATTTCTGTTCGGACCGGGACTGCTGGTGAATCCGCTGACGAGCAAGGAGCAGGGCAAGGCGACCTACTTGCCCGCCGGCGCGTGGTATGACCTGTTCACGGACGAAAAACTCGATGGCAGTCGCGTGCTCACCGGGGAGTACGCAGGTCATCGCATCCCGATTTTCGCGAAGGCTTCCGCGATCATGCCGATGCAGCGCCCAGTGCAATCCACACGCGACGATCCAGGGCCGGTGCTGTACGTGCACGTTTTCAACGGCAGCGAGCGCAACCAGTTCGTCTACTATGACGATGACGGCGAAACGCTGAACTACCGTAAAGGGCAGTACCGCAAGCGCGTCATCACGTTCGACCCGGGCGCGAAGCAGCTCAGCTTCTCGCGCCCGGAAGGCAACTACGCTGCGCGGTTCCGCCGGATCCAGGTGATCCTGCACGGCTTCGAAGGCGTCGCCGGGGCGACCGTCAATGGAGTTGCGACGACTGTGCAATCGCGCGTCGTTCGCATGCTCGATCCCCTCGCAGCGCTGAGCGACGTCTACTGGGACAAGCACACGCTCGAACGCCTGCGGGGGCTGGAGCCGATGAAGCCGCAAGCGACGCTCGAGTTCGACGACGCCGCGCAAGTCGTGGTGCGCTGGCGATGAGCGCTCGAGTCTTTTTCGCCGGCGCCGCGGTCGGTGTCATCGTCGGGGCTCTTGCCGTGGTCGCGTTGCAAACGGCAAGGGCGCCAAAGCCGCTTGCGGAGAATGCGCCGACCGCCACCGTGCGCAAGGAAACGACATCGCGCTCTAACGTCGCACCACCAAAAACTCCCGTAGATGACGTGCAATCGCCCGCGGACCTCAGCGTACCTGTGCCGCCCGCGCCTGGCAGCACAGCGGATGTCGCTCCTGCGTCGTCGTCGGATCCCGGTGACGAAGTGTTTCGAACCCACACTGAGGCGCAAGCGCGCGGTGAGAGCATCGAGCAGTTGCGCGACAAGATGAAATCCGAAGCTCGCGATGAAGCTTGGGCGTCGGGCATGGAGCGGGACCTGGGCGACTATCTGGCTCGCCGGCCTGTTCCCAACGCGCTTGGCTCAACCTCGGTGGAATGTCGGGCAACTGTTTGTCGAATCCTGTCCGTCGTCGACGACCAGGTTTTTGCTGCAGTCCCGATGAGCGACCTGCAGGCGGCAGTTGCCGGCCTGCCCGACGATTCGCTCGGCGGTGACGTGGTCTCGGCGGGTCTCGTCATGACGGGCGACCCGAAACATCCCGGCCAGATGATCGAGGCGGCCTTTCTGCGGCGCGCCGACAAGCCGAGCAACTCGAGCCGGCGCTGAGGTACACGTATGAACACCACCGCAGCACTCACGAGCCGGGATTGGCACAGCCGCGCCGCGCAGCTGAAGTATGCGGCCGGACACTTTATCGGTGGCGCCCACGTGTCGGGCCACAAAGGCGCGGTTTTCACAGTGACCAATCCCGCAACGGGGCAGCTGCTGTGCGAAGCTGCAGCGGGCGGCGCCGAAGAAATCGATCGCGCCGTCGGCTCGTGTCGCCAGGCTTTCAAGTCGGGCGTCTGGCGGCACATGGCGCCGCGCGATCGGCTCGCGGTCCTGCAGCGCTGCGCCCAGCTCATCGAGGCCAATGCCGAACGCTTCGCGCTGCTCGATACGGTGTGCATGGGGAAGCCGATACGCGACATGCTGGCGGTGGACATTCCCTCGGCCGTGCAGGCGTTTCAGTATTTCGCGGAGCTGTGCGACAAGATCGAAGGCGCGGTAACAGCGACGGCCAGGGACGCGTTCCACTACATCCTGCGCGAGCCCCTCGGCGTGGTGGGCTGCATCGTCCCCTGGAACTATCCGCTGCAGACAGCCTCGTGGAACGTCGCGCCCGCGCTGGCCGCTGGTAATTCCGTGGTGCTCAAACCGGCCGAGCAATCGCCTTTGTCGGCGCTATTGCTCGCCGAGCTCTTCGTTCAAGCGGGCGGTCCGCCGGGCGTATTCAATGTCGTGAATGGCATCGGCGAGGCGGCGGGCGCGGCACTCGCCCTGCATGGCGACGTGGCGAAGATCGCGTTCACGGGCTCCACGGAGGTCGGCAAGCTGATGCTCGTCTACGCCGGCCAGTCCAACATGAAGCGCGTCAGTCTCGAATGCGGCGGCAAGAGTCCGCAGATCTTTCTCGCCGACCTCGAGGACCTGGACCGGGCCGTGCGCTACGCGATCAACGGCATCTTCGGCAACGCGGGCGAAGTCTGCAGCGCCGGGTCGCGGCTGTTGGTCGACAAGCCGATTGCCGAAGCGTTCGTCGCACGCTTCGTGGAGCAGGGCCGGGATGCGTTTCGCGCCGGCGATCCGCTCGATCCGGCGACCACTCTCGGGCCGCTGGTGACGGCGCAGCATCGCAGCCGCGTGCTCGAATACATCGACCGGGGCAAACGGGACGGTGCGCGCCTCGAATTCGGCGGCGACACGCCGGGCTTGCCCGGGTGCTACGTCAACCCGACGTTGTTCTCGCACGTGAACAACACCATGACGATTGCGCGCGAGGAAATCTTCGGCCCGGTGGCCGCGGCAATCGAGGTCGACGGCGTCGAGCAGGCGGTGAGCATCGCCAACGATTCGATCTATGGGCTCGCGGCGGGACTCTGGACCCGCGATCTCAACGCCGCGCACAAGGCCATTCGCGACCTCGAGGCGGGCGTCATCTGGGTCAACTGCTTCGATCACGGCGACATGACGCAACCTTTCGGCGGCTACAAACAGTCCGGCCAGGGGCGCGACAAGTGGCTGGAGAGCCTGCTCGGGTACACTCAGACGAAATCCGCCTGGCTGCACCTTGGGTAAAGCGGCGTCGCCTACATCAAAGGCGGGGTGTTGGCGCGCCCGGCGCGCTTGGCCCTCTTTGCCGCACGCTTCTCTTCGAGCGTCTTGGCCGGCTTGCGCTTCTGCTCTCTCTTCTGGTTCATGCCCTTGCTCATGTGCATCTCCTTCAGAGCCGGCGCTCACTATAGCCCCGGCGCGGCCGATCCGCCGCTCTTTCCTCGATCAAGCCCGATTCGCCGCACCAGCGGGTCGAATCGGCGGTCGGCGTGGAACCCCTGAAGCATCGGATCCCGCGCGAGGAAAACAGTCAGCGTCGATTGATCCTCCACCGAGCGATCGAGCCACAGAAACGTATTGTCGGCATCGCCGAGAGCCGCATAGATCAGCGCGATGTCGTAGGCAGCGACGTAGCGCTCCTTCGACAACTTGAGTACGCGGTCCAACTCCGCCAGCGCTGCCGCGCGCCGCCCCGACAATGCGAGTGCTTGCGCGCGGTGGGCGTTGCTGCCGGGCATTTGCAGCGGACGCTTGTCGTACTCCGCAATCGCGCGATCGTACTGTCCCGTGACGATGAGGTCGCGGATCAGAAAGGAGCGCACGTTGTCCGCGCGTTCGTCGAGGGCGAGCACCTGTTCGCAGAGCTGGATCGACTCGTCGTAGCGTCGCGCCAGGTAGAGGAAATTGACGGCGGCGCCCTTGGGCGCGATCCAGGCCGGCTCGAGCTGTTGCGCGCGGTTGTTGGCTTCGAAGGCGTGCGCGAGATCGCCCTGCATCGCGTACAGCAAACCGCGCCGGTGATACGCCGATGCCAGCGAGGGATCGAGCTCCATAGCGCGCTGGTACTCACGAGCGGCACCGTCCCAATCGTGCTCGTACATCATCTTGACGTGTCCCGAGGCCGAATGTGCGGCCGCGAGATTGGGATCGATCGACACCGCCAGGTCCGCCGCACGGCGCGCCTTGGGAAACACTTCTTTGGGAGCACGCATGCCGAAGATCCCGAGGAGGGCATAGCTGTCGGCCAGGCTCGCGTAGGCGAGGGCATAGTTCGGATCTCTTTCGATGGCCTGCTCGAAGAAGGCGACGGCCCGCAGCAGACTCGGCTCGGTCTGCCGTGTCCAGGCAAACTGGCCACTCGCGTATAGCGCAAACGCTTCCGGATCCTGCGTGTAAGGAGCGCCGCGTGTCGCGCTGCCGCCGACCCAGCGCAACGAGACGGCCTGCGCGACCCGGGCGGCGATGGTGTCCTGCACGTCGAAGATCGTCGTGAAGTCCTGGTCGAAGTTCTGCGCCCAGAGCTGCTGTCCGTCTGCCACGCGCAGGAGCCGCACCGCCACCCGCAGGCGATCGCCGCGCCGTTGCAACGAGCCGTCCAGCACCGTATCGACATGCAGCTCGCGACCCGCGGCAATCGGGTCCTGGTCGAGCCCGCCGTAGCGGCGCACCGAGCTCAGGGGACTGATGGCTTGCCGGCTGTGCTGGCCAAGGTGCGAGATCAGAGCTTCCGCCATTCCCAGCTCGAGCGATTCATTGCGCTCGGCCGGCAGCAACGGCTTGAAGGGGAGAATCGCCAGCGTCCGCGCGACGGGAGCGGCTTCGCGCGATTTCGTTGCGGTGGCAAACCAGGCACCTGCGCCGATTGCGGCAAGCAACACGGCCGTGCCAGAGGCCAGCAACATCGTCGGTCGGCGCGCACGACTTGGGGCGGTGCTCGACGGCATCGACTCGTCGCGACGCGTCACCTTGGCGACGAAGCGATAGCCACGGCGAGCCACGGTCGCGATGTAGCGATTGTCGCCACGCGCCTCGCCCAGCATCTGGCGCAGGGTCGAAACGTTCTGCGTGAGGCTGTTCTCCTCGACCACCACGCCCGGCCAGATCGAGCGCAGCAGCACGTCCTTGTCGAGCGTCTCGCCGGCGTGCTCCACGAAATAGAGCAGCGTCTCGAACACCTTGCCGGTGAGCAGGACCGTCTGCCCCGTGTCACGGCGCAGCAGCGCCTGCTGGCCGACGTCCAGGGCGAAATCGCCGAACTCGTAGTGCGCGCCCGGGCGGCTCATGGGGCGGGAAGTCCCGATCAGAACAAAATCACAACTTTTTCATTGACCGGCCAAGGATTCTTCCATGTCTCGCGCTCCACAGTCACGTCCGAAAGGCCCACGGTGAGGCCGACTGGGGAGAGATCGATGAATCCGCTGCAAGCTGCTGTTCGCATACTCCTTATCTATGTGCTGTTGGCAGGTCCACTGGCCCGGGCGGGCACGCCGGCCATCGATGAAGGCGCCGGCCAGCAATGCGGCGGCGAACCCTGCGCTGCGGTCATTCGCGGGCTGTTCGCGTTCTTCGACCGCGACCTGCATGGGCTCGAAGGCAATGGCCGCTCGTGCAACGACTGTCACATGGTGACCGAGCAGTTTCGACTGACCCCGGCGGTGGCGGAGAGCAGATACCAGCTGTTGCAGAAGCGACTGCGCCACAATCCGCAGGCCGACGATCCGCTGTTCCGGCCCATCGACGCCGATGATTTCCGCATCCACGGGGAACAGGCGAGCGACTACAGCAATCTGCGGCAGAACGGCCTGATCCGTATCGTGTTCGCGCTGCCGTCGAACATCCGGCTGATCGACCCCGTGACCAACGAGCCCTCGGACGAGACCACCGTCGATGTCTGGCGCATGGTGCCCGGCGTGACGGATCTGAAGCTCACCGGTGCGGACGGCACGAATCCCTGGCCGCGCGCCCCGAATCCGACGGGCGGCTATCAGCTCGACGGACGAATACTCACGCTGCAGGACCAGGCGTTGGGTGCGTTGCTCAACCACGCGCAGGTGCAGAACCCGCCGCCGCAACGCCTGCTCGACGATCTGAGCTCGTTTCAGCGAGTGCTCGTAACGCAGGCCATTCCGCCGCTCACTGCATTGGAGCAACAGGGCGCGGCGGTTTTCACCCGCGCGTGCGCGCAGTGTCATGGCGGTCCGGGGCAGTCGACGACGTCGCCTCCCGTCGTCCGTTATCACGATATTTTCTCGCAGTGCCCGCGGCCCATGGATACGGTGACGCCCGCGCGCTTCAACTTGAAGCCTTGCCCGCCGCGGCTCGCGCGCAACGTGCGAACCTACGAAATCACTCTGCCCACTGGCGCCAAGATCCGGCGCACCAGCTCGGATCCCGGCCGCGCCCTGTTGACGGGATTCGCGGGCGTGGGTCCGCCGGCACAGGACGACTGGAACAAGCTGGACGTGCCCGGCCTGCGCGGGCTGCGCAACACGGCACCGTACTTCC
>DATBKP010000165.1:0-3021 GCA_036555785.1 Steroidobacteraceae bacterium
CGGCGAAGGGCAATCGATAGCTGGCCCGGCTCGAGAGCGTCGCGTGTTCATCGGCAACGGCCAGTGAAGCACCACCCAGCAGCACACTCGCACACCCCAGAGCGATCACACACGCATTGTTCATGGCTCGCCGGACCTTCAGCCGTGCTTCCGCGCGAATTCCTGCATGAACCCGACCAGCGCGTTCACACCTGCCATCGACATCGCGTTGTACAGGCTGGCGCGCATGCCGCCGACGGAGCGATGACCTTCGAGCGTCACCAGCCCGGCCTGCTTGGCCTCGGCGGTGAACGTCTTGTCGAGCTCCGGATTGGCGAGCGTGAACGGCACGTTCATCCACGAGCGCGCGTCCTTCGCAACCGGGTTGCGGTAGAACGACGAGCCGTCGATGGCCGCGTACAGCTTTTCGGCCTTGGCGCGGTTGCGCTCGCCCATTGCCTTCAGTCCGCCCTGCCGCTTCAGCCATTGGAACACGAGCCCGGCCATGTACCACGCGAACGTCGGCGGCGTATTCAGCATCGAGCCCTCTTTCGCCATCGCCGCGAAGTCCATGAACGCCGGCGTCAACGGGCGCGCGCGGCCGAGCAGGTCCTCGCGCACGATCACGAGCGTCAGGCCCGCGGGGCCGATGTTCTTCTGCGCGCCGGCGTAGATCAGGCCGAACTTCGCGACGTCGATCGGCCGCGACAGGATCGTCGACGACATGTCCGCGACCAGCGGCACGCCGCCCGCCTCCGGCACGAAGTGGTACTCGACCCCGCCGATCGTCTCGTTCGGCGTGTAGTGCAGGTAGGCCGCGTCGGGCGAGCGCTTCCAGCTCGCGACCGGCGGAATCGCCACGTACGGCTCGCCGGCATCGGCGGCAACGTTGACGCGCGCGTAATGCTTCGCTTCGCCGATCGCCTTCTTCGACCACGAGCCGGTGTTCACATAGTCGACGACGCTTTCGGGCGTCGTGAGATTCAGCGGGACGCCGGCGAACTGCGCCGTGGCGCCGCCTTGCAGGAACAGCACCTTGTAGTTCTTCGGCACGGCCAGCAGCTCGCGCAGGTCGGCCTCGGCGGCTGCGGCGATCGAGATGAACGCCTTGCCGCGATGACTCATCTCCATCACCGACATGCCCGTGCCATGCCAGTCGAGCAGCTCCTCACGGGCCTGTTCGAGAACTTCCTCCGGTAAAACCGCCGGGCCGGGACTGAAATTGAAGACGCGCATGCGACGAACACGACTCGCTGGAAGTGAAACGGAAGGAGGCTTGTATACCAAGCCTCATGGCCGAACGGAATGAGTTCGGAAGAATATCGAGATTCAACTGTGGGTCGGGCTTCAGCCCGACTATTCCGTCGGCGGCGACCCTTCGCCCTCTTCGCCTTCCGTGCCGTCGGCGACGATGCGCTCGAGGCCGACCAGCCGGTCGCCCTCGTCCAGCCGGATCAGGCGCACGCCCTGGGTATTGCGACCCTGGATCGAGATTTCGCCGACCGGCGTGCGCACCAGCGTGCCGCTGGAGCTGATCAGCATGATCTCGTTGTCGGGTCTGACCAGCAGAGCACCGACCATCTGGCCGTTGCGCTCGCTGATCTGCAGGGCGATCACGCCCTGGCCGCCGCGACCGTGGATCGGGAAATCCTCGACCGGCGTGCGCTTGCCGTAGCCGTTCTGCGAAGCCGTGAGCACCATGCCCTGCTCGTCGACGATGATCAGCGAGATCACTTCCTCGCTGACCGGCAGGCGGATGCCGCGCACGCCGGCAGCGGTGCGCCCCATTGGCCGAACGTCGTTCTCGTCGAAGCGGATCGCCTTGCCGCCGCTCGAGCACAGGATGATCTGGCGATGGCCGTCGGTGATGTCGACGCCGACCAGCCGGTCGCCGGCCTCCAGCTCGATCGCGATGATGCCGGCCTGGCGCGGCCGCGAGAACGCTTCGAGCGAGGTCTTCTTGATCGTGCCCTGCGCCGTGGCCATGAACACGAACTTGTTCTCTTCGAACTCGTGGATCGGCAGCACCGCGGTGATGCGCTCGTTCTCCTGCAGCGGCAGCAGGTTCACGATCGGCTTGCCGCGCGAGCCGCGGCTCGCCTGCGGCAGCTGGTAGACCTTGAGCCAGTACATCTTGCCGGTGCTCGAGAAGCACAGCAGCGTGTCGTGCGTATTGGCGACGAACAGCTTGTCGACGAAATCCTCTTCCTTCATCGCGGTCGCGGCCTTGCCGCGCCCGCCGCGCCGTTGCGCCTGGTACGCCGTGACCGGCTGCGCCTTGGCATAACCGCCGTGCGACAGCGTCACCACTACGTCCTGCTGCTCGATCAGGTCTTCGATCGTCAGGTCGGAATGGTCCTGGATGATCTCGGTGCGGCGCGGGTCCGCATACTTCGCCTTGATGTCTTCCAGCTCGGCGCGAATGACCGCGAGCAGCCGCTCCGGACGCGCGAGGATGTCGCTGAGGTCGCGGATCTGCACCAGCAGCTCCTGGAACTCCGCGACGATCTTGTCCTGCTCGAGCGCAGTCAGGCGGTTCAGGCGCATCTCGAGGATGGCCTGGGCCTGCGCGTCCGACAGCCGATAGCCTTCCGGCTTGAGCCCGAACTCGTCGGACAGATCGTCGGGCCGCGACACCACGTCGCCGGCGCGCGCGAGCATCTCGGGCACGGCGCCCGAAGTCCAGGCGCGCCCCATCAGTGCGATCTTCGCCTCCGCGGGCGACGGCGAAGCCTTGATGACTGCGATCACCTCGTCGATGTTCGCCAGCGCGATCGCCTGGCCTTCGAGGATGTGGGCGCGCTCGCGGGCCTTGCGCAGGTCGTAGACCGTGCGCCGCGTGACCACCTCGCGACGGTGGCGCACGAACTGCTCGAGCATCTCCTTGAGGTTGAAAACCTTCGGCTGGCCGTCCTGCAGCGCCACCATGTTGATGCCGAACACCGACTCCATCGGCGTGTGCTTGAACAGGTTGTTCAGCACGATGTCGGCGACCTCGCCGCGCTTGAGCTCGACGACGATGCGCATGCCGTCCTTGTCCGA
>DATBKP010000166.1:0-48364 GCA_036555785.1 Steroidobacteraceae bacterium
CGTGCACGTGCGTGCAGTGTTGCCCAACAAGGATGCGCAGCTCATTCCGGGCCAGTTCCTGCGCGCGAAAGTCGAAGGCATTCAGCTCTCGAACGTCGTGTCCGTGCCGCGCAAGGCGGTGGTGTCGGGTCCGCAAGGCACGTTCGTCTGGGTCGTCGGGCCCGACAGCAAGGCGCAGCAGCGCCCGGTGCAGATCGGCCGCGGTCTGGGCAATAACGTGATCGTGACCGACGGCCTGCGCGCCGGCGATCGCTACATCGTCGAAGGCGTGCTGAAGGTGTTCCAGCCCGGGACCCAGGTGAGTGCGGTGACGGCCGAGGAGGCGGCCCGCAAGCAGCAGCAGCCCGAGCCCCAGCACAAGGAGGCCGCATGATCTCGAAGTTCTTCATCACGCGGCCGATCTTCGCCTGCGTCATCTCGGCGTTCATCGTGATCGCCGGGCTCGCCGGCATCAAGGCGCTGCCGATCTCCGCCTATCCCGACATCGTGCCGCCGATGGTGACGCTGGCTGCGCACTATCCGGGCGCGACCGCGGAGACCATCGCCGAGACCGTCGCGGCGCCGCTGGAGCAGGAGATCAACGGTGTCGAGAACATGCTGTACATGCAGTCGGTCAACTCCGGCGATGGCCAGCTGACGATCAACATCACTTTCGCGATCGGCTCCGATCCGGACCTGGCGGCGATCAACGTCAACAACCGCATCCAGGCCGCGGTGCCGCGCCTGCCCGAGGAAGTGCGGCGCCAGGGCATCGTGGTGCGCAAGGCGTCCACCAGCATCCTGCAGGTGGTCGCGCTCACTTCGCCGGACGGCAGCCTCGACTCGCTGGCGCTGACCAACTACGCGTCGCTGAACATCCTCGATGAGATCCGGCGCGTGCCGGGCGTCGGCGATGCGCAGATGTGGGGCCAGGAATACTCGATCCGCATCTGGATGCAGCCCGACAAGCTGTCGCAGCTCGGGCTGACCGCGTCCGACGTCGCCAACGCGGTGCGCCAGCAGAACTCGCAGTTCGCGGGCGGGCGCATCGGCGTGGAGCCGATGCCCGAGGCGGTCGACTTCACCTACTCGGTGCAGGCGCAGGGCCGGCTCGCGACGCCGGAGGAATTCGAGCAGATCATCGTGCGCACGACGGACGCGGGCTCGATCGTGCGGCTCAAGGATGTGGCGCGCGTCGAGCTCGGCGCGCAGACCTACAACTCCGCGCCGAAGCTCAACAACCAGCCGACGGTGCCGATCGCGATCTTCCTGCAGCCGGGCGCGAATGCGCTGCAGACCGGCGGCGCGATCACCAAGCGCCTCGAGGAACTGAAGGCCGACTTCCCGAAGGGCATGGCGTACACGATCCCGTACGACACGCTGCAGTACGTGAAGATCTCGATCAAGGAGGTCGTGAAGACGCTGATCGAGGCCATGGTGCTGGTGTTCTTCGTCGTGCTGCTGTTCCTGCAGAACTGGCGCGCCACGGTGATCCCGATGCTCGCCGTGCCCGTGTCGCTGGTCGGCACGTTCGCGGCCATGTACCTGTTCGGCTTCTCCATCAACATCCTGACGCTGTTCGGCATGGTGCTCGCCATCGGCATCGTCGTCGACGACGCGATCGTCGTGCTCGAGAACGTCGAGCGCATCATGACGACGGAGAACCTGCCGGCGCCGCAGGCGACGATGAAGGCCATGGAGGAGGTGACGCGCCCGGTCATTGCGATCGTGCTGGTGCTCACCGCCGTGTTCCTGCCGGTCGCGTTCCTCGGCGGGCTGGTCGGCGAGATGTACCGGCAGTTCGCCGTGACGATCTCGGTCTCGGTCGTGATCTCCGGTTTCGTCGCGCTCACGCTGACGCCGGCGCTGTGCGCGCTGTTGCTGCGACAGCATGACGTCGTACACGCCGGCATCCTGCGGCGCTTCAACGAGTGGTTCGCCCGCATGACCGGCCGCTACGAGCAGGGCGTTACGTTCGTGATGAAGCGCACGCGGATCGCCATCGCGGTGTTCGCGGTCATGATCCTGGCGGTCGTCGGCCTGTTCCGCATCGTGCCGACGTCGCTCGCGCCGGTCGAAGATCAGGGCTACGTGTTCGTGATCGGCATGCTGCAGGATGCGGCCTCCCTGCGTCGCACGACCAAGGCGTTCGACAGCGTGACGGAGCAGGTCCGTCACCATCCCGCCGTCGCCAATGCCATGTCGGTGTCCGGCATGGACCCGCTGACGTTCTCGTTCAAGACCAACGCCGGGCTCATCTGGGTGCCGCTCAAGCCGTGGCATGAGCGCACGGGCGACGACAAGCTGTCGCCGGGCGCAGTCGTGCAGGCTGTGTTCGGCGCCGGAGCGAAGGTCAAGGATGCATTCTTCTTCGCCGTCGAGCCGCCGCCGATCGAAGGTCTGTCCAACGTGGGCGGCTTCGAGATGTACATCCAGTCGCGCGGGCGCGGCACGCCGCAGGAGCTTGCCGCCGTCGTGCAGAAGTTCACCGCCGCCGCGTCGAAGCGCAAGGAGCTCGCGGGCGTGCAGTCGACCTTCAGCGCCAACGTGCCGCAGATGCGCATCGACCTCGACCGCGAGAAAGCGATGACGCTCGGCGTGCCGGTGCCCGAGGTGTTCGACACTTTGCAGAGCACGTTCGGCGCGCTGTACGTGAACGACTTCAACCGTTCCGGCCGCGTGTACCAGGTGCAGCTGCAATCCGAGCCGCGCTTCCGCGCGTATCCCGAGGACATCCGCAACGTCTACGTGCGGGCGAAGTCGGGCGAGCTGGTGCCGCTGACTGCGCTCGCCAACATCCGCGAGGTGAAGGGGCCGGAGATCGTGGAGCGCTTCAACGTGTTCACGTCGGCCAAGGTCCTCGGCAGCGCCGCGAAGGGCTACAGCTCCGGCGACGCGATCAGGGCGATGGAGGAAGTCGCGCACGACGTGCTGCCGCCGGGCTATGCGCCGGCGTGGACCGGCACCGCGTACCAGGAGAAGGTGAGCGGCGGCGCCTCCAACGGCGTCTACCTGCTCGGCGTGCTGATGGTGTTCCTGATCCTCGCGGCGCAGTTCGAGCGCTGGGCGCTGCCGATCGCCGTCATCCTGGCCGTGCCGTTCGCGGCCTTCGGCGCGTTCGCGGCGGTCTACCTGCGCGGACTGGAGAACGACATCTACTTCCAGATCGGCATGCTGACGCTGATCGGGCTGGCGGCGAAGAACGCGATCCTGATCGTCGAGTTCGCGATGATGAAGCACCACGAGGGCATGCCGCTCGCGCGAGCCGCGGTCGAGGGCGCGAAGCTGCGCTTCCGGCCGATCATCATGACCTCGCTGTGCCTGATCTTCGGCGTGCTGCCGCTCGCGATCAGTTCCGGCGCCGGCGCTGCGAGCCGCCATTCGCTCGGCACGAGCGTCATCGGCGGCATGCTCGCAGCCACGTTCATAGCGACATTCTTCGTGCCGCTGTTCTTCCGCTGGATCGCCGGGTTGCGCCGCAGAGGCGAGCAGCACGGGACCGAGGTGAGTCAAGCCAATGCGTAGTCGGTTGCTGGTACTGGGCGTTCTGCTGTCGCTGACGCTGAGCGGGTGCTTCGTTTCGCGCGTGAATCCGGAAAAGCCGGACCTGCCGCTGCCTGCGGCGCTGCCGGCTCAGGCGGATACGAGCACGCAGCTGCCCGATCCGTGGTGGACGATCTTCCACGACGCGACGCTCGACCAGCTGGTCGAGGAGGCGCTTGCGCACAATCCTGACGTCAGGGTCGCCGCCGGGCGCGTCGCGGAAGCGCGCGCCGGTTTGCGCATCGTCAATGCGGACCGGTTGCCGAACTTCGAGCTGCAGGGCGAAGCGACCCGCTCCAAGAGCAGCTCGCTCGTGAACAACTTCCCCGGCGTCGATCTCGAGCGGACGACTTATACGGTCCAGGGCGCAGTCAGCTACGAGCTCGACCTGTGGGGCAAGTATCAACGCGCTTCCGAGTCGGCCCGCGCAGCGCTGCTGAACACCGAATACGGGCGCGAAGCGACCAAGTTGAGCCTGACCGGCGAAGTTGCGCGCGGTTACTTCGGGTTGATCGCGTCCGCGGAGCAGCTCGCCAGCGCGCGCGACACGCTGAAGAACCGCGAAGACTCGTTGCGGCTGGAGAAGCTGCGCTTCGATGCGGGCGAGAGCGACGAGTTCACTTACAAGCGTGCCGAAGCGGATACCGCCTCGACCCGCGTCTCCGTGCATCAGCTCGAGCTCGACCTGGTGACGCGCACCAATGCGCTCGGGATCCTGCTGGGTCGCTCGCCGAAGGACCTGGTCGATGCAGCGATCTCGGTGCAAGGCGTGTCGCTGCCGGCAGCGGTGACGTTGCCCGCGGCACTGCCGTCATCGGTGATGGAGCGTCGTCCCGATATCGGTGCGGCGGAGGCCGCCCTGGAAGGTGCGGCGGCCGATATCGGCGTCGCGCGCGCCCAGATGTTTCCGAGCATCAGCCTCACCGGACTGTTCGGCTCGATCAGCACCGAGCTCGGCGATCTGTTCACGAAGCCGGCGGAGGCCTGGTCGGCATCGGGCGGCATCGTGCAGCCGCTGTTCGAGGGCGGACGCTTGAGCGCCAACGTCGCCCGAACCAAAGCCATTCGCGAACAGGTGAAAGCGGAGTACTCCCGCACGGTGCAGTCGGCGTTCCGTGAAGTGCTGGACGCGCTGCAGGGCCAGGGCCTGATCCTGGGCGTGCGGGACGCGAACGCGCAGCAGGTGGCGTCGCTGGCGCGTGCCACGGAGCTGGCGGAGCTGCGCTACACGCAGGGCGATATCGCGTACATCGACTTGCTGGACGTGCGGCGCGGGCTGTTCCAGGCACAGATCGATCTGGTCGCCGCGGAACGCGATGCGTTGTTGAACACCGTCGACCTCGCGCTCGCCGTCGGCGGCGGGATGGGCGACAAGGCGGAGCCGCTCAGCGCGAAGCGCTGAAGAGTCAGGCTGAGGCCTGACCCACGGGCTAGGCCGGCTCCGGTACCGACGATGCTGCCGATTGCCGGTCTGGCAGCGCGACCGACAGCTCCAGTACTTCCTGGCCGCCCTCGCGCTCGAAGTTGACCTGGATCGCCTCGACGTCGACGTTCACGTATTTGCGGATGACGTGCAGCAGCTCGCTGCGCAGCACCGGCAGGTAGTCCGGGCCGCCGCGCGTGCTGCGCTCCTGGGCGACGATGATGCGCAGGCGTTCCTTCGCGACGTTGGCGCTCGAAGGGCGCCGCCGGAAAATGGTCAGCAGCCTGTTCATGGTCTCAGCCTCCGAACATGCGGGCGAACAGGCCCTTCTTGGGTTCATCGATGAAGCGCAGCGGTACCGACTCGCCGAGCAGCCGGGTGACCGCGTCGTCGTAGGCGCGTGCCACGTCGCTCTGGTCGTTCAGGATGACCGGCGTGCCGGCGTTCGACGCCGTCAGCACGTCCGGCGACTCCGGGATGACGCCGATCACGTCCAGCCCCAGGATCTCCTTCACGTCCCCGACGCTCATCATCTCGCCGGTCGCGACCCGTTTCGGGCTGTAGCGGGTCAGCAGCAGGTGCTCCTTGACGCCGCCTTCGCCTCTTTCGGCGCGCTGGGTCTTGCTGGCCAGCAGTCCGAGGATGCGGTCGGAGTCGCGTACCGAGGAGACTTCCGGGTTGACGACCACCACGGCGCGGTCGGCGTAGTACATGGCGAGGTGCGCGCCCTTCTCGATGCCTGCCGGCGAGTCGCAGATGATGTAGTCGAAGCCGTCGTCGCTGAGCTCATCGAGCACCCGGCGCACTCCGTCGGCCGACAGCGCGTCCTTGTCGCGCGTCTGCGATGCAGCCAGCACATAGAGCGTTTCGATGCGCTTGTCCTTGATCAGCGCCTGCTTGAGCGTGCAGTCGTTGTGGATGACGTTGACGAAGTCGTACACCACGCGCCGCTCGCAGCCCATGACCAGGTCGAGGTTGCGCAGGCCGATGTCGAAGTCGATCACCGCGACGCGCTTGCCGCGCCGGGCCAGGCCGCAGGCCAGGCTGGCGGAGGTCGTGGTCTTGCCCACCCCGCCCTTGCCGGAGGTCACCACGATGATCTCGCTCTTGCGCGCCTCCTTCCGGTCGGACGCCCTGGGCTTGCGCTCGGCGGCCGGTTCGGGAGCGACGGCCACTGCCTCCTCGGACGTCTCGTCCATCGCCAGGTCGGATTCGCTAGTCGCTTCAGTCATGGCCTATCCTCCCAAAACGCAGGTCGTCGCCGTCGAGCCACGCCTGCACGGGTTTGCCCGCCAGATCCGGCGGGATGGTCTCGAAAACACGGAACACGCCGGCAACGGACACCAGCTCGGCATGAAAATCGTGGCAGAACACGCGCGCGCTGACTTCGCCGCGCACGCCGGCCATCGCCCGGCCGCGCAGCGTGCCGTAAACGTGCACGCAGCCGTCCGCCATCACTTCGGCGCCGGCGCCGACGGCGCTCGTTACCACCAGATCGCGATGACGCGCGTAGATCCGCTGCCCTGAGCGCACCGGGCGGTGATGCATGAGCGCCGGGATGGCGACGATTTCTTCGGTCGCCGGCGCGGGCGCCGGCGTCGGGGGTGGAGGGGGTGGTGCTGCCGGCTGGGCCGCGGCCTTCACCGCCGAGACGGCCGCGCCGTAGCTCTGCTGCGCGCGGAACTGGGTCAGGACGGGCAGGTCGAGCTCGCGGGCCAGCGCATCGATCGCCGCCGTGCCGTGCGCCAGCCCGACCGGCAGCAAGCCGGTGCGGCGGATGGCTTCGAGCACTGCGCGCAGTTCGGCGGCAGGGACGTCGCGATCGAGGGGGCTGAGGTCGAGGCAAAGCGCGGCGCGTTCGAACAGCGCTGGCGCTGCGGCTACACGCGCCGTCAGCTGGGCCTGCACCGCTGCGGCGTCGGTGCTGCGGATCCGCATTTGCGCCAGGCCCACCTGGCCGAATCGGATCTCGAATGCTGACTCGGGGGCGACAGCAGCGGGATTGTTCATCACATCATGAAGATCATTGATCTGACCGGGCCTCCTCGGCTCCGTTCACGCGCGGAGTTTACATAGCTTCGCGGCGGCGCGCATGCAGTTTCTACTCTGTAGTACTGTGCGGCGGCATCGAGCGCGGAGGTGTCATGCAGAGCGACTGGGTCGAGCAGGTCATCCGCTACTGGTTCGAAGAGCTGCCGCACGAGGCGTGGTTCCGCAAGGACACGCAGGTCGACGACGCGATCCGCGAGCGCTTCGGCACGGTGCACGACGAGGTTGCGCAACTTCGTCCGGAGCACTGCGCGACGCCGCGCGCATGCCTCGCAGCGGTCATCGTGCTCGATCAGTTCTCGCGCAACATGTTCCGTGGCTCGCCGCGCTCCTTCGCAAGCGACGAGCTCGCGCTGTCGATCGCGCAGCACGCGATCGCGCGTGGCTTCGATCAGCAGCTCGATCGCCAGCAGCGCTGGTTCCTCTACATGCCGTTCCAGCACAGCGAGGACCGCGAGGTGCAGGCGCGCTCGATCGAGTTGTTCACGCAACTGAACGACCCGGAGAATCTCGGCTACGCGCAGCGGCACAAGGAAATCATCGATCGCTTCGGACGCTTTCCCCATCGCAACGAAGTGCTCGGCCGCGAATCCTCGCCGCAGGAGCTGCAATTCATCGCAACCCATCGCGGCTTCTGAGCTGCAAAAAATACAACGCGAAAAAAATACAACGCGCGCACCTGTCGTCGGATGCATGCACTTCCTGCCCGAAACATTTTTCGGACAGTGCATCGGATCTTTGATTGAAGTCGAGCGTTGACATGCTCGACACGCCCGGTGCGGCGCTGGAACAGAGGGGAAATTCTTCCATGTATCTTTCTATGCGAGAGACGCCGAGCTCTCGTCACGGCATTCTTCGGCGCGGGCTTCGTGCACTTCTTCCTGCGGGCGCGCTGCTAGTTCTCGCAGCGTGCGGCGGCGGTGGCGGCGGCGGCAATCCGCCCGCGCCCCCGGCGACGAACAATCCACCGGTCGTCAGCGCTGGCGCTGATCAGACCATTACGCTGCCTACGGCCACGGTCTCGCTGGCCGGTTCGGCCACCGACGACGGCCCGGCCGCGTCGTTGACATATCAGTGGACCTCGTCGGATGCGACGAATACCACGTTCTCCGCGGCGACCTCGGCGGCGACGGACGCCACCTTCGCCGTGGCCGGCTCGTACACGCTGACGCTGACGGTCAACGATGGCACGCAGAGCGCATCGGACACGCTCACCGTGACGGTGAACGACGCGCCGCCGACGGCAGATGTCTTCCCGGCGCCCGACGTCGACGACAACGATCCGGATCACGGCTGGAGCCGGGTCGCAGATGCCGCGAGCGTCGGCATGGACCAGGCGGGTCTGGACGCAGCAGCTGCGTTCGCGCAGGCGACGCCGGCCGGCGCCGGTCCCGGCAACGGCATGATCGTACGCCACGGCCAGCTCGTGATGTCCTGGGGCGACATCGACAATTCCTCCCCGGAAGTGAAGTCGGTGACGAAGTCGATGGGCGGCATCGCGCTCGGCCTCGCGATCGACGACGGCAAGCTCGCACTGACCGACAAGGCAATCACGCACATGCCGACCTTCGGCACGCCCCCGGACGTCAACGCGACCAAGGGCGCCGCAGACGTCACGATCGCGCAGCTCGCGACGCACACCGCTGCCTTCCCGAAGCCCGGCGGCTACGAGGAGCTCGCCGATGCGCTGTTGCCGGTCGGCTCGCACTGGTCGTACTCCGACGGCGGCCTGAACTGGCTGGCGGACACGCTCACCGAAACCTACGCGCAGGATCTGGCTGACCTGCTGAACACGCGAGTGTGGTCGGTCATCGGCCTGCGCGTGCCGGACGACGTCCGCTGGCGCCCGATGGCGCAGGGCTTCCGTCCGGATCCGCGCGCAGCGAACCCGACGATCCAGTATCGCGAGCTCGCGTCCGGCATTCAGACCAACGTGAACGCGATGGCGCGCGTCGGCCTGCTGTTCCTGCGCAAGGGCGTGTGGGACGGTAATCGCGTAGTGTCCGAGGCGTTCGTGAACCAGGTGCAGACGCCGTTGCCGGCGAATGCGGGCATCACGCTCTCCGACCCGACCAACTTCCCCGGCGCACTGACCAACTACGGCGTGCTGTGGTGGACCAACAAGGGCGGCCAGATGCAGGGCGTGCCGACCGACACGTTCTGGGCCTGGGGTCTTGGCGAAGCGCTCATCGTCGTGATTCCGAGCCTCGACCTCGTGATCGCCCGCAACGGCGGCCAGGCCAACGCCAACTCCACCCCCGGCCAGCGCGTGTGGAACGATGACTTCTGGAACGGCGACCCGGCCGTGATCCAGCCGTTCATCAAGCCGATCGTCGACGCGACGACACCCTGATCCTCTCTCATCCCTCCCCCGCTTGCGCGGGGGAGGGCGGGGAGGGGCAGCGGCCTGTCACTTCACCGCAATTTCCAAGCGGTTCTTCTTCGGCTGCAGCGCGTTCGTCACTGCCTCGAGCGGCACGCGAGCCGCGCCTTCGCGATAGGGATTGTGCTCGCGCTCGAAAGCGAGCTTGCGTCCATTCAGCTTGATCGCACTGACTCCGCAGCCCTTCGCGCCCACTGAGTAGCTCACGTCGACGGGCCGGCCGAGCAGCGTCGTCGTGACGCGCAGGCCATCGAGCGCCGGGGGAATTACGGGATCGACGCTGAGCGCCGTCGCTTGCGGGTTCAGTCCGAGGAATCTCCTGACGATCAGGCCGAGTGCGATGCCTGCGCCGCTCGAATAGACGCGCCAGCCGCCGTCGAGCTCGACGCGACCCTCGGCGATGCGCTGGTACTCGGCGCTCGCTTCGTAGCGATCGGCGAACGCGGCGTCCGAGCTCGAGTAGTAACAGTTCGCCTGGCGCAAGGTCGCGCGCGGCACGATCGCACCGATGCCGATCGGATTGGCCTGGCACAGCGCGTGGAAGAAGCGCTCTGCCTCGCCCAGATGCGCCAGCGCCTGCGCGTAGCGCAGATGCGCGTGCATGTACATCAGCCCGATCTCGCGCCCGAAGAACGTCGCGCTCTCCGCGCGCTGGAAGAAGCGCATCGGGCCGCCGTGATAGGGCATCGGCCTATCGAACAGCCGCACGCCGTCCGGTCCGCGCAAGTGCGCGTCGATGAGTTGCAGATGACTGCGCGCCTGCCCCGGCGTCAGCAGGTCTTCCAGGATCGCGTGGATCATCGCCAGCGAGCTGTAGCGCACGCCCGTCGTCGTGTCGCTCGGATGCAGCAGGTAGCGGACACCGCCTTCCTGGAACAGGGCGTAACCCGAGAGCACGCCATCGACGATCAACACGCGCTGGAAATCGCGCTGAACAGCTTCCGCCCGACTTTCGAACTGCGCCGCCTCGGACGCTCGTCCGATCACGCGCAGTGCGCGCGCCAGCGTCAGAAGCATCTGGTAGTGCAGCGTTACGGTCCATGCGCTGCACATGTGCTCGCGCATCGCGGGATCGGCAGGCTGCAGGGCGTCGTTCCAGTCTCCGTGTCCGTACGCAGCCAACGCGGTGCCCGGTATCACGCGCCTCTCGATCAGTGCGAGCGCGCGCTGCGCGTGTTGCCAGACCGTCGCCTCTGCAACGCGCTCGTCGAGCACGCTGGCGTCGCCGGACGCGATCAGATACTGCGCGAGCGCCAGCACCGGCCAGAACACGATGTCGCCGTGCGAGTCGCCGGCGCGGATCGCGCTGTCGCGCTCGAAGAACATGAACCATTGCGGCCAGTCGCCATCGGGATTCTGCGCGCCCATCACGCGCAGCAGCAGGTCGCGGATCGGCTCGACGCGCCCCAGCGCGAGCAGCAATTCGACCGGACCCTGCGCAACGTCGCGAGTCCCCCAGCCGCCGCCGGAGTATTGCTCCAGGCCGCGTGGCGCGAGGTAGTGGACGAACGCGTTGTGCGCGAACCAGGGCACGATATCCGCGATCCGCGCGATGTGCTGGCTGAGCGGGCCCGCCTCCGGCGCGCTCATCTTCAATCGTGGCGCGAGCGACGCTTCGTTTTCTACACGCAGCGGCGCAGCCCCAGCGGCGGGCACGAGATTCCCGCGAATCCGCACTCCGGCCGAGGCGGCGGGGGCGGTGACGATACATATATATGGCTGGTCCCGCGGGCGCCCGTCCGCGAACAGCAGTTCGTCACCGCCGACGCGCTGAAATGCCGTGCCGTCGAGCGGCGCCAACTCGAAAGTGCCCTTCGGGAAGCGCTTTGCGACATCGGTCTGCGACGCCGCGGCTGCGGTCACGGCGCCGTCCTGCGTTCGCCATGAAACCGGACCGGCGGTGCTGCCGTCGTCGCCATTGAGCGCGATGTGGTGCGAGATCAGAAATCGCAGCGGCTTCGCGGGCCTGACTGCGACGGCAACTGTCAGCTCCTGTGGATCGCTGTGCGCCTCGGCGCGCACTTCGATCGTCCCGCCCGCGTGGCGATAGATCCAGCGACAGGCCGAGCCCGTCATCGCAAAGGCCGACGGCATATCGAGCAGGTGCCACGCGCCGTCCAGCTCGACGAAGATCCGCTGGCCGTGCGAGCGAAACAGACCGAGATAGCTGTGCGTCGTCGACAGGAACCGGTTGAAGCTCACGTGGCCTTGCGTGACCATCGAATGAAACACGCCGTGCATCCACGCGGTCGACGTCAGCGCAGTTTCGTCGGGCGTGAGGCGCAGACCGGTCCGCATGATGTGACCGTGCGGTCGCAGTACGCGCAGCTCTTTGGCGCGCAGCACGACGTGATGGTCATCACCATGGAAGAACGAGAGCAGCGTGCTCTGTTCGTCGCGCTCCTCGTGGCGACGCTCGCCCGGAAACAATTCCTCGACGCCCGCCGCGTCGAGATCGACCGCCTGCAACACCGGTGCCGTGGCGAACACCGTTGCAGTGGTCGTGACGTCGGCCGGCACGAATCCGATCGTTCCCTGCACCGCCTCGGGCGACGCCGTGGCTTCATCGACTCGCTCGAGATCCGCCGGCGTCGTGGCGCCTGGATGATCCGCGCGATAAAGGCCGAAGAATCCCGCGCCGATGCTCTGACCCGCGTCCAGGTGCAGCGTCGCATCCTGGATTGCGACCAGAGAATGCTCGTGCTGCAGGCGGCGGCCCGGCAATCCTTTCGCGAGCTCGCTCAGCTGCAGGGCGTCTGTTGCGAATGACGTCGCGCTGCGCAGCGATCCGATCACGCACCACGGGTTGCGTCCGTCCGCCGGCAGGTTCTGCCGCGAAGCGACCACGCAGCCGCGCGAAGGATGCTGCAGCGGAGTGTGATCGACGTATTGGCTGACGTAGTACTCGTTGAGGCGCACCGTTGCGTACGGCGCGAGCGCAATGTCCTGCGCGTAGATGAGATCCAGCTGCTGTTGCGAAGGCGTCGTGTTGAGCAGCTTCAGGTGCCAGAACCATGCGGGCGCATCCTGCGCGAGCATGAGCGCGATCACGTAGTCGATGCCGTGCCAGGAGCCCGCGCCGATCAGCCGGCCGTCCGCCTGTCGCAGATCGAAGCGTGTCGGGCTGCGCGGGCCGAGCAGGGCAGCGAACTGCGTCGCGCCCCCGGCATGCCGCCGCAGATACAGGTTGGTCGGGCCGCCTTCGAGCTCGTTGCCGACGAACAGGTTGAGCGACGTGGCGCCGCAGTCGAAACGGCGCAGCGCGCCCCGCGAAGTCACTTCGACGCTCAGTCCCGAGCGGCTCGTCAGGCGCCTGCCGGTATCAGCCCTGGGTTCAGCCATCCGCGAAGCATACTGCAGCCCTCACATCGGGCTGCATCCGCGGCCCCGAGGTCGGCGTATTGCCTGCAGAATTTGCCGGCCCGACCTTTTCGTAGTGCAATCGCTGCATCCAGACGCCAACCATGTACGTACAGGGATTAATGGCTGACGTGCACTCCCAGACGCTCGATGCGAGCCTTCCCCTGTCGTCGCGGGACGCGACGCAGGCGGAGCGCATCGAGCTGTTGCTGGGCCGTTGCGCACAGCGCGACGAGCGCGCCTTGCAGGAGCTGTATCAGCTCATTTCCGGGCAGTTGCTCGGAGTCCTGATGCGGATCCTGCGGCGTCGCGCGGTCGCGGAAGAGGCCTTGCAGGACGTCATGGTGAAGATCTGGGAGCGCGCCGATCAGTACGTCGCCTATCGCGGCCGGGCGATGGCCTGGATCACGGCGATCGCGCGTTATCGTGCGATCGACCTGCTGCGGCGGCAGCAGGCCGCGGCGCCGCTCGACGACGCGCCTGCCGAGGCGCTGGTCGACATCTCCGCCGCCGATTTCGTCGACACCACCACTTCGGCGCGGCTGCGCAAGGCGCTGAGCGATTGCTTCGGACGGCTCACGGCCGAGCAACGCCGCTGCCTCGAGCTCGCGTACGTCGACGGCTACTCGCAGGACCAGATCGCCAGCGAAATCTCGAGCCCGCTCGGCACGGTCAAGAGCTGGATGCGCCGCGGTCTCGCCAGCCTCAAGCGGTGCCTGGACTCATGAACTACCAGCACCCACAACTGCTCGACGAGCTGGCTGCGCAGTACGTGCTGGGCACGTTGCGCGGGCCCGCGCGCCGCCGCTTCGAGCGCTACTGCGCGAGCAATGTGGCCGCGCTGCATGCCGTGCGTCGCTGGGAAGACCGGCTCGTTGACATGGTGGCCGGCGTCGTGCCCGTGGCGCCATCGGCGCTCGTGTGGGATCGGATCAAGTTCCGCATCCGTCGCGAGCGCGCGCTGCGGCCGAAGCGGGCCACGAGCCTGTTCGGCGACTGGCGCTTCGCTGTCGCGGCAGGTATCGCCGCCCTCGCAATTGCATTCGGTGTCTGGACCGGCTTCGGCCCGGGGAGCTCGCAGCCGGTCGCGAACTTCATGGATCAACAGCAGGCGCAGCTGTGGAGCATCGAGGCGCCGCGCAGTCGCGGCGAGTTGCGCGTCGCTGCTGCGGACAATCTCGCGCTCGATCCGGCTCGTGCCTACGAGCTGTGGGCATTGCCGGGCGAGGGCGCTGCGCCCGTATCGCTCGGCCTGATGCCGAAGAGCGGCCGCGGCAAACTGCAGTTGAACGACGCACAGCGCCTGGCGCTGTCGCGCTCGCATCAGCTCGCAATCAGCCTCGAGCCGCCCGGCGGCTCGCCGACCGGTGCTCCCACCGGGCCGGTGCTCTATGTCGCCAACGTCGTCGCGGCGGGCTGAGCGGGAAAGAAGAAATTCCGTCTCGCCAAGGCGCCAAGAAAGAAAAAAAGGGCGCCAAGAAGAATGAGTCTCGAAAAGAATTTCTTGGCGAGCTTGTTCCGGCCTTGGCGCCTTGGCGAGTAGTTCCGATCTCTTGTGTCTCGGAAAAAAAGCCGGCGCACGTAGTGCGCCGGCGTTCAGGCCTACTGTCTGAAGCCTGAGAATCGATTCGAATTCTTCCGGCCGAAGCTTCTCTACGACGCTGCGTGCACATCGGATGCAGCTGCAGTTGCGATTGCATCGATCGCGCGCGCGTTGCATCCGCGCGCAAAAACGCTGCGTAAGAGCGCCCCAGACGACTCGCGCGAGTCGCCGTTCTAACCACCTGGAGGTGCGATCATGAAGATTCGAACGTCTGCTCTCGTGAGCGCGCTGTGCGCTACGACGCTGCCGCTGCTGTTGGCCCCGATCGTCGCGGACGCGTCGAGCCACCGCGAAGCGCCGAACACCGCACGGCTGCCCACCATCGATTCGACCGATTTCTACCTGTTCAATTCGTACGAGTCGGGCCGTAGCGGTTACGTCACGCTGCTCGCCAACTACGTGCCGCTGCAGGACCCGTACGGCGGTCCGAACTACTTCGCGCTCGATCCGTTCGCGGTCTACGAGATCCACATCGACAACGACGGCGACGCGAAGGAAGACCTGACGTTCCAATTCCGCTTCAAGAACCGCCTCGGCGACAACAACAAGGGCCTCGCCGTGCCGGTCGGGCCGCAGGGCTCGCAGGTGAACGTCGCCGTGCCGCTGAAGAACATCGGCATGGTCAGTGCGCAGGACGTGAGCGCCCTGAACTTCAACGAGAGCTACACGCTGACGCTGGTGCGCGGCGACCGCCGCCGCGGCCAGTTCTCGCAGGTCACGAAGGCGTCGAACGGCGCCAGCGAGTTCGGCAAGCCGTACGACTTCGTCGGCACCAAGACCTTCGGCAGCGTCGACGGCTACAAGCAGTACGCCGGCAGCTTCATCAACGAGATCTCCGTGCCGGGCTGCGCGCAGACCGGCCGCGTGTTCGTCGGGCAGCGCAAGGAAGGCTTCGCCGTGAACCTCGGGCAGGTGTTCGATCTCGTGAACCTGGTGCCGGTCGACGGCGACAAGGTGCCGGGCTCGGGCGACGGCATGGGCTTCCCGGGCGGCATCACGCAGGATCCGGCGAACAACATCATCTCCGACGCCAACGTCACTACGCTCGCGCTGGAGCTGCCGGCCGCGTGCCTGACCGGCAGCGGCAACGGCGTGATCGGTGCGTGGACCTCGGCGAGCATGCGCCAGGTGCGCATCCTCAATCCGTTCGCGACGTTCTCCAAGCCTGAAGTGGACGGCGGCGCGCTGGTGCAGGTGTCGCGCCTGTCGACGCCGCTCGTCAACGAGCTGGTGATCGGCATTCCGGACAAGGATCGCTACAGCTCCAGTGAGCCGAAGGACGACGGACAATTCCTGAAGTACGTCGACAACCCGTCGCTGCCGTTCCTGCTCGATGCGCTGTTCCGCACCGCCGTGAACACCACGCTGGGCACGCAGATCCCGAACCTCGCGCCGCAGAACTTCCCGCGCAAGGATCTGGAAGCCGCGTTCCTCACCGGCTTCCCGGGCGTGAACCAGCTGAAGAAGGTGACGAAGTCCGAGATGCTGCGGCTCAACACCGGCATTGCGGCCAAGCCGGCCGCGCAGCAGAGCACCTTCGGCGTCGCCGGCAACGATCTCGCGGGCTTCCCGAACGGCCGCCGTCCGGGCGACGACGTCGTCGACCTGGCGCTGCGCGTCGTGATGGGCCGCCTGTGCTATCCGGTGCCGGTCAACGGCACGCCGACCGACCTGAAGCTGTGCAAGGACACGGATGCGCCGGTCGGCAACGTGGCGTTCACGGACGGCGCGCCGATCAGCGCAGCGGACTTCGATGAGACGTTCCCGTACCTGCGCACGCCGCTCCCCGGCGCGACCAATTGAGAACAGGAGTAACCATCATGTACGCGAACAGAAAACTCCCGCTGGCAGTGCTCGTCGCACTGTCCGCGGGGCTGGTGACGGCGTGCGGCGGCGGCGGGTACAACTCGCCGCCTGCCAAGCAAGCGCCGCAGCTGCTGGGACTGACGGACCAGTCCCTGCCGCAGGACACCTCGACGCCGGTGCTGAACTTCACCGTCAATGATGCCGACTCCGATGCGGGCAGCGTGACTGTGACCGCGACGTCCTCCGACGCCGCGATCATTCCCGCGGAAGGCATCGTGCTCGGCGGCAGCGGCGGCAGCCGTACGCTGCAGATCACGCCGGCTCCCGAAGTGTTCGGCGACGCGACCATCACCCTCCGCGCGACCGATCCCGACGGGCTGGCGACGACGCAGGCGATCCGCGTCACCGTCAACGGAGTGTTCATGACGTTCAGCACGACGGTGAACGACTGGTTCGCCATCGAAGAGAACGGCGACAAGCACTCGCTCAGCGGCTTCACCTTCACGCTCGATGTGGACGACAACCCGGCCGCATTCGACGTGCTGCTGCAGTGAGTCTCATGCGGCGCCTCATACTGGCGTTGCTGGCGACCGCAGTCTTCGGCACGGATGCCGGAGCTGCGGTTCGCGTCTATCGGCCGGAGCCGTCGCAGGTGGTACTGAAGGTCGAGCGGTTGCCGGCAGGCGCTTCGGTTCCCAACGATCCCGAGGCGTTGCTCCGTTACGTCGACTCGCTGGTCGAAGCCGGCGCGCGCAGCGGGAACGAGCGCTACTACGGCTATGCGGAGCAAGCATTGCAGGGTGCGCGCGATGCCGCCGATCCGGCAGTTCTGATACGGCGCGCGCAGCTGCTTCAGCACAAACATGAATTCGCCGCGGCCGAGCAAGTGCTCGGCGACGTTCTTCAACGTAACGGCCGCGACCGCGAGGCGCGACTCATGCGCGCGCAGGTCAGGTTGCATCTGCATGAGCCGCAGCCGGCACTTGCGGATTGCACGGCGCTGCTGCCGCTCGTCGACCTGCTCACTTCGACGACCTGCATTGCTCAAGCCCGCGCTGCGCTGGGCGATCTGCAGCGCGCCCAGACCTTGCTCCTGCGCGTACTCGACACCCAGCGCGGCGACGACGCAACCCGCAGCTGGAGCGCCGGTGTCGCAGCGGAATTCGCGGCGCGGCGTGGCGACGCGAGCGCAGCGGGCCGCTGGTACCAGGAAGCATTCGAGCTCGATCCGCGCAGTCACTACGCGCGCATCACGTACGCGGACTGGCTGCTGTTCGCCGGGCGCTTTTCGGAGGCGCTGCAAGTGGCGAGTCGCGGTGCGTCGCTCGCCGACCGTGCACGCATCGTGCTCGCCGGTCGCGATGCAGAGTCCGTCGAGGCACAGCGCCTCCAGCTTGCGTGGCAGGAGGCCGACGCGCGGGGCGAGCGGGCGCATCTGCGCGACCGTGCTCGCTTCGAGCTTCTATTGCTGCGCGACCCGGCGAGAGCCGAGGCCAGTGCGCGCACAAGTTTTCAGGATCGCAACGAGGCCGACGACGCGCTGATCCTGGCCGCCGCCGCCGCAGCGACTAGCGATCGCGAAGCGCTGCAGGCCGTGCGGGCGTGGCAGCAACGGTATCGCTATGAAGACGTGCGTCTCGAAAATCTTCTGGGAGCGCTGCGATGAAGCGGATGCTCGGCGCGATCGTGCTGTGGTTCGTGTGCGCCGCTGCATTCGCGCACACGTCAGGCAGCAGCTTCCTTGCTCTGCGCGCGTTGGATACGTCGACGGTCCACGCCGAATGGGACTTCGACGTCCGTGATCTGAATCAATCGTTGCAGCTGGACGCGGACAGCGACGGCGCTGTGACCTGGGCGGAGATCCTGGCTGCGCGGCCGGAAATCCAGTCGCTGATCCTCGCGCGCACGCACCTCCGATCGGGAGGCAGCGCCTGCTCGCTGGCGTCGACGGACGTGCCGGCAATCGCCGAGCACGGCGACGGACCGTACCTGCGATTCATCGCGACCTTCACGTGTCCGCCCGGTCCGCTGACGCTGGATCATTCCGGGTGGCTCGCGTTCGACGCAGGGCATAGGGCATTGCTCGAATACCAGGCGCTCGACGGTACGCGCACCCAGGCGATCCTCGGAAGCGGCGCCATGCAGTGGCAGGCGACCGAATCGCGCGCCGCGCATCTCGTCCGCTTTCTGACGGAAGGCATTCGTCACCTCGTCACCGGCTACGATCACCTCGCGTTCCTGGGCGTTCTGCTGCTCGCGCTGGCGCGCCGGCGTCAATCGGCGCCGGCGTCTCCGCTGCCGCAGATGCTGAAGCGTGCGTTCGGAGTCGTCACGGCTTTCACGGTCGCGCATTCGCTGACGTTGGGACTCGCCGCGACCGGCTACGTCCGGCTGCCGTCGCAGCCGGTGGAAGTCGCGATCGCGCTGTCCGTGATGATCGCGGCGTTGCTGAACCTCTCGCGGGGTGCGGCTGGACATGGCTGGAAGCTGGCATTCGCGTTCGGCCTGGTGCACGGGCTGGGCTTCGCGGGCGCGCTGGCGGAGCTGGCGAGCGGGCGCATCGACCTGTTCGCGCTCGCCGCATTCAACGTCGGCATCGAGACTGCGCAGATCGCGATCGCCGCCGCGGCCGTGCCGCTGATCTGGTGGCTGTTCCGTGGTCTGCGCAGCGAACGGGTCGGCGTGCCGCTGGCTTCGGTTTCTGTCGCCTGCGTTGCAGCCGTATGGGTCGGCTCGCGACTCGCTGCCTGACTGCGCTACGATCCTGCGCATGGTCATGCAGGCGGCGGTAAACGATTTCCCGCAGTCCGAGGCGGCAGCGATGCCCAGCCTCACGACGCTGGTCGAGCGCATGCGCAGCGGCCAGCAGCGTGCGCTCGAAGAGCTGTATGAGCTGACGGTCGGCAAGCTGTACGCGCTGGCCTCGGCGATTCTGCGCAGCGCCGAGGACGCCGAAGAGATCGTCTGCGAGACCTATGCGTATGCGTGGGCAAATGCAGCGCGCTTCGACGCCAGCCGCGCCAATGCGCTCGGCTGGTTGTTGATGCTTTGTCGCAGTCGGGCGCTCGACCGGCTGCGTCAGCGTCGCACCCATGGCAATGCAATGGACCTGGCGGTCGCTAAAGAAAGTGACAGCAGCGCGGACCAGCCCTATGACATTCTGCTCGTCATGCAACGACACAGCCGCGTTCATATGGCCCTCGCGCAACTGACGCCAGAAAGGCGTCACCTCGTGTCGCTCGCGTTCCTGCAAGGCTTGTCGCACCAGGAAATCGCGGACGCGACTCGCATACCGCTTGGCACCGTCAAGAGCCATGTGCGCCGCGCGCTGGCACAACTGCGTGCAGCGCTGGAGGTCCTGTGAGCCGCCGTTCGAAGAGCCTGCAGGACGCATTCGCCGCTGGGATGCGACCCGCTGAGCTCGGTAGCGAGCAACGCGAGCGCCTGCGCCGCCGCGTCCTCGATCTGGCGCGCGAGCAGCCGCCGGAAGGGACGCGGACGCTGCGCGCCGCCGAAGCGACGTGGATTCAGATCGCGCCGTTCGTGGAAGTGCGCGAGCTGCAACGCGACGAAGTCTCCGGCACGCATACCAGCCTGATGCGCATGCGTCCGGGCGGCGTCGTGCCGGCGCATCGTCACGCGCGCCAAGAAGAATTCATCGTGCTGGAAGGCGAGTGTCACATCGGCACGCATCGACTGGTCGCCGGCGACGTGCATATCGCCGCGGCGGGCTCGTGGCACGAGCCGGTCACGACTGGCAGCGGCGTCCTCGTTCTCTTGCGCGGGGAGTATCCGCATCCGACTCCGGTCGCCTGACGTACTGGCCGTTACGAAACTGTCGTACGCACCAAGGACAATCGGGTCATGCGTCTGTCGCGAAACCTCGCCACCGTCAGTATTGCAATCCTGCTGCCTTCGATCGCACTCGCGGGCGGTGTTCCAACGTCGACCGGCTGGCTCGAAGAGGTCGTCGTCAGCGGCAAGCTCGAACGGCTCGGCGGCGAGCCGTCGTCGGCGACGGTCGGCATCGCGACTTCCGAACAGCTCGATCTGCGCCCGGTTCTGCGCACCGGCGAGTTGCTGGAAGTGGTGCCGGGGCTGATCGTCACGCAGCACAGCGGCAGCGGCAAAGCGAACCAGTACTTCCTGCGCGGCTTCAATCTCGATCACGGCACCGATCTTGCGACCAGCGTCGACGGTGTGCCGGTGAACATGCCGACCCACGCGCACGGCCAGGGCTACACCGACATCAACTTCGTGATCCCGGAGCTGATCGAGTCGATCGACTATCGCAAGGGCACGTACTACGCGGACACCGGCAATTTTTCCGCCGCCGGCGCCGTCAACCTGCACTACCGCTCATCGCTCGACGCGCCATTCCTGGCGCTCGAAACCGGCGACGACGACTACATGCGTGGCCTGCTCGCGGCCTCGCCGGAGCTCGGCGGCGGCCGTCTGCTGTTCGGGTTGGAGCAGTCGCAGAACAATGGCCCGTGGCTTCTGGAAGAGAGATTCCACAAGACCAACGCGCTGCTGCGGTATTCGCACGACACCGAGGGCGGCCGCTTCGTAGTGACTGCGCAAGGTTACGACGGCGAGTGGCGCTCGACCGACCAGATTCCGCTGCGCGCCGTGCAGTCCGGCGCGATCGACCGCTTCGGCTTCATCGACCCGACCGACGGCGGCGAGTCGCATCGCTATAGCGTCGCGGCCGACTGGTACCAGCAATTCGGCGCCGGGCGCATGCATGCTCAGGCGTATGCGGTCGACTATCGTCTCGATCTGTTCTCGAACTTCACCTACGCGACCGACACCGTGAACGGCGACCAGTTCGAGCAGTTCGACGATCGCAGGGTGTATGGCGGGCAGCTCAAATGGGAGCGGCCGGTGGAATTCCTGGGCCTGTCGCACGAGCTGGATGTCGGCGTCGAGCTGCGTCGCGACGACATAGGCACCGTGGGGCTGTACAAGACGGTTGCGCGTCAACGCATCGACACGACACGCGAAGATAGCGTCACGCAGAGCAGCTACTCCGCGGATTCCAGCCTGAAGACGCACTGGAGCGAGCACGTGCGGACCGAGGTCGGTGCGCGCGCCGATCTGTTCGAGTTCGACGTGGACAGCAGCCTGGTGGCGAACTCCGGCAGCGCGGACGATTCGGTCGTCAGCCCGAAGTTCGCGCTGATCCTTGGCCCGTGGCGCGAAACTGAGTTCTTCGTCGAAGTCGGCAAGGGCTTTCACAGCAATGACGCGCGCGGCACGACGATCCGCGTCGACCCGACCGACGGCGTGACGCCGGTCGATCGCGTCGATCCGCTGGTCGGCGCGCTCGGCGCGGACGTCGGTGTACGCAGCGCGGTCCTGCCGAATCTGCAGCTCACGGCGTCGTTGTGGACCCTGCGACTCGATTCGGAGCTGCTGTTCGTCGGCGATGCTGGCATCACCGAAGCCAGCCGTAAGAGCGAGCGCCGCGGGATCGAAGCCGGCGCGATCTGGAATCCGCTGTCGTGGTTGATTCTCGATGCCGATCTGGCCTGGTCACGCTCGCGGTTCACGCAGTTCGATCGCGCGGGCGATCGCATACCGGGCGCAGTCGAGAACGTGGTGTCCGTGGGTCTCGCAATCGATCATCCGAGCGGCTGGTTCGGCGGCGCGCGCCTGCGCCATTTCGGCGCGGCGCCGCTGATCGAGGACGACAGCGTGCGGTCGGACCCGACGACGCTGGTCAACCTGGAAGCCGGCTACCACATCACCGACAACATCCAGCTGAGCGCGGCGCTGTTCAACGTGTTCGACAGCCGCGACAACGACATCACGTACCTCTACGAGTCGCAGTTGCCCGGCGAAGCGCAGCCGGTGAACGACATCCACTTCCACCCGGTCGAGCCGCGGACCCTGCGTCTGACCCTGCGCGCGACTTTCTAACACCCACAGGAGATCGAGGGCTCGCCTGTACCGGTCATTCAGTATTATCCTATATTGGGATATACGGACGATCCGCCATGGCGAAGCACTCGGACGAGCCCACGTCGGGGAACGACGTGGCGGCGCTGCGGGAGATCCTCGGCCGCTTCAACGACGCGCGCTGCGTGCTCGAGTGCGCCGTGCGGTCGCTGGAGCAGTGGCAGAGCCTCGACGAAGCAGAGGACGACGCGCGCCGCTCGTGCGACCCGGAGATCGTCTGCCTGCGCCACGCACAGAAACTGCTCGCCGACGTCTACGATCAGCTCGACAGCGCGATTGCGCGGCTGGCCTCTACTTGACGGCGCGGCCGCCGCATTGCTTTTGCGCGCGTACTGGGTTGCAGACGGTGGTGGCGCCGTCGGGGAGGCGGGTCGAATAGCCGGGGAAGCGGGGGTCGGGCTGCATGTAATCGGTAGAAACATACTGGGCGCCCGACGCGAGCGCGGTCTCGCGTCGCTCCGTTTTCCCTTCGCGCGCCTCCAGCGTGTCGGCGTCCGCGCGCGTGCGAACGATGAATCCCGCCTCGACCGCCGCACGGATGCGCTTCACCTGCTGCAGCGGCTCGTTCAGCGTGATGTAGGCGGCTGCAGGGGACGACTCGTCGATGTTGACGAACATCTTGCGTCCTTCGAGCGAACGCCGCTTGCCGCGGTAGATCGCGACCTTGTCCGGCGCCTCGTCGAGCGCGAAGAACACACGACCGCGCGCGTCGCCCAACTTCGGCCAGCCTCCGGCGAGCACTGCTGCACGTAAGGTCGAGTGTTTGCCTTGCACCTGATCGGGCGTGATCAGGTCCTGGTCCGCGAACACGCTCGCGACTTCGGCATCGAGTGCGTCGAACGCTGTGGCGTCGAACTTCGCGATCACGGCGCCGCTCGTGCCGAGCGGCGTGTCGTCCTTGGCGTTGATCAGGATCAGGATCGGAATGTGGTCGCGATGCGCGTCGCTCCACGCCTTGATCGTCCGCAGGCAGGTGACGAAGCGCGTGCAGGTCGCACGAAAATCGAAGTCCGGAATGTGCATCACTTTGAAGCCCGGCTGGGCGAGCTCCTGCGCCGCTGCATCGTCGAGCCGCTGGCCGAGCATGCGCGGCCCGAGCGGGTCGGCGAAGCGTCCGCCCTGCGGGTCGTAGTAGACGTCGAGCTCGAGTTGCCGTGCGCCGTCGTCCAGCTCTTCCGCCAGCGGCCGGTGAGAGTAGTCCAGAACCGTCGCGGCTCTCGTCGAGCGTGCACGCAGCTGCGTCATCTCCGCGTCGGGAATCGCGGCCTTGTAGCTGTTGTGCGTGCCGACGCTGAGCAGGTCGTTGACGTGCAGGTTTTTATCCATCCATGCCCGTGCGCAGGCCGCATCGTCGGGTGCGTGCGAGGCCTTCAGGTTGCATGCCGGACCCGCGTGCACCGGTGCGATCAGCAACAGCGCTGCTGCAGCGATTAGCCGTCGCATGGCCTCATTCCGCGCCGGCCTTCAGATACTTGTCGAGGAACGCCACATAGGCGTTCGACGCTTCAATCTTGTTCTCGCGCTTGGTGAAGCCGTGTCCCTCGTCGGGAAACACCTTGTACTCGACCGCGACGCCATTCTGACGCACGGCCTCGACGATCTCGTCGCTCTCGACCTTCAGCACTCGCGGGTCGTTCGCACCCTGCACGACCAGGAGCGGTGCGCGGATGTTCTTGGCATGGAACAGCGGTGAGATCGCGCGGTGTCGCTCGCCGTCCGTGGCCGGATCGCCCATTTCATCGTACAGCGATTCCTTGAAGGAGGCCCACCACGGCGGAATGCTCGTCAGCGTGCGCACCCAGTTCATCACGCCGAAGATGTCGATGCCGACGTCGAAGGTGTCCGGCGAGAAGGCGAGCGCCGCGCCGACCATGTAGCCACCGTACGAGCCGCCGATGATCCCGATGCGCTCGCCGTCGACCCAGTCGAGCCCAGTGAGGTACTGCTTCGCCGCCACGATGTCCTTGAGATCGACGTCGCCGTGCTTGCGATCGTCGGCATGATTGAACGTCTTGCCGTAGCCGCTCGAGCCGCGATTGTTGGCGGCAAGCACCGCGTAGCCGTGATTCACGAGATGCTGAATCGTGGCCGAGTAGCCCCGCCGGCTCTGTCCACCGGGTCCGCCGTGCACCCAGACCAGCGCCGGCACCTTGTGAGTGGCCGCTGCATTCTGCGGCTTGTAGAGGATCGACGGGATCTTCAGGCCGTCGAAGCTCGCGTAGCGCACGACTTCGGTGCCGACCAGGTCTGCCTCCTTCATCTTCGGATTCAATGCGCTCGTCAGACGCGCGCTGCGCTGTGCGCCAAGATCGATCGTGTACACGTCATTGGGCGACGTGTCCGAGCTCACCAGCAACGCGAGCCGCGATTCATCGCGCGAGAAGCGCACCTGCGCGAGATCGCCGTCGGGGAGGAAAGGCAGCGTCACTTCCTTGCCGTTGCTGTTGTCCAGGATGTGCACGGCCGTGCGCCCGTCCTCGTTCACGCCCCAGATGCGATAGCGGCCGGACTCCGAGTAGAACAGGAACGAGACGTCCCAGTCGTCCCTGACCAGCGGTGTCTTCGCGGCGCTTGCGAGCTGGTACGTCCAGGCCTGGTTGAACTCGCCGAACTCGTTGGTCGCATAGACGAGCTGCTTGCTGTCGCGCGTGAAGGCGTACACGTCGTGCGTCACGTTGCCTTCGTGCTTCGTGATCAGCTGCGGCGCGCGCCCCTTCGCGGAGAGATCGACCAGGTACACGTCCGAGTCCGCGCTGGTGCGCGGCTTCACCAGCGCGAGGTAGCGATCGTCCGGCGAAATCTGCGCGAGCTGCCAGGCTGCGTCGTTCCTGAATACCAGCGTGCGCTGATAGTCCTTGATCGCGTAACGGTACAGGTCGAACGCTTCCGCCTTGCGCTCGTTGGTCGTCACGAAGAAATGCTGCTTGTCGGCGGACCAGCCGAAGAAGTCGGCCTTGACCTTCGGCCCCGGCGTCAGGTCGCGCGTCTTGCCGTCGACTTCGCGCACGTACAGATGGTTGATCTCGTCGCCGCCGCTGTCCGCGGTGAACAGCACCCGCTGGTCCGCCGGAAACCACGAGACGGCGAACGTCGAATCGGTCGTCGAGGACGTCAGCGCCTGCTTGCCGTCGCCGGCGGCGGGCAGTCCGTAGACGTTGTAGATGCCTGTCTCGTCCGAAGTGACGAGCAGCTGTTTGTCGTCGGCGGACCAGGCGTAGCCGGCCGGCATGATGTACGACGTGGTCGCGAAGAAGGCTTCGGCGTCGTACTGCGCCGGCGCGGGCAGGGCAGGAGGCGGATCCGTCGCGGCTGCAGCAGGCGGCGGCTTGGACCCGGAGCCGCAACCGGCGAGTACGAGCGAGGCGCCGACGGTCAGGAGTGCGGTGCGTGAGTTCATGGGACTCCCTCGTGATCCCCCTATCGTACGCAATTCTTGTCGGCGGCGGCGGCTTCGGCGACCATGCCCGACAATGGTTACGGCAACCACCCTGCACAGCGGTCCGATCTCGGTCGTCGATTTCCAGTGCACCGCGGGCCCGCACGATCCTGCGTTTGCGGAGCGCCACGAAGCGTTCTCGATCTCGTACGTGCGGCACGGCACGTTCGGCTACCGGGTGCGCGGGCGGCAGTTCGAAATGGTGGCGGGCGCCGTGCTGATCGGCTTTCCCGGCGACGAGTTCCTGTGCACGCACGACCACGCTTGCGGCGACGAATGCCTGTCGTTCCGGCTGACCCCGGAGGTTGCGGACAGCGTCGGCAGCGAAGACAGCGTGTGGAAGCGCGGCGCTTTGCCGCCGCTCGCGCAAATCATGGTGCTGGGCGAGCTGGCGCAGTCTGTGGCGACGGGGGCGAGCGGAGTCGGGCTGGACGAAATCGGCATGCTGCTCGCCGCGCGCCTGGCCGAGCTGGTCGGCGGCAAGTCGCAAGAGTTGCGCCGCGCCTCGGCGCGCGATCGCCGGCGCGCAGTCGAAGCCGCGTTGTGGCTGGACGCGAATGCACACGAGCCGGTCGACCTGGAAGGCGCCGCCCGGCGCGCCGGCCTGAGCCCGTATCACTTCCTGCGGCTGTTCGCCGGCATCGTCGGCGTGACACCGCATCAGTACCTGGTGAGATCGAGACTGCGCCGCGCGGCGCGGGCGCTGGCTGAGGATGACCGCGCGGTCAGCGATATCGCACTCGATGTCGGATTCGCGGACCTGTCGAACTTCGTGCGCACCTTCCATCGCGCCGCCGGCGTGTCGCCGCGCGGCTTTCGCCAGGCCGCGCGGGCGGCCGGGGCCGATGATCGCAAGATTCTCCAAGATCGCCTCGCGCGCGCTCTCTAGCATCGGCCTTCGGATGACGAGGAGGGCCTATGTACGACCACATCGGTTTGAAAGTGCAGGACATCGACGCCAGCGTGCGCTTCTACGAGGCGGCACTCGGCGCACTCGGCCACGAGCTCGCCTCGCGCGATGACTCCGGCGCCGGGCTCGGCCCGCGCGGCGCGCCGGCGCTCTGGCTCTGCACGACCTCCGGCAAACAGGCGGCGGGGGTGCATGTCGCGTTGCGAGCGGCCAGCCGCGCCCAGGTGGATCGCTTTCACGCGGCAGGGCTGCAGGCCGGTGGACGCGACAACGGCCGCCCCGGCCTGCGCACCGATTACAGTCCGAACTACTACGCGGCGTTCCTCATCGATCCGGATGGCAACAACGTCGAAGCGGTCTGGATGGGATAGGCGGAACCTCCCGCGTCATCGGGGGTTATGGTCCCATGACGACGCGCGAAGCAAACCTCGGATCGACCGAGCGGTGGTTGTCGCTGCTCGGCGGAATCGGAATGCTGCTCACCGTGACACGCGGCGGTGCACTCAGTCGTGTGGCGCGCGGTGCCGTGGGACTCTCGCTGCTGGCTCGAGGCGCGAGTGGCTATTGCGCGGTCAAGGCTGCGTTCGTGCAGCGCGCTCCCGAGGACCTGGGAGATTTTTCGGAGAGCGGCCGACTCGACAGCATGGATGCGATGTACGAGGCGGAATTGCAGGAGCTGCACAACGCCGAAGGTCAGCTGGCGCAGCTCGCCAACGACCTGGCGCGCACCATGAGTCACTCGGAGCTGGCGTTCCGCATGCAGGAGTACGCGACGGAACTGCAGTCCCGCCGGAGCGACGTCGAGGGATTGCTGGCGCGCATCGGCGCCGACGTGCGCGCTCACAAGGACGATGCCATGCAGGCGCTGATCGATGAGACGGAGAAAATGTGGCGCGTCTGCGCGGCCAATGTGCGCGACGCGGCCGTGACGGCGTCGATCCAGCGCATCATTCACTACAAGATTGCAGGCTACGCTGCGATCGCTTCGTACGCGAAATCGCTGGGACGCGAAGACGACGCACGGCAGTTCGCGCAGCTCGCCGAACGCGACCGCGCAGTCGATGCCGAGCTGAGCGATCTGGCGAAAGGGACGCTCAATCCCGACGCGGTTGCCGCGCCGGCGCGCGAGCCGGAGAGCCAGGTCGAAAGTCAGAGTGCGCGCACGCACTGACTTCAGAACAAGCCGAAGCGCTTCTTCCTGGCGACGTTGCGCCGCTTGAGGTAGACGACGTCATTGATGTCGTTGTGCAACAGCCGCTCGAGCAGCACGGCCATTCCCTCGTTCTGCTGCAGTTCCAGCTCTTCGCGATACAGCGGAATCGCGGCGTAGAACGCGACGCGCTCACCCTCGATCTTCGGCTCGTAGAACGCGACCGGCACCAGCAACGACGGTGCGATGATGATCCCGCACAACTCGGTATGCGGCGCGTAGGGGCGGGGCGGATCGCCGTTGGGAACGGTGCGTCCCCAGCCGAGCCAGCCTGTGCCCTGCCGCGGCATGCGACTCAACGATTGCAGCAGGCGCGTCGGCCAGTGCGCACGCTCAGCGGCGAGATCGCTGCCGGCATGCCAGCCTTCGGGCAACGTCATCATCAGCTCGAGCCGCTGCGGCGCGCTCACGTCCGGCGGCACCGGCATCGCGACGGCGCTCATGCCTGCGGTGACCAGCGTGTGATACGGACGCGAGTTCACGGCTTTGACGTGCAGCACGTCCGCGGTCCCGCTGGCCGGATCGCCGGCAAACACCCGGTCGATGGGCCCGATGTAGCGCTCGACGTGCGAGCGGATCTGCTGCAGCCAGGCGTCGCTCACGAGCGCGACTCGGATGGAACGGTGCGCACCGTTGCGACAGGTCCGGCCTCCGACCGCAAACGGCTTGCAGTGAAGATCATCGCAGCGAGCAGCGGCAGCGTTGCGAGATTCAGCGCCTTCCAGCCGATCGACTGCACGGCGAGCCCCGCGAGCAGGGATGCGCACGCCTGCGAGCCGAACACGGTGAAGTCGTTGAGCGCCTGCGCACGATGACGGTTTGCCGGATCGACGCTGCGCGCAAGCAAAGTCGTCCCCGCCACGAACAATAGATTCCAGCCGAGCCCGAGCGTGACCAGCCCGAGCCAGTAGTGCATCAGCTGATGACCGAACAGGCTGACGCCGGCGCACGTCGCCAGCAACGCTCCGCCCCACATCATCACTTTGCGCTCACCGAACCACGCGATGACGTGGCCGGTGAACAGCGACGGCAGATACATCGAGAGCACGTGACTCTGCACCACCCATGTCGTCGCTTCGAGGCCGTGATGATCGACGTGATGCATGCTGATCGGCGCCGCGGTCATGACGAAGCTCATGACGGCGTAGGCGCAGGCGCCGGCGAACACGGCCATGCGGAACTGCGGCGTAACGAAGGCCGTGCGCGGCGCATTGCTGGTGGCGGCTACCGGTCGCGACGGGGGCGGCGGCACATGCAGCCGAGACAGCACGGCGATCGTCGCAGCGTACAGAATGCTCACGGCGACGAACGAGCCCGCGTATTGCGTTCCCGGAATCAGCCAGCGCGCAGCCAATGCGAGCTGCGGATTCACGATCGCGGCGCCGAGACTGCCGACGAGCACGTACGAGATGGCCTGGCTGAGGCGCTCGGGCGGAGCGCTTTCCGCCGCTGCGAATCGATACTGCTGCGTGAAGGCCATGCTGCTGCCAAGGAGCGCCGTGGCCGAGCAGAACATCAGGAAGTCCGTGCGAATCACGGCTTGCGCGGCGATCAGCCCGCCCATGAGCCCGATCGTGCCGCCGACCATGAATCCCGCGCGCCGGCCGATGCGGCGCATGAGCAGGGAAGCGGGAATGGTCGTCAGCGCAGTCGCGACGATTGCCAGCGAGATCGGCACGGTCGCGAGCGAAGGCCGCGGCGCGATGTCCGCGGCGACGATGCCGCCGAGGATGACGGTGACCGTCAGGCCCGACGAGCCCAGCATCTGGGCGCCGGCCAGTATGAATACATTGCGCAGTGGATGCGGGGATCGGCTCACAAGCCATCAGGTTACTGAATTCGGAGCCACACGCGCTAGAATCGATTCCTCCTCGGAGCTCCCGATGTCTGAGATCGCTCTACGCCTGGCCCGACTCGGCGATGCCCCGCGCATCGCCAACCTGTCGCGCACGCTGATCGAGTCGGGCCTGCCCTGGAGCTGGACGCCGCGCCGGGTCGCCGCACACATGCGCTCGCGCGAGCACCTCACCGTCATTGCGGCCGAAGGCGGCGAGTTGGCCGGATTCGTGCTCGCGCAGTTCGGCAATCGCTCCGTGCATCTGGCGCTGCTCGGTGTCTCACATGCGTATCAGCATCGCGGCCTGGGCCGGCAGCTCGTGGGGTGGGTCGAAGACAGCGCGTCGGTCGCCGGACTGTTCCTGATGCAGTTGGAAGTGCGGGCCGGCAATCTGCAGGCGTTGCGCTTCTATTCGCGGCTCGGTTATCGCGAGACCTCGCGGACTGCCGGTTACTACAGCGGCGTCGAAGACGCGGTCCGTCTCGAACGGGATCTGGCGATCACGAGCTCGAAGTTGCGACAATCGATGTAAATTTGTAAGGAGTCGGGCTGTCCCGCGGGGCAAAGCCCGACCTACAGAAGAGGGGAACGCGATGGCTTTGCAGGCGAACGCTGCGGCCGAAGGTCCGCCCGAGGGCATTCACTCGCTCGCCGACATTTCGCGCGTCCACTCGCGTCTCACGCCGCAGCGCCCGGCGCTCGCGTTCGAAGGGCGCACGACGACCTACGCGGAGCTCGACGCGCGCGCCAGTCAGGTGGCGCAGGGCCTGATCGCACTCGGTGTGCGCCCGGGAGATCGCGTCGCGCACCTCGGCAAGAACACCGATCTCTATATCGAGCTGCTGCTCGGCGCCGCGAAGGCCGGCGCGGTGATGACGCCGGTCAACTGGCGGCTCGCGCCGCGCGAGTTCGCGTACATCATCAACGATTCCGAAGCGAAGGTGCTGTTCGTCGGACCGGAGTTCATCGCGGCCGTCGAAGGGCTGGCCGAGCCGCTGCGCGTCGGCGAGGTTATCGGCGTCGAAGCGCCGTTCAAGGGCCGCGGCTTCATCGAGTGGCGCGACGCGCAACCCGCACGAGATCCGCAGGTGCTGATCAAGCGCGATGGTGCCGGCGTGCAGCTCTACACGTCAGGCACGACCGGGCATCCGAAAGGTGCGGTGCTGTCCCACCGCAACATGGTCGGCATGCCGCAGTCCTCGAACACCTATCCGTGGAGCCGCTGGAGCGCCGACGACGTCAGCCTGTTCGCGATGCCGTGTTTCCATATCGGCGGCACCGGCTGGGCGATTCTCGGATTGATGCACGGCGCGCTCAACGTGGTCGCGCGCGAATTCGACCCGAGCAGGGTGCTCGACTTCATCGAGAAGTGGCGGATCACGAAACTGTTCATGGTGCCCGCGGCGCTGCAGGTCGTGGTCCGCAATCCGCGGGCGCGCTCCGTCGACTACTCGCAACTGAAGTACATCATGTACGGCGCATCGCCGATGCCGCTCGCGCTGCTGCGCGAATGCATGGAAGTGTTCGGCTGCGGCTTCGTGCAGCTCTATGGCATGACCGAGACCACTGGCTCCGTCACTGCGCTGGGACCTGAGGATCACGATCTCGCCGGCAATCCGAAAATGGCTTCGGCGGGCAAGCCGCTGCCGGGCGTGGAGCTGGCGATCCTCGACGCGGCGGGCGAGCGCGTGCCAGTCGGCACGGTCGGCGAAGTCGCGGTGCGCTCGATGACCAACATGCAGGGTTACTGGAAGCTGCCGCAGGAAACGGCGCGCACGATCGGCGCGGACAACTGGCTGCGCACCGGCGACGCCGGCTATCTCGACGCCGACGGGTATCTGTACATCCACGATCGCGTCAAGGACATGATCATCTCCGGCGGCGAGAACATCTATCCGGCCGAAGTGGAGAACGCGATCTACGGGCACCCCGACGTGTCGGAAGTCGCGGTCATCGGCATCCCGAGCGAGAAGTGGGTCGAGGAAGTGAAGGCGATCGTCGCGCTCAAGCCGGGCGCGTCGCCGGATACGAATTCGATTCTCGCGTGGGCGCGCGAGCGCATCGCGGCCTACAAGGTGCCGAAGAGCGTCGATTTCATCGGAGTGCTGCCGAGGAATCCGTCGGGGAAGATTCTGCGAAGAGAGCTGCGGGCGCCGTATTGGCAGGGAAGGCAGCGGCAGGTGAATTGACGCGCGTCGAAGGGGTGTGCACATGGCCAACAAGCCGGGCTTCTATGTCAATCTGACCAAGAAGCATCCTCGATACATTGCAGCTGTGGAAGCGCTGGGCGAAGCCGTTCGTGGCAGTGGGCCGCTGGATTCGAAAACCCTGCACCTCGTGCAATTGGCTGCCGCTGCAGCGATCCGCTCAGAAGGCGCCGTGCACAGCCATGTCAGGAGGGCCCTGGAGGAAGGAGTCAGCTCGGATGAGATCCACCATGCATTGATTTGCCTGACCAGCACGATCGGATTTCCGAACGTTACTGCCTCGCTCAGTTGGTGTGACGATGTGCTCAGGGCAGCGAAGCCCAAAGCGGGCCGATGAAGAAGGAAGCGTAGAGAAGCGTGTCAGGTCCGCTTCTCAATTGGCAGGGAGCTTCTGCAGCCATTTGACGACTTCCGCTGCGAGCGCGATGCGGTGATCCTGAAAGCTATGGTCGCTTGTCAAAGTAATTGCCGTGACTTCGCCGCCGGCGCGAGTCACGGCTTCACCGAGCTGTCGGTTTTCTTCGGCACCGGCCTTCGAAGCGCCAACAATGAGCAGCGGTCGGGGCGTCAGATCATTGGCCCACGACATGAAGTTCCATTCGGTTCGGTGTGCCACAAGCTCATCGGCAGTGCTGCTCGCCGTCGCTCCGTGTAGCGAATTGCCGAGGTCATCGAATTCTTTGGCAGCCATTGCCGCGCGGGCGGCCCCGCTTACTTTGCTGAACTCCTCTGCAGTGGCTCCGACGTTCCAGGCGTCCAAAAGCACGACTCCAAGAAGCCGCTCATCCTTGCGCGCATGCGCGGCCGTCGCAAAGCCACCCATGCTGTGCCCGCCAAGGACGATGCGTCGCGTGTCGATTCCGAACTTCTTCGCTATGTCAGCTCGGCGCACAAACGCCACCGCGGCATCTGCATCCTCCAGTACATGCACGATCGAAAAGGTGCCCGGACTGCCCCACGCTCCTCGGTAATGCAGGGTCAGCACGTTCCAGCCGGCACGCCGGATGGCCTGAGCGAGGTCAAGATTCTGTTCGTTGCCGGGGAAACCATGCAGAAGAACAAAAGTGGGATGGGGTCCCCTGCCGCCTGACAGATAGAACAGGCCGTTCATTCCCACGCCATCGCTGGGGATGAGCACCTGGGCCGAGCGCGGGGGTTGCCCTGGATCTGGCGCCGGGTCGCTGATGACCACGGATGGAACCGCATTGCGCAGGTCATCCGCAGCTGCCGACGCGAAAAACGCGAGCGTCAGCACTGTTGCCGATAGTTTCATTACTACTTGCCCAGCTCCGAAATTTTCGCTGGGAACATAGCACGAGGCAGCGGGGGAACAGCATCGGGCTGGCCGGGTTCAACTACAGACATGCGAGGACCCGACTACCAGGTCGCGCGCTCCGGGGCTCGCCAAAAGAGAGTGCATCCTTCCTGTGGCAGCTGTCGGAACGCCTCGGCTGAGCTCGTCCTTGGGCCAGACCGCCACTGGGAGCACGCCATGAGAGAGCTGATCCTGAAAATGTCCATGTCGCTCGACGGGTTCGTCAGTGACCTGGCGGGCACGAACCAATGGATGTACGGCTCGGATCCGGAGTCGAAGGCCTGGGCCGTCGCGACCGCCTGGAACGCCAGCCTGCACATCATGGGCAGCCGCTCCTTCCAGGTCATGGCCCGGTTCTGGCCCACCTCCACGATGGAGTTCGCGCCGCCGATGAATCAGATTCCCAAGGCGGTCTTTTCCAGGCAGGGGCCGGCGTTCCTGCGCAGCGTGCAGACGACCGGCAATTGGGCCGAGGCCTATGTGGCGAGCGGCGACCTGGCGGAGGAAATCGCCAAGCTGAAAGCCGGGGAGGGCAAGCCGATCCTCGCCCACGGCGGCGTCGCCTTCGCCCGCAGTCTCGTCGCCCGGGGGCTGGTCGACCAGTTCATCCTGGGGGTGCACCCGGTGGCGCTCGGCCAGGGCTTGCCGCTGTTCTCCGAGCTCGCCGCGCCCATGCCTCTGAAGCTGGTCAGCTCGAAGGCCTTTGCAAGCGGCGCGATGGCGCAGATCTATCGGCCGGCGTGAGTCACGCGTAAGCCTGACGCTGATCCTTGAGGAACGGCCGATCGATCTGCTGCGCGTACAGCTCGATATCGTGGCGCGACACCCGCTGGCTCCTGAAGTGCGCCTGCCACTGCTCGACGACGCGCACGACCGTCCGCACTTCCTTGATCGCCTGATTCGCATCGAGCGCGAACAATCGCGACATCGACAGCGCATTCTCGATGGTCGAATCCGCTTCCCGCTCGCCGACACGCATTTGCTGGAAGCCGAGCGCCTGCCCGGACGGCAGCACGTCGTAGGCGGGAGCAAGTGCGTACTGCTGCGCGTCCGTCATGAGTAAGGCGTGGTTCTTCTCATGGTCGTCGGTATTGTCGATCAGAATGTTGAAGATCATTCGCCGGAACAGCTCGCGCATGTCTGCAAGGTACGCGTCGCGATCGATAACGCCGCGACGTCGCAGCAGCTGCGCGAGCTCCGGATAACCATAGCGTTCGGCCGCTGCGCGCAAAGCGACGTATGCAGTCAGGCAGTGCACGCGTTTGCCGGCTCGCCGGTCGAAGCGCCGGATCGCGACAGCGTGACCGTCGGCGAGGCGTACCGCCTGCGTCTGCGCCGCGTTGATCCTGGCCTTGCTCGCGAGCGTCATCGTTGCGTGCTCGATCAACGGCGCGTCGGCGGGATCGCCCGCGGAGAACTTGATGACCCATTGTTCGCCGCCGATGTCGACGAGTGCTTTGGGTCGCGCGCCGCCGAAGCTCACACCGGGAGAGAGCAGCCGCTTCTGCGCTTGTGGCACCGGCTCGTTGGCAAGTACCTTGCGCACGATCTCCTGCAGCTGATCTGCATCCGCCAGGCTGGGAAGAGGGCCGAGCTTGCGTGGCAGGTAGGTGTCGAGGCTGGTCGAAACACCGAGCGCGCCGAAGCGATCGTCGCCGGCGAAGTACAGGAATTCCAGCAGCGACAGGCGGGGCGGCTTGTCGACGAAGCGGATGACCTGTTCGCCCCAACGATCCGGACGCGCGTCGTCCACGGCGCCGACCGCTGTGCCCTTGTCCGCCGGCAGAAACTCCTGAGCGATCAGCGGCAGATCTTCGCTCAGCGGGAAACCGCTTTGCAGCCATGACTGCGCATACGTCAATGACACGCCCTGGTTCGAGCGCACGAGATTGAGGGCGCCGATCAGTACCGGGTGGTGCGGGTTTGTCAGCAGCCACAGGTGCAGGCGATCGGTGGGTGTGTAGCTCACGCTACTTCCCCTTTGCCTTGCGCCCGAGGCGTGCTTCGACCGAGGCGGCCGAACGGACCGCACGTCGCTGCAACGCCTGGCGGACGTCGCCCTCGAGCGCGCCACGATCGGCAGCTGGCGCCGCCAGCTCCGGTAGCCCGCCGATTGTGCCCATCAACCACAAGGCCGTTGCGTAGATGCCGGCACCCACGCCGGGATCGCCGCGCTCCATGCGGATCAGCGTGGGTACCGAAACGCCGAGGCGCTTGGCCCATGCGCGCTGTGACTCACGCCGCCGCGTCCGGGCAATAGCGAGGTTCTCGCCCAAGGCACGCAGCGCCTGGGCGGCGGCCGGCGGGATGGTCAGCAGGGCCTGGGGTGTCTTTGGCATAACATAGAGTTTATCGATTGATCAAAAATGATCAAGTCTATGTTATGCGAAGGCTCAAACCAGCGATTCCGGCCGCGGCGTGCGCACCACCAGAGTGCCGGCGATCTTGTCGTGCCAGGCCTGGCGGTCCTCGTCGAACACGATCCACAGGAAGCCGAGGCCGCAGACCACCATCGACAGGAAGCAGCCGAGCGCGCGCACGATCGCGGTGTCCCAGTTGAGCGGCGCGCCGTCGCGGCGCACGACCTTCACACCACACACGATGCCGCCGATCGTGGTGCCTTTGATCTTCCACATCAGCGCGCCGTAGCCGGCGAGCGCCACGATCCAGACCGTGTCGGGCGTGTCGAGGACGCTCACGATGACGCTGACCAGGATGATGTCGATGAGCAGCGCGCCCATGCGGATCCAGAAGCCTGCGCGCGGCGCGGCTGTCGCGGCGATCTCTGCGGGCGTTGACGCGGCTGGCGGTGCCGACTCCGGCGATGTTGGCGTCGGCGACGCACCCTCGACGGCCGGTGCTGCGGTCGCCGGCGCTGTCGCAGCCACTGCCGACATGCGCGCGCTTCTCTGCCGCATCGAGAGCAGGATGGTGTACAGGACGACACCCAGGCCGAGGATGCCGAGCAGCTTGTATGCGATCAGGCCGACGACGGGGATCACGTACAACGCCAGGGCGATGAGGCCACCGACCAGCGTCGCGAACGCGACGTGACTGAACGGAGCGATGCCGGTGAATCGCGTCACCCTGCGGCCCAGCGCTGCGAGCACCACGGCTTTGCCGAACAACGCGGCAACCCAGAGCGCCATGCCCGCGAACGGCACGACCACGATGCCGAGCACGCTGACGATCAGCAGAATGAACAGCACCGGCGTGCACAGCACCGCCAGGATCGCTGCCACAGTCGACTGGCCGGGCTGCGTCTCGAGCGTCTCGACGCAGCGCGTGACGCCGCGATCGAACATCAGCGCGATCACCACGTAGAACAACAGGAAGCCAAGCGCGATGCCCCACGCCCAGCTGAGTCCAGGCTCGAACGCGAGCAGGCGGCCGTAGAACAGGCATTTCTCGATCCACAGGCGCACGCCGCTCAGCCCTTCGAAGGCGCCGAGCATGACCTCGCTCTTACCCTGCACGACGGCGCCGGGATCGCGCGTCAGCTTGCCGCCGACGATGGCGATGTCGCCTTCGACCTTCGCGTTGGGTCCGAGCTCCATGTCGCCGAACACCGCGACCGCGGCTTCCTGCACCGGGCTATCGATATAGACATTGCCGAACAACGACACGACGCCGCCGTGCACCGGGCCGCTGACGTGCGCGTCGCCGAAGATCGTCACGACGGCGTCGATGACTTCGCCCTCGACGCGCGCATCGCCGAAGATCGCGATGACGCCGTCGGCCACCTTGTTCGCTTCGAGCCGCGCCTCGCCCCAGGCGTTGACGACGACGTTGTCGCTATGGCGCAGCTTGATCCGCACCTCTGCTTCGTGGTCTTCGTCTGCCGGGGCGGCCGACTCCTCACGCTCGACGGGCTCTGCCGGTTCGGCGGGCTCGGCTGCGAAGGCAGCGCGGCCCGCGAGAGCGAGGCACAGGAGCAGTGAGCGGAACAGTCGATTCATGGAGCCTCTCTAGTGTGCGGGACGCATCGTTCGATAGGCAGTCGCGCCGATGCCGAACAGCGCTGCGTACATGATGACGAACAGGGCGATGCCCGCATGCACCCATAGCGACGGTACGGTGCGCGCGATGCTATCCATCGCCACGAGCATCGTCTGCATCCAGGCGATCGGTGACGGCAGTTCGAGCGAGGCAGCCGGCGAGGCGTGCGGCGTCGAGAGCCACATTGCCATCGACAATGCGACTTTCACGATGCCCACCGATGCGACGAGGAATGCCACGCGCGCGGCCATCGGCCAATGCGCAAAGCCGCGGCGCCAGCGGGTGACTGCTGCGCTCGCCTCGAGCTGCGCCAGCACGCGACGCTCGAGCGTATCCGGCGCGCGTCGCAACGGCTGATCGCGCAACGCGCGCGTCACCTGTCGTTCCAGCTCGTCCCGTCGATCGTCCGGTCTCATGGGGTACCCAGACTCGTTGCCGCCGTGACGCCGCGCTCTGCGAGCACCCTGGCCAGCGCGGCGCGTGCGCGAAAGATATCGGTCTTCACCTTGGCGAGCGAGAAGCCGAGGCGTTCGGCGATCTCCTCGTACGACAGCTCCTCGAAATGATAGAGCACCAGCGGCAGCCGCTGCCGCTCCGGCAGGCTTTGCAGCGCGGTCTCGACCAGGCCGTGGCGCATGCCGGCATCGACCCCGGCGAGCACGTCGTCGGGCATTGCGAACTCCACCTCGGGCTCGTCATCCTCGGCGTCCTCGCGCCGCAGCTCCGAGAACAGCCGCCGGCGCTTGCGGTAGCGGAAGATGTGGTTGAGGGACAGGTTGCGCGCGACCGTCTTGAGCCAGCCGCCGGCCGCCGGGCTGGTGCGCAGATGCTCGAAGTTCTCGTACGCCTTCAGGAACACTTCCTGGGCGATGTCCTCGGCCTGCCGGTCGTCGCCGATCAGCCGGGCCGCAGTCGAGAAAACCATATCCTGGTAGGCACGCATGAAGCTTGCAAAGGCGTCGAGGCGGACTGGATCCGGAGGTTGCCTGGCCACTTGAAGGTCGTCGTTTAAGCCGAGAACACCATCCGGCGCGGAAAGTTACAGGGGAAACGGGGACATTCATCGTTTCCCTTCGAGTACTCTGTCGGCGGTACTCCACTGGAAATGATGAATGTCCCCATTTCCCCAGCTTGTCATATTACTTACGGCCGCCCTGGCCCTGGGGGGTGCAGGGGCCCCGGTGCAGGCCGGCGGCCTCGACGAAATCGAAGGCGCCTACGCGGACTTCAACGATGCCGCGGGGGCGATCGCGCTGATCGAATCCGGGTTCAGGGACAGCTACGAGGGGCGGACGCGGGGCGAATGGCAGCGGCTGCAGCAGGATGCTCGCAAGCAGGTCCTGGACGGTATCGCGGGCCTGGCCGATGCCGGGCTGTCGCCGGCGGACCGCCGCGCCGTCGGCATCATGCGCCAGACCCTGGCGGACTCCGAGGAGGACGGCTCGCTGGCTCCGGTCGGCAAGTGCGAGGACGCGCAGCGCAAGGACATCGGCTACGCCGCGATGCGCGTCGCGCTGTACGCCTGCTTCGGCGCGCTCTCGAACTCCCTCGACTTCGAAGGCCAGAAGGTCACGCGCGTCGGCGCTTTCGACCTGCTGACCCGCATGAGCGAGCCCGAGCGCCGCAAGCAGCTGTTCATGCAGTTCGTGCCGCTGTGGCAGGCGATCAACGGCAAGAGCGAGCGCGACAGTCCGTATCGACGCCTCATCGTCATGGCGGCGGCGGATGCGCGCACCCGAGGCTCGGCGATCGATGAAGCGGCGAAGACCATTGGCGCCAGGACACCCGAGGTCGAAGCCTGGCTGGTGCAGATCCTGGACGCGTGGCGCCGCGCGAGCGGCGATCGGAAGGTGGAGCCGTGGGACTATCGCTATGTCGACGGCGCGACCGAGCGCGAGCTCGGCGATTCGATCGCGCGCGAGGCGATGCAGCCGCTGAACGAGCGCTACTACCGCGATCTCGGTGCGCCGCTCAACGCCTGGAATGTGATCTACGACCTCGATCCGCGCGCCGGCAAAGCGCCGCTCGCATACACCGACTATGTTTCGCGAGGTCGCTGGCGCAACGGCACGTGGGTCCCAACCCGCGTCCGGGTCTCCGGCAACTACGCGCACGGCGGGCTCGGCCTGATCAACGAGCTGGTGCACGAGAACGGCCACGTCGTGCACATGATGGCGTTGCAGACCCGGCCCGCGTTCATGGACCTCGGCGATGCGCTGTTCTACGAGGCGTTCGCGGACGTGCCGTCGTGGAGCACGTACGAGCCGGCGTGGCAGCAGAAATATCTCGGCCGCAGCTCGACTGAAGAGTCGTCACTGCGCGCGCTGTTTTCCAGCGTCATGCTCGATGTCGCGTGGGCGCTGTTCGAGGCGCGCATGCTGCGCGAGCCGACGCGCGATCCGAACGTGGTGTGGACGGAGATCACGAGCCGCTACCTGCACGTGAAGCCGCACCCGGAGCTGTCGTGGTGGCTGGTGCGCGTGCAGCTCGTCGATGCGCCGGGCTACATGGTGAACTACGGACTCGGCGCAGTGGTGACCGCGGACCTGCGGCAACGGATCGTCGAGCAGATCGGCCCGTTCACGACCGGCAACGAGCGCTGGTTCCCGTGGCTCTCGCAGCAACTGCTGAGCTCGGGACAGACGCAGGAGACGGCGGTCCTGCTGCGCGAGTTCCTCGGCAGGCCGGTTTCGTCGCAGCCCTTGCTCGCCGAAATCGCGCGCATCGACAAGAAGAGCCACTGAAAGAAAATTCCGACGTCTGCAATGGCCGACGCAGTCGCGCGTGACTCCGTGGCTCCGTGACTTCCAAATCTGTCACATCTTTTTCCCGTCAGGGCGCGGATGATAGCGACGCACGGTTGCCCTGCATAAACTGCACGTACGAAAAGAACTGCTGACGAACGATTCCTGGTCATGACGTTTTCTTCGCGGAGCCTTTTGCACCTGCTGTGGCCGGTGGCGTTGAGCGCGTGCGCTGCCGCGCCGCCCGCCGAGCACGAGACCGTCAAGGTTCGCACTGACGCGCTCACGCCCGAGTACACTGCCGTCAAGGCGCGCGTGGCCGATGTCGCGAGCGTCGAGCACAGCTTCAGCACCTCGCTCAATTCGCCCACCGAACCGGTCACGCGGCTGCAGTCGGCATACACGCAGCAGATCGGTGAGGATGGCGAGCGGATCCGAGTCGGCGACACAGTCAGTACCGCCGGCATGTGGGGCAGCAGCGTCCGCTTCGGCGGCATGCAGTTCGGCACGCGCACTGGCGCACGCGCCGACGTCATCGACAACCCGCAGCTCGCAAGCGCCGGTCTCGCCGTGTTGCCGACAGTCGAGGACGCGATGTTCACGTCGCTGGAAACGCGCACTACGACGCTCAGTGCAGATGACGTCGGAGCCATTTCCGCGCCGACCGTCGCCTCGACCCGGCTCGTCGACGACGGCTGCTCCGACTTTTCCGTCGGGCTGGGCAAAGTCCGCCGCGACTACGCCCTGCTAAGCAACGAATACGGTCCGCTGTTCGCGAACACCACGGTGGCGTGCGCTGCTCCGCTCGGCTTCACGGTCGAAGGTCACGGCGAGTATCTGGACGACGACGTTGCTGCGCTCGGCGTCGGACTCGCGCGGCAACTCGGTCCGCTCGGCACCGCGTCCGTCGCTTTCGCTTCGAGTCGCACCGTTGCCGGCAGCGCGGGCTGGCTCGCGCGCTTCGGCTTCGAGCACAGCAGCTCGTGGGTGAACGTCGCGCTGCGCTCGCAGATGCAGAGCCGCGAGTTTCGCGACATCGGCAGCGGCCCCCTGACCGATCCGATCATGCAGCGCGACCTTGCGTCGATCGGCGTCAACGTGACCGAGGGCGCCAACCTGGCGCTGGCCTATGCAACGCAGACGACCTGGGAGCGCGTGCGCATCGACGTGATCGCGTTGAAGCAGAGCGTGCGCGTCGGTCGCGGTGCGCTGTCGATGAGCGCCGGTCACTCGTTCGAGGAGAACTTCGGCTCCTCGCTGTTCCTTTCCTACCAGCGCCCGCTCGGGCTGCAGACGGCGGCGCGGTCGCCGATCCGCGAGTTCGACCTGGACACGATCGACTCGCTGTTCGTGCCGCGCTGAGCGCGTAAAAAATCCTCGCCCGCCCGGGAACCCGGCCCCCGTCTCGTCGGTATTAGTCTGACGCCGTTGCACAGTGTCGATCGAGGGATCCAGTCATGCGAGTCGTTGCCGCTGCCGTGCTGCTGTTCGCCTTCGCCGGTTCCGCCCAGGCGGTGGAATGGCGCCTGGGAGTTTCCTACGCGAGCGGCGTCAGCGACGTCGCCGACCTGTATGAGGACAACCTGCGCCTCGACGGCCGCGAGGCGAATGTCGATCTGAAGTTTCCGATCGGCGTCGCCGCCAGTTACGTCTACGACTGGACCACCGAATGGCGTACGGACATCGGCGTCGGCCCGATCTTCGCCATCGGTGGCGACGTGCGGCACATCGAGGTGCCGGTGTCGGCGACGATGGGTTACAACTTCCTGCCGTATTCGCGCTATTCGCCGTACGTTCGCGCCGGCGTCATTCATCATTTCGCCAGCGGCGACCAGTACGACAGCTCCACGCCCGGGCTGTTTCTGGCGGCCGGCGTGGACTTCACGCACTTCGCGCTGGAGATCGCCACCGACCAGTCGAAAGTGAAGTTCGATCGGCTGCGCTGCCCGTCCGGCGGCGGCGCCTGCACGCTCGGCACGACCGAGCTCAGCACGTACGACATCATCGCGAGCTTCTACTGGCGCTTCTCCCTGAACCGCTGACCCTGCAGAAATTCCCGGGCCTGTGACGGGGAACTTCCTGCGCACCGTCCTGGTTTAGCTCCCGCCAAGAGGAGTTCGCATCCGGTAAGAGTTGCACTGTGAAATTTACACAGGCACATCGTCGCTGCCTCGCCGCGATTGCACTCGCGCTGCTCGCTGCATGCTCGAATGGACGCGGCAGCGTGAGCGACCCGGCCGGACCCGTGGGAGGCGATCCGCCAACGCAACCGCCGCCGCCGCCACCTCCCCCGGATCCTCCACCCGGACCGCCGCCGACCCCGCCGCCCGAGACGTCCGCGATGGCGGGCTACTACAAGGGCACGGCTGTCCGTGCAGACTCGGATCGCACCTTCGATGCTGTCGTGCTGATCGATGCCGAGGGCAACGCGCAGTGGTCACTGACGCGCGCAGATATTTTCAACAACGACGGCTTCGTTCTGTTCGCGAACGTGTGTTGCGAGTCGCAGTTCACAGGCGACGTGACAGCCAAGGAGCTCGGGGAAACGCGCACGCGCGACGCGAGCCTCCAGGTCGAGCTCGCGAGCGGGGCGCTCCAGGGTCAGCTGCATTTCGATCGCGACGATTACAGCTTCACGCTGAATCCGTCACCTGACTACGACCACGCCGTGTCGCTCGCGACGCTCGCGGGCGTGTACACGCACACCGATAGTACGATCTTCGGCCAAGAGGTCACGCTGACGTTGACGATCGATGCGGACGGGCGCCTGACCGGCTCGTACTCGAACGGCTGCGTGTTCAACGGCAACGCCTCGATCCCGGATCCCACGCACAACATGGTGCAGCTGCAGGTCGACCTGGCGAACTGCGGCAGCCACGGCAGCTCGAAGCAATGGAACGGTGCGTACAGCGGGCTCGGCGTGCTGCTTTCGGGAGACGCCGTCTTCTACCACAGCGTGATCGGACCGACCTGGCTCGGTCCGCAGAGCGTCGAGCGCTAACCCGACAAGAGCATTTCCACGTGCGGGATGCCGTCCTCGAGGTACGGCTCCGACACGGTCGCGAAGCCGAAGTCGCGGTAGAACTTTTCCAGATACTGCTGCGCGCTGATGCGCACCGGTTGTCCCGGATAGCGCAGGCGCGCCCGCTCGAGTCCCTTTGCAACCAGCTCGCGCCCGAGCCCGGAGCCGCGAAACGGCCGCGTCGTGATGATGCGGCCGATCGAAGGATCAGCGAAGCGCGCGCCGGGCCGCAACACACGCAGATAACCGGCGACGTCTGCGCCCGACCACGCGATCAAGTGTTCGGCATCGGCATCGCCGTCGAGTCCATCGAGATCCTGGTACGCGCAGTTCTGCTCGACCACGAAAATCTCGACGCGCGCGGCGAGCACGGCATACACCTGCGCGGCGCTCAGTTCGCCGAGCCTGCACCATTGCCACTTGAGATCCGGCCCGCTGCTCACGCGCGTCAGTGCGTCATCGCGTAGAGGATGTAGTTGATCGCGTACTTGTAGGCGCGCGTCGTGTACTGCAACGCGTACTCCGGGACGTCGGCGTGCTCCCACGCATCTCCCAGGTCCATGTTGAAGTTGATCACGACCATCAGCCGGCCTTCGTCGTCGTAGATGCCGCGCCAATGCGGCGTGTAGCCGTCGCGTTCGTAGGTGAGACCGCTGTACAGCGACTGGATGCCCGGGATCTGGATCTGCTCCGGCAGATCGTAGGCGAGATGGAATACCGCGTCCTCGATCGGGATCTCGACGATCGCGCGATCGGGAAAGACCTTGCTCATGCTCTGCACGAAGCCGGCCCATTCCATGCTGCCGTGGAAATCGTCCACGACCAGGAAGCCGCCGCGCAGCAGGTAGTCGCGCAACCGCGCGCATTCCTCGTCGCTCAGCATCCAGCTGCCGACTTCGACCGCGTAGATCCACGGATAGTCGTACAGGCTCTCGTCCATGATCGACAGCTGCTGGCCTTCGTCGGCGGTGTCGATCCGCGTCAGGCGCTGTACGCCCTTGATCAGGTGCTCTTCGGCCTCCGGCCAGTCCGTCAGCCAGCCGCCTCGACTCCCCGAGCGGGCGCCGACGCTGGAGTAGGCGAGTCGCACGAAGCGCCATTCCGCGCCCGAGTCGATGGCAATGCCGCCGCCGGACTGCGACCAGGTGTCGGAACCCAGCACGCACGCGAGCGTCGCAGCGGTTGCTGCGAGCCCCAGCCCGAGGCGGCGATTCCGGCGGCGCTCCATCTCGGCACGATGGCACCAAGCGCCGCGCCGGGTCAACCGACGCGGATCGGAATGAAAAGCTGCGCGTTGCCGCGCTCGATCAGCAGCGCGACCGTGGACTGCTTCTGCTTGACCGCGCCGCGCAGCTGCTGCACCGATGCGATCGGCTTGCCGTTGACGCCGAGAATGATGTCGCCGGGCTGCACGCCCGCCAGTGCAGCCGCGCCGCTCACTTGCTCGACCACCAGGTTGCCTTCGGTCTCGACCTGTTTCTTCTCGTCCGGCGTCAGCGGCCGCACCGCGATGCCGAGACGTTCTGTCTCGTCGCCCGGATCCTGGTTGGCCGCGGTGCGCGTCTGCTGCTTCTCGTGCATCTCGTCCACTCGCACGTCGAGCGAGCGCTGCTTGCCGTCGCGCCACACGAGCAGCTCGGCCTTGCTGCCCGGCTTCATCTTCGCGATCTCGGTCGGCAGCCCGCCGACGCGGTCGATGTCATGGCCGTTGACGCTGAGAATGACGTCGCCGGCTTTCACGCCTGCTTCCGCCGCCGGGCTGTCGTCTTCGACAGCGCTCACGAGCGCGCCGCGCGGGCGATCGAGACCGAAGGACTGCGCGAGTTGCGCGTTCATGTCCTGCACGGCGACGCCGATGCGGCCGCGCACGACGTGGCCGGTCGAGATCAGCTGCTGACGCACGTCGTTCGCGACGTCGATCGGCACTGCGAACGACAATCCCATGTAGCCGCCGGTGCGGCTGAAGATCATCGAGTTCATGCCGACCACTTCGCCGCGCATGTTGAACAGCGGGCCGCCGGAGTTGCCCGGATTCACGGCGACGTCGGTCTGGATGAACGGCACGTAGCTTTCGCCGCCGACCGCACGCGAGGTCGCGCTCACGATGCCGGCTGTCGCGCTGTTCTCGAGTCCGAACGGCGAACCGATCGCCAGCACCCATTCGCCGGGCCGCAGCTGCTGCGGATCGCCGATCCGTACCGTCGGCAGCTGCTTCGCGTCGATCTTGATCAGGGCGACGTCGGTGCGCTCGTCGGAGCCGACGACCTTGGCGGCGAACTCGCGGCGGTCGCTGAGCCGCACCGTCACTTCGTCCGCGTCCGCGACGACGTGCGCATTGGTGAGGATGTAACCGTCATCGCTCACGATGAAGCCCGAGCCCTCGCCGCGTTCCGGCATGCCGTCGCCTTCGCCCGGCGCGCCGCCGGGTCCGCCGCCGCCCGGTGGCGGTATGCCGAAGCGCCGGAAGAAATCGAACAGCGGATCGTCGCTGGGCCCGCCCGGCCCGCGGGTCTGCCGCATCTTCTGTACGACTTCGACGTTCACGACGGCCGCGCCGTATTGCTCTACCAACGGCGCGAAGTCCGGCAGGGCGGCCGCGACCCCGCTCGCAGGCGCGCGCGTGGGTACTGTGGCCGTGTTCGATTGCGTTGATTGCGGTTGGGGGTCTGCCGCGCCGTCCGAACAAGCTGTCAGCACGGAATAGAGTGCCGCGAGGAGGACAGGAAGTGAGGTTTTCATGGAGCGGGCTCTGCATGCGCGCGGGCGCGCGCGACGTCTTCGATTTCAATGACTGTCGGCCCGCATAGTTCCTGCGCCTGGATTGCAAGACGTACAGCGAGCCGCTAACGTGCCGACGCTATGACGTGGCGCGCCTGGGCGACGTTCGCGGCCTTGTGCGCGATCTGGGGTCTCCCTTACTTCTTCATCAAGCTGGCTCTGCAGGACCTGTCGCCCGTGTGCGTGGCATGGGGACGCATCACGCTTGCGGCCCTCGTGCTCGTGCCGATCGCCTGGCGGCGGGGCGCGTTACAGCGCGCGTTCGCTCACAAGGGGGCGATCATCGCGTTCGCCGTCGCCGAGCTGGTCGGGCCGTTCTCGCTGATCGCGATGGGCGAGCAATGGATCAGCTCGTCGCTGACCGGGATCCTGATCGCGACCGTACCGCTGAGCGTCGTCGTCATTGCGCCGCTGTTCGGCGTCAGGGAGCACCTCGGTGCGCTGCGCATCGCCGGACTCGCGATCGGGTTCTGCGGCGTCGTCGCGATCGTCGGCCTGGACACCGGTCACGGACCGATGCTGTGGGCCGGGGTCGTGTGCATCATGATCTCCGTTGCCGGCTACGCGATCGGTCCGCTCGTCGTGCAGCGCTACCTCTCGGACGTCGACGAGCTCGGTGCGGTGGCTGCAAGCCTGGTGGTCGCCTCGATCCTGCTGTTGCCGATCGCGGCGTTCACTGCGCCGACTCATATGCCGTCGACGCTGTCGCTGACTGCAGTTGCTGCGCTGGGCATCCTCTGCACCGCGCTTGCGCTGTACCTGTACTTCTATCTGATCAACGTAGCGGGCGCGGCGCGTGCTTCGGTCGTCGCGTACATCAATCCGGCCGTCGCCGCCGTGATCGGTGTTCTAGTGTTGCACGAGCCGTTCGGTGTGGGCGCGGGAGTGGGGTTGGCGATGATCCTGCTCGGGTCGTACCTGGCGACCGGAAAGAGCAAGCGACAGTCGGTGCCGGGAGAAAAAAACGGGGGAAACTCAGCACTGCAGCAAACGCGCTAATGCTGCGCTGCTGAGTTTCCCCTCATTTTCTCTCCCGGCACCGGTTACGCCTTGATGCGGTGGCCGGTCTTGAAGACCCAGCCGATCACGAGCAGGCAGGCAGTCATGAACAGGCACGTCATGCCGAGGCTGACGACGACGCTGACGTCCGCGATGCCGTAGAACGCCCAGCGGAAACCGTTGATCAGGTACACGACCGGGTTGAACAGCGTCACCTTCTGCCAGAACGGCGGCAGCATGCCGATCGAGTAGAAGCTGCCGCCGAGGAACGCCAGCGGCGTGATGATCAGGATCGGCACGATCTGCAGCTTCTCCCAGCCGCTCGCCCACAGGCCGATGATGAAGCCGAACAGGCTGAAGGTCAGCGACGTGAGCACCAGGAACGCGACCATCCAAACGGGATGCTCGATGTGGAACGGCACGAACAGCCGCGCGGTCGCCAGGATGATCAGCCCGAGCAGGATCGACTTGGTGGCCGCGGCGCCGACGTAGCCGATCACGATCTCGATGTACGAGATCGGCGCCGACAGCACTTCGTAGATCGTGCCCGCCCAGCGCGGCATGTAAATGCCGAAAGAGGAATTGGAGATGCTCTCCGTCAGCACCGACAGCATGCACAGGCCGGGCACGATGAAGGCGCCGTAGCTGACGCCGTCGATCTGCGCCATGCGCGAGCCGATCGCCGCGCCGAACACGACGAAGTACAGCGAAGTGGAAATCACCGGCGAGGCGACGCTCTGCACCAGCGTGCGGAACCAGCGCGCCATCTCGAAGGTGTAGATCGCGCGGACTGCGTAAGCGTTCATCATCGCCGCGTGCTCACCAGGTTCACGAAGATCTCCTCGAGCGAGCTTTCCTCGGTCCGCAGGTCCTTGAAGTCGATGCCGAGCTCGTTCAGCTGGCGCAGCAGGCCGGCGATGCCGGTGTTGTCGGCCTGGGTATCGAACGTGTACACGAGATCGTTGCCGTCCGCGCGCAGCTCCAGCTGCCGGTTGGCGAGCTGCGCCGGAATGCGCTCGAGCGGGTGCTGCAGATGCAGGGTCAGCTGCTTGCGGCCGAGCTTGCGCATCAGCACCTTCTTGTCCTCGACCAGCACGATCTCGCCCTTGTTGATCACGCCGATGCGGTCGGCCATCTCTTCGGCTTCTTCGATGTAGTGCGTGGTGAGGATGATCGTGACGCCGCTGGCGCGCAGCTGGCGCACCATCTCCCACATGTCCCGCCGCAGCTCGACGTCGACGCCGGCGGTCGGCTCGTCGAGGAACAGGATCTGCGGCTCGTGCGACAGCGCTTTGGCGATCATCACGCGGCGCTTCATACCGCCGGACAGCGTCATGATCTTGTCGTCCTTCTTGTTCCACAGCGACAGCTCGCGCAGCACCTGCTCCAGGTGCGCGGGATTCGGCGCCTTGCCGAACAGGCCGCGGCTGAACTCCATCGTCGCCCAGACGCTCTCGAACGCGTCCGTGGTCAGCTCCTGCGGCACGAGCCCGATCTTGGTGCGCGCCGCGCGGAACTCGCGCACGATGTCGTGGCCGTCGGCCGTGACCTTGCCCGAGGTGGCGTTGACGATGCCGCAGATGACGTTGATCAGCGTGGTCTTGCCGGCGCCGTTCGGCCCGAGCAGCGCGAAGATCTCGCCGCGCCGGATCTCGAGGTCGATGTGCTTGAGCGCCTGGAAGCCCGAGGCATAGGTCTTGACCAGATCGTTGACGGAGATGATCGGTTGCACGTAGCGCGGTTCCCGGGCCGGCGAGGGCAGTTATTATAGAGAAGAAGCGGTTGGCGTCTCGTGCC
>DATBKP010000167.1:0-16234 GCA_036555785.1 Steroidobacteraceae bacterium
CGCGCGACGCCTGCTGACTGTCTTGACCCTGATCCGCGCGGTAGTCGGTTCGCGCCGCGAGCGCGCTGAATCCCCGCACTGACGATTCGAGCCCCGGCGCTGCGGCGTTTGCTATCATCCCAACCCCGGTCGGGACGTGGCGCAGCCTGGTAGCGCACTTGCATGGGGTGCAAGGGGTCGCGAGTTCGAATCTCGCCGTCCCGACCAAATCACTCATCTAAGTATCGAACCGCTTTTCTCCGCTCGCACGTAATCCTCCTACACGACGCGCATTGCGTTATGTCGTGCGTGCGACTTAGCCCTTTCGGACCACTGCGTTTGCCTTTACATCGCAGCGCGATTTGAACAGACTCTCGCGCGAGAACAAGCACGGAGGGAGTGGCCTGTGGTAACGATTCGATCGAGAGTTCTTCGCGCTTGTCTCTTTCTCGTCGGCACTATAGCTGCCGCACCTGCATTCGCCGGCTTCATCAATCTCGACTTCGACGGCGTCGGCACGCCGTTCGAACAGACGCAGCCGTACCTCGAAGACGGTTTCCGGCTGACGCCGAACTGTCACTGGGATATTTCCACGGTCACGAATCCGAACGGCAGCAACTGGCTGGGCTGGGACAGCTCCGGCTGTAACACGCAACCTGCGACGCTGCGCCTGGACCGAGGCGGCGCCCGTTTCGACCTGCTCTCGATGGAACTGGTCGCGGATCCGATCTTCCGCGCCATCTCGTCCGCGGGTGGTGACCAGGTACTTCGTTTCGGCGGCACCTGCGACGGCTCGGCGGTTTGTCAGCGCGACTTCACGGATTCGGTCTGGCGCAACCTGACCTTCATCGAGTTCTCGATCATCTCGGATTTCGGCGACCCGCAAGGCTTCGACAACATCCGCCTGGTCGCCGTGGACGAGCCGTCGACGCTGGCCCTGATGCTGTTCGGATTCGGTGGGATTGCCTGGCAGCGCCGCCGGACCCGACCCAGCGTCTGAGCTGAGTCACCCCCGCGCGCTGCACCCTGCGGCGCACTCCGCTCCGTATTCTTCTGCAGAGGACCGGGCATTTCCGCCGCGGTCCCGGACAGGAGAACACCATGCATCTGCGTTCCCTTGCGGCAGCCGGCTTCCTGACGGGCTGCCTGGCGGCCGGATTGGTCCTGCCCCTGCGGGCTTTCGCCGCCGAACATCCCGGCCGGCTCGATCTGCCCTCGTTTTCGCATCTGCAGTCGAAGGCCACCGAGGTCGTGGACGTGACGCTCGGCGCCTGGCCGCTGGCGCTCGCCAGCAAGTTCATGGAAGCGGATGATGCCGAAGACGTGGAAGTGAAGAAGCTGATCGCGGGGATCAAGTCGGTTGTCATCCGCAGTTACGAGTTCGACTCGGACTACGCGTACTCGAAAGAGGACGTGGACGGCGTGCGGGCGCAGCTCGCAGCGCCGGGCTGGACGCATCTCGTGGAAGTCCGCAAGCGAGCCAAGGATGAGCACGGCGAGCAGAACGTCGATGTGTACGTCGCGCTCGATGCCGACCAGGCGAAAGGCTTCGCCATCGTCGCCAGCGAGCCGCGCAAGTTCACGATCCTCAACATCGTCGGCGCCATCAATCTCGAGCAGGTCGCGAAGCTCGAGCGGCACATGGACCTGCACGTCGACCTGGACGACGCCCTGGAATCCGCGCCATAGCCGCGCCGCGACGTGAAAGCGAGCGAGCCTGCATTCGCCGCGTTGGTGCGTCGCTATCAGCGGACCGTGTATAGCATCGCGTTACGCATGTTGAGCGACCGCCATCGCGCCGAAGACCTGGCACAGGAGGTATTCCTGCAACTGTATCGCTCACTCGATGACATCGGCTCGGATGCGCACCTGGCGTTCTGGCTGCGCAAGGTGACGGTCAATCGTGCCATCGATCGCATTCGGCAGGAGGCGCGCTACGACAACGAGCCATTGTCGGAGGCGGCTGCTGTTGCGGAGGACGTCGTCGATGCCGATCCGCTCCTGCAGCGGCACTTGGCCGAGCTCGTGGCGCAGCTGCCGCCCGCCGCGCGTGCAGTAGTCGTGCTGCGATATCAGGAAGACCTGGATCCGGTCGATATCGCGAGCACGCTCGACATGCCGATCAATACCGTCAAGAGCCATCTCAAGCGCTCGCTGACGTCGCTGCGTGCGCGCGTCGTGGGCGCGGCACTCGTCGACGACGTCCAGCCGAGCATGAGCGAGCCGACACGATGAGCAAAGACTTCGAACAGCAACTGCGCGACGCGTTGCGGCCCATCGATCCGGAGGAGGGCTTCGAGCAGCGCGTCATGGCGCGCATCGCGAACGAACCCACGCGCTCGCGCCGCAGGATCACGCGCTGGGCGGCCTCGCTCGCACTGGCTGCGTCGGTGGGATTCGCAGCGATTCTCGGGGCTCATCAGTGGCGGGAGCATCGCGAGCAGCAGGGACTGGAGGCGCGCCGGCAATTGCTCGAAGCGTTGCGCGTGACGGGAGAGAAGCTGGATGTTGCTTACCAGGCGGTGAATCGCGAAGCGCCGCCGGCAGACGACGAGAGCGGTGCCTGATCATGAATACCTTCCTCAAGCACTCGATCGCGATCATCGGCGGCTGGGTGTGTCTGTGCATCAGCGCTGCCACACTCGCCGCTGACGGTCAGCTGAAGCTGCCCAACTTCGATGGCCTCGCCGACAAGGCAAGCGAGAGCGTGGCGATCACGCTCGATCCGGCGCTGCTGGGCCTGGCGACGCGCTTCCTGGATCCGGCGAAGCCGGACGAGGCAGCGGCCCGGGAAGCCGTCAAAGGCATCAAGGGCATTTACGTGCGCAGCTACAAGTTCGACGAGGACTTCGCGTATCCCAAGGCCGATGTCGAGATGGTGCGCAAACAGCTGACCGCGCCGGGCTGGCAGCAGCTGGTCCAGGTCAAGAGCCGCAAGGAGCAGCAGAACGTCGACATCTACATCCTGGTCGAGCAGGAGCGTGCCAACGGCCTGGCGATCATCGCGAGCGAGCCGCGCGAGTTCACGATCGTGAACATCGTCGGCTCGGTCGACATGCGCAAGCTGCACGAGCTGGAAGGGCAGTTCGGCATTCCGAAGCTGGAGCTCGAGCAGAAGAAGCAGCAGTAGCGGCTTCAGTTCTTCGCGACCTTGCGCACCGAGCGCTGCACCTCGGCGGTGACCTTCGTCGCATCGAAGATCGGCAGCGAGCAAGTGCTGTCCGTGCAGATGAAGGCTGCGGCTCGCGGCAGCTGCGGATAGCGCACGTCGGGGTTAGGCATGTTGCCCTCGCGCTTGTCCCACCACTCGACCCGGCGATACACGGCGGGGTAGCGAACAGCTGACTCGAACAGCGCGATTGCCGCGACGTCGTCCTTGCGGCCGACGATCGTGATGTGCAGCGGATCGTTCGCGGACTCGAAAGCCGCCAGCAGGATGCCGGGCGCCGTGAGCTGCGAATCGGCGATCTGCTCGGTCACGAGCATGCGCAGAGCGTAGTCGCTCATGGCGCGATACTGCGCGTTGCCCGTGTAGCGATGGAGCAGGTTGGCGAAGCGGGCCAGCGGGATGTTCTCGTCGATGTTCGACTTCGGCTGCAGGCGCGAACCCGCGCGCGGCGCAGTCGTCACATAGCCGGGCTGCGGCCCGCGGAAGCGCTGTTCGATGAACGCCGCACCGGACTCGGCGTGCGCGAGCCATTCGCGTGCGCCGGTTGCGGTGTAGAGCGCCAGGAAGGCGTCGCTCATCGCGAGTGTGTCTTCGAGGTACGGACCCGCAACGTCGCGTTCGTCGTGGCGGAAGCCGCCACCGGGCAACGAGCGGTTCGCGACGATCCAGCGCGCGGCGCGCTGGGCGTCATCGAGATAGGCACGGTCGCCCGTCACTGTATAGGCAGTGGCGAGCGCGCGGATCATCCAGCCGTTCTCGCGGGAGTAGCGATGCTTGTCGACGACCGGCACGCCGAGCTTGCGGCGGGCCGCATCGTCGAGCGCGAAATATTTCTGCGAGTGCTCACCCTTGACGAGATCGGCATCCTGGCTGGTGTAGAACGAGCCTTCGGGGCTGCGCAGGAACGTTGTCGCGTAGCGATGGATGTCGCGCACCGCTTGCAGATAGCGAGCATCGCCGAACTGGCCATAAGCAAGCGCGTACAAGCGCAGCGGCTCGGCCTGCATGGCCATGATCTTCTCGTAGTGTGGATGGTCCCAGTCGGAATCGGTGGAGTACTGGTAGACGCCGCCCCACGCCGGATCGACCAGCCTCAGCGCGGCGGTGAGCGTCCGCCGGGTCATCGTCTCGGCTTGGCTGTCGCCCTGGGCCGCGCGCAGCAAGCCGTATTCGACGGTGTCGTGATCGATGAACTTCTGGAACTGCTGCAGGCCGCCGAGCTTGGGATCGTGCGTGTCGTAGAACGCGCGCTGCAGCGCCTGGCGCAGTTTCGGGCTCAAGAGCGCATTGTCGGCGTATTTGGCGACCGGCTGATCGTCGCCGTAGTCGACCGGGCTGGGATCGACGATGATCTCCTCGAGCATCGAGATCATCACGGGCGGCGCGAGGTAGCCGCGGCGCTTCACGATCTCGCCGCCCTCGGCGTTGAACACGACGGTCGCGGGCCAGCCGTAGTCCTCGTAGCGGCGCGAAATGTCCGGCCGCGAATCCTGGTCGACGCGCACCGCGATGTAGCGCGACTGGATCAGCGCGATGACTTTAGGATCGCTGTACGTCACCTCGTCCATGACGTGGCACCAGTGGCACCACACGGCTTCGAGGTCGAGCAGCACGAAGCGGTGCTCGCGCGCGGCACGCTCGAAGACGCCGTCGGAGTAGGGTTGCCAGTCGATCCCCGCGGCTTTCGACCCGGCGGCGTGGCCGGGAAGGGTCCAGAGGAGGAAGAGGGCGAGCAGCAGCCTGGATGCAGTGCGCATTGTAGTTTTCCAGCGTCGGTTGCCCCCTCTACGCAGGCAGCCGGGTTTTGGATGAGGCTGCCCGTCGGGCCATACGAAATCTGTGAACCGCGTCTTATATAGTACGTGTCCGGCACGAGCGTGACCTGCCATGGAAATCAACGGAATCGCTCACATCCAGCTCACGGTCAACGACCTGCAGCGCGCCATGCCTTTCTACGAGGCTGTGCTCGGCTTCATGGGCCTGCGGGCGGTCGTGAAGAATCCCGAGTTCCTCTACATGATCGGCGGGCGGACCGCCGTGGCGATAGCGCGCTGCTCGCCTGAGAATCGCGATGCTGCGTTCGATCAGCGACGCATCGGCCTGCACCACATCTGCTTTCGAGCCCGCTCGCGCGAGGACGTCGACGCGGTGCATGCGTTCCTGCGCGAACGCGGCGTGAAGATCGTGCGCCCGCCCGCCGAAGGATCCTGGGCGCCCGGCTACTACTCGCTGCTGTTCGAAGATCCCGAGGGGATCCGTCTCGAAGTGAACTTCGTGCCGGGCAAAGGCCATCTGGAGAACCTGGACGTGCTGCCGCTGAGCCGCTTGCCATGAAGCGAGCTGCGCACGCGCCGGTTCGTGGCATTGTCGGCGCCTGCATCCTGCTTGCGGCGGCAAGAGCGTTCGCGCAGCAGGAGCATGCGATGGAGCATTTCGGCTCCACGCACCTGGCCATCTCTTGCAGCGCCGAGGTGCAGCCGCAGTTCGATCGTGCGGTCGCCATGCTGCACTCGTTTTTCTATCCGGAGACAGTCAAGGCATTCGCCGCCATCGCCGCTGCGGAGCCCTCGTGCGCGATGGCGTACTGGGGCGTCGCCATGAGCCAGCGGCCCAATCCGCTGGTGCCGCCGTTCTCGAAGGAATTGCTGCAAGCAGGGTGGCAGGCGGTCCAGCAAGCGCGCGCGGCGAACGCACCGACCGAGCGCGAACGCGACTGGATCGAAGCGGTCGCGCTCTTCTACGAAGGCTACGAAACCGTCGATCAGAAGACGCGCACGGCCCGCTACGAGCGAGCGATGAGCAATCTGCACGAGCGCTATCCGCAGGACAGCGAGATCACGGTGTTCTACGCCCTGGCGCTCAACGAAGCCGTCGATCTGACCGACAAGACTTACTACCGCCAGCTCAAAGCCGCTGCCCTGCTGGAGCCGCTCGCGCAGGCATTGCCGGATCATCCCGGCATCGCTCACCTGATCATTCACAGTTACGACTACGCACCGATTGCTGCCCGAGGTCTGCCGGCGGCGCGGCGCTATGCGGCTCTTGCGCCATCGGCACCGCACGCGCTGCACATGCCGTCGCACATCTTCTCGACGCTAGGCATGTGGCGCGAAGCAATCGATGCCGACCTGGCCTCCGACGCCGCAACAAAGGCGTATGCGCTCCGCTCCGCAGCCGGCTCCGCGAACCCTGCCGCGAATCCAGCGCGCTACCACTCGCTGGATTTCCTGACGAACGCTTATCTGCAGGTTGGGTTGGACCAGCGCGCCAAGGCAATCGTCGATGAGCGCAACTCCGTGACGGAGTTGCCCGGCACCTATCGACTCTCGGCTTACACAGCGTTCGCTGCAATTCCGGTGCGCTACGCGATCGAGCGCGGCGAATGGTCGCAAGCGGCCGCGCTGACGCCGGCGCCATCGCCTTATCCGCAGGCGCAGGCGATTACCTGGTTCGGTCGGGCGCTCGGAGCGGCGCGCTCCGGCGATGCGGCTGCGGCACGACGCAGCGTTGCCGAGTTGGCGCCGCTGCGAGCGAAACTCGAGGCAGCCGCCGAGACGTATTGGGCGTCGCAGATAGACATCTACACGTTGGCGGCCGAGGGATGGATAGAGATGGCGGAGCACCATCCGCGCAAGGCAATCGCATCGATGCGCGCGGCTGCGGACCGCGAAGATCACGAAGAGAAGAACGTCGCGATGGAGAACCGGTTGTCGCCGATGCGCGAGCTGCTCGGCGAGCTGCTGCTGGAGGCCGGCGAGCCCGGACCCGCGGAACGGGAGTTCGCCGCATCGTTGCAAGTCGTGCCGAATCGTTTTCGGTCGCTCGCAGGCGCGGCGCGCGCGGCAGCTTTGTTGAAGCATGAAAAAGATGCGCGCGGATATTACGAGCGTCTGCTGGCATTGACGCAGGATGCTGACAGTGAGCGCCCCGCAGTACTCGCAGCCCGTGCATACCTCGCAACTGCCGCCTCGCGTTGACCCCGCGAGCGGCTACAATCCGCGGCGGGACCCAGAGCACAGGAGATCTCTCGATGGCCAATCTCAAGACCACAGGCATGGCGCTGGCGACGGCTGCTGCTCTGCTGTTCGGCAGCGCCGCGGTCATCACGACCGCGCACGCCGAAGATGCGAAGATGAAGTGCCAGGGCGGAAATTCCTGCAAGGGCAAGTCCGCGTGTGCAGGGGCGAAGAACTCCTGCCAGGGGCAGAACAGCTGCAAGGGAACCGGCTACGTGATGCTGACGAAGGAAGAGTGCGACGCCGCCAAGAAGAAGAACGAGGCGGAGAAGAAGAGCTGAGCTGAGGAGTCAGGCTGAAGCCTGACCTACGGTGTAGCTCGGGCTTCAGCCGACTCGGCGATGAACCGCTGGATGTGAAAGTCCGCGTCGCCGAACGTCAGGTCGATCGCCGTCAGCCGCTTGAAGTAGTGGCTGACGATCAGCTCGTCGGTCATGCCCATGCCGCCGTGCAGCTGGATCGCCTGCTGTCCGACGAAGCGGCCGGCCTGGCCGATCGCCACCTTCGCCGCTGACAGCGAGCGGCGCCGCTCGCCGGCGTCCGGATCGACGCACTTGATCGCCGCCATGTAGCTCATCGAGGTCGCCTGCTCGGCGTTCAGGAACATGTCGGCCATCCGGTGCTGCAGCACCTGGAACTTCGCGATCGGCTGACCGAACTGCTTGCGGTTCTTGGTGTAGTCGAGCGTCGCCGCATTGACCGCCTTCATGATGCCGACGGCCTCGCCGCAAATGGCGCTCAGTCCCAGCTCGTGCGCCGCCTCGATCGCTGCGAATGCACGGCCTTCGGCGCCGACCAGCGCAGTCGCCGGCACTTTCACCTTCGTCAGCTCGATGTCGGCGGCCTGCTGCTCGTCGATCGTGCGATAGGTCTTGCGCTTCAGGCCGCTCGCGCCGGGCGCGACGCGGAACAGCGAGATGCCGTCGGTATCGCTGGTCTTGCCCGCGGTGCGCGCGCTGATGAGCAGCTCGTCCGCGGCGCCGCCGTGAATCACGACGCTCTTGTGGCCGTCGAGCACGTAGCTGGCGCCGCTCTTCTCCGCGCGCGTCGCGACGTGATTGAGCTCGCCGCGCGTCTTCGGCTCCTGGTGCGCAACGATCACGATGCGCTCGCCCGATGCCATTGCCGGCAGCAGATCCGCTGCCGCTTTGGCGTCGTCGATGCGCGAGAGCAGCGCCGGCGCAATCACCGCGGCGCTCAGGTATGGCTCCAGCACCAGCCCTTCGCCGAGCGCGTTCATCACCAGCATCGTGTCGACCGGACCGGCGCCGAGTCCGCCGTGCTCTTCGGGCACGTTCAGCGCGGTCAGGCCGAGCCCGGCGAGCTCCGACCACAGCTCGCGACTCCAGCCGTCCGGCGACTTGAGGATCTCGCGCCGCGCCTCGAACGAATAATGCTCGCGCACGAAGCGCCGTACGGTGTCGGCGAGCAGCTGCTGTTCTTCGGTGAAGTTGAAATCCATGAATGAACCTTATAGGCCCAGGATCATCTGCGAGATGATGTTGCGCTGGATCTCGTTCGAGCCGCCGTAGATGGAGACCTTGCGATAGTTGCAGTACGTGGCGGCCAGCGGCGCGGCATACGCGGGACCTGCGATGCTGCGCAGATCGCCTTCCTCGCGCGAGCCGCGCTCGAAGGGCAGGGCGTACGGACCGACGGCGTACATCATCAGCTCGCTCAACGCCTGCTGCACTTCGGTGCCCTTGATCTTCAGGATCGAAGCTTCGGGGCCGGGCGCGCGCTTCTGTGCCTCCGCCGACAGCACGCGCAGGTTGGTCATCTCGAGCGCCAGCAGATCGATCTCGACCTGCGCGATGCGCGCCGCGAACAGCGGATCCTCGATCAGCGGGCGACCGTTCTTGATTTCCTGCCGCGCGATGTCCTTGAGCCGCTGCAGCTCGCGTTTCGAGGCGCCGACGCCGGCGATGTTGGTGCGCTCGTGGCCGAGCAGGAACTTGGCGTAGGTCCAGCCTTTGTTCTCCTCGCCGATGCGGTTCTCGACCGGCACCTTCACGTTCTCCAGCCACACCTCGTTCACCTCGTGCGCGCCTTCCATGGTGATGATCGGCCGCACGGTGATGCCGGGCGATTTCATGTCGATCAGCAGGAACGAGATGCCCTGCTGCTGCTTCGGCGCATTCGGGTCGGTGCGCACCAGGCAGAAGATCCAGTCGGCGTATTGGCCGAGCGTGTTCCAGGTCTTCTGGCCGTTGACGACGTAGTGATCGCCCTGGCGTTCAGCGCGCGTCTTGAGCGACGCAAGGTCGGAGCCCGCGCCCGGCTCGGAGTAGCCCTGGCACCACCAGTCTTCGCCGCTGACGATGCGCGGCAGCCAGCGCTGCTGTTGCGTCGGATTGCCGAACGCCATGATCACCGGTCCGACCATCTTCAATCCGAACGGCAAGGTGCGCGGCGCGCCGGCCGCGGCGGATTCCTCATCGAAGATATGCAGCTGCACCGGAGTCCAGCCGGTACCGCCGAATTGCTTCGGCCACGTCGGCGCGCCCCAGCCGCGCTTGAAGAGCAGCTTCTGCCAGCGCGTGGTGGCTTCGGCCGGAATCGACAAGCCGCTTTTGATGCGATGAGCGATATCAGCAGGCAACTGCTCGCGCAGGAACGCGCGGACTTCGTCGCGGAACGCCAGTTCTTCCGGAGTGAAGTTCAGATCCATGGAGATTCCCGCCTTTCGCGATGCAGAATGTTCGCTCTCATAGTGGACGGCGATGATAGGGTCGCCGCTCCGGGCCAGCAACTTCGCAGTGCCTCCCGGGTACTTACGTTAAGTGTCTGAACCATACCCTGTTGGGCGCAACCGTGTCACATCAGCAGTTCGTTGCATACAAGGCTTGGTTGCGCCCTGCGAGATGTGTTAGCTTCACCGGCAGAATAGGCGCCCGCATTGTGGAACCTGACGTTGGCGCCACATCCACGCAAGCAGTTGGGGGGAGCCGCGGAGTCATGTCCCGCAAGTATTTCGAGTTCTGGCCCAAGGCGCTGCCGCACGATCTTACCGCGCCGGCGACGAACCTGTTCTACAACGCGACGGTTGCGGCGGCGCGCTATCCGGACAAGCCGTTCATCGTGTTCTTCGAGGGCACGCTGACGTTTGCGCAGTTCAAACGGCAGAGCGAGCACCTCGCGGGATTTCTGCAGCAGGACTGCGGAGTGCAACAGGGCGATCGCGTGCTGCTGGTGATGCAGAACAGCCCGCAGTTCATCGTCGCGTACTACGCGATCCTGCGCGCGAACGCGATCGTGGTGCCGGTGAACCCCATGAGCGTGACCGCCGAACTCGAGCACTACGTGCAGGACAGCGGCGCCAAGGTCGCGCTGGTCGCACAGGAGGTTTATCCGCAACTCAAGCCGCTGCTCGGCGCGAAGCTCGATCATGCGATCGTTGCCGCGTACAGCGACTACATCGATCCCGCGACGAAACTGCGCATGCCCGAAGCGGTGAGCGCCCCGCGCCAGGCGATCACCGATCCCGGCGTGACGCTGTGGAGCGCGGCGCTGGCGGCGCAGCGGCAGCCAGGCGAGTTGCGCATGGGTCCCGACGATCTGTGTGTCATCCCGTACAGCTCCGGCACGACCGGTCGACCCAAGGGCTGCATGCTCACGCATCGCAACGTGATGCACACGCTGGCCGTGAACTCCGTGTGGTTCTACGCGACGCAGGACAGCAGTCAGCTCGTAGTCCTGCCGTTCTTTCACGTCACCAGCATGCAGGGCGGCATGAACGCGCCGATCTACCAGGGCAGCACGATCGTGCTGATGTGCCGCTGGGATCGCGACGTCGCGGCCGAGCTCATCCAGAAATATCGCCTGATCTCCTGGACCGCGATCTCGACGATGGTCATCGATTTCCTCGCGAACCCGCGGCTCGCGGAATACGACCTGTCGTCGCTGCAGAAGGTCTCCGGCGGCGGCGCTGCGATGCCGGCTGCAGTCGGCGAACGTCTGCAGCAGCTGATCGGCTCGGCGTACGTCGAAGGCTACGGCCTGACCGAGACGATCGCGCCGACGCACATCAATCCGCCGGACCGTCCGAAGCGGCAGTGCCTCGGCATCCCGATCTGCAACACCGACTCGCGCGTGATCGATCCCGATACGCTCAAGGAAGTGCCGGACGGACAGATCGGCGAGATCGTGTCGCACGGCCCGCAGATCTTCCGCGGCTACTGGCGCAACGAGGAAGCGACGCGCGCCGCTTTCATCGAGCTCGACGGCAAGCGCTTCTTCCGCACCGGCGATCTCGGCTACATCGACGGCGACGGCTATTTCTTCCTGGTCGACCGCCTGAAGCGAATGATCAACGCATCCGGCTACAAGGTGTGGCCGGCGGAAGTGGAGGCGCAGATGTACCAGCATCCTGCGATCCAGGAAGCCTGCGTGATCTCGGCGAAGGACGCGCATCGCGGCGAGACGGTCAAGGCGGTCGTGGTGCTGCGGCCGTCGCACAAGGGGAAGGTTTCGGAGAACGACATCATCGAGTGGACGCGCCAGAACATGGCCGTCTACAAACACCCGCGCGTCATCGAATTCGTCGACGCCTTGCCGAAGTCGGCCACCGGCAAGGTGCAGTGGCGGGTGCTGCAGGAAAACGAAGGGCGACATTCATCAGCTTGAACAAAGGGCGGATACCTTTATGGCGACGAGAGCATCAGATACGACCCGGATGATCGAAAGCGCCGGCGCCGCAGCCACCGCTGCGCCGCGGCCGCGCGTCGGCAAGCAGGACCGGCATTTCGTCACGGCCTTGTCGCGCGGACTCGATGTGCTGTCCTGCTTCCGCAGCGGCAGCCGCTTGCTCGGCAACCAGGATATTTCCGAGCGCTGCCGCCTGCCGAAGTCGACGGTCTCGCGGCTCACGTACACGCTTACCAAGCTCGGCTACCTGCACTACGTGAAAGAGTCGGGCAAGTATCGGCTCGGCACCGCAACGCTCGCGCTCGGCAGCGCCGTGCTCGGACGGTTCGAGGTGCGCGACCTCGCGCGTCCGCTGATGCAGGAGCTGGCCGATGCGACCGGGACCTCCGTCGCGCTCGGGGCGCGCCAGCGCCTGAGCATGGTGTGCATCGAAGTCTGCAAAGGCAACGCGGTGCTGTCGCTCAACATGGAAGTCGGCATGCGCCTGCAGCTGGGCACAGCGGCGATCGGGCGCGCGTACCTCGCGGTGTGCGGCGATAGCGAGCGCACCGATCTGCTCGATCAGCTGAAGGAGCTCGACCACGTGGCGTGGCCGGCGCTGAAGCAGGGAATCGACAAGTCGCTCGCGATGTACCAGGAGCTCGGCGTGTGCGCCTCGTTCGGCGAGTGGCAGCCGGACGTGAACGGCATTGCGGTCGGGTTCCGTCCCGGTAACGGTCTGCCGCCGATGGCGATCAATTGCGGCGCGCCGGCATTCAAAGTGTCTTCGAGCTATCTGCTGAACGACGTGCGGCCGAGGCTGATCGAGCTGGTGCACCGGATCGAAGAAGGGCTCGGCCAGCGCGCGCCCGAACTGCCGCGCTGAAGTTACCTACAAAGACCCTGCAAATCTTTCCTACAAAACGAGCGCGCCTCGGTGACGATGCGCGCTATTTTTTTGTGTGTAGTCGCGGATCGCTCAAACGCTGACGTCGTCGTCGAGCAACAACTTTTCAGCGGGTCGCAGTCGGACGAACATGCGTCCAACGAAAGCGCCGTCACCCGAGGAACTTTTCCGGCGTGCGGTAGTTAGACCGGTGTTGTTTTCACCATCCACGTCGACGACTTCATGCGCGAATCAATGCAGGTGAAGAGTATTCGCGCACCGGCATACACGACCAGTGTCAGCCGCCCGGCGTATCGTCGCATCGAGCGCATTCAACGCGGCACAGCCGAGCCTCCATCGGTCGCTCTGCTGCGGCACATTCTCAATCCGACAGTGATCGTCGCAACGCTGCTGTTAACGGCGTTCGCGTACGGTGTGCCGCTTACACAGCCGTATCTGGCGCTCGCCGCGTTGGCGTTTCTCATTTCGGCGCAAGTCGTCAGCGATCCGGTGCTCGACAGCTCGGGCAATCGCGGCCTGTGGTCGCTGCTCAATCACCGCATCTTCAGCGAGTGGCTGCTCGTGTCGGCCGCGCTACTGCTGCTGGCGTTCGCGTTGAAGGTGACCGACACGTTTTCGCGCAAGGTAATCCTTACGTGGTTCGCGATTACTCCTTTTGTTGTAGTCGCGGCACAGGTCGGCTTCCGTCGTTACGCCGCTTTCTCAGCCCTGCGGGGAAAGATCCTACAGAGCCACGTCATCGTCGGCGCCAACGAAGTGGGTGCGCGTCTCGCGCGTCGGCTGCACGCGAACCCGCATCTCGGCACGTTCCGCGGATTCTTCGACGATCGCCACAGCGAGCGCCTGCCGGGACTCTCCGACGAACAGCTGCTCGGCGGGACCAACGACATCGCGCACTACGTGCGGCTCAACAGCGTGAGCAGTATTTACATCTGCCTGCCGATGCGCCCGGACGAGCGCGTCACGCGGCTGCTCGAGGAACTGAAGGACACGACCGCCTCCGTCTACTTCGTCCCTGACCTGTATGCGTTCGACACGATGCAGGCGCAGGTGTGCGATCTCGACGGCATACCGCTGTTCGCAGTTCGCGAGACGCCGTTCGCCGGCATGAACGGCGTGCTCAAGCGCGCCAGCGACATCGCGTTCGCGACTTTGATCCTGCTCTTCATCTGGCCGGTGCTGCTCGCGCTCGCGCTCGGCGTGCGCCTGAGCTCGCCGGGCCCGGTGCTGTTCCGCCAGCGCCGTTACGGTCTCTACGGCGAATCCATCAACGTCTACAAGTTCCGCACCATGCGGGTGTGCGAGGACGGCCACACGATCACGCAGGCACAGCGCAACGATCCGCGCGTGACGCGGTTCGGCGCTTTTCTCCGGCGCACTTCGCTCGACGAGCTGCCGCAGCTGTTCAACGTACTGGGCGGCACCATGAGCCTGGTCGGTCCGCGGCCGCACGCCGTCAGTCACAACGAGGAGTACCGCAAGGTCATCGCCGGCTACATGCTGCGTCACAAAGTCCGACCGGGCATCACCGGTTGGGCGCAGGTAAACGGCTACCGCGGCGAGACCGAAACGGTCGAGAAGATGCAGAAGCGCGTCGAATACGACCTCGACTACCTGCGCAACTGGTCGCTGCGACTCGATCTGAACATTCTGGTGAGAACTGCGTTATTGGTCTGGCGCGACCGCAACGCCTACTGACGGCCGCCGCACGGAGACCTTGATGCGCAAAACTCACCTGCATACGTGGATCGCCATGTTCTTCTGCGTGCTTGCAGTAGCCGCCGAGGCGCTCAAGAGCGGTGCGATCCACCTGCCGTTCTAAAGGCAAAGGCGGGAGTCGATGCAGAACACGCCCGCGCCCGCCGCGGCGCTGTTGCGGTTCCTGGACGGCCAATCGTTCGACTATTGCGTCCTGCGTGCACCTGCGGCGGAGCGTATCGAGCTGGTCGTCGCGCGCGATAACCTCGCGCGCATCCCCGGCCTGCTGCGGTCCTACGCCGCCAGCCACGAGCTGGATGTCATCGACCATCGGCAGGCGCCGGACGGCGTTCGTCTCTATCGGCTGAGTTGTATCAGCCGCGAAGAACATCCGCAGTTCATGACGGTTGAAGCGCGCGCGGACTACACCCGCTGCGGACACCTCGTGTTCACCGCAGATGAGTTGCTGAGTGATCATGTAAGAGCGACCCGGCGCGCGGCGCCCGCCCGTGAGTTTCTCTGCCGGCTCCTGCGCTGCGTGGACGCCGGTGCTATCACGGATGACGACGCTGAGCACCTGAGCGCGTTGTCGCGGCTGGATTCGCTGGGCGTGGCGAAACAAGTGGAGCGTTTCTGGCGTGCCGACCGCGAAGGCGGCGTCGTTCTGCGTGCCGCTGCGTCGGGAGATTGGGAACCCGCGCGCGCTTGCCTGCGGCCGCTGCAGAGCGCTCTGCATTTCCGCAACATCGTTCCGCCGCCGGTCTGGTTTCGCGAGGAGCTCGTCCGCCTGCGCGACTGGTTTCGGCCACGGGGTCTGCTGATCGCCTGTCTCGGCCCGCCGGGCAGCGGCAAGGGCGCCGTCATCGAAGCCCTGCGCGATCAGCCGCTGCAGGTGTTCGAGAACACACATACGATGGAGCTGCGTCCGGGCGTGATGCGCGCCGGTACGGTCAAGGCAGGCCGGACGACGCGCAAGCGCGAGCCGCGCGGGCGCTTCACCACCATCGTCAAGCTGATGATGTTCGTCGCGGACTACTGGGTCGGCTACTGGCTGTGGATCCGTCCGAAGCTGGTGCGCTCCACGCTGGTGGTCTCGAATCGCTACTTCGACGACGTGCTGGTCGATCCGCGCCGCTATCGCATCGACCACGCGCTCTCGTTCGCGCGGCTGCTGCTGCGCTGGGTGCCGCGACCCCACTTGTGGCTGGTGTTCGACATTCCGTCGCAGGTCCTGCAGGAGCGCCACGGCGAGCAGGGCGAGCTGGGCGAAGAAGAGGCGGCGCGGCAGCGCCTCGAATATCGTCGCCTGCTCGGCCGGCGCGAGAACGTGGTGGTGCTCGATGCCGATCAGCCGCTCGATCGCATCGTGGCGCAAGCGGAATGCGCCATCGCATCGCAACTGGCGCGGCGCACCGCTCAGCGGCTCGGCCTGCCGCAGGAAGTCAACCGCAACCCGACCCAGACCAAGATCCTGCTGTTCTTCTGCCGGCGCTCGATTCCGCTGCTGAGCCGTTTCGTGCGCATCCTGTTCAACAGCGACATCCAGAGCCGCCTGCCGCCGGACGTTCATCTGCCGCATCCCTACGGCATCATCGTGCATCCGCAGGCCGTCATCGGCCGGCGGGTGACGCTCATGCAGCAGGTCACGATCGGCGGTCGCGATCATCGCGAGAACATCGCGCCCCTGATCGGCGACGACGTTTACATCGGTGCCGGCGCGCGCGTGCTGGGCGACGTCCGCATCGGCCAGGGTGTCGTGATCGGCGCCAACGCAGTCGTGACGCGCGACATTCCCCCCGGGGTCACGGTGGTCGGCGCCAACCGCATCGTTGCGACACC
>DATBKP010000168.1:0-9134 GCA_036555785.1 Steroidobacteraceae bacterium
CGAGTGCTGGCATTGCGGGAAAGGATGAGGGCTGGGCAGGCGAATCCACCGCAAGCATGAAGCGCGTGTAGATCTCGGGGAGCCGCGCCAGCACGTGCGGCTTGCCGGCGATCGGGCTCTGCTCCAGCACGTGCCTCAGCATCGACAGGCTCAGCGATTCGAGCGCGGGCAGCGACACCGGCGCGTAACTCAGATGCCACGGCTCGGGGCTGACGCCGCCGCGATCGCTGCGATACGGCCGGAAAAAACCGAAGCTCTGCATGTTGGCGTCCAGCCAGCTCGACAGCCGTCCGAAGATGCCGTCGCGGGCGTATTCGGCCGGCAGCAGTTGCACGACATATCCCGGCGGCACGCTCGCGGTATCGATGACGTCGACATCGCTGCCCCAATGATGACGGCTGCCGCCGGGAATCGCCGACCAGCACAGGATGGCGTCGATGACCTGCGCGTCCGCGAGTTGCCGGCGCTCGAGCAGACGACCCTGACGGTCGTACAAGGGGCGCTCGCCGGCCCACTTGGCATTCCAGATCGTCAGCTGGGTGTCGAAGTCGCGGAAGCTGGAGCGGGCCGCCAAGTCGATGCCCTCGCGCTGGGCCGCGTCGCGCATCGCCAGGAACGAGGCTGCAGCTTCGTAGTGCAGGGCACAGCGCGGCTGGGCCAGCTCCACGATATGGGTGCTCGCTCGTCCGGTCAGCTCGAACTCGTTCATCCAGCCTCGCTCGTGGCAAATTCAGGCAGTATGGCAAAAAACCTTGTCAAAAAAACCGACATCACATGGGTTAGGGTTCTAACTACTGCACCGCGAGTATCATCTTGCGCTAATGTAAGCAACGAATAAGCGTCTGATCGATGCAGCGTCGAAGCCGGGGCACTTCGCGCGCGCAGCAGCGATGGCGGCGGCGGAGCATGCGTTGAGATCGCACGGCCTCAAATCTCGACTACTTTTCATTGCGCTACTCGCGGGACTCGCCATCTCGGCGACGCTCTTCGTGCTGGAGTACGTCGACTATCGCCAGACGCGCGAGGCAGTCGGCACGCAGGGCGAGCGCTCGCTCGTCACTGCGGAAATTCAACGCCTCGATGCAACGGCCGGCGATCTCGCCGCCGCCACCGCGCCCTCGCTCGAGAACGCACTGCGCGCACGCGACGAAGATACCGTCAGCAAGATCGCGACTGCACTGCTCGAGAATCACGCCACCGTCGCCGTGCGCGTGCTGCGGCCCGACGGCTCGCTGCTGTTCGAAACGAAACGCTCGAACGCCTGGGCCAGTTCGCTGACTGCGGAAGAACAACGCACCGTGCGGCGCGAGCTCGGCGATCTGCAGGTGCTCGGCACGCTCGAGCTGACCGTGGCGCGGCCCGGGCTGCGTTCCTCGGCCACTGCGTTGCGGACGCAACTGCAGCGCGTGGAGCAGCAGGACTTCGCACGCAAGGTGTGGATCATCGCCGCCGCCGGCGCACTGATCACGCTGATGCTGACGCTGGTCGCGTGGCTGCTCGCACAGCGGCTGGAGCGGCCGATCGTCGAGCTGATCCGCTCGGCCGAGCGCATCGGCGAAGGCGACTACACGCGCCCGCACCAGGTCACGAGCAACGACGAGATCGCCGACCTCGAGGTCGCGCTCGATCGCATGCGGCAGAAGCTGCAGCAGACCACGATCACGAAGAACTATCTGACGTCGGTGCTCAACAGCATGAACGACGCGGTGCTCGTGACCGCGCCGAACGGCATGATCAAGCGCATCAACGATGCCGCCGTGCGGCTGTTCGGTTACAGCGAGGAGGAGCTGGCCGGCAAGCAGTTCACCACGCTGCTGGCGGAGAACGAGCGCGCCTCGTTCTCGATGGAAGCGGCAGCGGTCGAAACCCGCGAGACGGTGATTGCCACGCGCAGCGGCCAGACCATTCCGGTGTCGCTGTCGGGCGCGCCGATCACCGCCGACGATCCGCAGTTCCAGGGCACGATCTTCGTCGTCCGCAACATCACGGACCGCAAGCGCGCCGAGCGCCGCATCCGCTACCTGGCGCGCTACGACGCGCTGACCAAGGTGCCGAACCGGATGCAGTTCCAGCACATGCTGCAGCAGGCGATCGCCCGCGCGCGCCGCAACGATCGCGGCATCGTGCTGCTGTACCTCGACATGGACCGCTTCAAGGAGATCAACGATACCTTCGGCCACGCCGCCGGCGACCGCACGCTCGAGGTGCTCAGCGAGCGGCTCACACACATCCTGCCGAAGGAAGCCGTCGTCGGCCGGCTCGCCGGCGACGAATTCGGCCTGTTCATCGAGGGCTTCGCGGACGAGCAGAACGAGCAGGCGGAAGCTGCCAACCTCGCGCGCATGGTGCTGGCCGAAGTGTGCAAGGCGTATTACGTCGACCAGCAGGAAGTATTCCTGACTGCGAGCGTCGGCGTCGCGTTCTGCCCGAAGGACGCGGAGAACGTGATCGACCTGATCCGCAACGCGGATGCGGCGATGTATCACTCGAAGCAGAACGGCGGCAACAGCTTCGCCTTCTACTCGCCGGACATGAACGCCGCCGCGGTCGAGCGGCTGATGCTGAAGAGCAAGCTGCGCCGCGCGCTGGAGCGCGACGAGCTGGTGATGTTCTACCAGCCGAAGGTCGATCTGCGCGACGGCCGCATCGTCGGCGCGGAAGCGCTGCTGCGCTGGCGCCTGCCGGGCCACGGCGACATTTCGCCGTCGCAGTTCATTCCGCTCGCCGAAGAGACCAACCTGATCCTCGGCATCGGCGAGTGGGTGCTGAACCGCGTGTGCGCCGACTATCGCCGCTGGACCGAGCGCATCCAGAACCCCGGGCGCGTGTCGATCAACCTGTCGCTCAAGCAGCTGCGCCAGTCGAGCTTCATCGGCCGCTGCCGCTCGGTGTTCCGCCGTCACGAGGTGTCGCCGACCAGCTTCGAGCTGGAGATCACTGAAACGACACTGATGGCGGATCCGAAACGCACCATCAAACTGCTCGACGAGCTGTACGCGATGGGCCTGCACCTGTCGATCGACGACTTCGGCACCGGCTACTCGTCGCTGAGCGCGCTCCAGCAGTTTCCGATCGGCACGCTGAAGATCGACCAGTCGTTCGTGCGCGACGCCGCGGTCAACTCCGACGATGCGACCATCGTGCGCACCATCATCGACATGGGCAAGGCGCTCGAGGTCGAAGTGGTCGCCGAAGGCGTCGAGAACGAAGAGCAGTTCAATTTCCTGCGCGGCCGCGGCTGCCACTACGCGCAGGGGCGGCTGTTCGGCGACGCCATGAGCGCGGACGAGTTTCTGTCCCTGCTGCTCGCCCAGCAGAGCGGCCGCGGCAAGGTCAGTCAGCTGTTCGCCTGAGCCGGACGCAGTTCACGCTTGCCGTGAGAACTGCGTTCACTGAGTTCTGAGACATGGCGCGCCTTTGTAGGGCCTGGCTCTCAGATCTTTGCTGATTTGCCGCAACCGTGACGCGCTGCACCGCTCAAGCGTGATGGCGGTCCGGCGCCCAAGCGCCCGCACCGCTACAAATTGCTCCCATCGCATGGCTCTGGGAGCTGCACGTGTTGCGGGTTGACATATCAAGTGCCGGAAAAATTGCGTCGCGCGTGGCGACCCTGGCGTTGCTGCTGGCGGCCTCCGCCACGGCGCTCGCCGGCGGCACCTTCTATACGAACACGGACAACCAGGACAACGCCGGCAGCGGCGTCGCCGACAACGACATGGATCGCCTGCTCGGCAACAGCGATCCGGCGCATCCGATCGAGTTCGACATCGCGGTCAGCTCGCTGCCCGCCACTTCCGCGGTCCTGACGCTGCGCGCCTACGACGTGGACGAAGAGCAGGGCGAGCAGGACGACGTGTACCTCAACGGCGTGTTCCTCGGCAGCCTGTCCGGCGCCAACAACATCTGGAACGCCACGACGTTCACCATCGACCTGGCGGCGCATCCCAACCTGCTGGTCCTCGGCAACAACCGCGTGACGGTGCAGGTCGACACCAGCGGCGACGCGACCGCGTGGGTCACGAACGTCGACTGGGCGCAGCTGCTGGTGGACGGCGGCGCCGCCGATCGCGGCAACACCGGCCAAGTCGCGATCACGGGCTACTCGATCGCGGGCAACACGGTCACGATCGACACGCAAGCGACCGTCAACTCGATCACCGGCGGCCAGTACCAGCTGGAGATCAGCATCATCGGACCGAACGGCGACGTCGCCTCGGTGCTGACGCAGACCTTCACGGCGAACCCGAACGTAACGGTGATCCGCACTGCGTCGCCCACCTACGCACTCGGCAGCGCCAGCGGCACGTACACGGTGCAGGCGCAGCTGTTCTACATCGACGCGGGCTTCCCGGTGCAGCAGGACATCGCGACGACGCAGTTCGTGCACACCGCCAACGTTGGTCCGACGGACGCCGACAATGACGGCCTGACCGACACGCAGGAAACGACGCTGGGCACCAACCGCTTCGATGCCGATACGGACGGCGACGGTGAAGGCGACGCCGCGGAAGTGGGCGGCAATGTCAACGCACCGCTCGACACCGACGGTGACGGCACGATCGACGCCCTCGAGTCCTCAGTCGTCGACACCGACAGCGACGGCGCCGCCGACGAAGCCGATCCCGACAACGCAGATCCGTGCGTGCCGAGCGCGTCGCACGCGACGTGTCTCGCGTACGACAGCGACGGCGATGGCCTGACGAATGCGCAGGAAGACGCCATTGGCACGCAGCGTAACGTCGCGGACACCGACGGCGACGGCGTGACCGACGGCGTCGAGGCCGGCGGCAACCCGAACGCACCGGTCGACAGCGACGGCGACGGCATCCCGAACGCGCTCGAATCCTCGACGACCGACAGCGACGGCGACGGCGTTGCGGATCAGAGCGACACTGCCAACAGCAATCCTTGCATGCCGAACGGCAGCAACGCCGCGTGTCTCGCCGCGGACAGCGACGGCGACGGCCTCACGAACGGCGAAGAAGACGCAATCGGCACCAGTCGCGGCACAGTCGACAGCGATGGCGACGGTGTGAGCGATGCGGTCGAGGTCGGACCCAACCACGGCAGTCCGCTCGACAGCGACGCGGACGGCATCATCGACGCGCTCGAGAGCGGCGCGATCGACAGCGACGGCGACGGCAGCCCCGACTCCGCCGACGCCGATAGCGACAACGACGGCATCCCGGACGCCGTAGAGACCGACAACGGCGTGGCGCGCGATACCGATGGCGATGGCACACCCGATCATCTCGATCTCGACAGCGACGGCGACGGGCTGTCGGATGAGCTCGAAGCGGGCGCGGGCCCGACGCCGGTCGACAGCGATGGCGACGGCGTTGCGGACTACCGCGACGTCGACAGCGACAACGATGGCGTCGCCGACGCCGTCGAGGGCGCAACGGACACGAACAGCGACGGCGAAGCGAACTATCGCGACGTCGACTCCGACGGCGACGGTATTCTCGACTCCGTCGAAGCGATGGTCAGCGGCGTCGACAGCGACGGCGACGGCATCGACGATGCGCTCGATCCGCAAAGCACCGGCGGCGTCGACGCGAATGGCGACGGCATCGACGACGCGTACGTCCTGCCCGACAGCGACGGCGACCAGACGCCGGACATCCTCGATCTCGATAGCGACAACGACAGCGTTGCCGACGTCAGCGAAGCCGGCCTGGTCGATGCCGACCATGACTCCCGCGCCGACGCCGGGCAGTCCGCGACTGCTACGCCCCGCGACACGGACGGCGACAGCACGCCGGACTACCTCGACGTCGACTCCGACGGCGACGGCACGTTCGACGTCGTCGACGCGGGCCACGGCTCGCAAGACGCGAATCAGGACGGTCGCATCGACGCGACTGCGGACGCCGACGGCGACGGCATCCCCGACGTGGCGGATCCGGCACCGAGCATCCCCGGCACTTTCAGCGATGCAGATGGCGACGGCGTGGCCGATGCTGAGGATCTCGACCTCGACAACGACGGCATCCCGAATTCGCTCGACGGCGCCGAAGACCTCGACGGCGACGGGCTGCCGAACCTCGCGGATCTGGACAGTGACGGCGACGGCATCAGCGACCTGGTGGAAGCCGGCGGCGTCGATGCCAACGGCGACGGCATCGTCGACGACCTGACCGACGGCAATCACAACGGCCTCGCCGACGGCAACGACAGCAACGCCGGCGGCACGGCCCTGCCGATCCCCGACACCGATCACGATGGCATCGCAGATTTCCGCGACCTCGACAGCGACGGCGATGGCATGAGCGACAGACAGGAGAGCACTGTGGATTCCGATAATGACGGCATCGCCGACTACAAGGACTCGACCGGCAAACTCGACACCGCTGTGCGCGGCGTGGGCGCCTTCGAGTGGACGTTCCTTCTGCCGCTGCTCGCACTCGCCGCGTGGCGCAGGCGCCGGCAACTGCTGCCGCTCGCCTCGCTCCTGGCTCTCGGCGTGGCCGGCTCGGCTGCTGCTGACGAAGCGGACGGCGTGGAAGGCATGCGCGTCGGCATCGACGCCGGCATCTCGTGGCTGAAGCCGCGCAACCGCGACGGCGGCTACAAGGTCGACGACCAGACCAGCGGTGGTTTTCGCGCGGTCGGCAGCTATACCTGGTCGCCGCGCTGGACGACCGAAGTGTTCTACGCGGACGCGGGCTCCGCGAGCATCAGCTCCGACAATCCCGCAGTCGGCCATCTCGGCACGATCGACTACGTGATGTACGGCGCCGGCGTGCAGTGGGCGCCGTTCGGGGCCGCGCAGGCAGCGCGCTTGTATCCGTTCGCGAAGCTCGGCGTAGTAACGATCGACAACAGCGCGTCCGATCCGCGGATCCAGTACGACCGGCTCAACAGCTGGGGCGTCTATCTCGGCGGCGGCGCGGCCTGGCGCATCACGCAGAGCTGGACGCTGCAGGGCGAGCTCGTGAGCTACGACAAGGACGACCTGATGCTGTCGCTCGGAGTACGCTGGCGCCTGTAGCAGGTGGGCAGTCGGGCTGCAGCCCGACCTACTACAATGCCGGAATGCTCACGTTTTCCGGCCTGTCCCTGCGCCGCGGCACGCGGCTGCTGATCTCCGACGCGTCCTTCACCCTCTACCGCGGCGAGAAAGTCGGCATCGTCGGCGCCAACGGCTGCGGCAAGTCCAGCCTGCTCGCGCTGATCCTCGGCGAGCTGCAGCCCGATGCCGGCAGCTTCGACATGCCGTCGCAGCTCGTCGTCGCTCGCGTCGCGCAGGAAATGGATGCGACCGAGCGCGCGGCCGTCGAATTCGTAATGGATGGCGACGCCGAGCTGCGCGCGACGGAAACAGCCATGGCGGCGGCCGAAGCGCGAGACGCTGGAGCTGCGTTGGGCGAACTGCACGCGCGCTACGCGGCCCTCGGCGGTTACGACGCTCAAAGCCGCGCGGGCCGGTTGATGCACGGCCTCGGGTTCTCCGCGGCGGATGAAACGCGACCGGTCGCGGCGTTTTCCGGCGGCTGGCGCATGCGGCTCAATCTGGCGCAGGCGCTCATGTGCCGGTCCGACCTGCTGCTGCTCGACGAGCCGACCAATCACCTCGATCTCGATGCCGTGCTGTGGCTCGAAGATTGGCTGCGCAGTTATGCCGGCACGCTGTTGATGATCGCTCACGACCGCGAGTTCCTCGATCGCACGGTCGAACGCATCGTCCACATCGAGCACGGCGCAGCCCGACTGTACGCCGGCAACTACTCCGCGTTCGAAGAACAGCGCGCCGCACAGCTGGCGCAACAGCAATCGCTGTATGACCGCCAGCAGCGCGAGATCAAACACATGATGAGCTTCGTCGAGCGCTTCCGCGCCAAAGCGAGCAAGGCGCGACAGGCGCAGAGCCGCCTGAAAACGCTGGAGCGCATGGAGCGGATTGCGCCGGCACACGTCGACTCGCCGTTCGAGTTTGCGTTCCTCGCTCCGCAGAAACTGCCGCGCCCGCTGCTGACGCTCGAGAAGCAATCCGCAGGGTACGGCGAGCGCGTGGTGCTGGACGCGCTGAATATGACGATCGTGCCCGGTGCGCGCATCGCATTGCTCGGTCGCAACGGCGCGGGCAAATCGACGCTCATGAAGCTGCTGGCCGGCGAGCTCGAGGCGCTGAGCGGCAAGCGCACGGAGGCGCGCGATCTGCGGATCGGCTACTTCGCGCAGCACCAACTGGAGCAGCTCGACGTCGGCGATTCGCCGCTCGAGCACTTGCGCCGGCACGGCGGCGAGGCGGCATTGCGCAGTACCGAGCAGGAGCTGCGCTCGTTTCTCGGCGGCTTCGGCTTCAGCGGCGATCGCGTGTTCGAGCCCGTCGGTCCGTTCTCCGGCGGCGAGAAGGCGCGGCTGGTGCTGGCGCTGGTCAGCTTCCGGCGTCCCAACCTGCTGTTGCTCGACGAGCCCACGAATCATCTCGACCTCGAAATGCGCCAGGCGCTGGCGGTAGCGCTGCAGGACTACGACGGCGCCGTCGTGCTGGTCGCGCACGATCGGCACCTGCTGCGAGCGGTCGCCGACGAGTTGATTCTGGTCGATGCCGGGCGCGTATCGCCCTTCGATGGCGATCTCGAAGACTACGCGCGCTGGTTCCTGACCTCAGCTGCTCCGGCACAGGAAACGGAACTCGCACCGAAAGCAGGCGCCGAGCAGAAGAAGCAGCGCAAACGCGCAGAAGCGGAGCGCCGCAATCGCCTGAGTCCGCTGCGCGCCGAGGTGGCGCGTTGCGAGTCGCACATCGCCGAGCTGGAGCGCCGCCGCCAGGAGATCGAAGCGCAACTCGCCATGCCGGACATTTACGGCGAGCAAGAGAAGCCGCGGCTGCAGGAACTGCTGAAGGCGCAGACCGAGCTGCGACGCGACCTGCACGCGAGCGAAGAGGCGTGGCTCGCGGCGACCGAAAAGCTCGACGTCGAGCTTGCTGCAGATCGCGACTGAGCCCCAGCGCACTGACAAGAACGGCCAAGGGTCGTACCGCCGCCGGGCTCTTTGTGGTCTACTCCGGCCACTCATGGCCACCACCCTCGACGCAACCTCAGGCGCGGGCTTGGGAATCGACCGCGCGCACCGGCGCGTCATCGTTGCCTCCTCGCTCGGCACGATGTTCGAGTGGTACGACT
>DATBKP010000169.1:0-84883 GCA_036555785.1 Steroidobacteraceae bacterium
CGAGATGCACAGGTGCGTCGGCGCGAGCGCGAGCGCCGCGTCCAACGAGATCTGGTCATTGCGATGCACGAGCACCTCGGCGCCGAGCACCATGAAGGCCTGCACCAGGTTGTAGGTGAACGAGTCGTAATTGTCGATGAGCAGCAGCCGGGCGCCGGTCGTGGATGCGTTCACAGGCCCTCCTCGGCGAGCGCCAGCGCGCGGCGCACGATCGCGCTCTTCGCCAGCACTTCCTCGTATTCCGTTTTCGGCACGCTGTCCGCGACCAGTCCGGCGCCGGCCTGGTAGCGGTAGGTATCGCCGCGAAACACCATGGTGCGAATCGTGATCGCGTGATCCATGTCGCCGCCGTGGCCGAAGTAGCCGACGGTGCCGCCGTAGAACCCGCGGCGCACCGGCTCCAGCTCGTCGATGATCTCCATCGCGCGCACCTTCGGCGCGCCGACCAGCGTGCCGGCGGGGAACGCGGCCGCGAACAGATCGAAGGCATCCTTGCCGGGCGCGAGCTCGCCGTTCACGCCGCTGACGATGTGCATCACGTGACTGTAGCGCTCGATGTGCCGGTACGGATTCACGCCGACCGTGCCGGCGCGCGCGACGCGGCCGAGATCGTTGCGCGCCAGGTCGACGAGCATGATGTGCTCGGCGTTCTCCTTCGGATCGGCGAGCAACTCCTCCTGCAGCCGCGCGTCTTCGGCGCTGTCCTGCCCGCGCGGCCGCGTGCCTGCGATCGGCCGCATCTGCGCCTGCCCGTGCGAGAGTTTTACGAGCGCTTCGGGCGAGGAACCGACGACCACGCAATCGCCGAGCTCGCAATAGAACATGTACGGCGAAGGATTGAGCAGCCGCAGCGCGCGGTAGGCCTCGAACGGCTCGAGCTGACACTCGCCGGCGAAGCGCACGGACAGCACGAGCTGATAAACGTCGCCCGCGGCGATGTATTCCTTCGTACGATGCACGCCCTGAACGAACTCCGCTTCGCTCAGGCTGCCGACGGCCGGCGAATAGCGGATGCGCTTGTCGGTCTGGGGAATCCCGCCGCGCAGCGCTTGAATCACCTGTTTGCGTAGCGAGCTGCGCTCACTCTCGCTGCCAGCGTGCAGCAAGGCAACACCGCGCGTGAGGTGATCGAATACGAGCAGGGATTGCGGCGCGAGATAGTGGGCCAGCGGAGTCGGCTCGACCACGCGGGCTCGCGCCGGCAAGCGCTCGAAGTGTCGCACCAGATCATAGCCCGCGGCGCCGACGAGCCCGCCGGGCAGCGGCACGCCGGGAATCCTGGGCGTCGGTTGCGGTGTGTGCGCGAGTGCATCGCGCAGCGCTTTCAGCAATTCGTGCTGGCTCTGCGGCGCGGCTCGCGTGCGACCGTTCACGGTGAGCCCGCGCTCGTCGAGACGCACTTCGGCGCAATCGCCGAAGCCGATGAACGAATAGCGCGCCAGCCGCTCGCCGCCCTCGACGCTCTCCAGCAGGAAGCGCGGCTTGAACGGCTTGAGCTTGAGATAGGCCGAGACCGGCGTATCCAGGTCGGCAGCAATGTCGAACGGCGGTTTCAAGCAGCAGCTCCTCGTCGGCGACCTCGTTGCGCGAAGTCCGGGCGGGAGGCGATAAAAAACCCATCTCCGGATTTGCGCTCGGAGATGGGTTTGTCAGGATTCGAACTTAAGTAACGTGCGTTCCGGGTTGCCCTCTCCTTTTAAGAGAGGCGCCACCACTGGCCAGTCATTACACGCTTTTTCGACATGGCGGCGAGTATTACCGGCCCCGCCCCGGCGAGTCAATTCGGCCAGCCTCATTTCATAACCTCGCCGTCACTGCCGCCCACCTCTTTGTCACCCCCGCCCGACTGCACTGTAGCGGGCGTCTCCCTACGATGGCCCGACGTCGTTTGTCATGACACGGGGAGACCCATGAGGATCGCAGCTGCTGTTTCCGCAACTCTGTTGCTCGCCGCCGGGGCCGCGGCCGCGGACGACCTGTCCGACCTGCGCGAGCGCCTCGAGGCGCAGGAACAGAAAATCCGCGTGCTGGAGCGCAGGCTGGAGCTGCAGGACGAAGCCGCGAAAGCGACGGTGGCGAGCACGCCTGTCGTGCGCGCATCGCCGCAGCAGGGTTTTCGAATCCAGTCCGCCGACAATGCCAACGTCGTGCGCCTGCGCGGCGTACTGCAGTTCGACGGCCGCTACTTTCCGGATGACGTCACGCCGGCGACCGCGGACACCTGGCTCCTGCGCCGCGTGCGGCCGATCCTCGAAGGCACGCTGGGCGGCATCTACGATTTCCGCTTCACGCCGGATTTCGCTCAGGGCAAGGCGATCGTGCAGGACGCTTACATCGCGGCACGCTTCAAGCCGTGGGCGGTATTGACCGCGGGCAAGTTCAAGGTGCCGGTCGGCCTCGAGCGCCTGCAGTCGGCGACCGACATCCGCTTCATCGAGCGCGCATTGCCGACGAGCCTCGTGCCGAATCGCGACCTGGGCGTCACGTTCGGCGGCGACGCCGCGGGCGGCGTCGTGAACTACGCGATCGGCTACTTCAATGGCGTGAGCGACGGCGGCAGCAGCGACGGCAACACACCGACCCCGGACGCGGAGAACGACACCAAGGGCGACTGGGCGGCACGCGTGTTCTTTCAGCCGTTCCTGAACTCCGACAATTTCGCGCTGCGCGGGCTCGGCTTCGGCGTCGGCGGCACGTACGTCGACTCGACCGGAAGCACGACCACCACACTGTTGCCGAGCTATCGCACGCCGGGTCAACAGACATTCTTCAGCTATCGCGGCACGACGGCTGCAGCCGGCACGACTCCCGCCGTGAACGGCACGTTCGCGGACGGCGAGCGCCTGCGCTGGTCGCCGCAGGCGTACTACTACATCGGCAGCTTCGGCGTGCTCGGCGAATACGCCAACGTCTCGCAGGACGTCACGCGCGCCACGCCGACAGCCGGCGTTCGCTCGGCGACGCTCGACAACAAGGCGTGGCAGGTGCAGCTCTCGTGGTTCGCCACCGGCGAGGATGAATCGTTCCGCGGCTTCACGCCCGGCTCGGTGTTCTCCCTGGAGAACGGTACTTGGGGCGCGCTCGAATTCGTCGCGCGCTATCACCAGCTCGACATCGACGACGACGCGTTCATCGGCGGCACGAATTCGTTCGCCAATCCCGACAGCGCGGCCAGCAAGGCGAGCGCCTGGGGCGTCGGCATCAACTGGTACCTGAGCCAGAACTACAAATGGTCGATCAACTACGACGTTACGAGCTTCGAGGGCGGCGCTGCCGGCGGCGCCGATCGGCCGGACGAGAAGGCGCTGTTCACGCGCTTCGGCTTGCAGTTCTGAGAAGACTGGTCACGCAGTCACGGGAGTCATGAGGTCAACCATGAGCAGGTTTCTGACAGTCATCACCGCGCTGGCGCTGTTCGCGCTCGGCGCGCCGCTCGCACACGCGAAAGACGTGACGCTGCTGAACGTGTCGTACGACCCGACGCGCGAGCTGTACGAGGCGTACAACGCGGAGTTCGCCCAATACTGGAAAGCCAAGACCGGCGACACGGTGACGATCAAGCAATCGCACGGCGGCTCGGGCAAGCAGGCGCGTACCGTCATCGATGGCCTGCCGGCGGACGTCGTCACGCTGGCGCTCGCCGGTGACGTCGACGCGATCGCGACCAACGGCAAGTTGCTGCCGGTGAACTGGCAGTCGCGTCTGCCGCACAACAGTGCGCCGTACACGTCGACGATCGTGTTCCTGGTGCGCAAGGGCAACCCGAAGAACATCCACGATTGGGGCGACCTGATCCGGCCCGGCATTGCCGTGATCACACCGAATCCGAAGACCTCGGGCGGTGCTCGCTGGAACTACCTCGCGGCATGGGCGTGGGCCAGACAGCAGCCGGGCGGCAGCGATGCGACCGCGAAAGATTACGTACGCAAGCTGTTCAAGAACGTGCCGGTGCTCGACACCGGCGCGCGCGGCGCAACCACGACGTTCGTCCAGCGCGGCATCGGCGACGTGCTGCTCGCCTGGGAAAACGAAGCGTTCCTGTCGATCAAGGAGCTCGGCGCCGACAAGGTGCAGATCGTCGTGCCGTCGCTGAGCATTCTCGCCGAGCCGCCGGTCGCCATCGTCGACAAGGTGGTGCTCCGCCGCGGCACGCGCGAAGTCGCGAGCGAGTACCTGAATCACCTGTACTCCCCCGAGGCGCAGGAAATCATCGCGCAGAACTTCTACCGTCCGATCGATCAGCAGGTGGCGGCCAGGCACGCCGCGCAGTTTCCGAAGATCAGGCTGGTGACGATCGCCGACTTCGGCGGCTGGACCCAGGCGCAGCGGCAGCACTTCGCCGACGGCGGCGTGTTCGATCAGATCTACGCCCCCGAATGATCAGAACACGCCGCCACCGGCTCCCACGTTCTGACCGGTGACCCAGCGCGCGTCGTCGCTTGCCAGGAAGGCAGCGACGGCCGCGACTTCGTCGGGCTCGCCGATGCGGCCGAACGGCGACATCCCGGCAGCGATCTTGCGGTCACGCTCCGGCAGCAGATCGGTATCCGTGAACCCGGGAGACAACGCGTTGACGGTGATGTTGCGTGGACCGAGCTCACGCGACAGCACGCGGACGAATTGCTCGACCGCGCCCTTGCTGCCGAGATACAGCGCGGTGCCGGTCATCAGCATGCGCGTGCCGCCAGTGGATACGACGACGATCCGCCCGCCATCGCGAACGCCGCGCGCAGCCTGCTGCAGCGTGAAGAACACGCCCTTGGCGTTCGCGCCGAACACGCGATCGAATTCTTCCTCCGTGCTCTCGGCGATCGGCTTCACGACGGCAACGCCTGCATTCGCGACGACGATGTCCAGCGCTCCGAATGCCGTGCGCGCCTCAGCGAACAAGCGCTGCACTTCGGCGGCTTGCGAAACGTCGGCACGAACGGCGACTGCCTGGCCGCCGCGGCCGCGAATCGCGCTCACGACTTCCTGCGCGGCCTGCTCGTCGCGAACGTAGTTGACGACGACGGCCGCACCGTCCGCCGCGAGCCGCTCGGCAATCGCGCGACCGATGCCGCGCGAGCTGCCGGTGACGATGGCGACTTTTCCTGAAAGTGACGTCGACATGAGTCTCTCCTCGATCTTCAGTGAGCGATCGCCTTGGCGGTGACCGGGTCCGCGACGCGTTCGATGAACCAGTTCGGATACACGGGCGACAGCGCCGTCTGCGCATCCAGCTCGGCGAGCTCGGCCGCCGTGAGCGTGACGTTCGCGGCGCCGAGGTTGTCGTCGAGCTGAGTGAGCTTGCTCGCGCCCAGCAGGACGCTCGTGACCTCGCGCTTCGCGAGCAACCACGCCAGCGCAGTCTGCGCGACGCTGGCCTCGTGTTCTGCGGCGATCTTGCGCAGACGCTCGACCAGGCGGAACCCGTGCTCCTTGTCGAAAGGCAGCAGGTCGAAGCCCGAAAAGCGGTTGTTGGGATCGGACAGCGACGCACGCGTGTACTTGCCGCTGAGGAAGCCGGACGACAGCGGACTCCACACGGTCATGCCGAGCCCATAGCGACGCATCATCGGAATCACGTCGCGCTCGACGTCGCGTCCCAGCAGCGAGTAGTGCATCTGCCCGTGCGTAAATGGCGCGAGATTGTTCGCCTTCTGGATTTCCAGGGCAGCGGCGACTTTCCACGCCGACCAGTTCGAGAAGCCGAGGTAGCGCACCTTGCCGGCGCGCACCACGGCGTCGAACGCGGCGAGCGTTTCTTCGAGCGGCGTGAACGGGTCCTCGCGGTGCGCGATGTAGACGTCGATCCAGTCGCTGCCGAGGCGCTTCAGGCTCTCGTCGACCGACCACAGGATGTGACGCCGCGACAGGCCCGATTGGGTCAGCGCCGTGCCGCCGCGCATGCCGACCTTGGTCGCGATCACCACGTCGTTGCGGCGAGACTTGAGCGCGGCGCCGAGCAAAGTCTCCGATTGGCCGCCCGCGTACGCGTCGGCGGTATCGAAGAAGTTCACGCCGGCGTCGAGCGCCCGCCCGACGAGCTCGTTCGCGGCCTGCGCGCCGACCTTGTAGATGGTGGCGAAGTCCTGATTGCCGGACGTGAACGTCATCGCGCCGAACGCGAGGCGCGAGACTACGAGACCGGTGTTGCCGAGCGGGGCGTATTGCATGGCTGTGCTCCTCGAAGAAATGCGGTGGCCGATTCGTTGGCGTGCAAGGTAGCGCCGCCCGTTGTTCGGATAAACCGGCTGCAGGAGAATAGGCTGTGAAGATGAACTATCTAATACACGGGTAGGCAGAGATGGCGCGCAGCGACGGTTTCAGCGGCTTGTCTGAGTTTCTGGCAGTCGCACGACACGCGAGCTTTCGTGCAGCCGCCGCCGAGCTCGGCGTCACGCCGGCAGCAGTGAGCCAGGCGATTCGCACGCTCGAAACGAAGACGGGTCTGGTACTGTTCCAGCGCACGACGCGACGCGTGGGCCTGACCGAGGCCGGCGAGAAACTTCTCGCGCGCGTGCGGCCGGCGGCAACGGAGATCGCCGACGCGTTCGATGCGCTGACCGACCTGCGCGACAAGCCGGCGGGGCTGCTGCGATTGTCGGTACCGCGCGTCGCGGTGCCGCTCGTGATCGAACCGGTGCTGGCCAACTTTCGTCGCGCGTATCCGGATGTTGCAGTGGACGTCGACGTCAACGATGCCGTGGTCGATCTCACCGCCAACAATCTCGATGCCGGAGTGCGCATCGGCGAGATGGTCGAGCGCGACATGATCGCCGTGCGACTGACTCCGGATGTGCGCTGGTCGGTGCTCGGCGCACCTGCCTACTTCGCGGCGCGCGGCCGGCCGCGCACCCCGGAAGAGCTGACGCGGCACGAGTGCATTCGCTATCGCTTCCTGACCGCCGGCTCGATCTATCGCTGGGAGTTCGTGCGCGGCGGACGCGAGTTCTCCGTCGACGTTCCCGGCGGCGTCACTGTCAACGACGGTGCGCTGATGATGACATTTGCGCTCCACGGCATGGGCCTGATCTACACCGCCGACCTGTTCGCGGCGCGCGAGCTTGCCGCCGGGCAACTGGAGCCGGTACTGGAAGAGTTCGCGCCGACGAGTCCTGGATTGTTTCTGTATTTCCCGGCGCGGACGCAGACGCAGCCGAAGCTGCGCGCGTTCATCGACACGCTGACAGCGGCGAAACCGAACAAGCGATTGACGGCGCGGACACGGCGGCATTAGCGTGCGATCGAATGACTCTGGGAGCTGCAATCCGTGGCGTGGCGAGAGCGGCGGCCTATGCGCTGGGCGCGTTCCTGCTCGTCGCCAGCCTGCTGGATTTGCTCGGCTTGATGCCGTATTCGGACGAAACTCCGCCTTTCGCTCATCGTCTCGTGAAACAGCTGCCCTTGATCGCAGCTGCGGCAGTACTGATGGTTCCGATGAAGCGGTTCAGTCGCGGCGTACGCCACACCGTGCTGCAGGCGGCCTACGTGATTCTGTCGCTCGCAGCTGCAGCCAATCTGGTCCACGGTGTCACCAGGTACATGGCCGGTCGCATGAGCTGGCAAGTCATTCCCACGACGCTGGTCGTGTTCGGCATCGTGGTGGCGAACGCCGCGATCTTCTGGTCGATGCGCGAGCGCGTTGCGGAAACGGCGGTTGAATAGCATGAAAGCTCCCGGACTCTCCCTGTTGTGTCTGATCTCGCTGCTCGCGAGCTCATCGAACGCCGCGGAGACAGCCGCGAGCCTCAAGCAGTACGCCTTCGGCTTTCACACCCTCCACCTCGGCGATACGGTGCGTCGAGGGAGCGTCAAGTTCAATGTGGACGACGGTATGACGGAGGACGAGCTCGACGCCGTCAATCACGTCCTCGATGAGCGCGGCGCCTCGCCGGTCGACGATAAGGGCTATCGGGAGTTGTCGCTGCCGAACGGCACGCACGTGCGGATCGGCGGCTTCCTCGTCGAAGGGTTCCTCGAAGACTCGGTCGAAGGCGTGCACAGCCTGCCGGGCGAGTTCGCGGTCAACGGCGAGTTCTCGACCGACGAGGCCGCGCTGGTCCTGCAGATCGCCAAAGCGGGCAATCTATTCGTCGGCAGCTCGAGCGACGCCGCTCAGGTCGCGGCGCCCGGGCGCGTCACCGACAAGCGCTTCGCAAAACGCCACAAGCAGGTTTCGATCACAGCTGACGAGCCGGCATTGGCGGAGTGGGTCCGACAGAACATAGCGCCCGCTCTGCGTCAGTAGGTCGTTGGCGTTCATGCAGGAGATGACGATCAAGGGGCTGCGACGCAAGCGCAACGCGCGTCGGGCTGTGCTCGTTGCGGTCGTGCTGTGGCTCTGCATTTTCCTGCTCGTTGCCCTGAGCGCAACACCGCAGGTCAAGCCGTGGATCGTGCTCCCGCTACTGGGCGCTTCGTTCGTCGCCGCGTTCTGGGGCGGTCATGTGTTTTTCGAGATCCCGTGCCCGAACTGCCAGCACGCTTTCGCCGAGCGCGGATTCTTCGGACTCAAAGCCTGGTCGGAGGTGCTGTTTCGAACGCAGTGTCAGCACTGCAGGGCGTCGTGGGAGCGACTTGAACCCTAGTCCTCGTCTTCGTTCTTCTTCTGTTCTTCCAGCCGCTTCCTGATCTGCATCCACTCTTCGAGGCGCTTCAGGTCCATCGGTTTGCGCGCGGGCGGTGCGCCCACCGGCGGTAAGTTCGGCGTCTTCTTGCCGACGCTGCGAGCGTTGTCGTACGGATTGCCTCCGACACCACCGCTGTTGGAACTGTCGTAGGGATTGAATCCGCCGCCCGGCAGCTTCTTCTGCGGCGGCTTGCCCTTGTTGTCTGCGGCGGGCGGACGGTCATAGGCGCCAGTCGCGATCGACAGGTCGCCGAGGTCGAGCTTCTTCAGCCTCTGGGTGCTGATGTCGCGGCTGTAGACGCCGGTCTCGAGCTGCCACTCCCACACCGAGTTGCCGCGCTCGTCGACGCCGGCGCGACCCGAGCGCTTGTCGTCGGCGGGTGCCGCCGGCGGCGCATTGCTGCCTGGATCGCGATCCTTCGGGTCGCTCATGCTTCGGGATTTTCTGCCTCGGCCTTCGCCGACGCAACCAGCCGGGCGGCCAGCATTGCGGACTGCGAAATGCGCCCCCACACTGAAGCACCGTCATGTCAGCCATACTCCTGCCTTGAACCCGCGCAAGCGCCAGCCGGTCCTCGGCCAACCGAAGGTCGCGCGTGGTTTCCTAGGCGTGTTCGCCTACAGCCATCGCGCCCTGCAGCTGGTGTGGACCACCAGCCGCGCACTGACGATCGCCTTCGCGGCGCTGACGCTGATTGCCGGCTCGCTGCCCGCCGCCGTCGCGTACGTCGGCTCGCTGATCGTCGACGCCGTAGTCGCGGCGATTCAGTCCGATGCGGCGAGTCGCGCAGCGCTGACTCAGCACGCGCTCCTTCTGGTCGCCTGCGAAGGCTTGCTGGTCGCTGCGATCGCCGGCGCGCAGCGCGGGATCTCGTTGTGCCAGTCGCTGTTGCGGGCGCAGCTCGGCCAGCGCGTCAACGTGATGATCCTCGAGAAGGCGCTGACGCTGGAGCTGGAGCATTTCGAGAACTCCGAGTTCTACGACAAGCTGACGCGCGCGCGTCGCGAAGCTTCGAGCCGGCCATTGTCGCTGGTGATGCGCACGTTCGGCCTGGTGCAGAACGCCGTCTCGCTGATCAGCTTCGGCACGCTGCTGTTCAATTTCTCGCCCTGGGCCGTCGTCGTGCTCATCCTGGCAGGCTTGCCCGCGTTCCTCGCCGAAGCGAAGTTCTCGGGCGACAAGTTCCGCCTGTTCCTGTGGCGCTCGCCCGAGACGCGCATGCAGCTGTACCTGGAAACGGTGCTGGCGCGCGAGGACCACGCCAAGGAAGTGAAGCTGTTCGGGCTCGGCCCGTTGTTCCTCGATCGCTATCGCGCCATCTTCCACAAGCTGTATCGCGAGGATCGCGACCTGACGATCCGGCGCGACACCTGGGGTTTCTTTCTCGGACTCATCGCCACTGCGACGCTCTACGGTGCGTATGCATGGATCGCGCTCTCGGCGATCGCCACGCGCATCACACTCGGCCAGATGACGATGTACCTGATGCTGTTCCGGCAGGGTCAATCGGCGGTCTCGGCGATTCTCTCCGCCGTCGGCGGCATGTACGAGGACAATCTGTACCTGTCGACGCTGTACGAATACCTGGAGACGCCCGTCGAGAACTCGCAGGGCAGCGTCGTGCACGGGCCGCAGCCGCAGGACGGTGTGCGCTTCGAGCGCGTCAGCTTCCGTTATCCCGGCGCGGAGCAGCTGTCGCTGGTCGACGTCGATCTGCACATCCGGCCCGGCGAATCCCTGGCGCTGGTCGGCGAGAACGGCTCGGGCAAGACCACGCTGATCAAGCTGCTCACGCGGCTCTATCAGCCGACCTCCGGCCGCATCCTGCTCGACGGCAAGGATCTGCGCGAATGGGAAGATGCAGCATTGCGCCAGCGCATCGGCGTGATCTTCCAGGACTTCACGCGCTACCAGCTGCTGCTCGGCGAGAACATCGGCGCCGGCGACGTGGAGTTCTTCGAGGACGAGCCGCGCTGGCGCGAGGCCGGCGAGAAAGGCATGGCGCAGCCGATCGTCGAGACGCTGCCGGAAGGCTATCGCACGCCGCTCGGCAAATGGTTCAACGACGGCCGCGAGCTGTCCGGCGGTCAATGGCAGAAGATCGCCCTGTCGCGCGCCTTCATGCGCTCACGCGCGGACATCCTCGTGCTCGACGAGCCGACGGCTGCAATGGACGCCGCAGCCGAAGCGACTGTGTTCGAGCACTTCCGCACGCTGACGCGCGGCAGGATCGCGATCCTGATCTCGCATCGCTTCTCGACCGTGCGCATGGCGGACCAGATCGTGGTGCTGCAGGACGGCCGCATCATCGAGCGCGGCAGTCACGATGAGCTGATGCGCGTCAACGGCCACTACGCACATTTGTTCTCGCTGCAGGCGAAGGGCTATCGATAGCTGTTGACTTCGGCGGCGTTATCTACAACCATATGGTTGTGGATCAACTCAACGTCACTTTCCTGGCGCTGTCCGATCCGACGCGCCGGGTCATTCTCGAACGGCTGCGCCGGGGCGCAGCCACGGTCAACGAGCTGGCCGCGCCGTTCGGCGTGTCGCAGCAGGCGATTTCGAAGCATCTCGCCTATCTCGAGCGCGCCAGCCTGATCGACAAGCGCAAGGAAGGCCGTGAGCAGTTCTGTTCGCTGCGCGCAGCGCCTCTCAAGCAGGCGTACGAATGGATGGACGATTACCGGCAATTCTGGGAGGGCGCGTTCGACCGCCTGGACGTGCTGCTGCAACGCCTGCAGCAGCCGCAACGACAGCAGAGGCAGAGAAATGCCCGCAAGAATCGCTGACCGATCGGCCGCCGACGACACGATCAAGATCGAGCGTGTCTTCGCCGCGCCGCGCGAGCTGGTGTTCGAGGCCTGGACGCAGCCCGAGCTGCTGCTGCAATGGTATGCGCCGCACGGGTGCACGCTCGAGATCGCCGCGTTCGACGCGCGGCCGCGCGGCAGATTTCATTGCTGCATCCGCAATCCGTCGCTCGGTGACTGCTGGTTCATCGGCGTGTACCGTGAGCTCGTGCGGCCGGAGCTGATCGTCTACACGCTTGCGACGGCGGACCGCGCGGGCAACGAGGTCGAGCCTGAAGCGGCGGGCCACCACCCGCACTGGCCGCGCGAGACGCTGGTGCGCGTGACGCTCGAGGAGGTGCGCGGCGGGACCCGGCTCACGCTCGAGCAGAACGTGTCCGAGTCGCTCGCCAAGATCACGGGCGCTCATCCGAGCTGGCTGCAGATGCTCGATCGCCTCGCCGAGCTCGTCACGACGCAGGACGCTCGCAATGCGTAGCACATACGCCGCAGTGAACGGCATCCGCATGTACTACGAAACGTACGGCCCCGAGCATGGCGTCCCGCTCGTGCTGTTGCACGGCGGCGGTTCGACGATCGACTCGACGTTCGGCCGGATCATTCCGTTTCTTGCGCGCGAGCGCCGCGTCATCGCGATCGAGGAACAGGCGCATGGTCGCACCAGCGATCGCGATGCGCCGGTGCGCTTCACGACGTCCGCAGACGATGTGGCGACACTGCTCGCTGAGTTGCAGGTCGAACAAGCCGACCTGTTCGGATTCAGCAACGGCGCAAGCATCGCGTTGCAGGTCGCGATCCGCCACCCGCAGGCGGTGCGCAAACTGGTGTTCGCTTCATCGTTCACCAAGAAGGACGGCGCCCAGCCGCAACTGTGGGAGCTGATTCGCAGCGCCGATTTCGCTGGCATGCCGCAAGGGCTCAAGGACGCATTCCTGCGGGTGAACCCCGACCCGGCGAAGCTCAGGGTGATGCACGACAAGGATCTCGAGCGGATGCGTCACTGGCAGGACGTGCCGGATGCGGATCTGCGCACGGTGCGCGCGCCGACGCTCATCCTGATCGGCGATCGAGACGTCACGCGACCCGAGCACGCTGTCGAGCTCACCCGCTTGCTGCCGAACGCCAGGCTGCTCGTGCTCCTGGGCGGGCACGGCGAATACCTGGGCGAAGCAACCACGCCGCAGCGAGCGCGTGCGCCCGAGCTGACCGCGGGGCTGGTGGAGGAGTTTCTGGACGCAACGTCAGGCTGAAGCTGCTGCGCAGGGATGCGCGAATGGCGCGGACGCAGGATGCGCTGGAGCGGCCTGACCTGCATCTCAGGCCGAGGCGCGCAGGCCGCCGGCGATCGCGTCGCGCAGGATCTTGCCGAGGATCGTGACGCCGCGACGGATCTTCTCCGGCGGCACCGTCACGAACGACAGCCGCAGTGTGTTCAGCTGCGGCTCGTTCGCGTAGAACGGCCCGCCCGGCACGAACGCGACGTTCTGCGCGATCGCCTGGTCGAGCAGCTTGAAGCTGTCGAGGCCCGGCGGCAGCTGCACCCAGATGAACATGCCGCCCGCCGGCTCGTTCCAGGTCACGCCCGCGGGGAAGTGCTCCTTCATCGCATCGAGCATCACCTTGCAGCGCTCGCCGTAGAGCGTGCGGATGCCCGGAATGTGCGTGTCGAGGAAACCGTCTTTCACCGTCTCGTAGACGATGCGTTGCGTGAAGCTGGGTGTGTGCAGGTCCGCAGCCTGTTTCGCCTGGACCATCTTGCGATGCACGGCCTGCGGCGCGATCACGTAGCCGACGCGCAGTCCCGGCGCGAGCACTTTCGAGAACGAGCCCATGTGCACGACCTGGTCGGGGATCATCGACAGCAGCGTCGGCACCGCATCGCCCTTGTACGAGAGCGCTGCGTACGGATCGTCTTCGACCACCAGCAGATTGTGCTGTCTGGCAATCTTCGCCAGCTCCTGGCGCCGCGCCAGCGGCATGCGCCGTCCGGTCGGATTCTGGAAGTTGGGCAACACGTAAAGAAAGCGCGCGCCTTCCAGCATCTTCGGCGTGAGCGCCGACGGCACGAGCCCGTCTTCGTCGGAAGTGACCGAGACGAAGCTCGGCTCGAACAGCGAGAACGCCTGCAGCGCACCGAGGTAGGTCGGCGTCTCGACCAGCACTTTGCTGCCCGCGTCGATCAGCGTCTTGCCGAGCAGGTCGAGGCCCTGCTGCGAGCCGGTCGTGACGAGCACGTTCTGCGGATCGATGCGCACCGAGCCCGAGGAATAGCGGGCCGCGATCCACTCGCGCAGCTGCAGATAGCCCTCAGTCGGTCCGTATTGCAGCGCCGGCGAGGGCGCGTCCGTCAGCACCGCCGCTGCCTTCTCGCGCAGCCGTGCAACCGGGAACGTGTCGGGCGAGGGCAGGCCGCCGGCGAACGAAATGACTTCCGGCCGTTCGGTGACCTTGAGGATCTCGCGGATGGCGGAGCTCGTCAGCTTCTGCGCCCGTTGCGACAGCGTCCACGACATGAATCGGACCTCGGTGGGGAATGAGCCGCGGAATTGTACGGCCGGACCCGGGCCAAAAGCAGTCGCAGATTCCCGCTGCCGAGCCAGTACAGCCCCCTGCGGAGTAGACTGCCGCGCCCGCCCGCCCGAGGAGCCGCCATCCGACTCGCCGCCCAGCGCCTGCGCCAGCAGCGCATTGGTCATAAGCCGTTCGTCAGCCCGGCGGCGACCGTCCGCTGGTTCGGCGCCGTCCAGGCCCAGGACTATCTGGGCTCGCTGTGGGCGATCGGCCTGCGCACGCGTGACGCGACTGAAGCCTCCGTCGAACGAGCCATCGCCGACCGGTCGATCGTTCGCACCTGGCCATTGCGCGGCACGTTGCACTTCGTCGCGGCCGAAGACGCGCGCTGGATGCTGGACTTGTGCGCCCGACGCGCGCTGGCGCGAAACTCGCGGCGACTCAAGCAAGAGCACGGCATCGACAGTCGACTCATAGACCGCACCGGCAAGATTTTCAGCGACGCGTTGCGCGGCGGAAATTCGTTGTCGCGCCCCGAGCTGTATCGGCGACTCGAGAGCGCTCGCATCGCAACCGGCGGCTCTCGCGGACTGCATCTGCTGTGGTGGCACGCGCACGAAGGACTCATCTGTCTCGGTCCACGCGCCGGCAAGCAGCAGACGTTCGCGCTGCTGGACGAGTGGCTGCCGACAACCTCGCCGCGATCGCGCCAGGAAGCTCTCGCTGAGTTGGCGCGACGCTACTTCACGAGCCACGGGCCGGCGACCGTTCGCGACTTCGCGTGGTGGTCGGGACTGGCGGCAGCCGACGCAGAGCACGCGCGCGAAAGCATCGCGAGCGACCTGACTGCGGTGACGATCGACAAACGAACGTACTGGCAAGCAGCAAACGCACCGGAAGCGCGCGCACAACGTGGCTGCCACCTGCTGCCCGCGTACGATGAATACACGGTGGCATATCAGGATCGAGCCGCCGTCATGTCGCGCGAAATCGCCGCACGCGCAGACTCGGGGCACGGCATCTTCCATCCGCCGATCGTGATCGACGGCCAGATTTCAGGGACGTGGTCGCGCGAGCTGCAGAACGCGTCAGTCGCAGTTACTTGCCGGCCTTTCGCGGGGCTCGATCGCCGGCAGTTGCAGGGGCTCGCGGCTGCGGCGCGGCGCTATGCGCAGTTCCTCGGCCTGGATCTGCAGCTAGGTCGTCCTTCGCTGCCTCGCGGCGCAACCACTCGATGAAAGCCGCGGCTGCCGGGGCGGGGCGGCGATGCGCCGGATACACGACGTAGTACGAGAAGCGCGCCTTCAGCGTCGGCCCGGGCAGCTGAACCAGCTCTCCCCGCGTCAGATACGGCGCAGCGATGTGCCTGCGCGCGAGCGCAACGCCCAAACCGCACACGGCCGCGAGTAAGGCATCCGTAGAGTCGGTGAACGAATGCGCTGCCGGCAGGCTCGCGTTGCGCACCTCCGCCGCGCGAAACCAGTCCGGCCATCCCTGCAGCCCGAGATCCGAGATCAGCGGCAGGCGCGCGATGTGCGCCGCCTGGGTGACTTGCCTGAGGCCCGGCAGCGACGGCGAGGCAACCGGGAACAAGGCGTCGTCCATGAGGAAGTGCGCCGTGAGTCCGGGCCATGGTCCCGGACCGTGGCGGATGCCGAGATCGGGGCCGGCATCGTCGAAGCGCGCCAGCGCGATCGACGTTTCGAAATCGAGATGCACGTCCGGATGCGCGGCAGTGAAGCTGGGCAGCCGCGGAATCAGCCAGCAGTACGCCAGTGAATGCAGCGTCGTGATGCGGACTCGCGCGACCTCCTCGTCTCGGCTCAACAGCGAGCCGGACACTGCATCGAGATCCGCCAGCGCGACATTGGTGGCATCGGCGAGCGCTCGTCCCTGCGAAGTCAGCGCGACTCCGCGCGCATGGCGCTGAAACAGCGTCACGCCCAGCATCGTCTCGAGCCGCCGCACGTGATGACTGACGGCGCTGGCCGTAAGGTGCAGTTCCTCCGCGGCGTGCGCGAAATTCTGGTGGCGGGCCGCCGCGGCAAACACCGCGTAGGCCGACAGGACCGAGGGGCGGATCAGCATGAGACACAAGCCATACTTGTGACTGACCCAAGCAGTATGCGCTTGCGGCACACTGGTTTACAGTGACAATGGCGTAGACAGAAGCGAGGTTTGTGTCAGGCCTCCAACCTGGGTAAGGACGCGGCGCAAATTGGGTAACGCTGCCCATGCAGTGCAGCGAACCGCACTGGCATGCTATTCATGGACGAGTCAGTGAGGTTTCCGAGCGATGTCCCAAGCCGAAGCGACCACCGCCGCCGCCGAGCCCAACGTTGCGCGCTGGCTCACGCCGCTCGAGCTGACCGTGCTCGCCGCGATCTGGGGCGCATCGTTTCTGTTCATGCGCGTCTCCGCGCGCGAGTTCGGAGCGCTGGCGCTCGTCGAAGTGCGGCTGACTCTCGGCGCACTCATTCTCCTGCCGCTGTTGTGGCGCGGCCGCGCCCAACTCACGCGCGCACATGTGCTGCCGCTCGTCGTGATCTCCGCGATCAACTCGGCGATCCCTTTCTCGCTGTTCGCCTGGGCAGCGCAGCGCGCCCCGGCCGGCATCGGCGCGATCACCAACGCGACCGCAGTCATGTTCACCGCACTGGTCGCCTTCATGCTCTACGGTGAGCACATCAGCAGGCGGCGGGCAGTCGGCCTGGTTGCGGGATTCCTGGGCGTGGTCGTGCTCGCGAGCGGCAAGACCGCGGGCGGCAGCGTGTGGAGCGCCGCGCTTGCAGGAACTTTCGCGGCGCTGCTGTACGGGATCGGCGGCAATCTCGTGCGGCGGAAACTCGTCGGCATACCGCCGGGGACTGTCGCCGCGGCGACGCTCGTGTGCGCCAGCTTGCTGCTCGCGCCACTGGCGATTTACTACTGGCCGCACACTGCGATTCCGCCGCACTCCTGGGCGAGTGCCGTGCTGCTCGGCGTGCTGTGCACGGGCGTTGCGTATCTCATCTACTTTCGAATGATCTACCGTGTCGGCGCGCCACGCGCCGCAACTGTCACGTACCTCATTCCGCTGTTCGGCGTGGTCTGGGCGTGGATCGTGCTCGGTGAACCGCTGACGCCCACCATGGCGATCGCCGGCGCGCTGATTCTCGGCGGCGTAGCGTTGAGTCAGCAGCGCAAGTAGCACGCACAACTACGGCGGAACCGGAGTTTTCGCCGTCGCGTTCTGCCAGGGAGGGCATTTGCTATGAAACGCATCACGAAGATCCGCGCCACGTGGTTGCTCGCTCTCTCGTTCACCCCGTGCGCAATGAGTGCAATCGCCGCCGACGACTTGCCGGTGCGCAGCACGAAAGACGTAGAAGTCGTGTTCCGCTCGCTGGATCGCAATCGCGACGCGAAGATCAGCCGCAGCGAAGCGTCGCTGAAGGGCAGCGTAAGCAAGCGCTTCGACGGCATCGATTCCGACGGCGACGGCTATCTCAGCAAGCAGGAATTCGCCGCGCGCCCGAGCGACGAGCGCTTCGAATAGCACGTACTCAATTCCAGCGAGCGTTGTAGTCGGCGCCACCACACGGCCGCGCGAACCGTCGGCCGATTGCGACGAAAGCCCGCGCAAATTTACCCGCGCGGAACCTCGACAGCGGCGGCGGGATTCCGTTTCGGTACCGCTCACTCGCACACGAGGACATTGCCATGACTTTGAGAATTCAACTGCTCGCCGCGCTGGCAGCCGCGACCCTGGCCCCTGCAGCGTTCTCGCAGGAGCCGCCGTCGCCGTCGCCGAATCCGCAGGATCAGGACTCCTCGCAGGTGGGCGAGCCCGCCGGCGCGCAGGAGCAGCAGTTACCGCCGACCACCACGGACGAGCAGCAGCCGCAAGACGAGCAAACGACGCCTGGCGCCGCCACCGAGCCCACGCCTGGTGCCGCGACTCCGGGCGCGACTGACGCGACCGCAGGCCCGATCGAAGACAAGAAGATCGAGCAGTTCGCGGATGCGTATGTCGCCGTCCAGACGATTCAGCAGAAGGCCGCGGCCGATCTGCAGAGCGCCAAGGATCCGCAGGCGGCGGACAAGGTGAAGCAGACCGCAGAGTCCGACATGATCGCCGCGGTTGAACGCAGCGGCCTGCAGGTGCCGGAGTTCAACAAGATCGTCGAGCGCATGGCGTCGGATACCGAGGTCCGCTCGCGCGTCGCCGCCAAGCTGCAGGAGCGCGGTGCGTTGAAGCCGCAGGCCGGCGCGAAGCCTGACGACTCGGGCGGCTGACGTCGCTGACGGTTCCATCGACCCCCTGGGCCGCCGGCCCGACTCGCGTCGGGCGGCGGCTTTCTTGTTGCTCCTTTAGAATGCGCCGCATGACACACGATCTGCTGCGGCTGGCCCGCGAGTACCTCGAATCGATCGGCGGCAGCGATGAGCTCGCTGGCTTGCGCTTCTTCGCCGACGACGTCGTCCAGGTCGAGTTCCCGAACCGCCTGGTGCCGAACGGTGCAACGCGCGATCTCGCCGCGTTGCGCGATGCGGCCGTGCGTGGACGCAAGGTCATGACGGCGCAGCGCTTCGAAGTCGTGAATGCGATCGCCAGTGGCGAGCAGGTCGCAGTCGAAGCGACCTGGACCGGCACGCTCGCGATCCCGCTGGGCAGCATTCCCGCCGGCGGACAAATGCGCGCACGCTTCGCCATCTTTCTGAGCTACCGCGACGGTAAGATCGTGCGGCAGCACAACTACGACTGCTTCGATCCCTGGTGACCTCATGAAAGCGATGCGACCGGTATTCGTCGTTGCCGCGACGACGGTGCTTGCGGCGTACTCGCAACAATCGGCAGTCGCAGCGCATCCAGCGCCGCGCGCAAGCACGGCGACGACGCGGCAGGTGATGCTGGCGATGACCGTGCCGACTTCGAACGCAGTGTTCGCCGCCGGCGGCGAAGCGCCGAAGGACGATGCCGGCTGGGCGCTGGTGGAAGCCAACGCGGTCATCCTGGCGGAATCGGCGCAGCTGCTGAAGACCGGTGCGCGCGTCGTCGATCAGAAAGACTGGCTGAAGCTCAGCGACGCATTGATCTCGGCGGCCGAGGGCGCGGCGCACGCCGCGCACGAAAAGAACGCCGACAAGCTCAGCGCGAGCAGCGACGCCGTCTATCAGACGTGCGAGGACTGCCACAAGCAGTATCTGATCCCGAAGAGCTGATCAGCGCAGCTGCTCCAGGATCAACTGCGCGACGCGGTCGTAGTCGCCGCCGAAGTGATGCCCGCCAGGAAGATGCACGGCTCGCAGCGTGCTGCTCGTTACGTCGTCGCACGCGGACTCGTCCGCATCGTCGCTGTACACGCACAGCGCGTTCATACCCGACATCCGTTGCAGCTCCGGCAGGATCGGCAGCGTGTCGTCGTCGTCGCCACCGGTCAGCCAGTTGCCGAGATGGAATTCGAAAGTTGCGCGCACGCCCAGGCCGAGGAATGTTGTGAGGCGCACGCGCGCACGCATATGCGCGGGCAATCGATTCACCACGAACGGCAGAATGTCGGCGCCCTGCGAGTAGCCGATGAGCACTGCCTGCTTCTTGTCCCAGGCAGCGAGGTAGTAGCGCAGGATGCGATCGATGTCGGCCGCGGTACTGTCGGGCGTGCGCTCCTTCCAGAAATAGCGCAGCGAATCGACGCCGACGACCGGAATGCCGTGCTCGCCGAGCACTGACGCGACCGCCTTGTCGATGCCGGCCCAGCCGCCGTCGCCCGAGATCAGCACGGCCAGCGTGTCGCCGGGCTGCTCGGACGGAACCTCGACGATGGGTAACCCGGCGAGATCCGGCGGCGGCGCGGCCGGGCGCTTGCGCGGCGGCGGATCGAGCCGCTTCACGGCTGCCGACAGCTCACCTTCCAGGTTCGCCGGCCCGGGCGCCGTGGAGACCATGATCATCCGGCTGCTCGGCGCGGCACTCGCGAATCGTTGCGTCACGGCCTGGCCGCAAGCGCCTGCAGCGCGCGTCTGCAATGCGACCCAGGGCGACTCGAGCCTTGCAGGCGTCAACAGCGCGTGCACCTTCTTCGACTCCGCGAATTGCAGCGTGCCCGCTGCGCACAGGCGCTTGCGCAGCCGCAGCTCCGGACAGAAATCGATCGAGATGGCGCCGGCGAACGTCTCCGCGGGCGCCTGCGCCAGCATCGCGTACCCCAGCGTCGCACCGCTGCCGTCGCCGACGAGCACCGCGGGCTCGTAACTCGCCAAACGATAGTAAGCCTGCAGAAAGTGACTCAGGTTCTCCAGATCGCCGTCGGGATAGACGCACTCGGCGCCATCTTTTTCCAGGTTCGCGAACAGCGCGTGCGTATCGAGGCCCGCGACCAGTGCGCCCTGCGACGCCAGCAGCTGCGCACTGCGCGACAGCTTCTCGTTCCAGCCCTGCTCACCGGACAGGAACAGCACGACCCGCTGGACCTCGCCGGGCGGTCGATAGATTGCAATGCTCTGAAACCTGCCGTGCGACAGCGTCTCGGCGCTGCAGTGCGCGCCGATCCACAGCAATCCGAGCAGCCACCATCGATTCATTTCGCGAATACGCCTCGTAGCCCGCCTGCGATCAACGCGGTGACATCGGCCAGCGACAACAGTGTCGCTACGCCGGGCGGTGCGGCGATGTAACGCGGCTCCCACACCGGCTGGAACTTGTCCTTGAAGTTCCGCAGCCCGCGGAAGTTATAGAAGCTTTCGCCGGACTGGAACAGCCAGCGCCCGAAGCGATGCCAGCGCGGCGCCAGCTCGTGCGTCTCCATGCCGGCCATCGGCGCCATGCCGAGCGCGAAGCGCTGCACGCCCTGCGCCTTGAAGTGCAGCAGCAGCTGCGTGAACAGGAAATCCATCGTGCCCGACGGCGCGCCCGGCACCTGCCGCATCAGGTCGACGCTGACTTCGTTCTGCTGCTGCGTGCACAGCACATTCGCGAATGCGATCGCAGTGCCGCGTTGACGCACCAGCGCGACCGGCCTGCGCAACAGGTAGCCTTCGCGGAATGCTCCCAGCGAGAAGCTCTTCTCGCGCGCGCGCGATTCGGCCAGCCACGCAGCGGAGATGGTCCGCAGCTCGGGCAGCAACTGCGGCACTTCGCTCGCGGGTGTCACGGAGAAGCTCAGACCGTCGCGCTCCGCGCGATGCACGGCATAACGCAGATCCGCGCGCTTGGATCCCTGCAGACCGAAGTCCTGCAACGGCACATAGGCGTACTCGCCCAGCTTCAGGGCGCGCAGGCCCGCATCGAGATACAGCGACAGCGACTCGGGCCGCACCTGGTAGAAGATCGCCCGGCCGCCGTGATCGGTCGCCTCCTCGATGAAGTTCCAGATCAGCTCGGGCCACTCGTCGCGCGGCCCGACCGGATCGAACAGCGAGATCCACGAGCGCCCCTGACGCCCGAACATCACGAAGGCCTTGCGCGAGGCCGAGAACAGCAGGTGCTTGTCGCCCATCAGCACGAGGTTCGCGTCCGCGTAAGGTTGCGCGCTGACGATCGCTTCGGCGCGCTCCAACTCCTCGCCGCGTGGCAGCGCAGGCATGCCCGGCGACGGACGCAGCAACTGCCACAGCGCGAAGCCGAGGCCCGCAAGCATCACGCCTATCATGGCGCGCAGGCCGCGCGGCGCGTTGGCGTCGAACTCGAATACCCACCACAGCTCGCGATCGTAGGCGACTTCGCGGTAGGCGAAGAACAGGATCAGCACGCAGGCCGCGACCACCCACGCGATCGACAGGATCCAGGCCCAACCCAGCGCCTGCGAAAACAGCGCCGAGCGCCGATCGAAATGGCGTCGCGACGCGAGCAGCAGGAACGCGAGCACCGTGAGATACGCGCCTTCGGACAACGCGATGCCCTTCGGCAGCGCGAGCACTGCCGCGACCAGCGCCAAAAGGAATGCCGACCACCACGCGGCGTCCAGGCGGTTCAGCAGACCGCGCGCCACCACGAGCATCGCGAAACCCGCGACGCTGCCGATGAAGTGCGACGCCTCGACGAGCGGCAGCGGGACGTGCAGCTCGAGCAGATCAGTCGCCTCGCCCGAGAGCGGCGTCACGCCGGAAACGAGCAGCCATGCGCCGGCGATGAACGTGAGCGTCGCCAGCAACAGCGGCGAGACCGCCACCGCCGCGCGACCGATCGGCGCAGCCACGCCGGAGCGCAATTCGTAACCGGCGAGCAGCATCGCCGCCGCGATCAGCGGCAAGAGGTAATACACGACGCGATACAGGAACAGCGCGCCGATGATCTGCTCCGGCGGCGCGCGGCCGCCGCACGCCAGCAGGATCACCGCCTCGAACACGCCGAGGCCGCCAGGCACGTGACTCAGCAATCCGAGCGCTACGGCCATCGCATACCACGCGAAGAACGCCGGCAAGCTGATGATGTCCGCAGGCAGCAGGAACCAGAGCGCGGCGGCGGACGCAGTCAGGTCGAGCGCGGAGATCAGCAGCTGGCGGATCGCGAGGTTCGCCGGCGGCAATCTCACCGGCCAGCGATTCAGCACACGCAGTTCGCGTGCGCGCGCAGCGGCCACGATTAACCCACCGACCGCCATCAACAGCAAGACGGCGATCGCCCGCAGCAGCCAGCTCGGAATGCGGACCAGCGCGGCGACATCCGGCGCGCCCCACAGCAATCCGGCAGCGCCGAATGCAGTCATGCCGATGACGAACGCGCCTGCATTGAACGCCGCAGCCTGAGCGACGCGTCCCGCGTCGATTCCTGCGGCAGTGTAGAGGCGCATTCGCACCGCGCCGCCGGTCAGCACGCCGAGACCGACGGTGTTACCGAGCGCGTACGCGATGAACGAGGTGAGCAGCACCGTGCTGCTGCGAACCTTGGCGCCCGCGTAGCGCAGCGCCGAGAAGTCGTAGCCGGTGAGCACGAGATAGCTGAGCGCAGTCGCGAGTCCCGCCCACAGCAGATTCGACGCAGGCTGGGTCGCAATCTGCCGCACGACGTCCGCATACCGAACTTCGTGGAGCAGCCCATGCAGCGCGTCGAACACGAGCGCGCTCAGCACGACGATGACCGCGCCGATCGCCCAGGGGCGCCACCTGCTCCATCTGCCTGGACTGTCGGCCGTCAAGCACTGCTCCTCCTGTTACAAAGGGAGCGATTCTGACGTCTCAAGTTCGCGATTGGGTCCCGTGTAAAGATTACGTTATCGACATCAAGCGCGCTCGGTCGCCAGCAGCCCCGCCAGGCGCTCGGCGTGACCGCGCAATTCGCTCGCCGCTGTCGCCTCCCACAGGTCCGCTCGCAGCATCGGCCCGACATAGAAGAGGTGCGGCCCCGGCCAGCCGTCCGCGTCGATAACAGCGCCACGCGGCCCCGTACGCAGCCCCAGGCCGAGCGGGTCGGCGACGCATAGACCGCACTGCAGGAGGCTGCGAAACAACGGGTCGGTAGAGCGCTCGATCGCATAGTCAGGGCCCGTGCAGTTCACGACGCGGTCGAAGGTCTCGCTGTGCTCCGTCCGCGTGCCGCGCGCTCGCCACGTGACTTCGATGCCGGCGTCGCGAGACGTGAATCGCAACAGGTAACCCGCGTGGACGTGCAAACGCTGCACCTTGCGCAATTGTTCGATGCGCTGGATCAGTTGCAGCGGCAGGCGGTGACGATGCGTATCCCACAGCGCGCGCAAGTGTCGCAGGAACCGCACGCGATCGCGCGCCGAGAAACGCTGCCAGATCGTCGGCGCCATGTTGCGGACGAAGGTGATCGCTTCGCGCCAATCGCCGCCGCAGCTCTCTGCTTCACGCGCGACCAGGCGCACGGCCTTCGTGAGTCCGCGCAGCGAGGTCGACGCAGCGAGCAGCAGCGCGTTGCCGTCGCCCTTGAACGCGTCCGGCCGAAACGCAGTCTGCCGCGGCGGCACGAGCCCATGTCGAGACAACGCGTGCAAGGTCGGCGTAGCCTGCGGATCGGCCGACGCTGCGTTGATGACGTCAGCCGCGGTCAGCCCGGTGCCGATCAGCAGCACTTTCTGGCTGCGCGAGAAGGGCAGCTCGTTGGACCATGGGTCCGCAACGTAGGCAGGATGGTTGGCCACCGGCGCGGTGACGCCGAGCGATGCCGGCCTGGGATTGCCGAGCGCGAGCACGACATCGTCCGCTGTGAGCTTGCGGCCATCGTGCAGCTCCAGTTGCAGCGGCAAATGCCTTTCGAGCCGCCGCACGTTCGTGACTTCGCCGTGCCACACGTCGAGACGCACGTTGCCTGGCGCGCTCAGCTGCGCCGCCAGCAGAAATTCCTGCAGATACTCGCCATACAGCGCTCGGGGCAGGAAGTCCTCGCCGCCGGCACCGGGAATGCGCCGCTGCACGAACTCCAGGAACTCGTCGGGCCTCGCCGAGCTCGCCGACATGCGGCTCGCAGGCACGTTGAGCAGATAGGGAAAGCCGCGATCGGCGTAGGCGACGCCGCGGCCGACTGCAGCGGCGCGCTCGATGAGCACCAGCCGTGTCGGACCGGGCGGCGGCCTGCGCAGCAGGTTCGCGGCCACCACGGTGCCGCAGAAGCCGCCGCCGACGATCGCTATCGTGCGCAACAGTCCAGGCACACTCGATCCTAATCGACGAGCAGCTTGTAGCCGGCGCCGACGACAGTCTGCAGCATCTGCGGCGCCGCCGGATCGACTTCGATTTTCTGGCGCAGCCGATGCACCAGCTGCTTGAGCAGTTGCCGATCGCCCGAGCCCTTGTGTCCCCACACCTGCATCAACAGCCGGTCCGAGCTGACGGTGTGGCCGGCATTCGCGACCAGCATCTGCAGCAGGCGCAGCTCGAGCTTGGTCAGCCGCACCGGCTCCTTGGTGCCGACCTGCACGGTGTGTTCCTGCGTGTCGAGCTGCACTCGTCCCGCTGCGAGCGGCGCGGAATTCTCCAGGCCGGCGCGGCGCAACAGCGCCTTCACCCGGGCCAGCAACGTGCGCGGACTGAACGGCTTGGTCAGGTAATCGTCCGCGCCGAGGTCGAGCGCTCGCACCAGGTCTTCTTCCTCGCCGCGCACTGTGAGCATCATGACCGGCACGCGCGACTGCCCGCGGATGGCTTCGCACACCTGGAAGCCGGAGGCGCCCGGCATGTTGATGTCGAGGATCACCAGGTCCGGCTGCTCGCTCTCGAACGAGCGGATCGCGCTGGTACCGTCGGCGGCGCTGATCACCAGATATCCCGCCTGCGACAGCGTGAATGCGATCAGTGCCAGCAAGTCACGATCGTCGTCGGCACACAGAATCTTCATGCGCGAATCTTCATCGGCTGGTCATTCGCGCGCTACCGGCAGCTGCACTTCGAAGCGCGTCTTGCCCGCGGACGTGCGGCGCGCGGCGATCGTGCCGTTGTGGCGCTCGATGATGGACTTCACGATCCACAAACCGAGCCCGAGTCCGCCCGGTTCCGGCTCTTCGCCCGCGCCGCGCGAGAAGCGGTCGAAGATCGAGCCGGTCTCGAGCTCCGGCACGCCGGGTCCTTCGTCCTCGACCCAGGCCGTGACGGTGGCGTCGCGGTGCGCAGCGCCGACGCGCACCGCGCTGCCTTCCGGCGCGAACTTGCTGGCGTTCGCCAGCAGGTTGACGAAGACCTGCGTCAGCCGCGGCCCGTCGCCGTCGACGCGCGGCAGATCTTCGGGGAACTCCAGCTCCAGGCGCTGGCGCCGCTGGTTGAGCAGCGCGCCGATCAGGGCGTCCGCATCCTCGATCACCTCGGCCAGCGACACGTTCTGGTGGCGGATGCCGAGCTGACCGGACTCGATGCGCACGCTTTCCAGCAGGTTGTCGATGAGGCGCGTCAGCCGCAGCGTGCCGCGCTCGAGCGAGAACACCAGCTCCTTCTGCTGCTCGCGCGACATGGTCTCGATGCCTTCGCGCAGCAGCTCGATCGACGCGAGTTGCGCAGCCAGCGGCGTGCGGAACTCGTGCGAGATGTTCACCAGCACCGAATCGCGGGCGCGCCGCACGCCTTCGAGCTCGGTCTCGTCGCGGATGACCTGTACCTGCAGCTCGTCGACCGGCGCTGCGCTGGTGATGATCGTGGTTCGTGGCGAGCCGTTCCGGAGATTCAGCTGCTCCGTCGCCTGCGCATTGCCTTCGAGCCGCGCGCGCATGATGGGGCAGCGCGTCTCGCATGGCCGCTCGCCGTTCTCCAGGCAGGGCTTCAGCACGTCGCCGCAGAAGCGCCCGATCGCCTCGTGCGCCTGCACGCCCAGCAAGCGCGCAGCTTGCGGATTCAAGTAGCGGATGACCCGTGATTTGTCGACGGCATAGACGCCCTCGACGATGCCGCCGAGCACCGCCTGCGCCTCCGCTTCGCGCCGCCGCAGGTCGGCCGTGAGCTGCACCAGGTTGTCGCGCATGTTCTGGATCGTGCTCGCCAGCTTGCCGACCTCTTGCGTGCCGCCGACCGGAATCGAGGTCGAGAAGTCGCCCTGGCCAAGGCGTTCGACCGCATCGCTGAGCGTGCCGAGCGGGCCGGTCACCTGTTGCCCGAGGATCACGCCCGCGAGCACCGCGAGCGCAGCGAGCACGATCGCCGTCGCGACCAGCCGCTTCACCAGACTGCCGACGGACGCGTCGATCTCGCCGGACGGCAGGCGCGCTTCCAGCAGGGCGATCGCTTCGCCCGTCGACGCGAACACCGGGAAGCTGGCTGCATACAGATCGAGATCGTCGATGCGCAGCACCGCGGAGCGCCCGTCGGAAAGGCCGGCCGAGTGCAGCCGCGTGAACTCGTCGACGCGCTTGTCCTCGACGAACGTGCGGTAGTTGATCAGCCGGATCGGCACGCCGACGCGCTCGGTGAGAATCGCGGCGAGACGATCGTCGAGCAGGCGTGCGACATAGAGCCGGCGGTTCGTCGCCCCGCCGATCTGGGCCGAAGCGCCGAGGACGGCGTAACGGCCGACCGAGGGCACGGCGAGAAATCGTTCGCCCTGCTCGGCTGCGGACGCGACGATCTCATCCCAGGGCAGCTCGACGCCGGCCTGCGCCACCAGCGAGCCGCTCTCGTACACCGCACAGGTGACGATCGTCTCGTTGTTGCACGAGCGGCGCAGATACAGGCCGAGGCTCGAGGTCCGCGTATCGGCCAGCATGCGTTGCAGCGTCTGGCGATCCGCGACGCTCTTCGCCTGCGTCAACGCATCCTCGCCGTAGCGCCGCAGATCCTCGCGGGCCATCGCGCCGGCGAGCTGCACGCGCGCGCTGCCCTGCTGATTCGCCAGATCGCGCAGCGAGCCGATCGCCGAGATCGAGATGCCGCCGACCACGAGCACCACGATCGTGACGTTGATCAGCGCGATCCACACGCCGAGTGGCGCACGCGAGGTATCGAGCTGCAGCCGGTCGATGAATGCTTGGATGCGGGAGAGCATGCGGGGCTATTTGCGCTTCTTATAACCCGTGCGCCATTCGACCAGCGTCTTGATGACGAGCGTAACGACCGCGAGCAGCGTCAGGAGCGAGGCGACGGCGAACGCGCCCACGAAATTGTACTCCTGGTACAGGATCTCGATGTGCAGCGGCATGGTCGTGGTCACGCCGCGCACGTGGCCGCTGACGACCGAAACGGCGCCGAACTCGCCCATCGCGCGCGCGTTGCACAGAATGACGCCATACAGCAGGCCCCAGCGGATTTTCGGCAGCGTGACGTGGAAGAAAGTCATGAGGCCGCCGGCGCCGAGCGTGATGGCCGCCTCCTCCTCGTCGTTGCCGAGCTGCTGCATCAGCGGGATCAGCTCGCGCGCGACGTACGGGAACGTGACGAACATGGTCGCGAGTACGATGCCGGGCACGGCAAAGATGATGCTGATGTCGTGATCCTGCAGCCACAGGCCGAACCAGCCCTGCATGCCGAACAGCAGCACGTAGATCAGGCCCGAGATCACCGGCGACACCGCGATCGGCAGGTCGATCAGCGTGATCAGGAAGGCCTTGCCCTTGAACTCGAACTTGGCGATCGCCCAGGACGCCGCGATGCCGAAGATGACGTTCATCGGCACCACGATCGCCGCCACCGTCAGCGTGAGGCGGATGGCCGCCAGCGTGTCCGAATCCTTGAAGCTGCTGAAGTACAGCTCGAAGCCCTTTTCCAGGGCGGTCGCGAACACCGTGATCAGCGGCGCGAACAGCAGCGCTGCCAGGAACAGCAGCGAGGTCCCGATGAACGCCGCCTTCGCGATGAACGCTAGCACCGTGTCGCGGCCGGGGCGGCTCGCGATCTCGGCCAGCAGCTCCTGCGAAGTGCCCGGGCCGGCCATCTAGCGTCCGGCGACGACTTGCCGTCGCCGCCCCCACGATTGCAACAGGTTGATGGAGAGCAGCATGATGAAGGACAGCACCAGCATCGCGAAGCCGAGCGCCGCGGCGCCGGCATAGTCGAACTGCTCCAGCTTGATGACGATCAGCAGCGGGGTGATCTCGGTCTTCATCGGCAGGTTGCCGGCAATGAAGATCACCGAGCCGTACTCGCCGACGGCGCGCGCGAACGCCATCGTGAACCCGGTAGCGATCGCCGGCGCGACCGTGGGCAGGATGATGCGGCGGAAGATGGTGAAGCGCGCGGCGCCGAGCGTTTCGGCTGCGTCCTCCAGATCGCGCTGCACTTCCAGCAACGCCGGCTGCACCGAGCGCACCACGAACGGCAGGCCGATCAGCGTCAGCGCCACGACGATACCGACCCAGGTGTAGGCGACCTTGATGCCGTAGGGCGCGAGGTATTGGCCGATCCAGCCGTTCTCGGCGAACACGGCCGTGAGGGCGATGCCCGAGACCGCGGTCGGCAGCGCGAACGGCATGTCGATCAGCGCGTCGATCAGCTTGCGACCCGGAAACTCGTAGCGGGTCAGCGTCCATGCGATCACGAAGCCGAACACGCTGTTCACCGTCGCCGCGAGGATGGCGGCGCCGAAGCTCAGTTTGTACGAAGCGACCGCGCGCGGCTCGAGCAGCGTGCGCACCAGGTCGTGCCAGCCCATCGTCGCGGTCTTCATCACCAGCGCCGCGAGCGGGATCAGCACGATCGCGCACAGGAAGAACGTCGAGAAGCCGAGCGTCAGACCGAACCCGGGCAGGATCGACGGCGTGCGGACCGTGCCGTTCACTGGTTGACCTTGGCGCCGTAGATCTTGTCGAACACGCCGCCGTCCGCGAAGTGCTTGTCGTGCGCCTGCGTCCAGCCGCCGAACACCTGGTCGACGGTGAACATCTCGAGCGGTGCGAACTGCTCGCGATACTTCTCCAGCACCTGCTGATCGCGCGGCCGGAAGTAATGCTTCGCGGCGATCTCCTGGCCCGCCGGCGCGTACAGGTAACGCAGATACGCTTCCGCGATCTGCCGCGTGCCGCGCCTGTCGACCACGGTATCGACGACCGCGACCGGCGGCTCCGCGAGAATGCTGACCGTCGGCACGACGATCTCGACCTTGTCGGGACCGAGCTCGCGAATGGCGAGCAGCGCCTCGTTCTCCCAGCCGATCAGCACGTCGCCGATCTCGCGTTGCACGAACGTGTTGGTCGCACCGCGCGCGCCGCTGTCGAGGACGGGAGCGCGCTTATACATCTCACCGACGAATCTCTCCGCCGCGGCCTGGGCAGCGGCGACCTCCTTGGCAGCGGCCGGATCGTCGATCTTGCTCAAATCGCCGTGCAGCTGACGCTTCAGCTCCGCGCCCCACGCCGCCAGGTAGTTCCAGCGCGCGCCGCCCGAAGTCTTCGGATTCGGCGTCACGATCGCGACGCTCGGCTTGAGCAGGTCGGGCCAGTCGTGGATCTGCTTCGGATTGCCCTTGCGCACCAGGAACACGATCGTCGAGGTGTACGGCGCGCTGTTGTCCGGGAAGCGCGTCTGCCAGTTCGCGCCCAGGCGCTTGCCCTTGCGCTGAATCGAATCGATGTCGTACGCGAGTGCGAGCGTCACGACGTCCGCCGGCAGGCCGTCGATCACCGCGCGTGCCTGGCTGCCCGAGCCGCCGTGCGATTGCTTGATGGTGACCTGCTGGCCGTTCTGTGCCTGCCATTCTTTGGCGAAGCCTTCGTTCACCTCGCGATACAGCTCGCGCGTCGGGTCGTAGCTGACGTTGAGGAGCGTGACGTGCTTGCCCGTGGCTTTGCCGCTGTCGTCGCCCGAGCCGCCGCAGGCGGCAAGCACAGTCACGGCGGCGAGGCACAGAACGCTAAGCGCTGACTGCTTGTTCATCGCTTTCTCTCGCAGGGCGATAGACGACCATCATCGAGAACGAGGCGGGCGCGGCGAACAGCGGCGCGAAATCGGTAGTCAGCTGGCTGAGATCCGATACGCCGAGAATCAGCATCTGGTCCATCGCTTCGCTCAGCTGGCGCTGCAGCTCTTCAGCCGCGGCTCCGAAGCGCAGCTCAGTGCGCATCTCCAGGCCGTGCACTGCTTGCGCCTCCGATCTCGCATCGAGCAGCGTGCGCACACCGAGCGGGCGCTGCGCGTCGCCGCCGCGACCTTCCGGAAGGATGCCGACATAGACGGCTTCGGCCGGCACGTGACGCAACAAGCTGGCCGCAACCGCGAGTGTCGAGCGGCGCGCGACGTCATCGGCCCAATGGATCAGCACGCGCTGCGGCGAGACTGCCTGCGAAGGCAACACCATTACCTCGGCAGCGCCGTTCCACAGTAGCCACTCGATTTGTTTCGCAACCCGCGCGTGCGCAGCGATCACCGCGACACCGGAAATGCGCGACTGAGCGCTGCCGTGGCACGTCGCGAGCACCGGGTCGATACGCTTGGCGATGCGCGTCTTCATGCGGCCCGCGAGCTCGACCAGGAACGGATGCTGCGAGAGCCGCTCGACTGCCGCAGACTCGGCGGCGCACACCGTGTAGCTGGACAGAGGAGTCGGCAGGACGTGAATGCGCCGCACGCCGATCGCGACCGACTGCCCGAATACGATCGGGAAAGCGCGCTGCTCGTGCTGCGTCCGCGTGACGTCGAGAATCGCGGCCGTGGCGTGGCCTTCGGCATGCGAAGTCGTGCCGATGTGCGCGTCGGACGGACCGCTGGTCATGCGCACGCGAATGCGCTCGAGCGCGCCGGTGAAGACCAGCTCCTCGACGACGCCGGATGCGATGTAGTTGGTGCGCAGGTTGTCGCGCGTCGGCGCCAGCTCGATCTCTTCCGGCCGCAGCACCGCGACGACTTCGTGCTCGCGCCCGCCTTCCAGCTTCTCGATGCGGCGCGCATTGACCGGGGTCGCGCCGAAGCGGATGCCCTGCTCGGTCTGTTTCGCCAGCAGCAGGTTCGCGGCGCCGAGGAACGTTGCGACGAAGCGCGTCGCCGGACGGTCGTAGAGCTCGTCGGGCCGGCCGCATTCGAGCAGGCGGCCGAGGTTCATCACGCCGATGCGGTCGGCCAGCGCGAACGCTTCTTCCTGGTCGTGCGTGACCAGCACGGTGGTGATCTTCAGCTCGCGCTGCACCTGGCGGATCGTCCGCCGCAGCTCTTCGCGGATCTTCGCGTCGAGCGCGCCGAACGGCTCGTCGAGCAGCAGCACCTCGGGCTTGTGGGCCAAGGCGCGGGCCACCGCGACCCGCTGCTGCTGGCCCCCCGAGAGTTGCGTCGGCAACCGATCGTCCATGCCTTCCAGCGCGACCAGCCGGAGCAGTTCCTTGCGGCGCTGGCGGCGATCTTCGGCGCGCATGCGGCGCACCCGCAGGGCGAACTCGATGTTCTCGCCGACGCTCATGTGACGGAACAGCGCGTAGTTCTGGAACACGAAGCCGACGCCGCGCTGCCGCGCGGAGACGTGCGTGACATCGTTGCCGTGCAGGGAGATGCGCCCGTGGTCGACGCCTGTGAGCCCGGCGATCGCGCGCAGCAGCGTGCTCTTGCCGCTGCCGCTCGGGCCGAGCAATACGAAGAACTCGCCCTCGCCGACTTCGAGCGAAACGTCGTTGACGACCGGCGAGCCTTGATATCTTTTCGTGACCTGGTCGAGCGTGATCGACATAGGGTCGGCAGCTTACCCGGCGGCTGGGTGCAAGGTCAGTATTGCCGCGGTTATAAAGGGGTTACAGGGCCTCGCCCTCCATAAAAACAAGGCCCCCTCCGTATCCGGAGGAGGCCCTGGGAGGGTGTGGATTCAGCGCGACTTAATCTGCTCAGTCCGTATCCGATGCCACCTTGGAACGATCGTCCTGGAACACGAGTTCCACGCGCCGGTTCTGCTGGCGACCGACCGGGCTGTCGTTGCTGGCGACCGGCGAGGTCTCGCCCTTGCCGACCGTGCTGATCTGCGAAGCCTCGACGCCGCGCTCGAACAGCGCCGCCTGCACGGAAGCCGCGCGTCGCTCCGACAAGCCCTGGTTGTACTCGTCGCTGCCGACGTTGTCCGTGTGACCCTCGATCAGCACTTTGCGCTGCGGATCTTCCTTCAGCACCGTCGCCAGCCGATCGATCGTCGAATAGGCGCCCGGCTTCAGGGTGGCCATGCCGGTATCGAACAACACGTCGCCCAGCGTCACGACGACGCCGCGATCGGTCTTCTTGCCCTTGAGATCGGCGAGCTCGCGCTCGAGCGCTTTGGCGCGCTCTTCGGCGGACTGCGCCTGCGCAGTAGCAGCGCGCGCTTGCTGAGCGTTGCGCTGCGCCTCGAGCGAGCGCGCCTCGGCCAACACAGCCTGCCGCTCCGCGGTGCCTTTATCGACATCGTCCTTGGCCTGCGCCGCGAGGATCTTCTCATTCGCGATCTGCGCGTTGCGGTTGGCGACGGTCGCCTCGTATTCGATATCCGCTATCTTGCCGTGCTTCTCCGCCAGCGCATTGGCGCGATCGAGTGCCTTGCGCGCGTCGGTGATATTGGTCACTGCAACGCCGGCGCGCGGCGATGCTTCGACTTGCGGCACGACTGCGCGTGCGGTCTCGAGCTCTTCGGTGGTCTTGGGCGTCGAAGCGCAGCCAGCGACGCCCGCCGCCACAGCCGCCGCCAGAACCAAGCTGTATCTGTGTTTCATGGCGTGCCTCATCGTTCGTCAGTGGTGCGCTGCTCGTCGGTGCGTTGCGGGGCAGGCACCGAGTCAGTGTCGTCGGTCGGCGTAGTCGCCGAGCGCTGCGCTTCCTGACGCAGCTGCTTGATGCTGGCGATCAACTCGTCTGCCGCCTTGCGCGCAGAGGCGCTCTGCGATTTCGCCACGGCGAGCTCCGCATCGAGCTGGGCCAGCTGCGCGTAGCGCTGAGCCGGTTGCTCCTTGCCGTCCTTTATCGCCTGACGCGCGTGGTCGAGATTGTCCTTCGCACGCTGCAACTCGATAGCGCCCTGCTCCGAGTTGCCGATGGTCTGTTGCGCCTGCTGCACCGAAGTCTCGCTGCGAGTCACGCGCTCTTTGGTAAGGTCGGAAACGCCGCCGCAGCCCGCGAGCAGCAGTGCTGTGAGCGCGAGTGGGGCAGCGGCAAGTGTCATCCCGGAATTCATGAGTCGGCCTCCTCCGGCAGTTCGAAGTCGTCAGGGGGAGCACACTTCGAAACGCACGCTGCGTCGGCGCGGTTCCCAAAATTGCCCGGCGACGTCGCGCACAATCCCTGAGAAATGCCGGAGTTGCAGCGCATTGGCGTAGCACCGACACCGCGCCGGACAACCAAGAGGCGCCGATGCATCACGGGGGTTTGCCGGCCCGGCGAAGGGACGGCATTATGAGGAGCACGTCAGGGAGTTTCGCGACGAAGTCGAGCGACTCCTGGCCCGGGATGCCGACCGCTGACTCACGATAAAGATCTCTAGGGAGAGTCGTCATGAATCATCCGCACTTTTCGCGCCCGGTGCGCGTGCTGCTCGCGGTCGCCCTGCTGGGCGCCGGCGCCCACGCGTTCGCCCTGGACCCGGCGCCGCCCTCCGTCAACGTGGTCATCGTCGATGAGACCGAGCGGGGCTTTCAGAAGGGCATACTGGACCGGCATGGCATCGCCTCGCGCTCCAGCAACATCAACCGTGGCCCGCATGCGGAAGCGCTGCGCCAGGCTCTGGGCGACGAGAACGTGCGATTGCGCCTGGCCACTCCAACCGGCTGCCCGACGCTGAGCACGCGCGAGCCCTGTGCGAGCGTGCGCAAGGTCAAGGACGTCGAGTTGCCGAACGTCATCGCCGAGACCAAGAATTCGACGCTGCTGATCCTCTGGCCCGAGGCCGCGTATTTCCCGGGAGAGCAGCTGTACCTCGCCTACCTCGACGTCGACGTGCTGCAGAAGGGCAAGGTCGTGCCGGGCACGTTCTATGTCGGCTATCGCGATTGGGAATGCGACACGGCCTGCGTGCCCGCGGCCTTCGAGGCCTCGGCGAAAGAGCTGGCCGCGATGGTGCGCTACATGCTCGAGATGGGTCCGGCGGCGCAGTCGAAAGCCATCCCGGCCGACTGGCTGAGCAAGCCGGTGGTGACGAGCGTCGACAAGTGGGCCAACAACTGCGCCGTGAAGATGAACAAGGATCGCGTCGTGCGCGAGTACGGCGAGCGGTTCTGGCTGAACGACCCGACGACTCGCACGCTGACGTCCACGGCCTGGCGCGGCTGCAATATCTTCGCTGCTAGATAGCCTGGTACGCGGCGAGCGCGGCGCGCCGCGATTCGGCGAGATCGACGATCGGCGCCGGATAGTTCACACCGATGCGCACGCCCGCGGCCTCCAGCGCCGCGGCGGGCGCGGCATGCGGTGCATGCACATGCGGAGCATGCAGCCGCGCCAGCTCCGGTACCCAGCGCCGCAAGTAGTCGCCTTGCGGGTCGAACTTCTCGCTCTGCGTCTGCGGATTGAAGATGCGGAAGTACGGCGCCGCGTCCGCGCCGCACCCCGCGACCCATTGCCAGTTGAGCGTGTTCGCTGCGAGATCGGCGTCCACGAGCGTATCCCAGAACCAGCGCGCGCCCTCGAGCCAATGGATGCGCAGGTTCTTGACGAGGAACGATGCGACGATCATGCGCACGCGGTTGTGCATCCAGCCCGTGGCCCACAACTGCCGCATGCCCGCATCGACGATCGGAATGCCGGTGCGCCCGCGCTGCCATGCCTGCACCTGCGACGCTGCCCCTGACCATTCGAAGCGCTCGAACCGCCGATCGAGCGGCTGCAGCGCCGTGTGCGGAAAGTGATAGAGCAAGTGATGCGCGAACTCGCGCCACAACAGCTCCGACGCGAATACCGACCCGCGCACTTTGGCGCGCGCGCCGCGCAGTGCGTGCCATATCTGGCGAGCCGAAATCTCACCGAAGTGCAGATGCGGCGACAGAGCCGACGTGCCGTCCTGGTCGGGGCGATCGCGCGTGGTCGCATAGGTATCGAGCGGCTTCCTCGTAAACGAACGCAAGCGCGCGTGTGCGCCGGACTCGCCGGGCTGCCACGTCCGTGCCATCGTGTCGTACCACGCGATGTCCGGGAGCAGCTGCAGCTCCGCGAGCGGCAGCGACTCGGGCCAGACCCGCGGCGCTTGCCAGCGCGTCGGCATTCGCAACGGCGCGGGTGGATCCAGGTCCTCGAGCACGCGCCGCTTGAACGCGGTGAACACCCGGTACGGATGGCCGGTCCCGTTCTGGATCTCCCAGGGCTCACGCAGCAGCGCACCGTTGAAGCTTTCCGCAACCAGGTCCGCGGCGCGCAATTGCGTTTTGACCTCGATGTCGCGCGCGACCGCCGCCGGCTCGTAGCGGCGATTCCAGAAAACCGCGCGAGCGCCGGTGCGAGCCGCCACCTCGCGCAGACATTCGAGCGCTGGCCCGCGCAGCAGCGAAAGCTGCGAGCCCCGCGAGCTCAGCTCGGCGCCCAATGCCGCCAGCGAACGGTGCAACCACCAGCGCGCTGCGCCGCCCGGCGGGAATTCGCGCTCCTCGGCGTCGCACAGGATGTAGACGGGCACGATCGGTCCGCCGAGCTTCGCGGCCGCCCGCAACGCCGGGTTGTCGCGCAGGCGCAGATCCTGCCGTAACCACACGATTGCGCCCGCACTGCCTGCCTGGGTCATGAACTCAAGCTATCATTGGCGCATGCCAGCCTTCGACATCGTTTCCGAGCTCAACCCGCACGAAGTGGCGAACGCCGTCGACCAGGCGAACCGCGAGGTCGGGACGCGTTTCGACTTCAAAGGGACCAACGCCAGGTTCGAGCTGGCGGAGTTCGTGATCACGCTGAGCGCGCCGGCGGACTTCCAGCTGAAGCAGATGATGGACATCCTGAAGCTGAAGCTGACCAAGCGCGGCATCGACATCGTCTGCATGAAGGTCGACGAGCCGGTCATCACCGGCCAGACCGCCAAGCAGGTCGCGACGCTGCGCCAGGGCATCGACACCGAGCTCGGCAAGAAGCTGCAGCGGCTGATCAAGGACTCGAAGCTCAAGGTGCAGGCTGCGATCCAGGACAAGCAGGTGCGCGTCACGGGTAAGAGCAAGGACGACCTGCAGTCGGCGATCGCACTGGTCCGCGGCGGCAAGCTGGAGTTGCCCCTGCAGTTCACGAATTTCAGGGATTGACCCGGTAAGAACTACCGGCGGGTCGGGGCATTTAGAACCCGCCCGTTACCCGCTCCCGACTGACATCAAACCGCGCCTCGCGGCATCGTAGCTCCGGGTCGAAAACCGGAGAGACATGCCATGTGGACCGCCGCACTCACGTACGACGTGACAGTCCCGAACGAGACTGCCGCCGAGGGACCGTTGTCCGCGCTCGCGCTGCGCCGCTGGCTGCACGGCCGCTGGGCGCTGTTGTTCTCGCATCCCGACGACTTCGCAGCCTACGGCTTCGAGAGCGACCGCTGGCTCGTGCATGTCGAGGAAGCGTTCGCCGCCACCGACATCCGGCCGCTGGCGCTGGTCGGCCGGCATGAAACGGGCTGGGTCACCGCCGTCGGCGGCAGCACGACTACGCTCGCGCTCGACGAGATCCAGCGCTATCCGGTCGCCCGCGATTCCCGGGAGGAGACGCTGCGCAGCGCTGCGTTCGAAGCGTCCGCCCGCTTCGTCATGACGCTCGACGCAGCGCTGCGCCTGCGACGCACGTTCGTCTACACCAGACCGGATCGCCTGCCCTCGCCGATGGATCTGGCGGTGCTGGCGCAAGAAGCGCGCGAGGGCGCTAGGAAGGCTTCTGCGTATCGGCACGGCGCGGGTCGGAATACGCCTGCCATTCCTTGCCGACGATGAGGCGCGCGCCGCGCCCGAACGTCATGTACGACCACGCCCACTGGATCAGCACCGACAAGCGATTGCGGAAGCCGCTGAGGCGATAGATATGCACCAGCAGCCAGAACCACCACGCCAGGTAGCCGGTGAGCCGCAGCCGACCGAACTCGGCGATCGCGCGGCTGCGGCCGATGGTCGCGAGCTGCCCGAGGTCGTGATAGCGAAATGGTGTGCGCTCGGCGACAGCGCCGCGCTGCACTTCCTTCCGCACGACGTCGGCCGCGTAGATCCCTTCCTGCATGGCTACGAACGCAACGCCCGGTAGCAGCCGGCCATCGCTCTCTTCGAAGCGCGCCATGTCGCCGAGCACGAAGACTTCCGGATGCCCGGGTATCGTGAGATCCGGATTGACCTTGACGCGGCCGACCTGATCGACCGTCGCGCCCAGCGTGCGTCCGACATCTGCGGCGCGCACACCCGCTGCCCACAGGACGGTCGATGCGGCGACGTGCTCGTTGCCGACGCTGACGCCGGCCTGGTCGACGTTCGTGACGCGCGAGTGCGTCCACACCTGCACGCCGAGCGATTCGAGATCGCGCATCGCGCGCGCCGCGAGCTTGGTGTCGAACGACGGCAGGATGCGCGGACCGGCTTCGACGAGAATGACGCGCGTCTGGCGTGGATCGATGCTGCGGAAATCGCGCGCCAGCGTATACCGGCTCATCTCGCCGATCGCGCCCGCCAGCTCGACGCCGGTCGGGCCGCCGCCGACCACGACGAAGGTGAGATGACGCCGGCGCGCTTCGACGTTGGTATCGCGCTCGGCGGCTTCGAACGCCTCGAGCACGCGGCGCCGGATCTCGGTCGCTTGCGGCAGCGTCTTCAATCCAGGTGCGTTGCGCTCCCATTCCTCATGGCCGAAATACGCGTGCTGTGAGCCGCACGCCAGCAGCAGGTAGTCGTACGGGAACTCGCCGCAGTCGGTGATGAGCTTGTGGGCGGCGACATCGACCTTCTGCGCTTCGGCCTTCAGCACGCGCAGATTACGCACGCGCGCGAACAGGCTGCGGATCGGCACCGCGATGTCGGCCGGACTGAGCGCCGCCATCGCAACCTGATAGAGCAGCGGCTGGAACAGGTGGTGATTCTCTTTGTCGAGCAGCGTGACGGCGATGCCCGGCACGTTGCGCAGCCGCTTCGCTGCGTTCAAGCCGGCAAAACCGGCGCCGACGATGAGTACCTGCTTCATTCGACGATCTGCTGCCAGGCCCATTCGACGATGGGCTGCACTCGCGGCGAGACCAGGCGGTTCGCGCCTTCGTAGTCGACCCAGCGGAACTCGTTGTGCTCCGCGCGCCCGAGCGCTTCGATGACGGTGAGCGTCACCGCAGTCGTCTCGGTGCTCGCGAGATAGTAGCGCGCGACCTTGCCGCGGCTGTACGGACCGGTCTCCGTATAAACCTCGCCCCAGGCGAACTGCAGGTCCGCGATCAGCGTCTCCTCGCGGACCTCGCGGATCGCCGCTGCCAGCGGCTCTTCGCCGGACTCGACCATGCCCTTGGGAAAATCCCAATGGTTGAAGGCACGCAGCAACAGGAACCGCCAGCCCGGCGGCGTCGCGCGAACCACGACTACGCCGGCTGACAGTCTCGTAGAACGGGGCGGCATGCCCCGAATTATAGGTTAGGCCGCCTCCTGGTAGTCGAGCACCCCGGCCACTGCATGCATCACCGAGGCGATCCGCACCGCGCTCTGGATTGCCTCGCGGCCGACGCCGCCTTCGCGCAGCTTGCGCTCGTGCGCCGTCACACACAGGCCGCAGCCGTTGACGGCCGAAACCGCGAGCGACAGCAGCTCGAAGTCGAGCTTGTCGATGCCGGGATTGCCGATGACGTTCATGCGCAGGCGCGCCGGCATCGTCTGGTACTCGGCATCCTCGACCAGGTGCAGGAACCGGTAGTAGATGTTGTTCATGCCCATGATCGCTGCCGCAGCCCGCGCCGCCTGTCCGTGCGCGGCATCGAGCTGCGGCTGGGCCCAGCTCTCGATCGCACGCACCAGCTGCGGATTGCGCGCGGCAATCGCCGTCGACAGCGCGAGCGCTGCGATCTGCCGCTCGCTCAAGCCGGGCGCTCCCTGCGGCGTCAGCACGCTGCCGAGATTCAGCTTGAGATCGCGCGCGTAGTCGGGCAGCTGGTCACGAATGGTATCGAGAGTCATGCATGGTCTCCTTAGGCTGCCTGCAGCGTGTCTTCGCCTTTCTGCCAGTTGCACGGGCAGAGCTCGTCCGTCTGCAACGCATCCAGTACGCGCAGCACTTCCTCGGGGCTACGGCCGACGTTGAGGTCGGTCACGTAGGCGAAGCGGATCACGCCCTGCGGATCGACGATGAACGTCGCACGCTGCGCGACGCCGGCCTCGGGATCGAGCACGCCCAGCGCCACGCTGAGCTCGCGCTTGATGTCCGAGAGCATCGGGAACGGCAGATTGCGCAGCTCTTCCTTGTCCTTGCGCCAGGCCAGGTGCACGAACTCCGAGTCGGTGCTGACGCCGTAGATGACCGCGTCGCGGTCGGCGAACTCGCGGTTGAGCTTGCCGAAAGCCGCGATTTCCGTCGGGCACACGAACGTGAAATCCTTCGGCCAAAAGAATACGACCTGCCACTTGCCGGGATTCGACGCCTGGTCGAAGGGCTGGAAGGCGTGCGCCAGGTCGTTCGAGACGACGCCGGTCAGGGAAAAGTGGGGGAATTTCTGTCCAACGCTCAACATCATTTGCTCTCCTGGTGAATCCGAGGGTCATGATGCGGACCGGCTCTCCATTTTTCCAATCGATTGACCTAAACTGGTCCATAGGAATCGACTATGAACCTGCGTGACCTGCGCTATTTCGTGGCCCTGGCCGACACCCGCCATTTCGGCAAGGCCGCGGAGCGCTCGTTCGTCAGCCAGCCGACGCTGTCGGCGCAGATCAAGAAGCTCGAGACCTATCTGGGGGTGCAACTGATCGAACGCCAGCCCCGCAAGGTCGCGCTGACCGAAACGGGCGCGAAGATCCTGCCGCTGGCGCGCCGCATCCTGCAGGAGAGCGACGAGATCGTTTCGCTGGCGCGCAACGAGCATGATCCGCTGTCAGGCAAGCTCAAGGTCGGCCTGATCCCCACCATCGGCCCGTACCTGCTGCCACTTGTGGCCCGCAAGCTGCGCAAGCAGCTGCCGCGGCTGAAACTCATGCTTTACGAGCACCAGACGCAGCCGCTGCTGGAGAAGCTGCGCGCCGGCGACATCGACCTCGGCATCCTGGCGCTGCCCGTGCCGCTCGACGGCCTGGAAGCGCGCCCGCTGTACGACGAAAACTTCACCCTGGCGGTGCCGACCAACAATCCGCTGGCGAAGCGCGCCAGCGTCAAGGTCGACGATCTCAAGGGCGAGACGCTGCTGCTGCTCGAAGACGGCCATTGCCTGCGCGACCAGGCGCTCGACGTCTGCAGTCGCATCGACGTGAAAGAGAGCGAGGACTATCGCGCGACCAGCCTCGAAACCCTGCGGCAGATGGTAGCGGCGGGACTCGGCATCACGCTGCTGCCGGAGCTGGCGACGCGCGGGCCGTTCGGCTCCGGGCAGGGGCTCACGGTCAAGGCGTTCGCACGGCCGGTGCCTTCGCGCAGCGTCGGCGCGGTATGGCGCAAGAGCACGGCGCGCACGGAAGCGATCACGGCCGTGTGCGACGTCGTCAGCTCCTCGATGACGTCCTGAGCAGCCGATGCCCGAAGCGAGCCTTCCCAGCATCGGCGATCTGCACGACGACCAGATCGTGGCGCTGCTGCGCTCCGGCGCGCACGCGGCGCTGCTGATCGCGTACTTCGGCGAGCCGGAATATCGCGAGCTGTCGCAGCTCGCGAAGCTTGCAGCCACTCGGCGCAATCCGCGTGGCCGTCGCGTATTCGTACTGCCGGGCATCATGGGCTCGCGTCTCGGCCTGGTCGCGCGCCGCAGCTATTCGCTGCTCTGGCTGCATCCGACTGCGCTCGCGAACGGCGAGCTCACGCAGCTCGCGATGCCGGGCTCGCGCGCGCTGCGCGCTGTCGGCGTGATGCTGCCCGGCTATCTGAAGCTGCGGTTGCGGCTGGAGATCGCTGGGTTCCGGCCGCTGTTCTGTCCGTTCGACTGGCGCCACGACATCGAGCGCCTGGCGCGCGCGTTCGTACGCACGGTCGAGCTTGCCGGCGAACGCAAAGCGCTCGTAGTGGGACACAGCATGGGCGGCCTGGTCGCACGCGCCGCGCTTGCTCACGACAGGCAGCGACGCATTGCGAGGCTCATCCAGCTCGGCGCGCCGAACGACGGATCGTTCGCACCCCTGCAGGCATTGCGGGCGGTGTACCCGACGGTGCGGAAGATCGCAGCACTCGATCGCAATCACACCGCCGAGGATCTGGCGCGCACCGTGTACCACACGCTCCCCGGCATCTATCAGATGCTGCCGGGCGCCGGCGAGCTCGACCTGTTCGATCCGCGGCAATGGCCGATGGACGAGCTCGCGCCCGATCCGCAGCTGCTCGCGCGTGCGCGTAGAGTTCGCGCGCGGTTGCCGGCGGCCGATGCGCGTTGCAGCGTGATCATCGGCGTAGGACAGGAAACGATCGTGTCGGCTACGGTTCGCGACCGTGCGTTCGAGTACGAGTATCGAGCGGAAGGCGATGGCACCGTGCCGCTGACGCGCGCACGCTGGAGCGAAGCTCCGACGTGGTTCGTGAACGAAAATCACGGCGCGCTGACCCAGAACGACGTCGTGCTCGCAGCGGTTGCAGACATATTGAAGAGCGGCGACACGCGCCGACTACGCACTACCGCACCACGAGCACCCGATACCGCGACGCGACGCGTGACCGACGATCAGTTACGCGCGGTAGCGCTGCACAAGATGCAGTGGGACAGGCTTTCGCTCGAAAGCCGGCGTCGCATATTGGAGCCGGTCATGACGCCGGAGTTCATGGGTGATAAAGGTGATGAGGTGATGAGGTGATGGAGGGATGCCAGACGGGTGACGCTATTACGTAAAACCACTCCTCCGCATCACCTCCATCACCCCATCACCCCCATCACCTCATCCCCCTCAAGCCCCACTCTGTCGCGTCCGATAGAGCAGGTGTGGACACGCAATCACAACTGCGCGGGCGCTGGCGACTGGCTGCATTGGCAGCCATGGTCCTCAGTGCGTGCGGCGGCGGCGGAGGTGGTTCCTCGCCGACGCCGACAGCGAGCGCACCGCCTCGGCCGGTCGAGCAGTCGGATCTGCAGATCGCGCAGAGCGTGTACGGCAGCGGTCCGCGTGTGCCCGCGGGTTTCTATTCCGATCCGGCGCCGAGCGGCTACAGCTACGTCTCCACAATGCACTTGAAGAACTCGAACGTCGATGCGAGCGTCGCCGCGCCCGAGCCGCTGTATGAGCTGTGCAGCGACGACTGGAACCAGGCGCTCGCGTGGTCCGAGCTCAGCGCGCAACACGATGCGCAGTATTCCGACCTGGTCGCAACCGACGAAGCTCCGCGCTACTTCGAGTTCGGACGCGTCCGCCAGGGCGATCCGACGTTCTACGTGCGCGCGCGCGTCTTCAAGTGTGCGTACCTCGATCGCTCGGATGCGAACCTGCGCGACGCCGCCGGTCCGGCCGGTCAACTGAATCTTCGCCCGCTGACAGCCGCAGAGCTGCGCGACCTCAGCGAGTATCTCTGGCAGTTCACGCAGTACAACAACGCCGGCCATGCGGTGCTGAAGAGCAGCGGCTCGTCGTCGAGCACGCAGCTGACGCACACGTTGCACATCGGCAACCTGGTTCGCGACGGCATCTCGCCGGCCTGCGATCGTGTCGACGTCGTGACCTGGCGTCACACGCTCGATACTGCGAGCGGCCAGCTGGAGCTGGACGTGGCCACGTTATGGAGCTTCGGCGCGCACGAGAACGCGGGCGTCGTCTCGCTCTGTTCGGGCTAGCGCGCGAGGCCCGTGCCGCTGATCAAATCCCGGAACGTGTCCTGGTCCGCCTTCATGCGGAACTTGATGAACGGGCCCTGCGCCGTGTAGCGGCTCGCCTCGAAGTCGTCGTCGCGGAACCCCGCGAAGTTGTAGCCGATCGAGATCCACACGTTGCGCGCAACCGTGACACCGAGATCGACGCCGACCGACTGATCGCTCACGCCCGATGCGAGCGAGCTGAGCATCGTGCCGTGCAGGCCGACGTCGAACCGCAGGCTGAGCTCGCGCCGTACGTCCAGGCCGTACAGGGTGGAGAGCCCGCTGTAGCGCTCGCCGTCGAAGGTGCTGCGCACGTAGCGGCTGCCGAACTGCACGCCCAATTGCGTGCTCGTGTCGAGCTGCCAATTCGCATTGAGGTTGTTGATCGCGCGCGCCGACTCGATGTCGCTCGACGCGTCGCTGTGCGCGTCGTGCTTGAGATCGAGGCGATCGAGGATGATCCATGCGCTCGTGGTCGGCCGGTAGCTCCAGCCGAGCTGCACCTCGCCGGCGCTCGCGTCGGCGCCGGTCGCGAAGGTCGAGTCGAACCAGTGCGCAGTCATCGAGAACGCATGGCCGGCGACCGGCTCGCGATAGAAGCCGCCGGACACGATGCGGCGATCCTCGGCGTCGGAGTGACGATTCTCCAGGCGCGAAGTGAACGTCCACAGCTCGGTGCGATATAGCGCGCCGACGAAAGTCGCGATGAAGTCGCCGTCGAGCGTGCCCGAGGCCAGCGGCACGTTCGGATTGAACGGCTCGACGGCCGGCGCGCCGGCCGGTGTGATCGTCTTGCTCTGGTCGACCCCGAAGTCGAACATCCAGCGCTCATTCAACTGCCAACCCTGCGTCAGGCCCGTGTTCGCAAACAGGCGCGGACCGTACTCGGTCGCACGCTGGTTGATGCTCGATTGCAGCTGCGCGCGCTGCCACGGCGTCGTGCGCACGCCGAGGCGCGTGGTGTCGGCATCGAACAGGTCGCCGTTGGCGTGCTCCCACTCGCCGAAGAACGTCGTGCTCGGCCGCCAGTGATAGTCGATGCCGACGACCGAGCGCTCGGGGAAATCGACGCTGGAATTCTTGCCGCCGAGCGCGAAGTCCTGCGAGGCGCGCAGCGTGATCAGGTCCTTGAACAGGTCGAGGCTGCCATTGACGAACGCCTGCTCCGACTCGGTATCGCCGGTCGACAGGCCGGTGTCGGCTACGTGGCGCGCGCCGGCGCCGACTGAATAGTCGTCGGCGTCGCGACGCAGCTGGCCGCTGATGAGGTCGCGCTGCGCGCCAGTCTCCAGCACTTCCTGCCGATAGGTTTCGCCCTCGAGCGTGAAGCGCTCGCTCACGCGGTAGCGGCCGTCGACGCCGACCTTGCGGGTGCCGGCTTCGCTGCCCGCCTGCTGGCCGACGCCGAAGCCTGCTTCCTGCTCGCGCACGTAGGCCCGCGTGTCGAGCCGTTCGCTGACGTGCGTGACTTCGGTGAGATAGGCGTCCGCGCTCGCCGCCCGCAGCGGATCGTCGGACTCGCTGCGCGCGACTTCGGCACGCAGCTCGGTCGCCGCGCCGATCTGCCAGCGCAGGTCCGTGCCCGCGATCTGCGTGTCGCCGGCGGTGGCGCCTTCCTGCAGATAGCTCGCGCCGATCTCGACGCTGTCGTTGGCGAGCTTGACCGAGGCGCGGCCACCCGCCGTCATCTGCGCTTCGCCGCCGTTGAGCACTTCGTACTCGGCGACGATGTACACCGGATTGAAATCCGCATCGCGACTCGGCACCGGCTGCTTGAAGAACAGCGTGCCGTTGAGATAGTCGAGACTGTAGTCGACGAACGGCGCGAGCGGCCGGGACTCGACCACGACTTCGCTGCGGAAGCGGTCGCGCACTTCGAGGCGGATCTTGTCGCTGTTGAGGATGATCGGGCGGCGCGACAGGCGATACAGGCCGGAAGTGCCGTCGCCCTGCAGCTCGTCCTTCACGTAACCCTGCTCCGATTCGGCGGCGAAAGCGCTGTAGCCGAAGCGGTCGCCCGCGTAGTCCGACTTGAAGCCGGTGAAGGTACGGCTGTAGCGCGTCAGCTCGGTCAGCGTCAGGCCGGTCTCGAAGTCGCCGAACAGCGCGGCGAACTGGCGGCGCTCGATCTTCACGAACAGCTTGCGCGAGGTCGAGGCCTCGAAGCGCTGCTCGGTCGCATCGCCATACAGCGTGTAGAAGCGGTCCGGCTCGACCGCGCCGAGCAGCTTGTCTTTCGCGACGTCGTGGTCGCGCGCGGAGTCGTACGCAGCGGTCAGCAGGTATTCGCCCTTGATTGCGCCTTTCGCGAAGAACGCCACGCGGCCATCGCTCGAATAGCCTTCTTCGAGGCCGGCGTCCGCAGCGGACTGCATGTTGTCGCTGATGGTGCGATAAGCCGCGGTGTTCTCCGTGAGGCCGACCAGGACCCAGTCGCGCGCCTGCGGCTCGAGCCACACCCGGATCTCCTGCTGGCGGCGCTCGCTGAAGCGCAGTCGCAGGATGGCGGTGCCGGCCTGCGTGGTCGGCTCCAGTTCCAGCCGCGCGAGGCCGTCGGCATCGACTTTGAACGTCGGCTCGCGCGTGCCGACCGCGACCAGCTTGTTCTCGTTCAGCGATTCGACTTCGAACCACGAGCGGTACGGCGCCTGCACGCTGAACGAGCCCTGCGTGCCCGGGCGCGCGGGCTTGCCGGAAGAATCGATCATGCGCACCGCGACCACCGGATGCGTGCGGCCGTCGGCCACCAGAGTCGAGCCCTCGCGCACGAGCTCAGCCCGAATCGCGCCGCCCGAGTAGTGGACCTTGCGCGTCATGCGCTGCAGCTCATTGCCTTCGCTATCGCGCACGACCGCGACCAGCTCGTTGGTGCCGTCGCGCAGGTCGACACCGCGCCAGCGGCTCAGGCTCACCGTCTTGGCTTCGTTGGTCTCGACGCCGTCGAAGTTGAGCGGGCTCACCACTGCGCCGTTGGTCTGCAGCTCGACCGTTTGCGTCGGCAGGTGCTGCACGACGATGCGGATGCTCGGGATCGACGGGTTGTCATCCTCGATCGGCAGGAGCCATGCGGTAACCGGCTGCAACTGCTCGATGTCGATGTCGCGCTTCGGTGCAGTGGCCGGAGTCGACGCCGCGGCCGGCGCGGTGACGGCAGGCGTCGAGCCGAGCGTGCCGGTGGTTTCGACCTGCGATTCGGCGGCAGCGGTCTTCAGGCTGAGACTGCCGGCCGCGACGATGCGCAGACCCTCGATGGCGATGTCGACGCGGCGATTGAGCGCGAGGCTCGCGGGGTCATGGCCCGTCGCGAGCGGCTCGTCGGCGCCATGGCCTTCGACGCTCACGCGCGACGGGTCGATGTTGAGACGCTCGACCAGGTATTTCGCAACCACTTCGGCGCGGGCGCGCGACAGCGCATAGTTGTCGGCGTACATGGCGCGACTGCGCGCCGCGATCAGCAGCTGGTCCGAGTGACCCACGGCGGTCAAACGCAGGTGGCTGACGCCGCGCCAGTCGTTCGCGATCTTGTCGAGCTGCGCGCGATCGGCCGCCTGGATCGCCACGTCGAGCACGTCGAAGCGCGGCGTGAAGCGATAGGACGCGCTCTCGAACAGCATCTCGCCGCGCAGGATCACGTTCTCGACCGGCGCAGTGCGCTGGTTGGCAGCCGACTGCGTATCGAACATCGTCACGGCCTTGACCGAGATCGCGCCGCTGGCGCCGGCGGTCGACTGAGTGCGCAACGTCAGCTTCGCCTCGCGATCGTTGCTCACGTCGCCGAGCGCGAAGGTCAGCACGTTGCTGTTGATCGAAGGATCCGCAACGGACTGGCCGTCGAGCTGCGCGCTCCCCGGCTGATACTCCAGTCCTTCCGGCAGCATCACCATCACGCGCGCCGCGCGGATCGGGAGCTGTGTAACGTGCAGGTTTGCGGTGTGTGTCAGCTGCGTCGGGCCGGCGACAGCCGTTTCGAGCTTCAAGGCCACGATGCCCTTCGGCACGAGACGCCGCGCGAGAACGAAATCGCTGCGCCACAGCGCTCCGCCGCGGACGTCGACGAACTGCGAGTACGCGCGACCCGCATTGCGCACGCTGTCGCAGCCCGCGAGCTGGTGCGTGTCGGGGATCGTGACCGTGTCCATCTGCACGACGTGCGAACCCGGCGCGACGTCCTCGAAGTGATACTTGCCTTCGTCGTCGGTGACCGAGTAGCGACCGTCTTCGAGATAGACGCGCACACCCGCGACGCCTTGCAGCTGCTGCGTCGGGCTGGCGCACTCGCCCTCGACCACGCGGCCCATGACGATCGCGCGATCGCGGAACAGCTCTTCGCGCAGCTGGATGGTCGCCTTCGCCGAGTTCGACCCCAGGCCGTCGGGGCCGATCGCGCGCGCCGCATTCACGAGCTGCTTGCCGTGCGCGCCGGCCGTGATCTCCACGACGTAGCGGATCTCCAGGCGCTGGCCCGGACCGAGCGCGCCGGTCGTGAAAGTCAGCGTGCGGCCGTCCGCTGAGATTTGCGGATCGGGGGCGACGGCCATGCCGATGCGTGCCGAGCCCGGACGGTAGCGCGCGCCGAGCGGGAGCTGATCGACTGTCTGCACGCTCGCGACCGCTGCATTCGTCGCAGTGTTCTCGACGGTCAGCTGGTACTGGACGAAGTCGCCGATCGCGGCGACGGTCGTGGTGGTCGTCTTCTGCACGAACAGCTGGGTCGCCGCGGCATCGAGCGGCACGTCGACCGCGACTGCCGGCGGCGTAGCGGCGGCGAACGCGGCGCCGAACGAGCCCGCGCCCAGGCGATACGGACCGCCCGGCGTCTGGCCGAGCTCGGCGAGGCTCAGCGTCGACGGGAACGCATGACCGGCCGGCGCATCGACGGCTAGCCGGTAGTTGCCCGGCGCGACCAGCGGGAAGCGGAACACGCCTGCGGGCAAGGTGTAGACAGTGCCGCCCGCGTCGGTGACCGGCGAGCCGGTCAGCATCTCGGACGGGTAGCTGCTCGTGCCGTCGTCGCCGACGACAGTCGCAGGCAGGCCGGTCGTTGCATCGATCAGGCGCACGCGCGCGCCGTTGATCGGCGTGCCGGAGCGCGAGTCGAAGACCAGGCCGTAAGGATCGACCAACGCGCTGGCGCTGCTGGTGTCGTTCGCGTCGGCCGCGTCGACGTACAGCGAATCGATCTGCGCATTGCGCTCGACTTCGAGCACGCAGTTGCCGGCCGTGACCGCAGCCGCGCGCGTCTGGATGTAGCCGACGAAGACGCCGGTGTTCGGGCCGGTCTCGACGATGCGCAGCGTCTCCGCATCGCCGCCCGGAGTCCGCAGCCGCACGTCGAGGTGATCGATGGCGGCCGGGTCGAGATTCTGGTCGGCGTCCGTGACTCGTACGAAGGCGGCTTCGCCGCCGTGCAGCGTCGCCGTCGACGCCAGCGAAATCGGCTGCGAGGGATCGAGCGCAGTGCCGTCTGCCGTCAGCGGCGCGGGCAAGGTCACGATGCCGCTCGAGCTGGTGCATTGAGTCGGGCCCGCCATGCTCGGCGTGCCGCCGCTGTTGGCCGCGACGCGCAGGATCGCGGTCGCCGACGCCGAAGGCGGCGGTGACACGATCGCGGACACGCGGTTGGTCGTGACGGTGGTCGGCGTGCCGCCCGCGCCGACGAAAGAAACAGTCGCGACGTTGTCGATCGCCGTACCGGCCGGCGTCACAGTTTGCGCAAGAGCCGGTCGCGATCCCAATGACAACGCCAGCAGACCGGCGAGCGCAGCGGCCGCCAGGCGCGCAAAACACGCGCCCATAGATACACCGAAGGCGGGACGGTTATGCACCGTCCCGCCTGCGTTGTGTATCACAGTCTGCGATGAGGGTCTGAGCATCGATCAGTTGTTGATCGTCACCCGGAACGTGACCGTCGCCGTGCCGCCGCTGGCAGCCACGGCGCCTGCACTGACCACCACTCGCGCCGGCGGACCAGCGATGAAGTTGGTGTCGGGCAGTGCGCCCGCATTCAGCGTGATGCTGCCCGGGACGAACGTCGTGTTCGCCGGGATGTTGTCGCTCACGGTGACTGCGTTCGCCGCCGTAGTGGTGCTGTTGTTGGTCACGACGATCGAGTACTCGATCACCGCGCCCGGAATCGCCTTGCGGTCGGCGCCGGTGCCGTTGAACGGATCGCTGATCACGGTCGCGGTCTTGGTGATCGTCAGCGCCGCGGAGCGGATCTCGTACTGGTCGGCGGCCGACTCGGTGGCGTCGCGGCCCGCATCGGCGAACACGATGTCGACCGCTGCCGGGTTATCCGCGCCCACAGTCTGTGTCGCCAACGTCGCACCGGCCGTGCCTGGCACCGCCGCGCGCGCCTGCAGGCGCACGTTCGCGTACTGACCGTTGGTCGCGGCGACCGGGATGTCGGCCAGCACGAACACGACCAGGCTCTCGCCGTCCGCGTCGGTGATCAGCGAATCGATGTTCGTCGCAGAATCGGTGCCGGCGTCGTACGTGCCGTTGCCGTTGCTGTCGACGAAGATGCGCAGGTTGTTGACGTTCTGGTTGTCGGTCTGCGAGAAGAGCGTCGCGCCGCTCGCCTCGTTGGTGACCGACAGCTGGTAACCCTGCGTCGAGTTACCCGTGTTCGAGACGCGGAACGTCGCGACCACGTTGTTCTGGCCCGGCGTAGTCTGCGTGGCGTTGCCCGAGACTTCGCTGACCGTGAGGTCGATGCGGCTGTCGACCACGAACGACGCTGCCGCGCTCGTGATCTGGGTTTGGCTCACGCCGCCGACGCTGTAGTCCACCGTCGCCTGGTTGCTGATCGTCGTGCCCGAAGGCGTGCCGACCGCGAACGCGCTCTGCAGCGCGCCGACCGAGGACAGTGCTATCAGCGCGAGGCTAGCGTGCTTGACGTGCCTTGCGATTGTCATTGCAGATCTCCGTAGTGATACACAGTGGCAAGGAAGAACCCGATGCCGCCGCGTGCCCTTGCCAGACGCGCAGCGGCGCATTGCTCAGCTCTAGTTCACGAGCGCGCGATAGCGCACGAACGCAGTCGCGCCCGGCGCGAACGCGCTCTTGTAGGTCCAGCGGATCGCGCGATACTCGTCGGCGCGCGCGGCGCGCGAAGTGCCGTCGGCGGCGCGGATCGCGAGATCGCCGGCGTCTTTGAATTCCTTGCCGTCGAGCGAGTAGGCGACGTCGGCGCCGCTGCCGATCGCGGAGCCGCTGACGTACGTCATGTGCTCCGGCACGGGATTGGCGATCGCCACGTTGTCCGTCGGCGTCTTGCAGACGTTGGTGGCCGTGATGGTCCAGACGACCTCGTCGCCCGGCAGAACCTTGCCGGCCGGCATCAGGCGCTTGACCTTCTGGCCCTGCTCGACCACTTCGCGCTCGGTCTCGGCGCTGGTCTTCAGCTCCACGCACGCCTTGTCGGCGGCGTAAGCGCCTGCGGTCAGCGTCAGCAGCAAGGCAGCGACAACTGTTTTCTTCCCGTTCATCGTCCCTTCTCCTGTAGTCAGCGATCTCAATTGATGGTCACGGCAAACTCGATCGTCTGCGGCCCGGAGCCGCCGGTGAGATTGCCGAGGGTGACCCGCACTTGCGGCGCGGGCGCGGAAACGAAAGTGCCGGCGTCGGCGTCGGCGCCGTCCGAGAGCGCCGCGCCGTTCAGACGCAGCGAGCCGGCAACGTAGGTCGTGTTCGTGGGCACGAGGTCGCTGAACGCCGCGGCGTTGGCATTGCCGCTGCCGCTGGCGGTGACCACGACCTGGTAGTTGATGCGTGCGCCGGGCAGCGGACGCGCGCCGCCGAACTGGTCGACGACGGTCTGCGACTTCACTGCGGTGAGCTGCACGTCTGCGACGAGGTATTCGCCGAACAGCTGCGCGTCGCCGCCCGTGGTGCCCGCGACTGCATCGACGCCGCCGTCGCCAGCGCCGACGAATGGTGTGCCGGGCGCGCCGGTGCCGGTCGCCGCTGCGGCGGTCAACTGGCTGCGACCGCGATTACCGTTGAGTACGCCGGCCGGAATGTTGTTGACGACGATGAGGCGCACGCTCGCGTTCGCGGCGAGCACCGGATTGTTCACGCCCGGGTTGAAGGCGACGTCGCCGCCGGAGAAGTCGCCGCTGTTGTCGGTGTCGAAGTAGATCGCCGGCGTCGCCAGCGTCGGATCGAAATCGTCGCCGACCACGCCGGCGCTCAACGCGGTGAGATTGAAAGTCTCGGTGCCGTTGCCGGTGTTGGTGAGCGTGAACACCAGCTCTTCGCCGGTTGCGCCCGGCGCAACCGTGACGGTCGGCGCGGCGATCGTCAGGACCGCGTCGAGGATCTCCGCGACCGTGACCGAGCTGGTATTGGACGAGGTGGTGACGGTCGAGCTGCCAACCGTGTAGCTGACCTGCGCCGTGTTCTGAATGTTCGTGCCGGCTGCAGTACCGGCAGCCTGGGACGCCAACGGCGCGCCCAGCACTGCGACGACTGCAAGCGACGACAACCAATGAGCCTTGACCATTCCAACCCTCCCCGTGCCTCGAGGTCATGCCCGCACACGTGCGGAGGGGGCTGCTCGCTTTGCGCCGTCAGCTGCTCAATCGTTCTTGATGTGACCCCTCCACTCGCTAGTGGGCGTTTCCTTTCGTGGGCCGATGTTTGACAAATCCCAATACGGAATTGAGGGATCGGTCGCAGTTCGTTGCTGCGGCGCTCAAGTTTCCCGAGGAAGTGACGAAGGGATCGCGCTTTTGACGTTCTTCTGTCAAATCCCGCGCGCGACGCGGGATCCGCACTGCGACATCGGTTCGCTGGAATGTGTGCGATGCGCACGGGAGTGCGCGAGAAGTATGCACGGGGAAGGGTGATGGACGTGATGGACGTGATGCGCGGCCCCATCACCTTCATCACCTTCGTCACCTTCATCACCCTGATTTACTACCTCCTTCTCACTCCAACACCCCTCCTTTCCATAACCGCGTCAAACTGTGAACGCCTCGACGTGCCCGTGCGGCGGCGTTATCTAGGCTGCGCGGGATGTTCTCGCGGCGCGCATTCCACATTCTTCGGCGAGCGGCCTTCATCGGGCTGGCGCTGGCGTGCGCCGGCCAGGTCGGTGCGGCCACGGTCAGCGGCACTGTGTTCGAGGACCGCAACTACGGCGGCGGCGCGGGCCGCTCGCTGGCCAGCTCGGGCGGGCAGCCGCTCGCCGGTGTGCGGGTCGAGCTGTACCGGCAGAGCAACGGCAACTTCATCGATTTCGACACGACCGACACGAACGGCCAGTACAGCATCAGCAGCGGCAACAACAGCAACGTCGTCATCGTGCGCGTCGTCAACGGCTCGGTGCGCTCGGCGCGCACCGGCGGCAGCACGTGCACGACCTGCGTTCCGGTGCAGACCTTCCGCACAGATGCGTCCGGCGGCTCCGCGACAGCAGTCACCAACAAGGTCGGCGGCGAGAATCCGGCGCTGAGCGATGCCGCGCAGAGCACCGGCAGCTTCAGCAACCTCAACACCGCCGCGCAGGCAGCGCAGTCGATCACGACCGTCGCGCCCGCGACCAGCGGCGCCACCGTCAGCGGCATCGACTTCGGCTTCAACTTCGACACGGTCGTGAACACGCGCGATGCGGCCAGCTGCACGCCCTCCGGATCGGGCAGCACCTTCTATCCGTGCCAGGGCAACCTGCGACAGTTCGTCATCAATTCCAACGCGATCGGCGGCGAAGGCTCGCTGACGCAGGCCGGCAGCGGACAGCTCGACGGCTCGACCACGACGCTGCCGTCCGGTTCCGAGTCCAGCATCTTCATGATCCCGAGCACCGCGCTGACGAGCGGCGTCGCGACGATCACGCTGGCGGCCGCACTCCCCACGCTCACCGGCGCGAGTACGCGGCTCGACGCAACGACGCAGACGGTCAACATCGGCAACACGAACAGCGGCACGGTCGGTACCGGCGGCTCGGTCGGCGTGGATGGCATCTCGTTGCCGCTGTTCCAGCGTCCGGAAGTGCAGCTGAACTGCGCGGCGAGCGCGACGGCGCTGACACTGAGCGGCAGCACGCAGACGATCGTCGGCTTCGCGCTGCGCCAGGGCTACATTCTGTTGTCGGGCGTGTCCGGCACCGCACGCAACAATCTCGTGGGCATGACCGCGACCGGCTCGAGCGCCGACGACTCCTCGGTTGCGTACGGCATAGCGTTCTCGGCGAGCGGTGCGACGATCCGCAACAACTTCGTGACGGTCAACAACTCGGCGATACGCAGCGACGGCGGCGCAGCGGGCTCGACAGTGACGCTGAACGAAGTGGCGCGCCCGAGTGGCGGCCACACCAACACTTTCGACGGCATCCTGCTGATCAACGGCGCGAGCAGCGTGCAGATCGTCGCCAATCTCGTGCGCGACCAGCGCGGCGGCGGCATCGAGCTCGGTTTCGGCGCGGCGACCGACTCGTACGCCAACGTCCAGGTCGCGAACAACACCGTGCAGAACAACGGCTTCGATTCCGGCTCGACCCCCTCGACCGAGCGGCTCGGCATGGTCGGCTACAACTACACCGGCAGCAACGTCGTGTTCTCGCGCAATCGCGTGCTCAACAACGGCGGCCCGGGCCTGGTGCTGCTGAATGCGAGCGGCACGGCGATCAGCCAGAACAGCTTCAGCTCCAACGGCGGCGCCACGGCGACCAGCGGACTCGCGATCGACCTGGATCCGAACACGCGCGATCCGAACACGCTCGGCGCGCCGAACGGCGTCACGATCAACGACGCGAACGATGCGGACAGCGGGCCGAACGGCCTGCTGAACTTTCCGGTGATCGCCTCGGCGATCATCGCCAACGGCGAGCTGTCGATCACCGGCTTCGCGCGGCCGGGCAGCGCGATCGAGCTGTACGCGGCGCAGTCGCCGGCGGACCCCAGCGGTTTCGGTGAGGGCCTCACGTACCTGACGACCCTCACCGAGGGCAGCGGCAGCGATCTGCTCGCCACCACCGGGACGTACGGCCCGGCGGCAATCAACGGCCTTCTGCAGGGCACGGACACCACCAACCGCTTCGCGTTCCGCATGACGATTCCGGCAGGCGTGAGCATCGGCTCGGTGCTGACGAGCACTGCGACGCTCAGCGGCCAGACGTCCGAGTTCGGCGGTAACGTCACCGTCACCTCCGGTCCGACGCTGACGCATCTCAAGTCGGTCTCGGTACTGAGCGACCCGCTCAACAACTCCACCAACCCGAAGAGCATCCCAGGCGCCATGGAGGTCTATACCCTGCGTGTCACCAACCAGGGCGCCGGCACCGTCGATGCCAACACCGTCGCGGTCGTCGACGCGGTACCCGCCAACACCGCGTTCTTCGTTCAGGATCTCGGTGCTGCCGGCTCCGGACCGGTCGCCTTCAGCAACGGCACGCCGACCAGCACGCTGACGTACACGTTCTCGGGGCTGGGCAACGCGGCCGACGACGTGGAGTTCTCCAACAATGGCGGCACGACCTGGACCTACACGCCCGTGGCAAACGCCAACGGCTGCGATCCGGCGGTGACGCATATAAGAGTGCGCCCGAAAGGCACGATGGCGGCCGCGAGCGGCGCGGGAAATCCGTACTTCGAGGTCAGGTTCCGGGTGCGAGTGAACTAGCCGCGGTCGGCAGTTGGGTATAGGCTTGCCGTCTTTCAGCACTGCGCCAACAGCGAGGCGAGGACTGAGTAACGGTGGAACCGACCGATACTGGAAATCCTGATTACTATCACCGCGTAGTCGACTGCCAATGGGCCTGCCCGGCCCATACCGACGTCCCCGAATACATTCGGCTGATTGCGCAAGGTCAGTTCACGGAGGCCTACATGGTCAACCGTGAATCCAATGTCTTTCCCGGCATTCTCGGCCGCGTCTGCGACCGCCCGTGCGAGCCGGCGTGCCGCCGCGGGCGCGTCGAAGCCGAGCCGGTGGCGATCTGCCGCCTGAAGCGCGTCGCTGCCGATCATCGCGACGACGTCAGCGACCGGCTGCCGCGCGCGCCGAAGCAGAAGAACGGCAAGCGCGTCGTGTGCATCGGCGCGGGCCCGGCCTCGCTCACGGTCGCCAACGACCTGATGCCGCTCGGCTACGAAGTCACGATCTTCGAGAAGTGGGGCACGCCCGGCGGCCTCATGCGCACCAACATTCCGTCCTTCCGCCTGCCTGAGCGAGTACTCGCGGAAGAGATCGGCTACATCGTCGATTTGGGGGTGGACCTGCGATTGGGCTCGCCGGTGACGAGCATGAAGCACCTGCTCGCAACGGGAGAGTTCGACGCAGTCTTCGTCGGTAGCGGCGCGCCGAAAGGCAAGGACCTCGACTTGCCCGGCCGCCGCGCCTCTGCCGAGGTCCAGCAGCACATCCACATCGGCATCGACTGGCTCGAGTCGGTGGCGTTCGATCACGTCAAGTCGATCGGCCGCAAGGTGCTGATCATCGGCGTCGGCAACACCGCGATGGATTGCTGCCGCACCTCGCTGCGCCTCGGCGCGAACGACGTGAAGGTCATGGCGCGCAAGCCGCGCGGCTTCTTCAAGGCTTCCGAGTGGGAGCTGGAAGACGCCGAAGAGGAGAACGTCGAGATCGTCGTCAACCACTCGCCGAAGAGCTTCGTGATCGAGGGTGGCCGGCTGACCGGCATGCTGTTCGACAAGATGGAGTACGACCTCGACGCCAAGGGTCGCATCACCGCCGAGCGGGTCATCGGCGAGCAGTTCTTCCCGTGCGACGACGTGATCCTGGCGATCGGCCAGGAGAACGCCTTCCCCTGGATCGAGAACGATCTCGGCATCGAATTCGACAAGTGGCACGTGCCGAAGGTCGACAAGGTGACGTACCAGTCGACGCGGCCGGAAGTGTTCTTCGGCGGCGACGCGGCGTTCGGCCCGAAGAACATCATCTGGGCGGTCGAGCACGGCCACCAGGCCGCCATCTCGATCCACAAGTTCTGCCAGGGGCAGAGCGTGAGCGAGCGGCTGCCGCCGCTGTTGAATCTGTCGAGCCGCAAGATGGGCCTGCACGAGTGGTCGTACAAGAACGACTACAACCCGGTCGAGCGCCGGCTGATGCCGCACGTCGACCTGAAAGAGCGCTTCAAGAAGGTGAACATCGAGGTAGAGCTCGGCTTCACGGCGGAGCAGGCCGTCGCCGAAGTGCAGCGCTGCCTGAACTGCGACGTGCAGACGGTGTTCACAGCGAAGGACTGCATCGAGTGCGATGCCTGCATCGACATCTGCCCGACCGATTGCCTGACGATCACTGCGAACGGCTCCGAAGAAGAGCTGCGACCGCGGCTGAAAGCGCCGGCGCGCAACGTTACGCAGCCGCTGTTCATTTCCGCCCCGCTGAAACAGACCGCCCGCGTCATGGTCAAAGACGAGGATGTCTGCGTGCACTGCGGCCTGTGCGCCGAGCGCTGCCCGACGGCGGCGTGGGACATGCAGAAATCCAAGATCCAGATCCCCTACGCGAGCGACGAGACTCCTCCATGCTCCACGCAGCAGACGCGCAAGACCGCCTGAACGACTTCGTCATCAAGCTCGCGAATGTGAACGGCACCGGCTCGGCGAGCGCGAACTCGCTGCTGATGAAGTCCATCTTCCGCATGGGCATCCCGGTGATGGGGAAGAACTACTTCCCGTCGAACATTCAGGGCCTGCCGACCTGGTACGAGATCCGCGTGACGCGCGAGGGCTACGTCGCGCGCTCCGGTCGCGTCGACGTCATGGTGGCGATGAACGCGGAGACGTACGCGAAGGACGTCAAGGAAGTGAGCCCGGGCGGCTACCTCCTGTACGACTCGACCTGGCCGCGTCCTGCGCTGCTCAAGCGCGACGACATCACGATCCTCGGCGCGCCGTTCGCGCGCATGTGCAACGAGACCTTCCAGGGCGTGCGCTCGCGCATCCTGCTGAAGAACATCATGTACGCCGGCTCGCTGGCGGCGTTGCTCGACATCGAGCTGGACATCATGCGGGCGCTGCTCGGCGAGAGTTACGCGAACAAGAAGTCGCTGCTCGAGTCGAACGTGAAGGCGCTGGAGATCGGCTACAACTACGCCAAGGAGCACTTCCAGTGTCCGCTGCCGCTGCGCGTGGCGCGCATGGACAAGACGGCGAACCACATCATGATCGACGGCAACACCGCTGCCGCGCTCGGCTGCATGTATGCGGGGGCGACGGTCGGTGCGTGGTATCCGATCACGCCGTCGACGTCGCTGATGGATGCGTTCCGCAGCTTCTGCCAGAAATGGCGCGTCGATCCCACGACCGGCGAGCGCAATTTCGTCGTCGTGCAGTGCGAGGACGAGCTGGCGGCGATCGGCGCAGTCATCGGCGCCATGTGGAACGGGGCGCGCGCTTTCACGCCGACCAGCGGCCCGGGCATCTCGCTGATGAACGAGTTCATTGGCCTTGCCTACTACGCCGAGGTGCCAGCCGTGATCTTCGACATTCAGCGCGTCGGGCCGTCGACCGGCATGCCGACCCGCACGCAGCAGTGCGATCTGCTGCTCGCGGCCTACGCCTCGCACGGCGATACGCGCCACGTGCTGCTGTTTCCGAACAGCCCGGAAGAATGCTTCTATATGTCGGTCGAAGCATTCGACCTCGCCGAGCGCCTGCAGACCCCGGTGTTCGTGATGTCGGACCTCGACATCGGCATGAACGACTGGATGTGCCCGGCGCTGCAGTGGGACGACAGCTACCGCCCCGACCGCGGCAAGGTGCTGACGAAGGAACAGATCGAGCAGCTCGACAAGTTCTACCGGTTCGTCGACAAGGACGGAGACGCCATTACTTACCGCACGCTGCCCGGGGTGCATCCGAAGGGCGCGTACTTCACGCGCGGCTCCGGCCACACGCAGTACGGCGGCTACACCGAGGATGCGACCGAATACCAGATCGTGCTCGATCGGCTGCGCCGGAAATTCGATACGGCGAAGACGCTGGTGCCGAAAGCGGCGTTCGCCGGCAAGAGCTCGCACGATGTCGGCATCGTGTCGCTCGGCAGCTGCGACGGCGCGATCCACGAAGCGCTCGACATCCTGAAGCGCCGCGGCCTGCAGCTCGACTACATGCGCGTGCGCGCCTTCCCGTTCGGACAGGAAGTCGAGGAGTTCCTCGCCTCGCACTCGCTGCTGTTCGTAATCGAGCAGAACCGCGACGCGCAGCTGAAGAGCCTGCTGACGCTGGAAACCGCGGTCGAGAAGTCGAAGCTGCGCTCGATCCTGCACTACAACGGCTTGCCCATGTCCTCGACGGAGATCGTCGAGGCCATCGCCGCCGAGCTGCAGCAGCGCGTCAGCCCTCCATTAACCGCCATCCGTTAGCCACTTCCTTCTTATGAGCTTCATCGTCAAACCGAAGGTCGCCCACCCGTCCCTGCCGCGCAACGAGCTGGGTCTGACGCGTCGCGACTACGAAGGCGGCATGTCGACGCTGTGCGCCGGCTGCGGCCATGACTCCGTAACCGCGGCGATCATCGAAGCCTGCTGGCAGATGTCGATGCGCCCCGAGCAGCTCGCGAAGCTGTCCGGCATCGGTTGCTCGTCCAAGACGACTGCGTACTTCGTGAGCGGCGGGCACGGATTCAACGCCGTGCACGGCCGCATGCCGTCGATCGCAACCGGCGCGATCGCAGCCAACCGCGACCTCTACTACATCGGTGTCTCCGGCGACGGCGACACCCTGTCGATCGGCTTCGGCCAGTTCGCGCACGCGATCCGCCGCAACCTCGACATGCTGTACATGATCGAGAACAACGGCGTGTACGGCCTCACCAAGGGACAGTTCTCGGCGTCCGCCGACATCGGCTCGAAGGCGAAGAAGGGCGAAGAAAACCTGCAGCCGCCGGTCGATCCGGTGCTCGCGGCGCTGACTCTCGGCTGCACGTTCATCGCTCGCAGCTTCTCCGGCGACAAGGAGCAGCTGGTGCCGCTGATCATCGCGGGGCTGAAGCACAAGGGCTTCGCCCTCATCGACGTGCTCTCGCCATGCGTGACCTTCAACGATCACGAGGGCTCGACCAAGAGCTACGAATTCGTGCGCGATCACTACGACGAGGTAGTGCACGCGGACTTCGTCGCGCCCGCACAGGAGATCACCACCCAGTACGCTGCGGGCGAAGCGATGCCGGTGACGCTGCACGACGGCAGCCGCATCCTGCTACGCAAGCTCGACCCGAGCTACAACCCGACCGATCGCGCGGCTGCGTACACGTATCTGCGCGACAAGCTGGCGCAGGGCGAATACGTCACCGGGCTGATCTACATCGACGAAGCGGGCGCGGACTTCCACGACGTCAACAAGACCACCGCGACGCCGATCAACCAGCTGCCGTACGAAAAACTGAGCCCGGGCGCCAAGGGCCTCGACAAGATCATGGCGAGATACCGGTAGGTCTACAGCTCGAACAGCACTTCCGACTTCTCGTACACCTTGTTCACGCGCTCGCCGTCCCAGACGTAGGCGAGTGCAGCGCCGGCCATTGGAATGCTCACGGCTTGCGGCTTGAACGCAGCGATGCACTCGCCGCCTTCGTGGCGCACGCTGCGATAGACCAGCCCCCAGTGACCTTTCTCGCGCAGCGGCTGCGCGAATTTCTGCGGGGTCGCGTAATCGTCCGGATGGTGCAGAGCTGCGTAGCGCGCGCCGCGGATGTCGAGAAAGGGCTTCACCGGTCGTCCCACGTACGCGCGCATGTCGACTTCACAAGGCGGCTCGTTGGTCGCCGCGAGGAAGCGGCCGCGGTGGAAAGCCGTTTCGCGCACGGCCGTCTCGAGCGAGCGCGCCGCGTAGTACACCCCGTAAGCGCCGTCGCTGAACCGGCTCGGCCGGCCGAGGTGCGTGAATGGCGCCATGACGATGCTCGCGCCGTGACCGTGCACGCGATCCGCGTCGGCGATGAGCGGCGCCACGCCGCTTTCGTCGCGCAGCCGGTCGTTGGTCAGTCCTTCGATGTGCCAGGCCATGTCCAGCTGGCGCGCACCCACGATGTCTTCGAAGACGTTGATCGGCGGATGGCGGGCGGCGACGACCCGGTAGATCCTGTGCCAGCGCAGGCTGACGGCCCGGGGCTCTGACATGTCCCGGCGTCAGCCGCGCTCGGCGTCCAGGTAGCGGCGCACGTCGGCGAGGTCGACGACCCGTCCGCCCAGCATGCGCTCCAGGGCGGACTTGCCGGCGAAGGCGTAGCCGCTGTTGGGCTTTTTGACCCAGGCATGCGCCGCTTCCGCCGTGGGCAGCAGGATGCGCAGCGCCTTGTAGATGCCCATTACGTAGCTGATGCGCTCGACGGTGTCGGCGGACAGCCGCGCGGCGCGCTCGCTCTTCCACTTGAAGAAGGTGGAGCGCGGCGGCGCGCCGAGGAGCGTGCGTTCTTCCTCGGCGCTCAGGCCCCAGCGCTGCGTGATGTTGAAGAACGCCGTGAGCGCGGTGGAGCCGAGCTCCTCGGAATCGAGGTCGGGCTGGCCGGCGGCATGACGGGGTTGCAACATCAGGTTGGGTCCTGTAATGGAGTTATCCCGAAGATACTCCAATAATGGACTCAATGCCATGCCCTGTTGCACGGTTCCCTCTCACCGGCCGGCTGGCTGCAGCGCCGCCCGCACCCGCCGCAGCACTCGCCGCGGATGGCGGCACAGCTCGCGCGGGCAGATGCGCAGCACCGTGTAGCCGAGCTCCGCCAGGAACACGGCGCGCTGCTGCTGACGCTCGCGCTGCTCAGCCTGCGCGAGCAGCTCGACGACCAGCGAGCGCTCGCGGCAGACGTTTGCAACGACGAACGGACCGATCTCGCAGCGCGCACTGAAGCGATGAGGGTGCAGGGAGCCAGACTGCAGCAGCCGCCGCAGCCGGTCTTCGATCGTGCAATGAGGGCCTGGCCGCGGCCGGCGCGGTCCGGTGAAGAAGGCGGTGAACATGTGCGCAGGCTAGCGCTGCGCGGTGTGGAGGGCGGGGCGATTATCCGGTCGAAACCCCGGGAAAAATCAGTGCTGCAATCAGCGCAGCGAAGAACTCAGCGCCAGTCGCGGCGCGACGTAACGGACCACAGTCTGCAAACGGGAGCCGGGCTCGTGACGTAGGCGCCGACGCGCCGATGTCCGTGGCCACGCTGCAGGCAGCGCGGATCGTGCGCCCACTGCACCGCGTACACGACGGGATCGAGACTCGCACTCACCAAGTCGCGCAGATGTCCTCGCCAGCCGTCTTTGGTCTTCATGCTCGCTCCGCTTTTCACGTCACGCTCAACAAACGCTTGACCCAAATCGTGGTTCCTGGCCCTACGTCTGTAATATCGACTCTCTACTGCCGTCATTTAGCGACGGATGCAGAAAAACGCCTGTTTTTCCTGCGAACTGCGCGGCCCGTCACATGCTGCGTCCTCGCTACGACAATGGACCGTCGCAGCAGGCGCGGGTTCCCGGCTTTACATATGGGCTGCGCGGACCTACATGCTGCACGCAGCGCCCGAACAGGGAAATTGGTCGCAAGTTCCACGCTGCACTACGACTTTCGCACCTGTGCAGGTGCTTCGTTATGATCGCCGCGAGCCAGGGGGGAGCCATGCAGTTCGAGCACACCGACAAAGTCAAAGCGCTGATCGCGCGCCTCGAGGCGTTCTTCGACGAGCACATTCATCCGCAGGAACAGGCGGTCGCCGAGCTGGTTGCGCAGCGTGACGGCAAGGCGCGCTGGGAACCGATTCCGCAGATCGAGCAGCTCAAGCCGAAAGCGCGTGCCGCGGGCCTGTGGAACATGTTCCTGCCGCACTCGGCGAACGGCGCCGGGTTGACGAATCTCGAGTACGCACCGCTGTGCGAGGTCATGGGCCGCGTCGCATGGTCCGGCGAAGTGTTCAATTGCTCGGCGCCGGACACCGGCAACATGGAGATCCTCGATCGCTTCGCTTCGCCGGCGAACAAGGAGCGCTGGCTGAAGCCGCTGCTCGACGGCGAGATCCGCTCGGCGTTCTGCATGACCGAGCCCGCGGTGGCCTCGTCCGACGCCACCAACATCGAGACCAGCATCCGCCGCGAAGGCGGCGACTACGTGATCAACGGCCGCAAGTGGTGGTCGTCCGGCGCGGGCGACACGCGTTGCAAAGTGCTCATCGTGATGGGCAAGACCGATCCGACCGCGGCGAAGCACGCCCAGCAGTCGCAGATCGTCGTGCCGATGGCAACGCCCGGCGTGCAGGTGTTGCGCATGCTGCCGGTGTTCGGGTTCGACGACGCGCCGCACGGCCACGCGGAGATCGTGTTCGAGAACGTGCGCGTGCCGGCCGACAACATCCTGCTCGGCGAAGGCCGCGGCTTCGAGATCGCGCAGGCGCGCCTCGGTCCCGGCCGCATTCATCACTGCATGCGCAACATCGGCGTGGCGGAGCGCCTGCTGGAGCGCATCTGCAAGCGCCTGTCCTCGCGCGTCGCGTTCGGCAAGCCGATCGCCGAGCAGTCGATCTGGCTGGAGCGCATCGCCAACTGCCGCATCATGATCGACCAGTCCCGGCTGCTGGTGCTGAATGCAGCGGACAAGATGGACCGTCTCGGCAACAAGGCCGCGCGCCGCGAGATCGCGATGATCAAGGTCGCAGCGCCGGCGATGCTCAACTTCGTCGTCGACTGGGCGATCCAGGCGCACGGCGCCGCCGGCGTCACCACCGACTTCGGGCTCGGCCACATCGCGGCCAGCGCGCGCACCATGCGCATCGTCGACGGCCCGGACGAAGTGCATCGCAACCAGATCGGCCGCATGGAGCTGGAGAAGTACCGATGAAAGGCTCGTCGTTGTTCGACCTGAGCGGCAAAGTGGCGCTCGTCACCGGCTCCAGCCGCGGCATCGGCCGCGCGATCGCCGAGCGCATGGCGGAGCACGGCGCGAAAGTCGTGGTGTCGAGCCGCAAGCTCGACGCCTGCGAGGAAGTCGTCGCCGCGATCCGTGCCCAGGGCGGCGAAGCGATCGCGCACGCCTGCAACATCGGCCGCAAGGAAGACCTGCAGGCGCTGGTCAACGCCGCGATCCAGAAGTGGGGCGGCATCGATGCGCTGATCTGCAACGCCGCGATCAATCCCTACTTCGGACCGATGGCGGGAATGGGCGACGACGCCTGGGACAAGATCATGGCCAGCAACGTGCGCAGCAACTTCTGGCTGAGCAACATGGTGCTGCCGCAGATGGCCGAGCGCGGCGGCGGCGCCGTGGTGATCATCTCGTCCGTCGCGGGACTGCTAGGCACGCCCGTGATCGGCGCGTACGGCGTCTCGAAGGCCGCCGACATGGCGCTGGCCCGCAACATCTGCGTCGAATGGGGTGCGAAGAACATTCGCGCGAACTGCATCGCGCCGGGCCTGGTGCGCACCGATTTCGCCAAGGCGCTCTGGGAGAATCCGCAGATCTACCAGCAGACCGTGCGCATCTATCCGCTCAAGCGCATCGGCGAGCCTGACGAGATCGCCGGCGCGGCAGTCTTCCTCGCTTCGCCGGCGGGCAACTTCATCACCGGCCAGACGATCGTCATCGACGGCGGCGGCATGGTGGGCCGCGGCGGGTAGAGAACGTCGTTCGCAGCGCGCAGAATCCGGCGAAGCGCGCGACCAAACAGAAAAGACAGTCATTGCGAGCGGGCTGCTAGCATCCGTGCGTGGCTGACGAATTCCGCATCTCCTTGAAGCCGCGATGGTGGTGGCCGCTGGCGGGCGGCGTGCTCGTCGGCATTGCGCTGCGCGTGATCTATTCAGGACAGCCCGGCGCAGCCTTCGAAACGATGTCCGGATCTTTCGCGCTGCTCGCACCCATCGCTGTCAGCGCCGTGAGCGTATACGTTGCGGAGCTTCAGGCCCGACGCACGTGGTCTTATTACTTCTGGATGGGCGCACTGGCGAATGCGCTGTTCGCCATCGGTGCATTTCTCGTCCATCTCGAAGGCTTGATCTGCGTGCTGCTCGCGACCCCGATGTTCGCAATCATCGGCGGACTGGCGGGCCTGATCGTCGGCGCAGTTTTCCGCGGGACGCGCTGGATGCGGCGCACGATGTACTGCTGTGCATTGGCGCCGCTGCTGCTTGGCGCGTTCGAGCATCACGTGCCGCTGCCGCAGACCATCCACACGCTCGAGCGCACGATCATCGTCGCGGCGACGCCCGCCGACATCTGGGATCAACTCATGACGGCGCCCGCGATCCGGCCGGGCGAAGTGGACGACGGCCTGATCTATCGCATCGGGGTGCCGCTCCCCGAGTCGGCTTTCACCGGGCAGACGGACAGCGGCGAGCTGTTGCGGCATATCCGCATGGGCAAAGGAATCCAGTTCGACCAGGTCGCGACGGACTGGCAAGTGTGCCGGCGCGTGCGCTGGCTCAATCGCTTCACGCCCGACTCGTTCCCGCCGCGCGCTCTCGACGATCACGTGCGGGTCGGCGGCCACTACTTCGATGTCACCGACACGGAGTACTCGCTGCATCCTCGCGCCGACGGCACGACAGCGCTGCGCGTCGCGATCAGCTATCGCGTCAGCACGCGCTTCAACTGGTATGCCGGGCGCGTGGCGGCGCTGCTCATCGGCAATTTCGAGGAGACTGTCCTGCGCTTCTACGCCAGACGGGCCGAAGCACTGGCGGCACGCGAGCGCGCTGCCCGCATTGCCCCGCAGAGCGCGCGACGAATATGATCGACGCCGGGGGCACAACAATAACGAGGGGAGCGCCATGGAACCGAACCCGTCGCAATACGAAGAGCTGTACCGGGCCGTAGTCGGCGAGAAGAAGCTCGGCTACTACCTGCCGCTGTTCCAGCGCTTCGATCAGCCCAACGCGAGCTTCGTCTCCTGGAACTGGCCGGCGTTTTTCGTTTCGTTCTTCTGGCTGCTGTACCGGCGGATGTACCTGCCGGCACTCGCCTATTTCTTCCTGTGGCCGTTCACCGTGCTGGTGCTGATGAGCATCGTCAGCGTGATGGCAGGCCCGGCGGTCGCGGCGATCCTCGGCTGGTCGACCCAGCTGCTGGGAGCGTTCGTCGTCTTCCCGATGTTCGCGAATGCGTTGTATCACTGGCACGTCCGCAGGCGCATCGCGAAAATGGCGCTCACTGCGCCTTCACATGCGGCGCTGGTCGAGCGCCTCATCGGCTCGGCGTCCGGCGGCGCGCCGATCATCGTTGCCATCGCCTGCGTCATCGGCGTCACGTGGTTCGGCATTCTCGCCGCGATCGCGATCCCCGCGTACCAGGACTACACGATCCGTGCGCAGGTGGCCGAGGTACTGAATCAGTCGACGCCCATCAAGGCTTCGGTGGCGCAGTCGTACGGTGCGTCGGGCAGCTGGCCGGCGGACCTGTCGAGCGCCGGACTCGAGGAGGCCGACTACACGGGACGCTTCGTGAGCGGCATCGAAGTGAGCGACGGCACCATCCTGATCCGCTTCGGCAACGCTGCTAACCCGCGCATCGCCGGACACACGCTGTCGCTGCATCCGACGGCGGCAGAGGACGGCAGCATCGAATGGAGCTGCGGGTATGCGGCGGGCAGCGATGCTGCAACCGACATTCCGCAGCAGTACTTGCCGCGCCTGTGTCGGGACGCTACCGGCCAGGTCGAACGCTTGTGACCGCGCTCGCTCGCCTGCTCTGCATTTGCGCGCTGTCACTCATGACAGGCGCGATCTCGGCGCAGGATCGAGGCACGGCAGCGAACCCAGGCGATCGCCTCACGCTGACGCCGAGCTGGACCGTCGCCGGCAAGCAGTGGACCGGTAATCGCGTCTTCGAGCGCGTGAAATAGCCGCCGCGCTCAGCGCTGCAGCCGATCGAAGCGTTGCAGGATCTTGCGCAGCTCGCCGGTGTCGATGGCCGGCACCGTCCTGCCATTCACGCCGGTCATCGTTTCGGCTGCGACCATCGCGTTGACGATGCTTTCCTCCACGCCCTGCACGGTCGCGAGAAACAGCGGATTGAGCTGAGCGTTGGCGAGTGCGTGCACATCGAAGCTCTGCACCTGGCTGACGGCGGCGTTCGCGGTGGAGAACGCGAGGAACAGATCGCCCGAGCCGTCGCCCGAATAGCTGCCGTTGCGCGCCAAGCCGAGCGACGCGCGGCGCGCCAGGCGTTTCAGCTGCTGCGGCAATAGCGGCGCATCGGTGGCGATGATGATGATGATCGATCCCTGGTCCTGCGCGTCCGGACGCGCCGCGGGCAGGAACTTGCCGACCGGCACGCCGGCGATGCGCAACTCGCTGCGCACGCCATAATTCGACTGGACGAGCACGCCGACGGTGTAGCGCTGTCCGGCGATTTGCACGACGCGCGAGCTCGTGCCGGTGCCGCACTTGTATTCGTGGCAGATCATCGCGGTGCCGCCGCCGACGTTGCCTTCGGCCAGCGGGCCGCCGGCGCGCGCACTGTCCAGCGCAGCGAAGACGTGCGCGGCCTTCACCGGGAACGCCTTGGCATCGCTGAGGTCGCCATCCCAGGTCTCGGCCACGACGGGCAGCGACCACCAGTAGCCGCTGGGGTCCGGTTTGCCTTGCTTGATGCGCCATGCGATCACCGCATCGCGCACCGTGCCGACGCTGTGCGTGCCCGTGATCATCACCGGGCCTTCGAGGAAACCGGATTCCTCGATCCAGTGCGTCCCCGTCATCTCGCCGTTGCCGTTGAGACTGAAGATGCCCGCGAACACCGGCTTGTCCACCGTAGCGCGACCGCGAGGCAGGATAGCGGTGACGCCGGTGCGAACGGCGTGCTCGCCGGCGCCCTCCACCAGGGTGGTGTAACCGACCGCTACGGGCGCAACGTCAGTGATCGCGTTGAGCGCCCCCGGAGTGCCGTCGAATGGAATGCCGAGTGCGCGTGCGCGCGGATGGTCGGCCGCGACCGCCGAGCCGAAGCAGGCGCACAGGATGATCGCGACGAACGGTCCCTTCATGGGACCATCATATCAACCCGACTTCGCCCTCGGCACGAAGAAGAAGTCGCCGACCTCGTGCCCCGCGCCCTTGATCGACTTGAACTCGGGCGTCTGCACGAACTTGTTCTTGGTCGCCGCGATCTCGACGCGCTTGCGAATACGGCTGAACAGCTCCGGCGCCGAGAGAATGCCCTGGTTGCCTTCGAGCTCGTCCAGGAACGCGCGCGCGAACACGGAATTGTTGCCGCCGCCTTCGTCGAGCACGGGCTGATCGCCGCCGGAGGACAGCAGCAGCCGCGAGCGCTTCGGCAGCTTGAACTTGATGTACTCCTTCGAGTACGTGACCTTGTCGTTCAGGAACAGGTAGCTCGGATCGGTGGACAGCAGGCCCGAGTAGCAGGAGTCCGCCACGACCAGCACGCGCTTCGCGACCAGGCGGCCGAGGTGGCCGGTGATCTGCTCGTTCGGTACCCAGAAGCGGTCTTCCGGCGGCGCGTCCGCGTTCACCGGCAGCCAGTAGCCGCTCTCGAGCTGGCCGCTCTTCAGGCGCGCGCCGTGGCCGGCGTAATAGATCAGCACGTTGTCCTCGGGCTTCAGGACCGCGTTCAGATCGTTGATGGTCTTCAGCATCGTGATGTCGTTGGCGTCGTCGAGGATCTGCACGGTGAACCCGTACTTGTCCGCGAGAATGCGCGCCGCGCGCGCCGCGTCGTACTTCGGCGTCTGCAGGCTCTCGATCTGCTGGTAGTTCTGGTTGCCGATGACGATCGCGTAATAGCGGCCGAAGTTGATGCCCGACAGCGTGCGCTCGTCCGCGGTCGGCGGAATCGGCGTCAGCTCCGTCGTGCCCGACGGCGTGCGCGTCTTCGGAATGCCGGCGAGACGCTCGGTGCTCTTCTTGCGGTCGTTCTCCAGCTGCGCAATCCACTTCTTGAGCGCTTCGACTTCCTTGCTGTTGTCGGCGGCCGTCTTGTCGCCGGCCGGCTGCCTGGCGAGCTTGTCCTGCATGTCCTTGAGCTGCTTCTGCAGCAACCCGAGCTGCGAGTCCTTCTCGGCGATCGCCTCTTCCAGCTGCTTGCGCAGCTCGTCCTGCTCACGCTGCGCGGCGGACGCGAAGATGATGTTGTCCTCCTTGATGCCCCAGGCCTGCCGGTACAGGTTCAACGCCTTCAGTTGATCCTGCTCCACGCCCAGACCCTGTTCGTACATCGTGCCGAGGTTGAACAGCGCGCGCGAATAGCCTTTGTCGGCCGCCTTCTGATACCACTCGGCGGCAGCTGCATAGTCCGGCGGCACGCCCATGCCGCGCTCGTAGATCTCGCCGACATTGGTCATCGCCTCCGGATCGCCGCCCTGCGCGGTCTCCATCCAGATACGCAGCGCCTGCTTGATGTCCGCGCGATCGTAGGCAACGTACTCGCCGCCGCGAATCGTGCACTCGGCCGTGGTCGTGCGAATCGGACGGCGCTGCGACAGGAACGTGCTGTTGCCGAGCTGGCGCACCTGGCCCGGCAACAGGCAGTCGACGATCTCCACGTCGGAGCGCTTCACCATACCCTTCGTGGCCGCAGTCTTGTCGGACTCAGCTGCCGAAGCCACGACCAGCACCGCCGGCGCCAGGACCAGCGCCATGCGACCGAATGCCCGTGTGAACCGCACCGCTTTCATGGAGTGTGTTTCCTCAGAAACTGCGTTGGAAGCGCAAGCCCAGGCTCACGTCCTGGAAACTGATGAACTGGAAGCTCTCCAGCCGCTGATACTCGATGTAGCCCGAAACGCCGTGCTTGAACTGCGCCGAGAAGCCGGCCGCCAGCCGCCAGTACGACTGGTCCGGATTGTCGGTCGCCACCAGCACCGGCGGCGTGCTCGCCGCGTTCGGATCGGCCGCGAAGCGTACGCCGAACACGTCGACGTCGTTCTCGAACTCGCGCACGTAGTCCGCGCGCAGATGCGGCAACAATACACCCCACGACACGTTCCACGCGTACGTGAGTCGCAATCCCACGTTACCGGTCATCGACTTGAACTTCTGTTCGTCATAAATCAGATTCAGGCCGCCGGCGTTCTTCTCGGTGAAGCCGTCGATGGTGGTGTCGATGTAGAAGAAGCCGACGTTAGGTGAAATCGTCAGCCCGCCGGCCAGAAAGTCGTAACCCATCGACAGGCCGCCGCTCAGCGTCATGCCGTCGGTATCGCCGGTGGCATCGGCCGTCACCAGCCCGGTGCCGTCGACGTACGTGATGTTGCGATTGGCGTCGTAGCTGGAGTTGGCGACGTTGACGATGCCGTCGAAATAGAAGTTCTTCGCCGCATACGCCGAGGCGTACAGCGACACGGAGAAGGAGTCGGTATCGAGCGCACCGTCGTCGCCCTTGAAATCGACGCTCGACGAGCCGTACGACAGCGCGCCGCCGATCACCGCTTTGTCCGAGAGCCGATAGTCGAGGCCGCCCACGAACGCCCACTGGTCGGCATCGAATGCGGGGCTGGTCGCGCTGGCGTCCTTCTCGCCGAAGCTGAAGTTGCCGCGCGCCCACAAGCCCCACTTGTCAGAGAGCAACCCGCCCGGCTCGTCGGCCCCTTTGCCGTCAGCACTGGCGCCGCCGCCGAAGAACTTCTTGACCATGTCCTCGAGCTGCGCCAGCGGCACCATCTTGCCGTCGACGATGATGTTCAAACCGGCGAGGCTCAGGCCTTTCGCGCCGCCGCGCAGCGCAATGAGTCGATCCATCACGCTCACGTACTGCGTGTTCGCGAACAGCAGCGTCTGCGTGCGCGCGACCGCGAAGTCGTCCGGGATCAGCTCTTGGATCGCGTTGATCTGCTCCGCGACGCCGTTGGTGGCGGTGCGGTTGCGGATCCCGTTGCACTTCGCGAGCAGGTCGGTCTGGTCGGCGGTCAGCGGCGACTCGCTGTTCTGCAGTTGCAGCAGCGCGTTGCACATGCCGTCGAGCTTCTGCGCCATCCTCAGCTGGTTCGGCGTCAGGCCGGGGATCTCGGAGAGAGTCGTTGCCGTCGCCTCCGCGATCGTGATCACCGCGGTGTCCGAAGCAGTGATGCCGGCGTTGTCCGTAATGACCAGCAGGATGTCGTTCCTGCCGTCGGGCAGCGTGACCGTCAGCGTCGCGCCGGTGCCCAGGGGATCCTGCTGCTCGCCGCCGATGATGCGGAACCACTGATACGTGGCGATCGTGCCGTCCGGATCGGTCGAGCCGGTGCCGTCGAGCGTCACGCTTTCGCCAGGCTGGCCGTCGGAGTCCGCAATGTCGCGATCCGGACCGGCGCTGGCGGTGGGGACCTGCGGCGCATTGACCGTGACGGTCAGATCGTCGATGGCAGTGCCGCCGCCCTCCACGTCGCCGGAGTCGTCGCTGACGAACAGCTGGATGTTGTGCACGCCCGGTGCGAGCTGCACCTGCAGGGTCGGTGAATTGGTCGTGCCGAGTGCGACGTCATTGCTGAGATCGGACCACGAATACGTCAGCTCGGTGCCGGGATCCGGATCGCTCGAGCCCGAAGCGTCGAGCGTGACGGTCTCGTTCTGCTGGCCGTCCATGTCGTTGATGGTCTGGTCGGGACCGGCATTGGCCGTCGGTCGCGAGTTCGGATCGAAGCACGCGTTGGCCTGCACCGGGTCCTGCAGATCGACGACCGGCCCGGTCTGCCGCACGACATCGACCGTTGCGGTCGCAGCTTCCTGTTGGCCGTTGGTAGCCGTGAGCACCACCTGCACGACGTTGTTGACGGCAGGGTCGAATCCCTCGTCTTCGACCGCCAGACACACGCCGAACTGCGACGCGTTGGTAACGCCGACGAGGGTGCTCTGCTGACCGTCGACCGTGATCAGGCCGACGCTGACGTTGACCGGCGGACCGCCTCTCAGCACGTTCTGCTGCTTGAGATTGATGATGACGCGCGCGTTGACGAACTGCGCCTGGATCGGGCTGCCGGTGAATATCGGTGCGGCAGCGTGCGCGGTGGTCGTGAAGACGGCGAACAGCGCAACGACGAGGGTGCTGAAAAGCGTGCTTGCTCGGGCAAGCGAGCGAACGAACATGGCCTATCTCCCGGGTCTTATTGATTCGTCTGTTCGGGCTTCGGCCACCGGGTCAGCGGCGGACCGAGGCTTCGCAGTGTATCTAACAGCCCTGCTCCGTGAGCAGCAACGCCCGTAAGTACCAGTGATCCGGGGCGTCGCAAGGAAGGGAGAACTGTGCCCGGGGCCGTTGACAATCGTTGTGATGCGCGTCGCAATCGTTGCCATGCACCGTCGAGCCCCCTGGTTTCTGGCCCTGTTTTTGGCCGGTTGCACGAGCAACGCCACGCGCATCGACAGGCTGGCGGACACGCTCGGCCTGGATCGCAGCGTGGTGGAGGCCGGCGGCTTCCGCAGCCTGCTGTACATGCGCAGCGCTGCGGGCCCCAACGATGCGCCGCTGGCGATCTTCATCGAAGGCGACGGTGTGCCGTGGTACGGCGGCATGCAACCGAGCCTCGATCCGACGACCGGCGATCCCCTTGCATTGAAGTTGCTCGGGCAGACGCCGCCGCCCGCGGCTTATGTCAGTCGTCCGTGTTACCAGGAAATGACCGGGCCGCGCTGCACGCCGGAACGGTGGACGGTCGATCGCTACTCCGACGAGATCGTAACGAGCATGGCCGAAGCTGTGCGGACGGCGGCGCGCCGCGCGAACGCGCGGAAAGTGCTGCTCGTCGGCTATAGCGGCGGTGGCGCGTTGGCTGTGTTGATCGGCGAGCGGCTCGACAACGTTGCCGGGGTCGTCACGATCGGCGCGAACCTCGATACGACCGCGTGGACCCAGCATCACGGCTACCTGCCGCTGTTCGGATCGCTGAATCCGGCCGCCAGCACCGCTGCGCATCCCTGGCCGGAGACACATTTATATGGAGCCCGCGACACGGACGTGCCACCTGCCACCGCCGCTGCCTACTTCGCCCGCTTTCCCCGAGCGCAGCAGAAGATCCTGGACGACTACGATCACCGCTGCTGTTGGGTCGAGCAGTGGCCGGCGTTGTGGCGGGAGCTCAGTTTCGCGCCTTGAGTGCTGCGTCCGGAAAGTCCGAGAACACCCCGTCGATGCCGAGCGCGTAGAACTGCCGGTACTCGAGTTGCGGATCGTTCCGATACTCCGGCGCCAGCGTCGCCGGCTCGCTGCGGAACGTGTACGTGTGCACACGCAGACCGGCGGCGTGCGCCTGCTCGATCAACGTCGTCTGCAGCAGCTGCGGCGATTTTACGTCGCGCATGATCTGCCGCTTCCACGGCCCGATGGCGTTCGCGTACTTCGCGATGTCCGCGAGACTCTGCGGCGCCACGCCGCCGCGCTGGTCGCCATGCTGCGGAATATTTACTCCCACGACGCGTGTGCCCGCTGAGTCGTACTGCAACGCGCCGTCGTCGAGCAGCTGCACGAGCGGCAACTTCGTCTTCGCGCGCAGGTACTGCAGGTTGGCGCTCTCGAAGGATTGGATGAACACCGGGCCGTCCGGCCGATCCAGCTTGTGCTTGCGCAGCGCTTCGAGCAGCCGCTGCTCGAGCGGCAGGCCCAGTGCGAGATGAAACGACGGATGCTTGGTCTCCGGGTACACGCCGATGGTGCGGCCGCGCTGCTTCGATTCGCGCTCCGCCAGGTCCAGGATCTCCTCGAACGTCGGGATCTCGAAGCGGCCGTCGTACTCCTTGGAGCGCGCCGGGTTCGGCTGCACCGCGCGCAGCTGCTTGATCTCGGCGAGCGTGAAGTCGCTGGCGTAGAAACCTGTAACCGATTTGCCGTCGAGCTCCTTGGTGGTGCGGCGGCTGGCGAACTCCGGATGCGACTTCACGTCGGTCGTGTCGTCGAGCAACGGCTCGTGCCGCGCGATCAGATGACCGTCCTTGGTCGCTTCCAGGTCCGGCTCGATGTAGTCCGCGCCCATCTCGATCGCGAGCGTGTACGACGCCAGCGTGTGCTCGGGCCGATAGCCGGATGCGCCGCGATGCGCGATGACCAGCGGCGGCTTGCCATCGAGCGTTCGCCAGGATGCGGAGGTCGGCACGGGCGACGCAGCCTCAGCCGCGGCAATGCCGAGCGCGAGCGCCGCGAGCAGCAGGAACAGTCGATGCATTGGCGTACCTTGCGCGCATGGCTCAATCGACGAAGAAGTCCGGCAGGAAGTCGCGATTGCCCGGCGTCACCGCGTAGCGATCCAGATCCTTGACGCCCGCGCCCGTCAGCACTTCGTCATCGATGAAGAAGTTACCCGTGCACTCGCGCGAATCGCGCGTGAGGATTGCATGCGCCGCATCCGCCATGATGTCGGGCGTACGCCCAAGCTTCGGGTTGGCCATCGGGATCACCTGCAGGGCCGCCGTCGCGATCACCGTGCGCGGCCACAATGCATTCACACCGATCCCGGCGGGGCGGAACTCCTCCGCCATGCCGAGCACGCACATGCTCATGCCGTACTTGGCCATCGTGTACGCCACGTGCGGCGCGAACCACTTCGCCTTCATGCTCAGCGGCGGCGACAGATTCAGGATGTGCGGGTTGCGCCCGGCCTGCGCCGACTGCTTGAGATACGGCAGGCAGGCCTGCGAGGTCACGAACGTGCCGCGCACGTTGACGCCGAACATCAGGTCGAAGCGCTTCATGGGCGTTTCGAGCGTGCCTGACAACGAGATGGCGCTGGCGTTGTTCACCACGATGTCGATGCCGCCAAAACGCTCGGCGCACTGTTTCGCTGCTTGCGCCACCGCGTTCTCGTCCCTGATGTCGACCTGCATCGCCAGCGCCTGGCCGCCGGCCTCTTCGATTTCGCGCGCCGCGGTGTGGATCGTGCCTGGCAGCTTCGGATGCGGCTGATCGCTCTTTGCCGCGATCGCTACGTTCGCGCCGTCGCGGGCCGCTCGCTTGCCGATGGCGAGGCCGATGCCGCGCGACGCGCCGGTGATGAACAGAGTCTTGCCTTTGAGTGACATGGTCGGCTCCGCGCAAGGGTCCGCGTGAAAAGCTACTCTAGCCGTGGATCGCAGTCCACGCCGTTCGCAGGATCAACGCGCTGACGATCACGATGAACGCCTGCCGCACGAAGCCGCTCCCGCCGCGCAGCGCGAGTCGCGCGCCGAGCACGGCGCCGGCGATGTTGCAGATCGCCATTCCGGCGCCGACCTGCCACAGCAGCAGTCCATGTGCCGCGAAGTACGTGAGCGCGGCCGCGTTGGACGCGACGTTCACCGCGCGCGCTGCGGCCCCCGCGTGCAGGAAATCGTAGCCATAGCAGCGCACGAACACGAAGATCCACAGGCTCCCTGCGCCCGGGCCGAAGAAGCCGTCATAGAACCCGATCGCCGCGATCAGCGCTGCACCGGCCGCATGATGCGAGCCGGAAAACCCGCGAGGCTGGTGCTCGCCGCCCAGATCCTTGCGCCACAGTACATAGATCAGGACCGCGAGCAGCATGATCGGGACGAGCGGACGAAAAACGCCGGGCGAGACGACGCTCGCGAGCCGCGCGCCGCCGACCGACATCACGAGCGCGCCGAGTGCCAGCGGCAGCAGCGCTCGCCACGGGATGACTACCTTGCGGGCGTAGCGTGCGACGGCGCTGAGCGTGCCGAACAGGCCGGCGAATTTGCTCGTGCCGAGCAGCGTCGGCGGCGGCACGTTCGGATAGACCGCGAACAGCGCGGGGATCTGGATCAGCCCGCCGCCGCCCACCATCGCGTCGATCAGGCCGGCAGCGAACGCGGCAACGAGCACCAGCAGGACATCGACTGAGAGTTCGGGCACGCGCGAAGAATACCGGTATATTGACGCCCTCCGACAACGATTCGACCTGGGGAACCCAATGCGCGCACCGCTCCAAGCCTTGCTGCTCGGCTGCCTGTTGCTCACATCGCAAGCGCTGCTCGCCCAGGACGTCTGGGACCAGGTCGAGCATCGCTATGCCGACTCCAACGGCGTCAAGATCCACTACGCGGTACTGGGCGAAGGCCCGCTCGTGGTGATGATCCACGGCTTTCCCGACTTCTGGTACACGTGGCGACACCAGATGCGCGCGCTCGCAGATCATCACTATCGCGTCGCTGCTGTGGATCTGCGCGGCTACGATCTGTCGGACAAACCCAAGGGCGTCGAGAACTATGCGATCCCGCTGCTGGTCGGCGACATCGCCGCGGTCGTGAAGGCGGAAAAGCAGACGGACGCGATCGTCGTCGGACACGATTGGGGCGGCGCCGTCGCCTGGAACGTCGCGATGTACAAGCCGGAGATCACCCGGCTGCTCATCATCTGCAACCTGCCGCATCCGGCCGGCATCGCGCGCGAGATCGCCACCAACCCGCAGCAGAAGAAGAACAGCGAGTACGCGTTCAACTTCCAGAAGCCCGATGCGCACAAGGCGCTCACAGCCGAGCGACTCGCCGGCTGGGTGCGCGATCCGGCGGCGAAGCCGCGCTATCTCGAGGCATTCAACAAATCCGACTTCGAGAGCATGCTCAACTACTACAAGGCGAACTATCCGCAGCCGGACGCGCCGCCGCCGGCCGCCGACGTGCAGTTCCCGAAGGTCAAGGTGCCGGTGCTGATGTTCCACGGCCTGGACGACCAGGCGTTGCTGCCCGGCGCGCTCAACGGCACGTGGCAATGGGTCGAGAAGGATCTCACGATCGTGACCCTTCCCGGCGCGGGCCACTTCGTGCAGCAGGACGCGGCGGAGACCGTGAGCAACACCATGGTGGACTGGCTGGCGCGCCACAAATGAAGAAACTCCTGATCGGCATCGCCGTGCTCGTCGTCGCAGCCGGCGCCGCTGCTTTCCTCAATCGCGACCGCATCGGAATGATGATTGCGTTCGGCCGGCTCAAGCCGACGCACAGCTTCGCGGAAGCCGCACCGCCGGCCGAGCCCGACTATTCGCTCGCGACCAGCTGGGCGGCGTTGCCGGACCGGCAGGATGCGGCGGACGTTCTACCCGGCGGCGACGTGCAGGATCGGCAGTCGACCGCTCAGGTCGACGTGTTCTTCGTGCACCCGACTACGTTCTTCGGCACGGGCTCGTGGAATCAGCAGCTCGAGGACACCGCGACCAATCAGCTCACCGACACGTTCGTGCTGCGCAGCCAGGCTTCGGTGTTCAACAGCTGCTGCAAGGTCTACGTGCCGCGCTATCGCCAGGCGACGATCTATTCCTTCATGGACAAGTCGGGCAGCGGGACCTCGGCGCTGCAGCTCGCGTACGAAGACGTGCAGCGCGCGTTCGACTACTTCATCGAGCACTACAACCAGGGCCGGCCGTTCATCCTCGCGTCGCACAGTCAGGGATCGCTGCACCTGCGCACGCTGCTGGAGAAGCGGATCACGGGAACGCCGCTGCGCGAGCGGCTCGTTGCCGCCTATCCAATCGGTTTCGGCATCGACGGCGAAGCGCTCGCGAAAGCAGTGCCCGACGTGCCGGTGTGTCAATCGGCCGAGCAGATCGGCTGCCTGGTGACGTGGAATGCCATCGGGCCGCATGCCGATTCTTGGGGCGACACGAGCAAGAGCATCTGCGTGAATCCGCTGACCTGGCGCACGGACGGTGCGCCGGCTGACGCGTCATTGAACATCGGCGGGGTGTCCTACGCCAGCACCTTCGCCGGCACGCTCGCCGACGTCAAAGGAGTGCCGCCGGAATTCGTCGACGCCCAGCCGATCCTCGAGAGCGGCGTCGCCGATGCGCAGTGCGTCGGCGGCATGCTGCTGGTCGAGGAGATCCACTCGAAGTACTACGGGTCGCGCCCGATGGGCCGCGACAACTACCACATCTACGACTACAACCTGTTCCACATGAACCTGCGGAAGAACGTGGAATTGAAGGTCGAGAAGTACCTGCAGAGTCAGCCCAATAGGGCTTCGCGCCTGTAGAGGCGGATCGCGAGCCAGACGAACAGCGCGCCGAGCAGCAGCGTCGTCCCCGCCGAGATGAGCGCGTGCAGCGGCGGAATCGCATCGCCGCGCATCAGGCTGGTCGCCAGCAGATGCTGGCTGAGGCTGGGAATCGTCATGAGCGCCGGGCTCGGCTTGGTGCCGTTCACGACTGCATACATGATCGGCGCGATCGGCAGCAGCATCACTACCGACAACCACGATTGCGCTTCGCGGTTGCTGCGCGTGAACGACGCCACTGCCGTCATCAGGCCCGCGCCGAGCGGCACGAACGGCAGCATCACCGCGAACATCGCCAGCACCACGCCCGGGCCGAAGTTCGCGGACATGCCGAGCGCTTCCAGCGGAATGAACAGGATCACGACGCCGAATGCCGTCAGCGTCAGCAGCAGCGAGATCGACATGAACGCGGAGGTCGCGAGCATCTTGCCGATGATCAGCTCGGCGCGCTTGACCGGCAGGCCGAGCAGCGGCTCCAGCGAGCCCCGCTCGCGCTCGCCCGCCGTCGTATCGATTGCGAGATAGAAGCCGCCGACCAGCATCGACATGAAAGAGAAGTACGTCATCATGCCGAGGATCAGCAGCGAGCGTCCCGCCGGCGTCGCGACATCGAGCGTGCGCACGTCGACGGGCTGCACCACCGAAGGGCTGATGCCGCGCACGAGCAGCCGCAGCGACGCCAACTGACCTCCGTACGCTTGCAGCAAGCGCCGCGCGCGCTCCGCGCTCGCACCGGTCTGATTGTTCGCGGTGTCCATGACGAGATCGAGCGGTGCCGGCTCGCCTGCCTGGAGCTTGCGGCCGTACTCGGCGTCGATGAGCAGCACCAGGTCTTCGCGGCCGGCACGCACGTCGCTCATCGCCTGGTCCGCCGCGAGCGTGACCGCCTTGATCTGCGCACCGTTCTCCTCGAGGAAGTGCACGAGATTCGGCGCATGCTCGACGCCCGACACCGTCAGGCGCAACGGCTTGTCCTGGCTCTCCACCGCGCGCTTCGAGGCGAGCGAAGTCGTGAGGCCGAAGATCACCGGCGCCAGCAGCACGCCGAACAGGAACGCCGACAGGATCACGCGCCGGTCGCGCACGTTCTCCAGCATCTCCTTGACGAAGACGATGCGGACTGCGCGGGTCATGCGGGCACAGCGCCGTCCGCGGCGCGCACGAACGCTTCCTCGAGGTCAGCTGCGCCCGTCGCTGCGAGGATCTGCGCGGGCGTGCCGCGCACGACGACGCGGCCGTGCGAGATGATCACGATGTCATCGCACAGTGCCGCAACTTCCTGCATGACGTGACTGGAGAACAGCACGCAGCGGCCGGATGCGCGCAGCTGACGGATCAGCTCGCGCAGCATGCGAACCGCATTGACGTCGAGCCCGTTGGTCGGCTCGTCCAGGATGATCGTCCGCGGCTGGTGCACGAGAGAGCGCGCCAGCGCCACCTTGAGACGCTCGCCCTGCGAATAGCCCTTGGCGCGCCGCCCGGCCACCGCGTCCAGCCCGAGGCGCTCGATCAGCTCGTTCGTGCTGCGATCGAGCTCCGCGCCGCTCAGCCCGTGCAGCTTGCCGTAGTAGCGGATGTTCTCGCGGCCGGTGAGATGCGCGTACAAGCCGCTGGCGTGCGGCAGCACGCCAAGCGAGCGCCTGACCTGCAGCGACTGCTCCAGGCAGTCGTGCCCATCGACGACCGCACGACCCGCATCGGGGCGCAGCACAGTGCTCAGGATGCGCAGCGTGGTCGATTTGCCGGCGCCGTTGTGACCGAGCAGTCCGGTGATGCGGCCGTCCTGCGCCTCGAACGACACATCGCTCAAAGCCTGCACGGCGCCGAACTTCTTGCTCAACCCTTCGACGCGGATCATGGCGCCGGTGCGCTCCGCGACAGCATGAACGGCGTCGGCCCGATGTTGCGCACGCAGTCGTCGTCGAGCCCCGCGGCAGTCCCGGCTGCGATGAACTCCGCGGTCAGCCGCGGAATGCAGCCGGTCGCGAGTTGCCCATGCCCCTGCCCGGCTGCGATCAGATGTTTGCCGTGCTTCAACCCTTTCATGATCTGCGCCGCGTAGCGCTCCGGAGTCACCGGGTCGTCCGTGCCGGACAGCACCAGCGTCTGCACGTCGCTCTGCAACGGCTGGCCGAAATCCGCGTCGACCGGACCGCGCGGCCACTCCGCGCAGACCGCGCGCATGCCGCTCATGAATGCAGTGCCCATATAGGTGTTCGCGAGCGCTGTCTCGCTGATGGGCTCCCGGTCCCAGCGCGGCGCGTCTTCGCTGCACACGACGGCGAAGTGCATGCCTTCGGCAATCTGCTCCTCGATGTCGCTCTCGACCCGCAAGTACTGCGCCGCCAATGCCTGCGGCTCGCGCAGCGACTGCGCCTCGTGGATCAGCAGCGGCAGCGTCGAAACCGTTTCATCGGCGTAGGTCAACAAGCGGACCGCGGCGCTCAGGCGCGCAGCGTCCAGCCTGGTCGTGGTGAGCGATCCCGTCACCGGATGCGGAATCGAGACCGTCACGGGCTCCTTGCTCAAGCGCTCCCGCAGCGCCGTGAACTGCGCGGGAATCTCCGGAAACTGGCGAGCGCAATCCGTGTCTCGCGCGCAGCGCTGCAAGGCACTGTCGATCGCGCGCTGCGCTTCGATCGCGACCTCGGGTCCAAGCGCAACCTCCGCGGGCACTGCGCCATCGAGGATCGCCGCGCGCACGCGGCCCGGATAGCGACGCATGTAGTGCTGTGCGACTCGCGTGCCGTACGAGATCCCGTAGAGATTCACTGTTGCGTAGCCGAGCGCGGCGCGAACATCGTCGAGGTCGCGCACGGCGATGCTGGTCGTGTAATAGCGCGGATCGCCCGGCAACGAGGTGCGGCACTCGCGCACCATCGCCTGCAGCTTCTGCGGATCGAGTGTCGTGAATTCGGAATCGTCCGGCAGCGCGCAATCGAGCCGGTTGGAGCGCCCGGTGCCGCGCTGATCCACCAGCACCAGGTCGCGATCGCGACGGATGCGTGCGAAAGCGGGAGCGACGCTCAGATAGAAATCGCTGGCGGCCTGTCCGGGACCGCCGCTCAGGATGAACAGGGGATCGGCCGCGGGTTTCAGGCGCAGCGCCGGAATGACCGCGACGTGCAGTTGCAATTCTTTACTGTGCGGGTCATCCCGGTTCTCCCGCACCGTGTACCAGCCGCAACGCGCGGCCACGCTGCCGCCGGCAGCGCTCTCCAGACGACAGTCGTCGAGGCGCAGCGGCGAGTCGGCGGATGCAGCACGGATTGCGCTGCAAAATATCCATGCCACTACCCAAGGAACCTGGGCCCGCATGCGTTGTCCGGACGTTGTAGTCGGATGCATCGGGCGACAGTTTGATACATTCGCACGCCTGCAGGGGAAATCATCCACGGAGTCGCCAATGAGAATTCGAAGACTGCTCACCGCCGCGCTGCTGACAGCCCTGCCGCTCTCGGGCGCGCTGGCCAAAGACGCCGCGCTGGCCAAAGCCGTTGCCGACGAGCACCGCACGCCCGCTCTGGCGGCGCGCGACAAGTATCGGCATCCACAGGAGGTGCTGGAGTTCGCCGGCATCAAGCCCACGATGACCGTCGTCGAGATCTCTCCGGGTGGCGGCTACTGGACCGAGATCCTCGGCCCGTACCTGAAGGACAAGGGCACGTATTACACGGCACTCTCGCCGCGCACGGCGAGCGAGCGCGCGGCGAAAGCCGTCGACGACTGGAACAAGAAGCTCGCCGACAACAAGGCGCAGTGGGGCAACGTGAAGCTCGCCGAGTTCGGCAAGGGCAGTTACGACATCGCGCCCGCCGGCTCGGCCGACCTGGTGATCACGTCGCGCAACGTGCACAACTGGATGGGCGCGGGCTTCGCCGACGAGGCGTTCGCGGCGTTCTACAAGGCGCTCAAGCCGGGCGGCATCCTGAGCGTCGAGGAGCATCGGGCGCCGGCCGACAAGCCGCAGGATCCGAAGGCTGCGGACGGCTACGTGCGCCAGGATCACGTCGTCGAATTGGCGAAGAAGGCCGGCTTCCAGCTGGTCAGCCATTCCGAGGCGCTGGCGAATCCGAAAGACACGAAGGATTGGCCGAAAGGTGTGTGGACGCTGCCGCCGACTCTCACGCTCGGCGAGCAGGACCGCGACAAGTACCTCGCGATCGGCGAGGCCGACAACATGCTGCTGAAGTTCCAGAAGCCGAAATAGGACTGCCCATGGATGAAGATGCAAAGCGCTGGCTCTACTGGGCGATCCCCATCGTCGTCGTGATCGGCGCGGGGCTCACGTACTACTACACGCGCAAGAGCAACGAGCCCAAGCCGGAGCCGGCGGCGCAGACGCAGCCGGCGCCGAGCGTTGCACCGCCTGTGCAGCACCCGATCGAGCAGGCGGACGCGGACAAGCCGCTGCCCGAGCTCAACAGCAGCGACAGCGCCGTGCAGGATTCGCTCGTCGGTGCGCTCGGCCGCTCGCTCGAGCAGGTGCTGGTGCCCAAGGACATCGTGCGCCATGCCGTGGTCACCATCGACAATCTGCCGCGCAAGAAAGTGGCGATCCAGCTGCGGCCGCTCAAGCCTGCCAGCGGCGAGCTCGCTGTGGCACCGGGTGGCGAGCCGACGTTGAGCCCCGACAACGCGCAGCGCTACGCCGCGTTCATGACCGTGGTGAAGAACGCCGACGTGGGACAGGTCGTGTCCGTGTATCGGCATTTCTATCCGCTGTTCCAGCAGGCGTACGTCGACCTGGGGTATCCCGACGGCTACTTCAACGACCGGCTGGTCGAAGTGATCGATCACCTGCTGGCAACGCCCGAAGTGACCGGCCCGATCAAGCTGACGCAGCCGAGCGTGTTCTACCAGTTCGCGGATCCGTCGCTCGAGGAGCGCTCCGCGGGTCAGAAGCTGATGATCCGGCTCGGCCCTCAGAACGCCACGATCGTCAAAGACAAGCTGCGCGCGCTGCGCAAAGAAGTCGTAAAGCAGCAGAAGCCGGCGGCGCAGCAGTAGCAACGAGCAACGGAACGCTCGGGGGGAGGATGGCATCATGCAAAAAATCGCACTGGTGCTGGCCATCGCCGCGGTCGGCGAGGGGTTGATTGCGCTCCATCTCGTCCGCCAGCTGCACGAAGAACGGGAGAACGTGCAGACGTTGCAGGCGCGGGTGACCGAGCTGCAGCAGAAGTCGCAGCAAGCGCCGCTCGGTGCAATGTCAGCCGCGGCGCGGACACCGGCGGCTACGCCGTTCGCGTCCGCCGCCAATCCACCGGCTCCTGCAGTCATCAGCGCATTCCGCGCGCCACCAGCGCCGCGCACGAACATCGAACCGGCGCCCGACGGACAGGTTTTCCTCGAGCAGCTCAAGGCGAGCATGGAACGGCAACACACCCTGCTGCGCGATCCGGAGTACCGCGAGGCCATGGTCCAGCAGCAGAAGATCATGCTGATGCGGATGAATCCGGATACCGCCCGGGATCTCGATCTGACGCCCGACCAGCACGACCGGCTGTACACGACGTTGGCGGAACAGCTGGTGCGCTCCATGGACTCGCCGGAGACGCCGTGGGATGCCGGCGAGCAGGGTTCCGCGAAGTGGCAGGAGGCTCAACGCAAGGCGGCCGAGCAGACGCAGGCCAACCTGGCGGAAGTCAGGAAAGTATTGGGCGACGCGAAATATCGCGAGTTCGAGGAATACCAGGCGATGGCCGGCGTGCGCATCGAAGCGAACGGGATCCGCCAGACGCTGGCCAGAGCGGGTGTGCCGCTCGATGACGAGCTGGCGAAGCCGCTCGCGAAGGTTCTGTACGAGCAGCAACAAAAGCTCGCACAGGCGAGCTCGCCCGCTGCAGTCGCGGCAGGAGAAGTCGTAGCGCGAGCCGGATTCATCACCGAGCCGGGCTCGGATAGCATCGAGATGCAGGAAATGCAGCTGGAGAGCATGGAGAAGTATCAACGTCAGCAGCGCGATGCCATGGCACGCGTGCTGTCGCCGCAGCAGCTCAAGGTCATTCAGGAGGAGCATGAAGCGGACCTGCAGATCCAGCGCACGCAGCTGCGCATGCTGCGTGCGCAGCAGGCGTCAGGCATCGAGCCGACTGAGTTCTCCGAACAAGCCGTCAGCGTCGCGCCCGCCCGTTCCGATTGAATGAAGCCGCGCGCAACAGTCCTCGCCTGCATCGCGCTGGCCGCCGCAATCACCAGCGTGTTCGCGGAAGAGCCCAAGGCGCCGCGTAGCGCCGACGCGATCCTCAATCAATACTGTAACGTCTGTCATCTGACCGGCTGGAACGGCGCGCCGTTGAGCGGCGACCCGAACGACTGGCAGCCGCGCCTGGCGACGGGTTTCGACGCGCTGTTCAAGAACGCCAGGCAGGGCATCAACAACATGCCGCCGATGGGCACGTGCACGGACTGCACGGACGAAGAGCTGCAGGCTGCGATTCGCAAGATGTTGCCGTAACTGGGGAGCAAGAGTGCAAAGAACGATCCCGACACTGCTCGCGGTGGTGGTGAGCGCTGCTGCTTCTGCCGCCGACACGCAACACGGTGAGTGGCCGTACTACGGCGGCGACGCAGGCAGCTCGAAGTATTCGCCGCTCGCACAGATCGATGCCGGCAACGTCAACACGCTCGAGGTCGCATGGAGCTGGGACAGCGAGCACGAGGTGCCCGCTGCCGACACGCGCGAGCGGGCCGGATACTTCAAGCCGACGCCGATCATGATCGACGGCGTGCTGTACACCAGCACTCCATTCAGCGCGGTGGCAGCGATCGACGCTGCTACCGGCAAGACACTGTGGAGTGCCGATCCGCATGCGTATGCCAGTGGACGGCGGCCGGCGAACTCGGGCTGGCAGCATCGCGGCGTCGCCTATTGGTCCGGCAAGGTCGGCAAGCGCACCGAGCAGCGCATCTACATCGCGACCGGTATCGGCGACCTGATCGCGCTCGACGCGCACTCGGGCCTGGTCGTCGACTCCTTCGGCAAGGATGGACGCGTCGATCTGCAGGCGGCACTGATCCGCAAGGACGAGGACCGCCGCTACGTCGGTTTCAACTCGCCGCCCATGATCGTCGGCAATACGATCGTAGTCGGCTGCACGGTGTTCGATCGTCCGACCGCGCCCGAGATGCCGGCCGGCCACATCCAGGCATTCGACGTCGTCACCGGCGCGCCGAAGTGGATCTTCCACACCGTGCCACAAGGCAGCGAGCCTGGCGTGGAGACCTGGCAGAACCAGTCGTGGAAATACTCGGGCAACACCAACGCGTGGGCGCCGATGAGCGCGGATCCGCAGCTCGGGCTGGTGTTCGTGCCGGTCGGCACGCCGACGAACGACTACTACGGCGGCGATCGCAAGGGCGCGAACCTGTACGCGGAGAGCCTGCTCGCAATCAAGGCGGACAGCGGCAAGCTCGTGTGGCATTTCCAGGGCGTGCACCACGGACTGTGGGACTACGACTTCCCCGCCGCACCGACGCTCGTCGAGATCGAGGTCGACGGCCGGCGCATCAAAGCTGTCGCACAAGTCAGCAAGCAGGGCTTCACGTACGTGTTCGAGCGCGCGACCGGCAAGCCGGTCTGGCCGATCGAAGAGCGCCCGGTGCCGCAATCTACGGTGCCGGGCGAGCAGACTTCGCCGACGCAGCCGTTCCCGACGAAGCCGCCGCCGTTCGCGCGGCAGGGGCTCACGCAGAACGACCTGATCGACTTCACGCCGGAGCTGCATGCCGAAGCGCTGAAGATCGTCGCCGACTACACGCTCGGCCCGCTGTTCACGCCACCGACCGTCGTCGGCGACAACGGCAAGAAGGGCGTGCTGCAGATGCCGAGTGCGGCCGGCGGCGCGAACTGGGGCGGCGCCGGCTTCGATCCCGAAACGGGCTATCTGTTCCTGGAGTCCGCCAACATCGTCTCGCTGGCTGCCGTCGTGAAGAGCGACGGAGCGCAGC
>DATBKP010000170.1:0-3101 GCA_036555785.1 Steroidobacteraceae bacterium
AGCAGCGCTGCTTGCGGGTCTGCAGCAGGTTGTCGCGCGCCTGCGTGAATTCGAGATTCTTGCCGACGATAGAATCCAGCAACTCCGGCGAGGCCGTACACGTGTTGATCGGCGTGCCGATCGGCAGCGCCGTGACGAACGGCTCGAGCTTGCGATAGCGGTCGAGCCCGAAGCCGGCGATCGCCAGCAGCTCGCTCGCGCGCGTCAGCGGCATGTTCGCCGTGCGATACGGCGGCGTCAGGCCGGTGTAGGTCGGATCTTCGGCGCCATCCGGGAACCGCGGATCGATATCGGTATCGATCCAGTCGGCGATGATGTTCGCCCACTTGGGCTCCAGCTCCAGCAGCTCCAGCAGCCGCTGGAAGCGCAGGACCGCATCGTCGTCGGCGATCAGCTTGCCGCCCTGGAGCGTGACCAGGCTGTTGAGATTGAAACGGCCCTGCATGTCCTCGAGCTGGCCCTCGAACTCGCCGAAGGAGTTGCCTTTGCCGTCATCGAGCGGGATCGGCGGGATCGGCGTGGCCCATTCCTCGGTGAAGTCATCGGTCTTCGCGCTTTGCTGCTTGTCCCGGCGCAGCGCGTCCGCGGCCCACGCCTCGCCGCCGAGCGCGACCTCGAAGCCCTGATCCATCGCGAGCGCGTTGCCGGTGCGCCGCTGATCGAGATAGTCCTTGAACGACACGTTGGCGGCGAGCATCGCTGCGAGCGCGGCGATCAGCACGGCCAGGATCAGCGCGACGCCGCGCTGCTTGCTGCGCGTGGATCCCCGCTTGCGCGGGGATGGCGTGATTGTGTTCGCTGCGCGACTCATCCCGCCACCTCCACTAGGCGCACCAGCTTGCCCCAGTCTTCGAGCTCGAGCGTGATTTCCACCGCGATCGGCCGCAGCCGCGCCGCGTCGGCGCCGGAGTAGCCGAGCGGCGGCCACTCGTCATGCCAGCTCTGGTTCTGATCCATGAAGCGGAAGCTGACGGCGCGCACGCGGTCGAGCAGCACTGCGGAAGTCGGCTCGGACGTCAACGTACGGTCGAGCGCGTTCCAATAGCCGCGCTCGAGCTTGTCGTCGTCCAGGCGGTACGCGACTCGCTGCAGCGTCGAGCGCGACACGCCGGCGGGATTCGACCAGCCGGAACGCGTCAGCTCAGCGAGCGTCTCGGTGCGCTTGTCCGAGCGCAGCGCCGGCTCGATCGCCTCGCCGAGCGGCTCGCGGATCGGCCGCGGCTCGATCATTTCGAAGTCCTCGGCCATGCGCTGCACGGCTGCCTGGATCGCGCGCGTGCGACCGGCGTTACGCTCGACGATGTCGTTCTGCCTCGACAGCTGGTTGTAGCCGCCGTACGCGAGCGCGGCGACGATGGCGAACACGAACACCGCCACCAGCACTTCGAGCAATGTGAAACCGCGGGCTCGCATGCTCAGTCCTGCGTCGGATCGCTCGGGTCGGGACCGTCGGGCTGCTCATCCCCCGGGATCGGCTCCTCGGGCGGACTGTTCGGGTTGTTCGGCTGGTCCCGCTCGTCGTCGTCCTCATTCTTGCCCGGGCCTTTCTCGCCCGGCTGTTGCGGGCCGGTATTGGCGGCGCCTTGCCATGAGAGCAGGGCGCTGCCCGGCGCCGCGACCGCCGTGCCGTAAAAACCCGTGATGGTCGCGAGGCGGGTGGTGTCGGGCGCTTCCGCGGGCCGCACGCTGATCTCGATGCGACGCATGCTCTCGACCTGCGTCTGCGTGACTTCCATCGTCCACTTCCACTTGCGGCCGCCCATCTCGACTTCGTCGGAGCTCTTGGCGACCGCCGGCGCGCTCTTCTGCAGGCGGACCTCGGTGAGCCGATTCATCGCGACCCAGTTCGCCAGGCTCTTGTCGCGCATGTAGCCGCTGTTGCCGGCCGACTGGCTGACCGCCTGGATGGCGCCGAGCATGCCGATGGCGACGATCAGCAGCGCCACCATCACTTCGATCAGCGTGAAAGCTCGTTCACTGGCGCGCATACGACAACCGCTCCTTGCTCTTCGCATCTTCGGGAGGGGGCTTGGTCTGCTCGATCAGCACCCAGTCGCCTTCTTTCTTACGCTGCTCGACGCGCAAGTCGCCGTTGGCCAGCGAAGTCATGCGCCACAAGGCCGGCGCGGCATCGCGCTCGAGGTGCAGCTCGAATGGTGCGACGTCGCCGCTCGACAGCACGGTGAGCTGCGGCGGCCACTTCTGCGCTTCGTCCTTCTTCGAGCGATCCGGCAGCCCGGGCTTGAGCACCAGCTCGCGGCTTTCCAGCCACAGCCTGAATCGCAATCCTTCCGGCAGCGCGCGCGGCGCGAACAGGCTGTCGTCCGCGATCGGCTGCCACTCGTTGCGCCGCGTATCGAAGCGCAGGAACTCGTAGTCGGTCGCGCCGACGAAGACCGCGACGTCGATGGCCTGCAGCTCCGCTTCCTCGCGCGCCTGGCGCAGTACCGCCCAGAAGCGCCGCGTCTCTTCCTCCGCCTCGCGATCCGGGCCGAGCAGATTGATCGACAAGGACACCATCGAGACCATCACCCCGATGATCACGATGACGACGAGGATCTCGAGCAGCGTGAAGCCTTGGTGGCGAGCTCGCAAAGTCACTCCGTCTGCCAGTTGCCCCGGTCGGCGTTGACGCCTTCGCCGCCTTCCTGACCGTCCGCACCGAGCGTGTAGATGTCGTACTCGCCGTGCTGGCCCGGATAGACGTACTTGTAATCCTGCTGCCACGGATCTTTGGTCAGGCCGCCGCTGCCGAGATAGCCGCCCTGTTTCCAGTTGCGCACCGTCGGGTCGTTGGGCTGCGTGATCAGCGCCTGCAATCCCTGGTCCGTGGACGGGTACTTGTAGTTGTCCATCTTGTACAGGCTCAGCGCGGTCTCGAACGCACGCATGTCCTGCTTGACCTTGGTGATCTGCGCATCGTCGATCCGGCGCATGACGTTCGGCGCGACCAGCGCGGCCAGGATGCCCAGGATCACGACCACGACCATGATCTCGATCAGGGTGAATCCAAGGGCGAGGCGGCGCCGCACCCGGCGGTTCATATCTGTCATAGTCGATTCCGTTACGTGAGGCGATCAGAAGTGAAAACGCTGCAAACT
>DATBKP010000171.1:0-29183 GCA_036555785.1 Steroidobacteraceae bacterium
GAAGGCGAGCAGCGCAAGCTGATCGAGCAGTTCAAGACGCAGCTCGACGTCGACGAAGACGTCGCGCAGATCCTGGTGCAGGAAGGCTTCTCGACGATCGAGGAGATCGCCTACGTGCCGGCGTCCGAGCTGAACGCGATCGAGGAGTTCGACGAGGAGATCGTCAAGGAGCTGCGCAACCGCGCGCGCGACGTGCTGCTGACGCAGGCGATCGCGACCGAGGAGAAGATCGACGGCGCCGGGCCGTCCGAGGACCTGCTCGGGGTCGACGGCATGGACGAGGAGCTGGCGTCGATGCTCGCGAGCCGCGGCATCGTGACGCGCGAGGACCTCGCCGAGCAGGCGGTCGACGATCTGTTGGAAATCGAAGGCGTGGACGCCGAGCGCGCAGGCGCGCTCATCATGGCGGCACGCAAACACTGGTTCGACACCGCCGCAGGCCAGGCCTGAGGCGCGCGGTCGAACCGGTGTAGGCAGTCGGAGCGGGAGGATTCATGGCGGATGTCACAGTTAGCCAGTTTGCCGAGGTACTGAAAGTACCGGTCGAGCGTCTGCTGACGCAGCTCGACGAAGCTGGCATTCGCGTTTCCGGCGCCGACGACACCATCAGCGACGACGCCAAGATGGAGCTGCTGACGTTCCTGCGGCGCGCGCACGGCCGCACGCAGGATTCGGCGGCGCCACGCAAGATCACCTTGCAGCGCAAGTCGCAGGCCGAGATCAAGGTCGCCTCCGCGCAGGGTCGCGCGCGCATGGTCAACGTCGAGGTGCGCAGCAAGAAGACGTACCTCAACCGCAGCGTGCTGGAAGAGCGCGCCCGCGTGCAGCAGGAGGAAGTCGACCGGCACAAGCAGGAGATCGAGCGGCAGAAGCAGGACGTCGAGCGCGCGAAGGAGACGCAGGAAGAGGACCGGCTGAAGCAGCAGCGCCTGGAAGCGGAGCAGCGCGAGGCCGAAGCCCGGCAGCGCCAGCAGCTGGAAGAAGAGGCGAAGCGTCGCGCCGACGAAGAAGCGCGCGTGCTCGCCGAGGAAGAGGCGCGGCGTCAGGCCGAGGCGCGCGAGCGCCAGGAAGCCGAGCGTCGTCGCGAGCAGGAGACCGCCGCCAAGGCGCGCGAGCCCGAGCGCGAACCGGCGCGTACGCAGCGCGCCGAGCTGCACGTATCGAGCGACGCGAGTGCGCGCTTCAAGAAGAAGAAGCAGCACCAGGCTTCGAAGTCGCGGCGCCCCGTGCAGGTCAACGTCTCGACGCAACACGGCTTCGAGCGTCCGGCCGCGCCGGTCAAGCGCGACGTGCAGATCGGCGAGACCGTCACCGTCGCCGAGCTGGCGCAGCGCATGGCCGTGAAGGCCAACGAAGTCATCAAGGTCATGATGAACATGGGCGTCATGGCCACGATCAACCAGCCGATCGACCAGGACACTGCGGTGCTGGTGGTCGAGGAGCTCGGTCACAACGCCGTCGTCGTCAAGGAAAACGCGATCGAGGACGAGCTGCAGAGCACCGATACCTCGCATGCGCTGGAGTCGCGGCCGCCGGTCGTCACCGTCATGGGCCACGTTGACCACGGCAAGACCTCGCTGCTCGACTACATCCGCCGCACCAAGGTTGCGGCCGGCGAGGCGGGCGGCATCACCCAGCACATCGGTGCGTACCAGGTGCAGACGCCGAAAGGCGTCATCACCTTCCTCGATACGCCTGGCCACGCGGCGTTCACGGCAATGCGTGCGCGCGGCGCGCAGGTCACTGACATCGTCGTGCTGGTCGTCGCTGCCGACGACAGCGTCATGCCGCAAACGATCGAGGCGATCGAGCACGCGCGTGCGGCGGAAGTGCCGATCGTAGTCGCGATCACCAAGATCGACAAAGGCGATGCCGACCCGGAGAAGGTCCGCAACGATCTCGCCAAGCACAACGTGCTGCCCGAAGCGTGGGGTGGCGACACGCTGTTCGTGAACGTGTCGGCACGCACCGGCCAGGGTATCGACGAGTTGCTCGACACCATCCTGCTGCAGGCGGACGTGCTCGAGCTGAAGGCGGCGCGCGACGGCCTGGCGGCCGGCGTCGTGATCGAGTCGAGCATGGAGAAAGGTCGCGGCGCGGTCGCGACGGTGCTGGTCAAGCGCGGCACGCTGAAGCCGGGCGATCAGATCATCGCCGGCCAGGAATTCGGCCGCGTGCGCGCGATGTTCGACGAGACCGGCCAGCCGGTGACGGAAGCGGGTCCGTCGATGCCGGTCGTCGTGCTCGGCCTGTCGTCGCCGCCGAATGCCGGCGACGAGCTGCTGGCCGTCGAGAGCGAGCGCAAGGCGCGCGAAGTCGCGCTGTATCGCCAGGGCAAGTTCCGCGACACCAAGCTCGCGAAGCAGGGCCCGGCGAAGCTCGAGGACATGCTGTCGCAGATGGGGGATGGCAAAGCCGCGACCGTGCAGGTCGTCATCAAGGCGGACGTGCAGGGCAGCGCCGAAGCGCTGCGCGATGCGTTGTCGAAGCTGTCGACCGACGAGGTCGCGGTCAAGGTCATTTCCAGCGGCGTCGGCGGCATCACCGAGTCCGACGTCACCCTCGCGATGGCCTCGAACGCGCGGATCATCGGCTTCAACGTGCGCGCCGACGGCTCGGCGCGCGCGATGATCAAGGAATCCGGCACGGACGTGCGCTACTACAGCATCATTTACGAAGCGATCGACGACGTGAAGCAGATGCTGTCCGGCATGCTGGCGCCGGAGGTCAAGGAGCAGATCGTCGGCATCGCGCAGGTGCGCGAAGTGTTCCGCTCCAGCAAGTTCGGCACGGTCGCGGGTTGCATCGTGATGGAGGGCTACGTCCGTCGTAACAATCCGATCCGCGTGCTGCGCGACAACGTCGTGATCTTCGAGGGCGGCCTGGAATCGCTGCGGCGCTTCAAGGACGACGTCAACGAGGTGCGTGCCGGCACCGAGTGCGGCATCGGCGTGAAGAACTACAACGACGTGCGCGTCGGCGATCAGATCGAGTGCTACTCGCGCGTCGAAGTGGCGAGAACGGTCGCCTGATCCCTGCGACATGACGAGCAAGGCTTTTCCGCGCGCCAAGCGCATCGCGCAGCAGATCCAGCAGACGTTGAGCGAGCTGATCCGCCGCGAAGTGCGCGATCCGCGCCTCGGCATGGTGACGCTCACCGAAGTGCGCGTCGCCCCCGATCTCGGGTCCGCGAAGGTGTACTTCTCGGTGCTCGGCGCGACGCCGGAGCAGGCGCAGGAGATCCTCGATGCAGCGGCGCCGATGCTGCGCGGGCCGCTCGGCCGCGCGCTCGGGACGCGCCACAGTCCCGAACTGCGGTTCGTGCAGGACGAGCTGATCGAGAGCGGCGCCCGGCTGTCGGCCCTCATCACCAAGGCGGTCAAGGACGACGCCGAGCGTCACGTCGACGACGAGGACCCGTCGTAGCTCGGGCCTCGGCCCGACTTTTGCCATCGTGTCCAAACCTCCTCGCTTCTACCGCGCCATCGACGGCATCCTGCTGCTCGACAAGGCACTCGGCGTTTCCTCGAACGCGGCGCTCCAGCAGGTGCGTGCACTGTTCAACGCTGCCAAGGCCGGTCATGCCGGCAGCCTCGACCCGCTTGCTTCGGGCCTGCTGCCCGTGTGCTTCGGGCAGGCGACCAAGGTGTGCGGCCGGCTGCTGAACTCCGGCAAAACCTACCGGGTGCTGGTGCAGCTCGGCGCGCGTACTCCGTCGGGCGACGGGGAGACCGAGGTGAGCGAGCGGGCCGCGGTGCCGCCGCTCGACGATCGCGCGGTCGATTCGGTGCTCGCGTCGTTCGTCGGCGAGCAGGAGCAGGTGCCGCCGATGCACTCGGCTCTGAAGTTCGAAGGCAAGCGCCTGTACGAGCTGGCGCGCCGCGGGGAATCGGTCGAGCGCGAGCCGCGGCGCATCGCCATCCATCGGATGGCGCGCGTGCGGCTCGACGGCGACCAGCTGGAGTTCGACGTCTATTGCTCGAAGGGCACCTACATCCGCACGCTGGCCGCCGACATCGCCGACCGGCTCGGCACGCTCGGCTACGTCCGCGGCCTGCGCCGCCTGTCGCTGGATCCGTTCGGCGGCCTGCCGATGTACACCCTCGAGCAGCTGACCGGGCTCGAACCTGCCGCCCGCGATACGCTGCTGCTGCCGCCGGATCGGGCGTTCCTCGACCTGCCCCGGGTCGAGCTGGGGGCGGCCGCCGTCGAAGGCCTGCTGCAGGGAAGGACCGTTGCCGCTCCCGACGCGGCCGAGTCCGGCGAGTTGCGGGCCTACGACGGGCAGGATCGATTCCTCGGGATCGTGCACGGTGCGGGCGGCGGACGGGTCCGTCCGGTGCGGTTGTTCGTGGAGGTCGAGGCGGGCGCGCGCCTGAAGGCCTAATTCCCCGGTTTTGCTTGAGATTGTCGGCCGCCCGAGTACAATGCGCGCCTCTCAAAACGGCACGCTCCGGGCGAAATCCCGAGGCCTGGTTTCAGAAGGAAAGGGCAAGATGTCATTGTCGACCGACGCAAAGGGCGGAATCGTCCAGCAGTATCGCCGCAACACGAAGGACACCGGCTCGCCGGAAGTGCAGATCGCACTGCTGTCCGCGCGCATCAACGAGCTCGGCGAGCACTTCACCACCCACAAGCGCGATCACGCTTCGCGCCGCGGGCTCCTCAAGATGGTGAACCAGCGCCGCAAGCTCCTCGACTATCTCAAGAGCACCGCACCGGAGCGTTACCAGGACGTGGTCGCGCGCCTGGGCCTGCGGCGCTGACGCACGTCGGAAAGCCCGCGTTGCTCGCGGGCTGTGGCAACCCTCTCTTCTCCACACTCCGCCCGGCGAGTCGTTCGCCGCTTCGGCACCGCCGGGACAGGTAAGCATCGTGAGCTCCATCAAGAAAACGTTTTCCTACGGTTCGCATCAGGTCACTCTCGAGACGGGCGAAGTCGCACGCCAGGCCGACGGCGCCGTCGTCGTCACCATGGGCGACACCGTCGTGCTGGTCACCGCGGTCGCGCGCAAGGACGCCGATCCGAACAAGGACTTCTTCCCGCTGACCGTCAACTACGTCGAGAAGACCTACGCCGCGGGCCGCATCCCCGGCGGCTTCTTCAAGCGCGAGGGCCGGCCGTCCGAGAAAGAGACGCTGACCTCGCGGCTGATCGACCGGCCGATCCGGCCGCTGTTCCCGGAAGGCTTCTTCAACGAAGTCCAGGTCGTTGCCACCGTCATCTCCCTCAATCCCGACGTCGACTCCGACATTCCGGCGATGCTCGGCGCCTCGGCGGCGCTGGTGCTCTCCGGCGTGCCGTTCCGCGGCCCGATCGGCGCCGCGAAGGTCGGCTACAAGGACGGCCAGTACCTGCTCAATCCCACGGCCACGCAGCTGAAAGAGTCGAAGCTGGAACTGGTCGTCGCCGGTACGCGCGAAGGCGTGATGATGGTCGAGTCGCAGGCGGACAGCCTGTCCGAAGAAGTGATGCTCGGCGCCGTGACGTTCGGTCACCAGCAGATGCAGACCGCGATCCAGGCGATCAACGAGCTGAAGGCCGAGGCCGGCAAGCCGTCCTGGAACTGGCAGCTGCCTGCCGCGCATGCGCAGCTCGAGTCCGCGGTCGCCGCCAACGCGGAAGCGGCGTTGTCGGACGCGTACAAGATCACCACGAAGGCGTCGCGCAGCGAGCGACTGAAGAAGATCAAGGAAGCCGCAGTGCTGGCGCTGTCCGGCGGCGATGCGCCGCAGTTCGATGCCGACGCAGTCGAGACCGAACTCGCGAATCTCGAATATCGCATCGTCCGCCGCCGCGTGCTGGGCGGCGAGCCGCGCATCGACGGCCGCGATCACAAGACAGTGCGCCCGATCTCGATCCGTACCGGTGTACTGCCGCGCACGCACGGCTCGGCACTGTTCACGCGCGGTGAGACGCAGGCGCTCGTGGTCACGACGCTCGGCACCGGCCGCGACGCGCAGATCATCGATGCGTTGAGCGGCGAGCGCAAAGAGCCGTTCATGCTCCACTACAACTTCCCGCCGTTCAGCACCGGCGAGACCGGCATGATGGGCTCGCCGAAGCGCCGCGAGATCGGCCACGGCAACCTGGCTCGCCGCGGCATCTCGGCCGTGATGCCGGACATGACGACGTTCCCGTACGTCATCCGCGTGGTCTCGGAAATCCTCGAGTCGAACGGCTCCAGCTCGATGGCGAGCGTCTGCGGCACGAGCCTGTCGCTGATGGATGCGGGCGTGCCGATCAAGGGCGCCGTCGCCGGCGTCGCGATGGGTCTGGTGAAGGAGGGCGACCGCTTCCAGGTGCTCACCGACATCCTCGGCGACGAAGATCATCTGGGCGACATGGACTTCAAGGTCGCAGGCACCCGCACCGGCATCACGGCGCTGCAGATGGATCTGAAGATCGACAGCATCACGCGCGAGATCATGCAGGTCGCGCTCGACCAGGCGAAGGCCGGCCGCCTGCACATCCTCGAGCAGATGGACAAGGTGCTCGCCGAGCCGCGCGCCAAGATGTCCGAATGGGCGCCCTCGATCATCACGATCAAGATCGACCCGGAGAAGATCCGCGAGGTCATCGGCAAGGGCGGCGCGGTCATCCGCGCGATCACCGAGGAGACCGGCACGACGATCGACATCGAGAACGACGGCACGGTCAAGATCGCCTCCGTGGACGGCGTCTCGGGCCGCGAAGCGCAGCGGCGCATCGAACTGATCACCGCCGAGGTCGAAGTCGGCCGGATCTACGAGGGCAAGGTCGTGCGCCTGATGGATTTCGGCGCGTTCGTGACCATCCTGCCGGGCAAGGACGGCCTGGTGCACATCTCGCAGATCTCCGACGAGCGCGTGGAGCGCGTGAGCGACAAGCTCAAGGAAGGCGACGTGGTGCGCGTCAAGGTGCTGGAGGTGGACCGGCAGGGCCGCGTCCGCCTGAGCATGAGGAACGTCGACGCGGCGTAGCTACTTGGCGCCGCCCGACATCGCCTTGAAGATGTCGTCCTGCACCGAGCGCCACCGCTCGATGTTCTTCTGCGTGAGCGAGCTGATCGCGTCGTAGGCGTCGCTGCCCATCGAGTTGCGCAGCCGGTCGCGGATCTGCTGTTGCTCAGTCGACAGCAGCTTCAGGCTCTGCTCCAGGTAGCTGCCCACCACGTTCTGCATGGCCCCGCCGTAGGAGCGGATCACCTGCGACAGGAAATCCTGGCTCATCAGCGGCTCGCCGGCGTGCTCCTGCTCGGCGATCACCTGCAGCAGAATCGAGCGCGTGATGTCTTCCTGGGTTTTCTTGTCGATGACGAGGAAATCGACCTTGTCCATCACCAGGCGCCGGATGTCCGCGAGCGTGATGTAGCGGCTCTCGACGGTGTCGTACAAACGCCGGTTGGGATACTTCTTGATCACTCTCGATTCAGTCTTGGGCTCGCTCATAGACGCTCCCATGGTGGCTGCCCGGGGCAGCTCTGAGCCTTGAACCGGTCGTGTTTCTATGGCGCTCATGTTAACTCCATCTGGCGCAGGCCGGCGAGCGGCTGCGCCTGCCAGTTCTCTATCGCCCACTCCCACATCGTTGCCAGCGGGCTTCGACGCAAGTCCGGCGGCGGTCCCTGTTTCAGAAAGTGCAGCGTGCGCCACAACTCTTGCGCCGGCTGGCGCGCGTCGACTGCTGCGGCGCCCGTCGACTTGGACAGTTTGACCCCATTCGCATCGATGGCTAGCGGCAAATGTGCGTACTCGGGAGTGGTCAGGCCCAAGGCGCCCTGCAAGGCGATCTGGCGCGCAGTGCTGCCCAGAAGGTCGGCGCCGCGCACGACATGCGTGATGTTCTGAGCCGCGTCGTCGATGACGACCGCCAGTTGATATGCGAACAGGCCGTCGCGGCGGCGGATGACGAAGTCACCGGTGTCGTGCACGAGTTCTGCGGTCTGCGTGCCCTGCAGGCCGTCCGCGAAAGTGATCCTGCCGGGCGCCACCCGGAAGCGCGTCGCGAGCGGCCGCTCCGGTGCCCGCACACCGTTGCGACACCACCCTGGGTAGTACAACTCGTCGGACTGCTCGCGACCCGGCGGCTGCGCGGCTTGCAGCTCGGTCCGGCTGCAGGAGCAGGGAAAGGCGCGACCGTCAGCGAGCAGTCGATCGAGCGCTGTCCGATAGGTGTCCGTGCGCTCGCTCTGCCTGACTATGGACTCATTCCATTGAAAGCCGAGCGCGTCGAGCGTCGCGATGATCTGCTCGGCGCTGCCGGGGACTTCGCGTTGCGGATCCAGGTCTTCGATCCGCAGCAGCCACGCGCCGCCGGCGCGGCGAGCTTCGAGATAGCTGGCAGTCGCTGCGACGAGCGAACCGAAATGCAAAGGGCCGGTCGGTGACGGAGCGAAACGACCGCGATAGAGCGACGTGCTAGCGGTAGCGGTCGTCGCGGTCACCGTACTGCTTTTCCCGACGTTCGCGGCGCTCCTGCGCCTCGACGCACAGGGTCGCGACCGGGCGCGCTTCGAGCCGCTTGATGCCGATCTCTTCGCCGGTCTCGACGCAGTAACCGTAGGTGCCGTCCTCGATGCGCTTGATCGCTTCGTCGATCTTGCGGATCAGCTTGCGCTCGCGGTCGCGCGTGCGCAGCTCGAGACTGAACTCCGATTCCTGCGTGGCGCGGTCGTTCGGGTCCGGGAAGTTCGCCGCTTCGTCCTTCATGTGATCGACGGTGCGATCGACCTCGTTCATTAGGTCGCGCTTCCAGGTGTTGAGGATCTGGCGGAAGTGCTCGAGCTGCTCCTTGCCCATGTACTGCTCGCCGCGCCGTGGGATGTACGGCTTAACGCTGCGCGGGCCAGCGAGCAGGTTGGTGCTGGAAACTTCGGGGCTGTCGCCCTCGTCGGCATCGCTGCCGCCCGCCGCGTCGAGATCGTTGAGGTTCAAGGGTGTCACGGGTCTGGCTGGAGTCGTCGGCTTGGCTGGGATCGCGGCGCTCGCGCGGGCCGGCTTGGAAGGCACGGTAGCGGCGGCAGGTTGCGCCTTGACTACGGGCTTCGGCGCCGGGGCCGGTGCGGGCTTGGCCGCGGGTTTCGCAACAGCTTTCGGGCTCGGGGCAGGCTTGGGCTTGGCAACGACCGCGGGTTTCTTCGCCGGCGCTGCTTTCTTAGCAGAATCAGCTTTCTTCGCTATGGTCTTCTTGGCCTTCGTCGCCTTCGCAGGTTTCTTGGCGGCCATCTTGAGGAGCCTCCGGGCGCTGTCCGAACGTCAGGCTGTTGCGGACGGTATCTTAAAAGAGGGGCGCGATTATACAGACGGCGCTTCGCGGGTACAGGACAACGAAAGTCCGTCCGCTCGACGCATCCACACACGTCCACACACACATGGGTTTCACATACACTACCGCGCGGCAGCGGAACCATTCCTACACGTTTCGGGACATTCCATCTACAAGGGCCCCTCTCACGCGCGATGCGACTCAATAAGATCAAGCTGGCCGGTTTCAAGTCCTTCGTCGATCCGACGGCCGTCAATTTCCCCAGCAACCTGATCGGCGTCGTCGGTCCCAACGGTTGCGGCAAGTCCAACATCATCGATGCCGTGCGCTGGGTGATGGGCGAGATCTCCGCCAAGCACCTGCGCGGCGACTCCATGGCGGACGTCGTCTTCAACGGCTCGAGCTCGCGCAAGCCCGTCGGCACGGCCTCGGTCGAGCTGGTATTCGACAACTCGGACGGCCAGCTGGCCGGCCAGTACGCCGGGTACTCGGAGGTCTCGCTGAAGCGCGTCGTATCGCGCGACGGCACCTCGGCGTATTTCCTCAACGGCGCGCGCTGCCGTCGCAAGGACATCACGCAGCTGTTCCTCGGCACCGGGCTCGGCTCGCGCAGCTACGCCATCATCGAGCAGGGCATGATCTCGCGCGTGATCGAAGCCCGTCCGGAGGAGCTGCGCGGCTTCATCGAAGAGGCGGCGGGCATCTCCAAGTACAAGGAACGCCGCCGCGAGACCGAGAACCGCATTGCGCACACCAAAGAGAATCTCGAGCGCCTCAGCGACGTGCGCGAGGAAGTCGAGAAGCAGCTGGGCCGACTGCAGCGGCAGGCCGCCACCGCGCGTCGCTACCAGACGCTGAAGCAGGAAGAACGCAAGCTCACTGCCGAGCTGCTGGCCCTGCGCCTGCGCGTGATCGAGCAGGACTCGCAGTCGAAGGAAGGCATCCTGCGCGAGCGCGACACGGCGATGCAGGCACTGATTGCCGATCTGCGCGCCATCGAAGCGTCGATCGAGTCGGCGCGCGAGGATTTCACCGAGAAGTCCGAAGCGTTGAATACGGTGCAGGGCCGCTACTATCAGATCGGCGCCGAGATCTCGCGCACCGAGCAGTCCATTCAGCACGGCCGCGAGTTGCGGCAACGGCAGCGCCAGGACCTGGAGCAGGCGGAGCAGGGCGCCACCGAGGCGAATCTGCATCTGACTCGCGACCAGTCGCAGACCGACGAGCTGCGCGCTGAGCTCGAGCAGCTCGAGCCTGGCCTGAGCGCGGCGCGCGAGCGCGAACGTGCTTCGGCGGCAGCGCTTGCCCAGGCCGAAGAGTCGATGCAGGAGTGGCAGGAGCGCTGGGAAGAGCACAATCGCGACTCGCAAGCCGCGAGCGAGAAGACGCAGGTCGAGCGGGCGCGCATCGAGCAGCTCGAGCATCAGCTGACGCGCCTGGCCGCGCAGCGCGAGCGATTGCAGACCGAGCTGTCGCAACTGACGACCGCGGAAGTCGACGCGCGCATCGCCACCGTGCAGGCTCAGCAGGAGCAGATTCGCGCACAATCCGAGCAGGCGGCGAATCAGCTGCGCGAAGCTGCTGACGAGGTTCAGCGACTGCGCGAACGCGAGCGAGAGCTGGTCGCCGCGGATGATCGCAGCCGCCAGCAGCTGCAGGACGCGCAAGGGCGGTTGATGTCGCTGCAAGCCTTGCAGCAGGCCGCGCTCGGTCTCGCACAAGGCAAAGTCACCGAGTGGCTGAGCTCGAATTCGCTCGTCGATCGTCCACGTCTGGCCCAGCAGCTCGTCGTCGAGCCGGGTTGGGAGCGGGCGGTCGAGACGGTGCTCGGCTCGTATCTCGAAGCGGTCTCCGTCGACACCATCGACGCGATCGCCAACCGCCTCGAATCGCTGCAGGTCGGGGCCGTGTCGTTCTTCTCGTCCGGCGGCGCCAGCGCCCAGAAGGTCGATGGCGGACGCTTGCTCGCGCGAGTGCAGGGACCCGCGGCGATCTCGGCCCTGCTGGCCGGCATCATTGCCGTCGACACGCTGCCCGAGGCGCTCGAAAAGCGGCGCGCGCTGTTGAGCGGCGAGTCGGTGATCACGCGCGACGGCGTCTGGATCGGCCGCGAATGGCTGCGCGTCAGCCGCGACAAAGATGTACACGCGGGAGTCATCGGGCGCGAGAAGGAGATGCGGTCGCTGCGCGACGTAGTCGCGGATGCGGAACGGCAGCGCGACGCCGTGCAGACGGAGTTGACCGATTCGCGTGCGAAGCTCGCCGAGCACGAACAGCGCCGGGACGCTCAGCAGGAAGAGGTCAATCGCCTGCATCGGGTCGCCGGCGACTCGAACGCGCAGATGGGTGCCCTGCGCACGAAGTCCGAGCAGACGGCCGAGCGCGTCCAGCGCATCGGCGCCGAGACCGAAGAGCTGGAGCGCGATCACCAGAGCCGCGCCAGCGCGATCGCCGAAGCGCGTGCACGGCTGCAGGAAGGCATCGAGGCGATGGCGGGGTTCGAAACCGCGCGCGTCGACCTGGAACAGGAGCGCGAGGAGCTGCGGCAGAGCCTGTCGTTCAAGCGCTCGCAGGCGCAGACCGACCGCGACGCTGCCCAGGAAGTCGCGATCAAGGTCGAGTCGAAGCGCTCGGCGTTGCAGTCGATCTCGGCGGGCCTCGAACGCTTGCGCCATCAGCTCGAGCAACTCAAGCAGCGGCGCGACGAATTGACGCGTCAGCTCGCGGAAGGCGATGCACCGCTGCAGGCGCTCGCCACTTCGTTGGAAGAATTTCTGCAGCAGCGGGTGCAAGTGGAGCAGGAGCTCGCCGCTGCCCGGACCGCCGTCGAAGGCGCCGAGGAGCGCATGCGTACGCTCGATCAGCGGCGCGTCGATGCGGAAGCGGCAGTCGATGTCGCGCGCGCCGGCCTCGAAGACGTGCGCATGGCCGCGCAGGAGCTCAAGGTCCGGCGCGAGACGCTGCTCGAGCAGTTCAAGGCAACGCAGTTCGACCTGGCGACCGTGTACCAGGAGATGGCGCCGGAAGCGGACGTCCCGGCCTGGGAAACGAATCTGGCGGAAGTCGCCGGCAAGATCGAGCGCCTCGGCCAGGTGAACCTCGCGGCGATCGACGAGTTCAAGGAACAGTCGGAGCGCAAGGAATACCTGGACCGGCAGTTCAAGGACCTGACCGACGCGCTGGAGACGCTGGAAGCGGCGATCCGCAAGATCGACCGCGAGACCCGCGCGCGGTTCCAGGACACGTTCGATCGCATCAACGCCGGCCTCAAGGAGCGCTTCCCGCGGCTGTTCGGCGGCGGCCACGCCTACCTGGAGCTGACCGGCGAGGACATCCTCAACGCCGGCGTCTCGATCATGGCGCGCCCGCCGGGCAAGCGGAACAGCACGATCAACCAGCTGTCCGGCGGCGAGAAGGCGCTGACGGCAGTGGCGCTGGTGTTCTCGATCTTCGAGCTCAACCCCGCGCCGTTCTGCCTGCTCGACGAAGTCGATGCACCGCTCGACGACAACAACGTCGGGCGCTTCTGCGATACGGTCAAGGACATGTCGAGCCGGGTGCAGTTCATTTTCATCACGCACAACAAGACCACCATGGAGCTGGCCTCGCAGCTGATCGGCGTGACCATGAACGAGCCGGGCGTTTCGCGCCTGGTGGCAGTGGACGTCGACGAAGCCGTGCGTATGGCTGCTTCACAATAAGAAGCACGCGGACATGAGCGAGCTGCGCTGGATTCTGATCGGTTTCGGGATCGTCCTGCTCGCAGCGATCTACCTGTGGGGACGCCGCGGCAATCGCGCGGCTCCGTCCGACGAAGCAGGCGTGCGCTCGCGGCCCGAGCCTTCGGTGCACAACCCCGAATCGACGTTGCTGCGCGCGGCCGAGGAGACGCCGCTGTCGCCGGTCATGGATGACGTCGCGCCGGAGATCGAGCCAGCGCCGCTCGACCACGACGTGCCGGCTCCGCACGACAGCTGGCGCGGCCGCGTCGAGCCGACGTTCGCCGATGCTCCGACCGAGGAGATGCCGGTGCGTGCGCCGCAGCCGACGGCCAGCGCGGCCGCAGCGCCGACGTTGTCTTCGAGCGAAGCTCCGCAAGCCCGGCGCGTCGAGCGCCGCAAGATCCTGTCGCTGCGCATCGCGATGGCGCCGCAACGGGTCGAGGGCGCGAAGCTGCTGGAGGCGCTGCTCGCCGAAAGCCTGCAGCACGGCAAATACAGCATCTTCCATCGGCTGCACACCGACGGCAGCATCGTCTTCAGCGTCGCCAGCATGGTCGAGCCGGGGACGTTCGACCTGGAAAAGATGAACGACACGCTCTATCCGGGTGTGACGATGTTCACGCAACTCCCCGGTCCGGTGCCGGGCATGCATGCGCTCAATGAAGTGATTGCGTGCGCGCGGCGCCTGCAGGCGAATCTGGGCGGCACTCTGCAGGACGAGCGCGGCGTGCCGCTGACCGTTCACCGCATCGAGCGCATGCGCCAGGAAGTGCGCGAGTTCGAGCGTCCGCCGGCCGGCGGCGGCCGCGGCGCAGGCTCCCAGTCCGCACATCTGTGAAACCCGCGGCACGAGCTCGCGAGCTGCGTGAGCAGATCGAGCACCACAATTATCGCTATCACGTGCTCGACGATCCGGAAGTGTCGGACGCGGAATACGACCGCCTGATGCGGGAGCTGAAGGCGCTCGAAGAGCAGCATCCGCAGCTGGTCACGCCCGATTCGCCGACTCAGCGGGTCGGCGCAACGCCGGTCAGCGAGTTGCAGGAGGTCGTGCACACGCGGCCGATGCTGTCGCTGGACAACGCGTTCGCCGACGAGGACGTGATCGCATTCGACCGGCGCGTGCGCGAGCGGCTGGAGGACGTCGAGCAGGTCGAATACTCGGCGGAGCCGAAGCTCGATGGCCTCGCGATCAGCTTTCGCTACGAGGCGGGGCGCCTGGTGCAGGCAGCTACGCGTGGCGACGGACTGCGCGGCGAGGACGTGACGCACAACGTGCGCACGATCAAAGCCGTGCCCACGGTTTTGCGCGGCGCTGCGCCCAAGCTGCTCGAAGTGCGCGGCGAAGTGTTCATGCTGATCGCCGGCTTCAAGGCGATGAACCAGCGCGCGCTGGAGCGCGGCGAGCGTACCTTCGTCAATCCGCGCAATGCAGCTGCCGGCAGCATCCGTCAGCTGGATCCGCGGCTCGCTGCCGGCCGCCCGTTCGACGTGTTCTTCTACGGCGTCGGCGAGACAGACGGCTGGAAGCTGCCGGCAAAGCACAGCGAGGCGCTGCAGCAGCTGCGCGAATGGGGATTGAAGACCTCACCGCTCATCAAGGTCGTGCAGGGCGCCGAAGGCTGCCTGAAGTACTACCGCGACGTCGGCGCGCGGCGCGCCGGCCTGCCGTACGAGATCGACGGCGTCGTCTACAAGGTCAATCGCTTCGTGCAGCAGCGAGAGCTCGGCTTCGTGGCGCGCGCGCCGCGCTGGGCGATTGCGCACAAGTTCCCCGCGCACGAAGAGAACACGATCGTCAAAGGCGTGGAATTCCAGGTCGGGCGCACCGGCGCGCTGACGCCGGTCGCACGCCTGGAGCCGGTGTTCGTCGGCGGCGTCACGGTCAGCAACGCGACGCTGCATAACATGGACGAGGTGCGGCGCAAGGACGTGCGCATCGGCGATACCGTGGTGATCCGGCGCGCCGGCGACGTGATTCCCGAGGTCGTGAAGGTCATCCTCGAGCGCCGTCCGCAGGACGCGCTCGAAGTCGAGCTGCCGGCCAGGTGCCCGGTGTGCGGCTCCGACGTCGAGCGCGAGGAAGGCGAAGCAGTCGCGCGTTGCACCGGCGGTCTGTTCTGCGCGGCGCAGCGCAAGGAGGCGTTACGGCATTTCGCCAGCCGGCGTGCGCTCGACATCGACGGACTGGGCAGCAAGATCATCGACCAGCTGGTCGAAGGCGAGAAGGTGCGCAGCCCCGCCGACCTGTATCGGCTGACTGCCGACGACTACGCGGCGCTCGAGCGCATGGGCGAGAAATCCGCGACCAACCTGGTCGAGGCGCTCGAGCGCAGCAAGCAGACGACGCTGGCGCGCTTTCTCTACGCGCTCGGCATCCGCGACGTCGGCGAAGCGACGGCGGCAGCGCTGGCGAACCACTTCGGCTCGCTGCAGCCGCTGCAGGACGCGAGCGAGGAGGCGATCCAGGAAGTGCCGGACATCGGCCCGGTAGTCGCTGCGCACGTCCACACGTTCTTCCAGCAGAAGCACAACCGGGAAGTGATCGCGGCGCTGCGCGAGGTGGGGATCACGTGGAAGGATCAGCAGCGCAAGTCCGCGGCCGCTGCAGGCCCGCTCGCCGGCAAGACCTTCGTGCTGACCGGCAGCCTGGACAGCATGAGCCGCGACGAGGCGAGCGATCGCATCGTCGCGCTCGGCGGCAAGGTCGCCGGCAGCGTTTCCAAGAAGACGTCCTACGTCGTCGCCGGCGCCGAGGCGGGTTCGAAGCTCGCCAAGGCGCAGGAGCTCGGCGTCGCCGTGCTCGACGAGAAAGCGTTCCTGAAGCTGCTCGGCTAGCCCGGTCAGCCCGAGTCTTTGTCCTTCGGCGCGTCGGTCGCAGGTGCCGGCGCTGCCGTCGGTGTCGCTGCCGCGGTCTTCTCGACCTTCGCAGCCTTGCGCAGCTCTTCCAGGTGCTCCGCCAGCTTCTTGCGCTGGACGAACATCTTCACGCGGTCCTTCACTTCCTCGAACGGCGGCGCGGCCGTGGCGCGCGACTCTTCGAGCTTGATGACGTGCCAGCCGAACTGGCTGTGCACCGGCTGAGTGCTGAGCTCGCCGGGCGACATGGTGCGCACGGCGTCGGCAAACGGCTTGACCATGCTGTCGAGCGTGAACCAGCCGAGATCGCCGCCGCTCTTTGCGGACGAGTCCTTGGAGCGCTTGGCCGCGAGCTTGGCGAAGTCGGCGCCGCCCTGCAGCTCCTTGGTGATCGCCTGGGCGACCGCCTCGTCGTCGACCAGGATGTGACGGGCATGATATTCGCGGGGCAGGGCGGCCACCTGCCGGTCGTATTCCGGCTTGAGCTCCGAGTCCTGCACCGGGTGCGCTTCGAGGTATTTCTGCAGGCCGGCGTCCACCAGCACCTGCACGCGGGCCAGCGCCAGCTGGTCCTGGACCTTCTGCTGCTTCGTGACGCCGTCCTTCTCGGCTTCGTCGGCCGCGAGCTGCATGCTGATGTACTGGTCGAGCAGCTCCGCCTTCTGGTCCGGCGTGACCTCGCGCCCGGTCTGGCGGCTCATGTTGCCGACGTACAGCTCGAACTCGGACTTGGGCAGCGGCTTGCCGTTGACAGTGGCGATCTTCTCGGCGGGCGCGGCCGGGGCCGGCCCGGCAGCCTTGTTGCACGCGGCCAGCAGCACGAGCGGGGCGAGCAGGCCGAGCGCGGCCGTGTGGCGATTCAGACGGTGGGTCATGTGAGAGCAGTCCCGTGTTGGAGAGTAGGAGTTCGAGTCGCCGCGGTGCTTACGGTTCCGGGTCCGTGGCTTCTTCCGGCGTCAGGGCCGTAATGCTCAGTGCGTGAATGTCGGTCCGCATCAGGTCGCCGAGCGAACGATACACGAGCTGGTGACGTTGCAACGGCCGCAACCCGGCAAAAGCGCCGGACACGATGCGCAGGCGGAAGTGTCCCCGGCCATCGCGGGCGCCGGCATGCCCGGCGTGGCGATGGCTGTCGTCGATCAGCTCCACGGCGGTCGCGGGCAGCGCGTCGGCCAATGCCTCGCGGATCCGCTCCATGCGGCTCATGGGTTCTCCGCCGGCATCTTCGACGCCAGCCAGGCGCCCTGCGCCAGGGCGAACAGAATCGTCAGGCCGATCGAGCCCCACAGCTTGAAGTTCACCCAGACGTTTTCGGCAAAGTTGTACGCCACGTACAGATTGAGCGCGCCCATCACGATGAAGTAGACGATCCACGCCCAGCTCAGGCGCAGCCACAGGCCGCGCTCCAGGGTCACGCTCTCGCCCATGATCCGCTGCACCACGGGCTTGTCGCCGAAGTAGTGGCTGGCCAGGAATGCAGCCGCGAACAGCCAGTTCACGATGCTGAACTTCCACTGCAGGAAGATCTTGTCGTGCACTACCAGCGTCAGCCCGCCGAAGATCAGCACCAGCACCGCCGTGACCAGCAGCATCGAGCTGACCTTGCGATGGCGCAGCCATTCATAGCTGACCTGCGCGACCACCGCCACGATGAGCACCCCGGTCGCGACGAAGAAGTCGTCGCCAGCCAGCTTGTAGCCGAGGTAGAAGGCGAGGAGGGGCAGGAAAGCGGACAGGGACTGCATGCTCGGGAGAGGGTCGGGGCGGTCGATGCGGGCGGGTATCATACTTGAGCCCCTGCCCGAGCCCGAATTCTCAGTAAAAGAAGCTCCCTGTAGAAGAATACTAGACAGCCGGTTTCGCTTCGGATGCCCAGCCGTTACCTCGAGATCCACCCCAAAGACCCGCAGCCGCGGTTGATCCGGCAGGCCGTCGCGCTCATCCGCGAGGGCGGCATCGTGGTGTACCCGACGGATTCGTGCTACGCGCTCGGCTGCCACATCGGCGACAAGGAGGCGATGGAGCGCATCTCGCGCATCCGCCAGACCGACAAGCATCATCACTTCACGCTGGTCTGCCGCGACCTGTCGGAGATCGCGCACTACGCGCGGGTCAACAACCAGCAGTACCGTACGCTCAAGGCGTTCACGCCCGGGCCGTACACGTTCATCCTGGCGGCGACGCGCCAGACGCCGAAGCGCCTGCAGAATCCCCGCCGCCGGACGATCGGCATCCGCGTGCCGGACCATCCGGTGCCGCGCGCAATCCTGCTGGAGCTGGGCGAGCCGCTGATGAGCTCGACGCTGCTGCTGCCCGGTGACGACCTGCCGATGACCGACGCGCGCGAAATCCAGGAGCGCCTGTATCACGCCGTCGATGCGGTCATCGACGGCGGCAACTGCGGGCTCGAGCCGACCAGCGTCATCGATCTGGAAGGCCCGGCGCCGGTCGTGGCCAGGCGCGGCAAAGGCGATGTCAATCCTTTCCTGTAAGTTGCTCCTATGCCGGGGTCCCCGAGAAATCGCCTCCTCCCACATTTCAAAGCCCGCAGTTTCAAGAGCGATTTCTTGGGGTGGCTTCAAGCTGCGTATAATCGGCCCGGCTTCGAGCCGCGCCCTGTCCCGGTCGTTCAACAAACGTACGTAAAAATCTGATTTCTCTGATCTGAATTGAGCGCGAACACTGCAAACAACCGACGTGTCCTGTCCGGGATGCGCCCCACCGGCGCGCTGCATCTGGGCAACTATCACGGAGCGCTCAAGAACTGGACGGAGCTGCAGTACCAGTACGAGTGCTACTTCTTCATCGCCGACATCCATGCGTTGACCACCGGCTATGAAGACACGCGCCAGCTCGAGCACAACCTGTGGGAGGTCGTCATCGACTGGCTGGCCGCGGGCCTGAACCCGGCGGCGTCCACGATGTTCATCCAGTCGCGCGTGCCCGAGCACTCCGAGCTGCACCTGTTGCTGTCGATGATCACGCCGCTCGGCTGGCTGGAGCGCGTGCCGACGTACAAGGATCAGCAGGAGCAGCTGAAGGACAAGGACCTCGCGACGTATGGGTTCCTCGGCTATCCGCTGCTGCAGGCGGCCGACATCCTGCTGTACAAGGCCGCGTACGTGCCGGTCGGCGAGGACCAGGTCGCGCACGTGGAGATCACGCGCGAGGTCGCGCGGCGCTTCAACCACGTGTACGGCCGTGAGCCGGACTTCGAGGCGAAGGTCGAGAAGGCGATCAAGAGTCTCGGCAGCCGCAACGGCACGCGTTACAAGGAGTTGCGCCGGCAATATCAGGAAGAAGGCAACGAGGAGGCGATCGCCACTGCACGCGCGATGCTCGAAGGCAATGCGCGCCTGACGCTCGCCGACCGCGAGCGCCTGCTCGGTTTCCTCGAAGGCACCGGCCGCAGCATCCTGGTCGAGCCCGACGTGCTACTGACGGCGACGCCGAAGGTGCCGGGACTCGACGGCCGCAAGATGTCGAAGTCCTACGGCAATACCATCGGCTTGCGCGAAGATCCTGATTCGGTCGCGAAGAAGCTGAAGACCATGCAGACCGATCCGGCGCGCGTGCGCCGCACCGACGTCGGCGATCCCGACAAATGTCCGGTGTGGGATCTTCACAAGATCTACTCGGACGCGGACACTCAGGCCTGGGTGCAACAGGGCTGCCGCACGGCGGGCATCGGCTGCCTCGACTGCAAGAAGCGCGTGTCGGACGTCATCGTGGCGGAGATCACCGCGATCCGCGCGCGCGCGCAGGAGTTCGAGGAGAACCGCGACCTCGTGCGCGGCATCATCGCGGAGGGCTGCGAGAAAGCCCGCGACGTGGCGCGCCAGACGCTGGAAGAGGTCCACACGGCGATGGGGATGAACTACCGATGAAGCCCGAGCTGAAGCTCGTGGAGAACACCGGCTCGCAGCTCGAGCAGGAGGAGCTGGCCGCGGAGCCGCCGCCGTTGCAGGGGGAGATGCCGTTCGCCGTGGTCGAAGGCGAGCCGGTCACCGAGCTGCCGCGCGATCTGTACATCCCGCCGGACGCGCTGCAGGTGTTCCTCGAAGCGTTCGAGGGCCCGCTCGACCTGCTGCTGTACCTGATCCGCAAGCAGAACCTGGACATCCTCGACATCCCGATCGCCGAGATCACGCGCCAGTACATGCAGTACATCGAGGTGATGGCCGACCTGCAGCTGGAGCTCGCCGGCGAGTACCTGCTGATGGCCGCGATGCTCGCCGAGATCAAGTCGCGGATGCTGTTGCCGCGGCCGGCCGGCGCCGACGGCCAGGAAGAAGACGATCCGCGCGCCGAGCTGGTGCGGCGCCTGCAGGAGTACGAGCGCTTCAAGAAGGCCGCCGAGGACATCGACCGTTTGACGCGCATGGAGCGCGACACGCTGCCGGCGTCGGCGGAGCTGACCGAGCGCAAGGTAGTGAAGATCCTGCCGCAGGTATCGCTGCAGGAGATGCTGACCGCGTTCAAGGACGTGCTGGCGCGCGCGGAAATGTTCTCGCACCACCACGTCAACCGCGAGCGCCTGTCCGTGCGCCAGCGCATGTCGGACATCTTGAGCGGGCTGCGCGAAGCCGCCTTCATGAACTTCATCCAGCTGTTCCGGCCCGAGGAAGGGCGGATGGGCGTGACGGTGACGTTCATTGCGGTGCTCGAGCTGATGCGCGAGGGCCTGATCGAGATCGTGCAGAGCGAGGCCTACGGCCAGATCCACGTGCGCACCGCGAGCGCGGCGCGCCACCTGAAGCTGGTCGAAGGCGGCGCCACCGCAGCCGTCGACGCGGACGTGGAGAACGAAGCGGCGCTGGCGCAGCCGGCGCAGCCCGAGGAAGAAGACGCGGACGATCATGACGTGTCGACGATCGAAGACAGCATGACGAGCGCCGCGCAGCGCAGCGATAATCCGGACCCGGAAGCATCGACATGAACGAGCACGACCTCAAGCATCTCATCGAAGCGACGCTGCTGGCGGCGGGCCGGCCGGTCACGAGCGATCAGCTGCTCGAGCTGTTCGACGAGCGCGAGCGGCCGACCTCCGAGCAGCTGCGCGCGGCTCTCGAGCTGCTCGCCGCGGAATACGAGTCGCGCGGCATCGAGCTGATCGAGGTCGCAAGCGGCTGGCGCGTGCAGGTTCGTGCGCGTTGCGCCGACGTGGTCTCGCGCCTGTGGCAGGAGCGTCCGTCGCGCTACTCGCGCGCATTGCTGGAGACGCTGGCGCTCATCGCCTACCGGCAGCCGATCACGCGCAGCGAGATCGAGGAGATCCGCGGCGTTTCGATCAGCTCGACCATCATGCGCACGCTGCAGGAGCGCAACTGGATCCGCGTCGTCGGCCACCGCGAAGTGCCGGGTCATCCGGAGCTGCTCGGCACCACCCGCGAGTTCCTCGACTACTTCGGCCTGCGCAGCCTCGATCAGCTGCCGACGCTGGCTGAGCTGCGCGACGTCGAGACGATCGGCGTACAGCTCGAACTGCCGGGCGGCGAAGCGCCGGCGGATGCGCTCGCCGAGGTCGATACTGCGTCCGAGGTCAGCGCCGAGGAAGCCGAGGTGCCTGTAGATGCCGCGGCGGAGGATGCGGACGACGCAACCTCGCCGTCGCTGGTCGCTTCGTCCGACGACCACGAAGAACCGCACACCCTCCGCGATCCCCCCCTGTAGTCGGGCTTCGGCCCGCCGGCGCCATGTCCGAGCGTCTCCACAAGCTGCTCGCGCAGCACGGGTTCGGCTCACGTCGCGAGCTCGAGAAATGGATGCTCGAAGGGCGCGTGGAGCTCAACGGCCGCGCGGCGCAACCCGGCGATCGCTACTCGAGCGGCGACCGCGTCGCCATCGACGGGCGCGACATCACTGGCCGCCTCAAGGTCGCCGCGGCTCCGAGCGTCCTGCTGTACAACAAGCCGCAAGGTCAACCGATCACTGGTGCCGGGGAAGATGCGGAATCCGGCAAGTCCGTCATGGAATCGCTGCCGTCGGTGCGCGGCGCGCGCTGGCTCGTCATCAACACCATGCAGGCCGGCGACAGCGGGCTGATGCTCGTCACCAGCGACGGCCGGCTTGCGGACTCGCTGCGCCGGCGGGCCGAAACGATTCCCGCGGCCTATGTCGCCCGCGTGCTCGTGCCGACCCCCGAGTTCGACGTGAGCACGCTGCCGCGCGTCGTGAGGTACGACGAGGAGACGATCGAGTTCGAGAGCATCGAGCCTGCGGGCGGCGAGGGCACGAATCGCTGGTTTCGCGTCGAATCGCGCCGCGCGCACCGTCGCGCTGCCGTGCGCGCGTTGTTCGAAAGCCGCGGGCTGAAGGTGAGCCGCGTGATTCAGGTGCAGTTCGCCGACATAGAGTTGCCGCGCGACTTGCCGCGCGGCCGGCACCGCGAGCTGCCGCACGCTCGCGTCGAGGCGCTCTACGCGCTCGCGGGGCTGGAGTTGCCGGTAGCCGAGAGCAAACCGCAGCCGCGCGGGCGCCGCGCCGCTACTGCGCGGAGAAAGACTCGCCGCTGACGCCGCGGCTGTCGGGACCGAGCAGGAACAGATACGGCGCGACGATCGCCTCCGGCGTGAGCAGCGTCGCCGGATCTTCGGCAGGATAAGCTGCAAGTCGCATCTTCGTGCGCACCTTGCCCGGATCGATGCTGTTCACGCGGATCTTCGGCTGATTCTCCAGCTCGTCGGCCAGCATGCGCATCAGGCCTTCGCTCGCCCACTTCGACACGAGATACGCACCCCAGTAGGCGCGCGGGCGCGGCACGACGCCGCTCGATGTGAAGACGATCGCGGGATCGGCAGAGCGCTTCAACAACGGCAGGCAGTAGCGCGTGAGGATGAACGGCGCGGTGACGTTCACGTGCATCGTGCGCATCCACTTCGGGACGTCGTGATGCTCGATCGGCGCGCGCTCGCCGAGCATGCCGGCGTTGTGCAGCAGCGTGTCGAGCCGCCCGAACTCCTGCTCCAGCGCCGTGGCGAGCTTCTCGTACTCCTCCGGCCCGGCTTTCTCGAAATCCAGCGGCACGATCGACGGCCGCGGATGGCTGGCGGCGACGATGGCGTCGTAGACGGCTTCGAGCCGGCGCACGTTGCGGCCGTGCAGGAGCACCGTCGCGCCGTGCGCAGCAGCGCTCAGCGCCACCGCCTTGCCGATGCCGTCGCTGGCGCCGGTGATGAGAACGACTCTGTCGGCCAGGACGTTCGCGGCGGGCCGGTAAGTGCGCAAATCGGTCATGCGGTCATTGTACGCGGTCAGTCCGGCAGCAGACCCGACAGCCAGTGCAGCACGTTCAGGACGAACTGCGCGTTCTGCGACGCCTCGGGATCGTTCATGCCCATGCGCGCGACGACCTGGTCGCCGAGAACCTGCGTCTGCGCCGAGAACATCGCTGCTTCGCCGAACACGGCGACGCGGCCCTGTCCATGACGGAGCACCGCACCTTGCAGCAGGCCGCGAGCGGAGACCAGCGGCGTGGTGGCGGTGAACTCGCCAGCCTCGTAGGGCAGATAGACGGACCAGTCCGGCGGCATCTGCATGAGCGGCGCGACGGGAACGACTGCGCGGAACGCCTGGCCGGTGAAGGCTTTGAGCGCCGTGATCTCCTCACTCGCGTTGCGGCCGTGGACGATCGGATGATCCGCCGACAGCCCGCCGGCGCGCGTGAAGAGCAACGTGCCGCTTTCGTCGACGGACTTCTTGGCGTAACCGTTCAGGAACACGATGCCGAACGCTGCCGCGACCGTGGCGGCGGATCCCGGAAACGGCATGTGATCGGCGATCAGCAGCAATGAGCCGCCGTCATGCACCCAGGCAGCGAGCGCGGCGACCTCTTCGCGCTCGAAAGCGGGCGGCGTCGGCAGCTTCCAGTCTGCGCCGTCGCCGCCTTTCACTGCATTGGCGATGACGAACACGTCCGTGCCGGCGAGCAATGCCGGCGTTACCGGTTGCTCCGCACCGGCCACTCGATAGCCGTCTGCTCTCAGCAGCGCGGCAAAAGCAGCGAAGCGTCCGTCGATGGTGTGGAAGTTGCCATGTGCGGCGTCGACCAGCACGCGCGGTCCCTGACCGGCGGCGAACTGTGGCGCAGCGACGGTCGGTCGCCAGTCGTCGGCCGGGACCTGGCTCGTGCGCGGATGTCCCGCGCAGCCGCCCAGGAGGAACGATGCGACGATCAGGCATTTCCATCTCATAGCTTTCTCGCTGTTCGCCACGCCACCCACGGCTTTTCGATCGGTCCGAGCTCGACGCGCGCGGTCGCGACGTCATAGTTGCTGGAGGCGATGCGGTCGAGGAGTCGGCGGTGCAGAGCGGCCAATACGGCTAACGGTCGCAGCTGTGCGCTGGATGCTGCGACTGCGGATTGCAGCTCCTCCTGGACCTCGTTCCGGTACTCGCGTAGCGCGGCCCTGAGGCGCGGCGCGATTTCGCGATTGCGGAGGTCTTCGAGCGTCACCTCGTGCGCGGTGAGCCGGTCCTGCGGCAGATAGACGCGGCCGTCGCAGCAGTCCTGGCGCAGGTCGCGCAGGATTTCGGCCTGCCGCACGCCGATGCCCAGGCGATTCGCAGTCGCGCGATTGCCCTCGTCGAGCGCTGCCGGGCCCACGAGTTGCGCCGCCATCAGTTCCTGGATCGCTCCGCCGCTGCGCGAGCAATAGGCGCGCAGCTCACGCATGTTCGAGTACGTCATGCGCGCCAGATCCATATCCGCAGCGGCCACTGCTTCGTGCAGCTTCGCGCAAGACAGCCGGTCGACGGGCTGCGACTCGTTCAGCAGGCGCGTCGCGGGGTGCTGCGGATTGCCGTTGACGAGCCGGTCGATCTCCGCGCGCCACCACGTCAGGCGTGTGTGTGCGACGTCGTGGTTCGCGCTCTGCGCCGACTCGCGGATCTCGGCGTCGATGACGTACAGCGCGCAGAGTCGATCGCGCTTGTCCTCGGGCGCGTACAGCAGCGAGAAGTAGCGCATGGAACCGGCGGGCGCCGCGCGGTTGACCAGCGAATCGTCCAGGCGCGACACGATCGGGCCTCACCCTTGCGGGTCGTCGGACTGCTTCGGCTCCGGCACGCCCGCGAACAAGTCGTAGTCCTCGTTCCATTGCGGCTCGCGCGTCAGCTTGTCGACCGGGTCGAGCGCTTCGATCTCGCGGTCTGGCCGCACGCCGAGCTCGGTGAACTTGCGCGCGCCCGGCAACACCTGGCGCTCGAGCGAGCCGACGGCGCTGTTGAAGGTCTCGACGCTGGTCGCGAGATTGCGGCCGAGCTTGGTGAGATGGCCGCTGAAGACGCCGAGGCGCTTGTACAACTCTTCGGCGAGCGTGCGGATGGTCTCGGCGTTCTGTGCGAGCACGGTCTGCCGCCAGCCGTAGGCGACCGTCTTGAGGATCGCGACGAAGCTCGACGGCGTGGTGATGATGACGTTCTGCCGGATGCCGTCCTCGATCAGCGACGGCAGCTCGGCGAGCGCCGCCGACAGGAACTGGTCGCCGGGAATGAACAGGATGACGAAGTCCGGGCTCTTTTCGAACTGGTTCCAGTAGTTCTTGGCGCTCAGCTGCCGCACACGCTCGGCGACGGCCTGTGCGTGCCGGCGCAGCGCGGTGGCTCGCGCCTCGTCGCTCGTCGCCTCGACCGCTTCCAGGTACGCATCGAGCGGCGTCTTCACGTCGACGACGAGATCGCGGCCCTCCGGCATGTGCACCACCATGTCCGGCCGCAGGGCGCCGTCCTCGGTGCGCACGTGCACCTGCTCGGCGAAGTCGCAGTGCTCGACCATGCCTGCCAGCTCGGCGAGACGCCGCAGCGTGAGCTCGCCCCACTGGCCGCGGACCTCCGGCCGGCGCAGCGCGTTCACCAGCGAGCGCGTCTCCTTCTGCAGCGCCTGTTGTCCGGTCATCACCGACTCGATCGAGCTCTTCAGGCTGCCGAAGGTCTCGGCGCGCTCCTTCTCGATGCGCTGGATCTGCTGCTCGGTCTTGTTGAGCGCCTCGCGGATCGGCGCGACCAGAGCTTCGATGGCCTTCTCACGCTGCATCAGCGCGGTGGCTGCGTTCTGGTTGTGCTGACCGAGGTGCTCGCGCGCGAGCTTCAGGAAGACCTCGTTGTTGGAGCGCATCGATTGGCCGGCCACAGTGTCGAACGTGCTGCGCAACCGCTCGATGGCCTGGTTCAGCGCCTCTTCCCGCTCGCTGTCGATCCGCTCGTCGGTCTTGACCTGTGCGCGCACGACCGCGAGCTCGAGGTGCAGGGACTCACGCTTGCGCCGCCCGCGCCAGGTGGCAGCGAGGATGCCGACGAGCCCGCCGATGATCAGCCCGACGAGCGTCGCGACGACGACCGCCGGACTCACGCGGAGTCCCCGGGACGGCGCAGATGCATCATGTAGTTCACGCTGACGTCGCTGGACTGCTGCGCCGTGTTGGCGAACGGATCGTAGGCGAGCCCGGCGACGTCTTCGACCGTCAGCTGCGCCGCGCGAGCCCAGCGGGCGAGCTCCGAAGGCTTGATGAAGCGCTCGTAGGTATGAGTACCGCGCGTGAGCAGATTCATGACGTACTCGGCGCCGACGATGGCGAGCAGGTACGACTTGAGGTTGCGGTTGAGCGTCGAGACGAACACGTGGCCGCCGGGCTGCACCAGCGTCCGCAAGGCGCGCAACACGCTGTCCGGCTCGGGCACGTGCTCCAGCATCTCCATGCACACGACGGCGTCGTACGCGCCTGGATGCTGCGCGGCATGCGTCTCAGCGGACTCGCGTGCATAGCGCACCGAGAGCTTGCTATCGAGCGCATGCAGCTCCGCCACTTCGATCGTCTGCGGGCCGAGGTCGATGCCCGTGACCTGCGCGCCACGCTGGGCCATGGCTTCGCTCAGCAGTCCGCCGCCGCAGCCGACATCGAGCACGCGCTTGCCGGCCAGGCCGGCGCGAGTGTCGACGTAGTCGAGCCGAACGGGATTGAGGGCGTGCAGCGGACGGAACTCGCCTTGCGGGTCCCACCAGCGCTGCGCGATGGCGTCGAAGCGGGCGATCTCCTGCGGATCGTGATTGGCGGTCGCGTTCATGAGGAATGCAGGCTCTGGTGGATGCGCGCCTGCCAGTACTGGGCGCGCCTCAGCACGTCTTCAAGGTCGAGATGCGTCAGGCGGCCTGCCTGTAGCAGCTGGCGGCCGGCGACCCACACGTCGCTGACCTGGTCGCGCGCTGCCGCGAACAGCAACTGCGCGGTCGGATCGTAAACCGGTTGTGTGTGCGCGCGCGCGAGGTCGATACAGCACAAGTCCGCCCACTTGCCGGCGACGAGCGAGCCGGTGACTTCGGCCAGGCCGAGCGCCCGCGCGCCGCCCAGTGTGGCCGCGTGCAGCCATTCGTGCGGCGTCATCGGCGCAGGAGTCGGAGTGAGGCCGCGCGCGGTCAGCGCTGCGCTCTGCAATTCGGCGAGCATGCTGAGGTCGTTGCTGCAGGCCGCAGCGTCCGTACCAAGAGCCACGTTCACCTTGTGGGCTTGCAAGGTGGCGACCGGACATTCGCTCAGGCCGAGCTTCAGGCCGGAGCGCGAGCAGTGCACGACGCTGGCGCCGACGCGGCTCAGCTCCGCGACCTCGCTGTCATCGAGCTCCGGCACGTGCACCGCCGTCAGGAGCGGTGACAGCAGGCCGAGCTGTTCGAGCCGTGCTAGCAGCTGCTTGCGGCCGAGGCTGCCGAGATCGCGCGACTCGATCAGCCGGATCGTCACCGGCAGCTCCAGCTCGTCGGCGCCGCGGCGCACGCGCTGGAGCGTCTCGTCCGAGCTCGAATCGAAGTCCGGCGCCATCGCGGTGGTGATCAGCGGATCGTCGCGATACTCGTCGTGCAGGCCGATGCCCTTGGCGAGCGATTCGTTGGCGGAGCCGGCCCACGGGTTCGGCGCATCCGCCACCGGCAGGCCGATGCAAGCGCGGATCCTGGCCGCCGACGCGGCCTGCGCCACGACTTCCGGAAACAGGTGCATGTCGGCAAAGCACGTGGTCCCGCTGGTCAGCATGTCGGCGATCGCGAGCTCGGTGCCGTCGCGGACGTATTCGGCGTCCATCCAGCGCTGCTCGAGCGGACGGACCTGGCGGTTCAGCCAATAGTCGAACGAGGAGCTTTCGGCCGCACCCCGCAGCAGCGTCATGGCTGCCCGCGTGTGTGCGTTGACGAAGCCCGGCAGCAGCACGTGCGTCGGGCGCTCGATGCTTTCCGCGGCAGCGAACCGGGCCCGCGCCTGCGCCGCCGGCAGGACGGCCGCGATCTGTCCGCGATGCACGGCGACCGCGTGGTCTTCCAGCACGAGGCCGGCGGGCTCGATCGGCACGACCCAGCGGGCGGTGATCAGCGTATCGATGGGTTCCATGAAAACCAGCGGAAAAACTGCGCGGCGCGGCTGTGCGAAGTATAGCCCGAGCACGTGCTCGCAGCTGTCGGAAAGGGTTCGGCGCAGTGGCTCGCTGTGCTAAGATTCCACAGTTAAATTCGCACTGAATCCTTGAGTCTCAATGGCCGAAATCGCGCGCGAAATCCTCCACGTCAACCTCGAAGACGAGATGCGCCAGTCGTATCTCGACTATGCGATGAGCGTCATCGTCGGGCGCGCCCTGCCCGACGTGCGCGACGGCCTGAAGCCGGTCCACCGCCGCATTCTGTTCGCGATGCAGGAGAGCAATAACGTCGCGTCGCGCCCGTACGTGAAGTGCGCGCGCGTGGTCGGCGACGTGCTCGGCAAATACCACCCGCACGGCGACACCGCCACCTACGATGCGCTGGTGCGCATGGCGCAGGACTTCTCCATGCGCTACATGCTGGTGGACGGCCAGGGCAATTTCGGCTCGGTCGACGGCGACCCGCCGGCTGCCTACCGCTACACCGAGTGCCGCATGACGGCGCTGTCCTCGGAGCTGCTCGCGGACATCGACAAGGAGACGGTCGATTTCGTCGACAACTACGACGGCAAGGAGAAAGAGCCGGTCGTCCTGCCGACCCGCGTGCCGAACCTGCTGGTGAACGGCTCGGCGGGCATCGCGGTCGGCATGGCCACGAACATTCCGCCGCACAATCTCGGCGAGGTCGTCAGCGCGTGCATCGCGCTGATCGACGATCCCGCCATCTCCATCGCCAACCTGATGCAGCTCATTCCCGGCCCGGATTTCCCGACCGCCGGCATCATCAACGGGTCGCAGGGCATCGCGCTGGCGTACGCCACCGGCCGCGGCCGCCTGGACGTGCGGGCGCGCACCAGCATCGAGGAAGACGACAAGGGCCGGCAGGCCATCATCATCACGGAGCTGCCGTTCCAGGTGAACAAGGCGCGGCTGCTCGAGCGCATCGCCGAGCTGGTGCG
>DATBKP010000172.1:0-2132 GCA_036555785.1 Steroidobacteraceae bacterium
GATGCGGTTGTTGACGTTGATCGCCGCCAGGTCCGGATCGGAGCCGATCGCGAAGGTGATGTTGATCGTCAGCTGGCCGTCGCCCGAATTGACGGACTGCATGTACAGCATGTTTTCGACGCCGTTGATCTCCTGCTCGAGCGGCGCGGCGACGGTTTCGGCGATCGTTTCCGCGGTCGCGCCCGGATAGCGCGCGGCCAGCGTCACCATCGGCGGCACGATGTTCGGATAGGCGGAGACCGGCAGCGCCTTCATGCCGCCGAGCCCGGCGATCACGATGAACGCCGAGATGACGCAGGCGAAGATCGGCCGGGTGATGAAGAATTTCGAGATCATGCGGCCTCCTTCGGCGGCGGCGCCGCTTGCTGCTGCCGGTGGGCCGCCTCCTCGGCCGTGACCGCGCTCACCTGGATGCCGGGCTGCATCACTTTCATGACGCCTTCGACGATGTAGCGGTCGCCGCCGTGCAGACCGTCAGTGACGATCACGTTGTTGCCCATGCTGCGGCCGACCTGGACCGGGCGCATCTGCGCCTTGGAATCCGCGCCGACCACCCACACGAACGAGCCCTGCGGACCGGACATGATGGCCTTGCGCGGCACCGAGACGACGTTCGAGAGCACGACGCCTTCGACCTTCGCGCGCAGGAACTGGCCCGGGATCAGCTGGGCGTCCTTGTTGGGCAGCACGGCGCGCACGCGCACCGTGCCGGAGTTCACGTCCACGGCGTTGTCGACGAACGTCACCTGCGCCGCCTGCGGGTATTCGCTGCCGTTTTCCAGGACCAGCTTCACGCCCGGCGGCCGCGCGCTCTGGTTCGCCGGCGCCAGACCGCTGCGGATCATCGCGGCTTCGCCCTCCGGCACCGTGAACTCGATGTACAGCGGATCGACCTGCACGATCTTGGTCAGCAGGCTCGACTGCTGATCGGTCGAGACCAGGCTGCCTTCCGACAGCACTTCGCGGCTCGTCAGGCCCGAGATCGGCGCGCGCACGTCGGTGTACTCGAGGTCCAGCTGCGCCATGCGCTGCTGCGATTCGGCCGACTGCAGATTCGCCGCGGCGACGTCGTAGCCGGAGACCGCTTCGTCGCGCCGGCTCTGGCTCACCGCATTCTTCTCGAACAGCGGCAGCACGCGGTCGCGATTGCGACGCGCTTCTTCCAGGCGCGCCTTCGCGACTGCGACCTCGGCGCGAGCCGACGCAACGCGCGCACGCACCGGCTCCGGATCGATCAGGAACATCGGCTCGCCCTGCTTGATCCAGCTGCCTTCCTGGAAGCGGCGCTTGAGGACGATGCCGCCGACGCGCGCGCGCACCTCGACCTCGCGCGAACCAACAGTCCGCGCGGGATAGGTCAGCTCGAGCGGCACCGGCTGGCTGTCGACGGTCTGCACCGTGACTTCAGGAGCGGGTGGCGCAGGCGGCGCCGGCGCTTTGCCACAAGCCGCAAGCGCGAGACCGGCCGTGAGACTGACGGCTATGTTCTTCATGAGCGTTCGTATCGTTGCAGTCGACATATCCATCACCTGTAAGACTCGTCGGCAATCTTCATCAGCTCGCGCACTACCTGGTCGCGCTGCTGGTCCGTGAACGGCGAGATGCGCAGCGACTCGCGCATCATCAACCCGTCGATCGCCAGCGTGACGATCGCGGCGCGCGCGAAATCGGCGCTCGACGCCGCCAGCTCCTGGTTGTAGGCGGCGAGGCGCTCGCGGATCACTTCGAGCAGCGTCAGGTCGTTCGCCGCTGTCGCGAGCAGCGCGGCGCCCATGGCCTTGGAGCGCGGATCGCTGCCCAGAATCCCGACGATGCACGCCTTGAGGTCGCGGCTCGGATCGCGCTCGCTGAGGCCGCCTTTTGCAGCCTCGATGCACTGCTCCATGCTCTGCACATAGCGCTGCGCGAGCGCCCCGAGCAGCGACTCCTTCGACGGGAAGTGGTAGAGCAATCCGCCCTTGCTCACGCCCGCCGCCTGGGCCACCACGTCGAGGGTCAGCCGGGCAGCGCCGACCTCTGCGACAACTCTTTCGGCGGCCTCCAGGATCCGGTCGCGAGCCGGACCGGGGACCGCATGTGCTTCAACCATCTGGAATTTCTCCGGGAGGACTGTACCGGCTGGACGGTATGCT
>DATBKP010000173.1:0-93885 GCA_036555785.1 Steroidobacteraceae bacterium
GACTGAAAATCCGCGTGTCGATGGTTCGATTCCGTCCCTGGCCACCATTTCTTTCAAACACTTACATAGCAGCAATTCGGTCGGCATCCAGTTCGATCGGCGTGTCCCGATAGGACAGGGTGTGGATAGCACCTGTCCGCCGGCGTAGGCTCTTCGGCGCTCGAGGCTGTCGGGGAGGCACCATGAGACGACGAGAATTCTGCGAGCTGATCGGCGGCGCGCTCGCCACTCTCCCGGCGGCAAAGCTCCTTGCGAACGACAGCGCGCGTGAAGTCGCGAGCGACGTGCCCGCGCTGAAGCTCAACGGCGAACAGACAGTGCTCGAGAAGGCAGCGCTGCGCGACCTGCGCGCGAGCTTGCGGGGCCAGCTCATTTTGCCGGGCGACGAGCAGTACGAAGGCGCCCGTCGCATCTGGAACGGCATGATCGATCGACGACCGGCTGCGATCGCATGGTGCGCCAATGCCGACGACGTGAAGCGCGCAGTGACGTTTGCACGCGAGCGCCAGCTCCTGTCGGCGGTGCGTGGCGGCGGCCATAGCTTTCCCGGCCATTCGACCTGCGACAAGGGACTCGTCATCGACCTGTCCGCGATGCGCGCAGTGAAAGTGGATGCTGCGCACCAGACGGCGAGGGTCGAGGGTGGAGCATGGATCGGCGATCTGGACGCGGCCACCCAGGCCCACGGCCTCGCGACGACGATGGGCCAGATCTCGAACACCGGGGTCGGCGGACTCACGCTCGGCGGCGGCTTCGGCTGGCTGTCGCACCGATTCGGCATGGCGTGCGACAACCTGATCGCCGTCGACCTCGTCACGGCCGACGGTCAGTTGCGCCGGGTCACCGCGGAAGACAGTCCCGACCTGTTCTGGGCGCTGCGGGGCGGCGGCGGCAATTTCGGTGTCGCCACGGCGTTCGAATTCCGCCTGCACAAGGTGGGTCCGCAGGTGCTCGCCGGACACGTTTCCTGGCCGCGCGCTCGGGCGAAAGATGTCATCGAGTTCTACGAGGACTTCGCGTCGCATGCGCCGCGCGAGCTGGATGTGGACCTGAGTCTCGAGCCCGGGCCAGACGGACAGTCGGCCGTCGCGATCTACCTCTGCCACTGCGGCGACGTGCACGCCGGCGAGAAAGCGCTGGAGCCGCTACGAAAGCTGGGCAAGCCTATCGAGGACGCCATCAAGGTCCAGGACTACCTGGTCGTGCAGCGCCAGTTCGACGGCCCGTCCCCCGATCCCAACAATCATTATCTCAAGGGCGGCTTCGTGCGCGAGTTCTCGCCCGGCCTCGTCGAAAAGCTGGCCGAGTTCGTGGCGAGCAAGGAGCTGAATCTGTACTTCGAGAACAGCTGCGGGGCGGTGGCCGATACCGCGCCGACCGCGACGGCATTTCCATATCGGCACGCGATCACGAACATGATGATAGCGGCTTCCTGGCCGGATGCTGCCGACAACGAGCGGCGTGTCGCCGAGTTGCGCAGGCACTGGGATGCGCTCGTGCCCTTCACCGAAGGCTACTACTCGAATCTCAACGACGCGGATCAGAAGAGCATCGATCGCAACTACGGCGTGAACCATGCGCGCCTGCTGCAGTTGAAACAGCGATACGATCCGCTCAATCAATTCCGGCTGAACGCCAACATCCGCGCGACCTGACCGCGGGCCGCGTTCGTAAGGAGGGGGACCCTGACGGGTCCACCTCCTGCCTGCGTCATCTACCTCAGAATCACGGTGATCGAACGCGCGGTCATCGTGTTCGTGTCGCCGTCGTAGGATCCGGTGGCGTTGAAGGTCAGCATCACGGTCGAACCGTCGAGCCGCGTGCCGAGCTCGGCCACGAAGTCTGCGAAATCCTTGAACGCGTGCGACTCGTCGCGCATCACGATCAGGTACGCGCTCGGGCCATCGTTCGGCGGCACGATGCTCGGCGAAGACGGCAGCGTCTGCAGGTTCAATACGCGCGGCCCGATCGTCAGCACGTGCAGCCGGCCGATCGCGGGATTGTCGAGATCGAGCACGAGGCCGGTCGGATTCTGGCTCGTGAACGGCGCGGGGGTGCCGCCCGGGATCCAAGTGAGCGACAGGATTGCCGGCAACCGCGGGAAGTCGACCACCGTGCGCGCGGTGAAGTCAGGCGGTGCCAGGCCGAACGGCGTCGGGAAGCCGATGAGCTTGGTCGGCTCATCGATCGACAGGCCGGAGAGATCGAGACCCGTTGCGGCAACTTCGTAGTCGGCAGGATCTGCATCCATTGCCGGGCTCGTGCCCGTGCCGGCGAAGTCGAACGCCGAAATTCTGCGACCCGCGATCGAGTCGAGCTGCAGCGTGAGCGCGCCGGTCGATGCAGACTTTACGAAGCCGTAGATCGGCGTCGGGTGCATGCGCACGCGGCCCGCGGTCGCATCCAGAGTCCAGTCTCCCGACATCGACGAGGCGACGACCGGCGTAGCCGCGCCGAACGCTTCGATCGACTGACCCACCGATATGTCTCCGGGTGCCGCCATCGTGGCGGGCGACGTGCCACCCTTCACCACCTTGGTATCGGGTCCGATCGTCACCTTGACGGTGCCGCGCGCGAAGTGCGCACCGTCACTGTCGCGGATCACGTTGCCGCCGCGTACGGTCAGGACGTCGCCCGCGCGCGAGATCACCTCGCCCATCACGGTATCGACCCCGGCGCCGCGCACGCTGGTGCCGGCGAACACTGAGGCCGCGTCGAACTCGTGCGTCGCCGTCGTCAGGGTGCCGAAGGCGGCAGTAATCGTGTCCGCGCCAGCCGCAGCGAGCGCGTCGAGACCGGCGCTGCCGGTGTAGTTCGTGCCATTGACTTCGAACGTGGTGCTCGCATCGGTGTGCACGGTGACTTCACCGAAGCGGTGCGCACGCATGTCGAACGGACGAAGGTCGACGACATACGTGCCGGCAGTCGGGTCCACGCTCACCAGCGGACCCCGCACGCGCAGATCCTTCTGCTCGACGAGGTCGAGCGACGCGATCAGCGCCGGCGTCACGGTGACCGTGGCGGGCGTTGTGGTGAGGTCCACGGCGTTGGTCGCGGCCAGATTGAAGTCCAGCGTGAACAACGCGGGTCGGCCCGGTGCCACCAGGAAGTGATGCCGGTTGTCGAGCGTCACGGTGACATCGACTGCGCCGAGCGCGTTGCCGCTCTCGTCGACCGCGCGTGCCGCCACCGGCGCGCCGTTCTGCTCGACGCTGATGTCGGCGTTCGAGTAGTCGAGACGCAGCGTGGCCGCGACGTACTCGCCGTTGGGGATGGTGGCGGCCGTGAAGAATTCTGTGAGGTCGACGAGCTGTGCGAAATCAATGCGCGTCGTGCCCGGCAGCGTTTCGACCAACGTGCCGTTGGCCTTCTTCAGCTTGAGCGAGGTGACGTCGACGGAGTAGCTGAGGAAGTCGCCGTCGGCATCGGTAATGGCGACGAGTGCCGTGCCGCAATCGCCGCAGTTGGACGTGGGAGGCCCGCCGCTCGAAGAAGGCGAGCCGCCGCCTCCGCCGCAAGCTGCCAGGAACAATGCCAGGGTGAAGGCGCAGCTCTGCAGCGCTGCGCGAAATGCCGATGTGAACATAAGCTCCCCGCGGAGTGATTGATGCGTGAAGCAGCTAACGCGGGAGTTTCACAGCGGTTGACGTGGCGGCAGGCCGAAACGGGGAATGTCCCCGTTTCGCCCGCGTCGGCTCAAGGCAGATTGATCTGCACCGTATCGCCCGAACTGACGTCGACACCGTAGCGGTACTTCCATTTCTCGACGGTGCCGTCCAGGTAGCGGATGCGGAAGTCGATCTTGCCGGTCCAGCAGGGCAGCTCGAGCTCGACTGCCTGCTTCGAGTGCGAGGCAGCACCCGCGCTGGCCGGGTCGAGCACAGCATCCTGCATGCCCGTCAGCGGGCTCCACAGATTCAAACCCGCCTTGCTCGCCGAGCTGTGGGAGACGCCGTATACCGTGATGGCGTTGGGCGATTGATTGTTGATGCGAACGTTGAGATCGCAGCCGGCGCCGGCGAGAGCCGAGCGAACGAATGCGCAAGCAACGAGCACAGGGGCGGCCAGGAAGATCGCTTTCATTGGAAGTACGCCTCGCGTAGTGGTCGATCGTTGCGCCGCGAACTCACCTGAAGGTGCCGCGGCGCCGGAGATTGCTCTCCTACTCGGAACTACGTGCTGCGCGCTGCCAAGCGGACAGCCTTAGCACCATCGGACCACTGAGGGCACAATGACCATCATGCTTCGTTGCGCCGTGTTCGCTGTTCTGGTTGCTGTAGCCGCATGCGCGTCGCCCAGGCCGGCGCAGCACTCGCCAGACATTGCGTCCCTGGAGCGCGAAATTCCCCGCCTCCTGAGCGTCAGCGGCATTCCCGGCCTTTCCATGGCGGTCGTGCGGAGCGGACGCGTCGTCTGGGCCGGCGCCTTCGGGACCCTCAACGACAGCGCGAAGACACCGCTCGATCGCGACACTGTTTTCGAGGCGGCGTCGCTCAGCAAACCGGTGTTCGCCTACCTGGTGCTCCGGCTGGCCGACCGCGGCGAATTCGAGCTCGATCGTCCGCTGTACCAGATGCTGGAATATCCGCGCCTCGCACACGACGAGCGGTACAAGCGAATCACGGCGCGCATCGTCCTCTCACACGGCACCGGGCTTCCGAATTGGGGCGGTGAGAGGCTGACGCTGCAGTTCGATCCAGGAACGAACTACGGCTACTCCGGCGAGGGCTTCGTTTTTCTGCAGAAGACCGTCGAACGAGTCACCGGTCGCTCGCTCGACGAGCTCGCGCGGCGCGAGGTGTTCGAGCCGCTCGGCATGACGCGCTCGAGCTATGTCTGGCAGGAGCGGTTCGCCGGCAACGCAGCGTATGGCAAGAACTGGCTTTGGCAGGTCGCTCCGGCGAATCGGTACACGGAGGCTGAGGCGAATGCGGCAGCTTCGCTCCTCACGACTGCGACCGACTATGCAAAGTTCGTCGGCGCGGTGTTGACCGGGCGCGGGCTCTCACCGGCGATGTGGAACGAGTATCTGACGCCGGTGCGGGAGACGAGCCCGGGAATTCATATGGCCCTGGGCATCAGAGTCGAGGAGCGGCCGGGCGGCCGCACCTTCTATCACAGCGGCAACAACGGCCGGCGGTTCACCTCGTACATGACTGGTGACATCGGGCAGGGACTCGGCCTCGTCTACTTCACGAACGGGCCCAACGGCACGTCACTCGTCGAGGCGTTGACCTCGCGGGTACTCGGCAACGACAAGCCCGCGCGCAATCGGGCGGAGTACGACCGCTACGACGATCCGCATCTCCTCGCCATGCAATCAGTGGAGCGAGCGGCTGCGGAGCGAGGAGCCGATGCAGCGCGAGGGCAGCTCCGCGCGATCTCCGCAAACGCGGCGACCCGGCCATCCCTCGACGATGTCCTGCACTTCGGCGCGTTCTTCAGCGGCCGGGGCCTCGCGCCGCTCGCTATCGAAGTGCTCCAGCAGGCCATCACCGACTCTCCGACATCCGCCGAAGCGCATCTCGCGCTCGGCCGGGCATTGGAGTCGGCCGGCGATCTGCAGGCGGCAATCGCGTCGTACCGACTAGCGCTGAACGCCGATCCGGACGAAGCGCAACGGCAGATTCAATGGACGGAGGATCGTGTGGCGGCCCGCGCGCGGCCAGTTGCTGTCTCCGAGCGGACGATGCAGCGCTACGTCGGTCAGTATCAGCAGGTCACCGTCGCCTTGCGTGACGGTCGGCTGCACTACAAGGGCGCCATAAGTCCTGAGTCCACGCTAACGCCCATCGCGGCGGAGCTGTTCGAGGTCGATGCGGACCCGACGCTCCGCATCCGCTTCGTCGGCGACGGCGCGGGACCGGCAGTGAAGCTCGTCGGGATCTACAGCGACGGCACTCTGGATGAGTGGCCCAGATCGTAATTCGATAAAAGTTTATTGACAAACGATAAATCCATGCATTAGCGTATGCCTCGCCGACTTTGCAGATCCGGGTGGCCCATGAAATTCGGTGCGACAGTGTTTCTGCGCGTAGTGCTGGTGCTCATCGGCATCGGTGCACTGGCCTTCCTGCTCGTGGAGCCGCACTTCGAAGGCAGAAACGCACACGCCACTTTCTTCGAGATCTATTTCAAGGATCCCTTCCTGGCGTACGCGTATCTCGCGTCCACTGCGTTTTTCCTCGGGCTGTATCACGCATTCAAGGTGCTCGCGTACGCCGGACGAAACGAGGAGTTCTCGCCCTCGGCCGTCAAATCCGTGCGAACCATCAAGTACTGCGCGCTCGCGCTGATCGGTTTCGTGCTGGGAGGGGAAGCTTTCATCATGCTCCACGAGAGCGATGACCGCGCGGGCGGCGTGTTCATGGGCGTTCTCATCTTCTCCGCCTCGATCGTCGTGGCCACCGCGATGGCCGTGCTCGAGCGAATCCTGCAGAACGCCGTGGACCTGAAGTCAGAGAACGATTTGACGGTATGAGGCCGCGCTCGTGACCATGATCGTCAATCTCGATGTGATGCTGGCCCGAAGAAAAATGAGCGTGACCGAGCTGGCGGATAAAGTCGGCATCACGCTGGCCAATCTCTCCATTCTGAAGAACGGCAAGGCCAGGGCGATCCGCTTCTCGACGCTCGAGGCGATTTGCAAAGCGCTGGACTGTCAGCCGGGGGACATCCTGGAATACCGTCACGCAGCGACTACTGACGCACGAAAGTTAGCGCGTACCTGACGGGCTCAGGCAGCTGCGGACTCCTCACCTCGACCTGCACCTCGAGCGCCCGGCCCTCCGAACCGAGGGCGAACGTGTTGATGCGCTCGCCGTCCGGCGCCTTGAAACTCTGTACGAGCCGGTCGTTGGTCCAGCGCGCCGAGACATCGAAGACTTCGCCGTCCTCTCGCGTCCATTTGGCCGTGCTGCCATCGGCGGGCATGCGCACGGGCTGGGCGTTGTCGAATGCCACGCTGATCTCCTGAGCGGTCAGGCCGATCGTGACGCGATGATGCGCGGCGTTGGTCTTCTTCAGCCGGCTGCGTGCGATCGGCCGCTTGATGAAATTCATCTTCTCGATTGCCGTCTCGATCGCGGTGCCGATCGCAGCCCCGTTCTGCTGGTCATTGATGTACACACCGGGCAGGACGGCATTGTCGGCGTGCGCCCGTGGGGCCACGGCGAGCACGGCGAGACAGGCGCAGACGGCGATGGACGCTTTCATGGTTCCTCGCATCATACGCGCCCCGTATAGTGAGGCGATGAGTGCATCCGACCAGGGTTTCGACAGCATCGTCGAGCGCGAGCGCGGCCTGCGGCGCAGCCTGAGCGCGCGCCAGCTCTCGATGATCGCGATCGGCGGTGCGATCGGCACCGGCTTGTTTCTCGGCAGCGGTTTCGCAATCGGTCTCGCCGGCCCCGGCGTGCTCGTGAGTTACGCGATCGGCGCGGCAGTAGCCCTGCTGCTCATGGGCTGCCTGGCGGAGATGACCGTCACCCATCCCCTGACCGGTTCGTTCGGGGCGTACGCAGAGCACTACGTGGGGCCGCTCGCCGGCTTTCTCGTCCGCTGGTGCTACTGGACCGGTAACGTGCTCGCGGTCGGTGCGGAGGTCACAGCGGTCGCGGTCTACATGAAGTTCTGGTTTCCAGCGACGCCGGGCTGGATCTGGATCTTCCTGTTCTCGGGGACCCTCGTGCTTGCGAATGCGCTCGCCGTGAATGTCTTCGGCACGATCGAGTACTGGTTCTCCGTCATCAAGGTCACGGCGATCGTCGCCTTCATCGTGGTCGCGAGCTATCTCGTGTTCGGGACTGCCGAGCCGACCGGCTTCGCCAACTACACCGCGCACGGCGGCTTCCTGCCGCACGGCTGGTGGGGTGCCTGGATTGCCGTGATGGTCGCTGTGTTCAGCTATCTCAGCCTGGAGATGATCGCGGTCGCGGCCGGCGAGGCCGAACAGCCGCAGCTCGCGATCACGCGCGCGTTTCGCTCGACGATTGTGCGGCTGATCCTCTTCTACCTGCTGACGCTCGCACTGATGCTCGCCCTCATTCCGTGGACCGATGCCGGTGCAGGCGAGAGCCCATTCGTGCGCGCGATGCGCTCGGCGCACATACCGGCTGCTGCCGGGGTCATCAACTTCGTCATCCTGGTCGCGGCGCTCTCGTCGATGAACAGCATTCTGTTCGTGTGCACGCGCATGATGTTCAGCTTGTCGCGCGCAGGTCAGGCGCCGCAACGCTTCGGTGTGCTGAGCAAGCGCGGCGTGCCTTTGCAGGCGCTGCTGCTGTCGAGCTCCGGTGTCGCGGTCGCGGCGGTGCTGGGCGCGCTCTGGCCCGACCAGGCCTATCTGGTGATGCTGTCGATCTCCGGCTTCGGCGTGATGTTCGTCTGGATGATGATCTTCATCACGCACTTCTTCTTCCGGCGCGCACGCCAGGCGCAAGCACAGTCCGGTTCGCGGTTCCGCATGTGGGGCTACCCGTTCACGACGCTGCTCGGCGCGGGTCTCATGGCCTCGGTACTGATCACGACGCTTTTCAATCAGCCGTTTCGGATGACGCTGGTGTTCGGGCTGCCGTTCCTGGCATTACTCGGCTTGATGTATTACCTGTGGTCCTCGCGGGTCCGCCGCTGATCGAGCCGATCAGCATCGGCGCCGTCCGTGGGCCGATGCTGCATGCAGCGCTGCGTCTCAGCGATTCGCGGCCGTCACAGGCTCCTCGGTGCGGTTGTTCGACCACACACCGGTGCCGAACTGGCCCCAGGAGTTATCGCCGAAGCACCACACGTCCCGCTGCGTAGTCACCGCGCAAGCGTGATTCGGGCCCGTGTCGACCTGCGTCCACGAGATCACGGCCACGCCTTGCGGGTCGGGAATCTGATTCAGATGCGGCGGCGGCGCGCCGGCCTTCCAATAGTTGCACGACAGATCGCCGCCGAGGTCGGCGATGCAGATGCGCGAGCAATTGCGAAAGCCGCCGTTGCAGTCAGTCACGTCGGTGGCGATGCTCAAAGCGTACGAAGCCGACAGCGCGACGAAGCCTTGCGCCGCGCTGCTCGCCGGCGAGCTCGCTGAAGGCTTGCCCCAGCACACCGTGTCGTCGGTCGAAGTCTGCGCGCAGGTCGCAGTCGCGCCGGCAGCCATGAATTTCAGGCCGCGGTTCGCGAGCGGCACCTTGGAATTGATCGTGATGAGCTTCGCGGGATTGACGTTACCGGTGAGCTGGAACTGCGAGTTGTCGCCCCAGCAATCCACCAGCGAGTTGCCGGCCTGGACTGCGCAGGAATGCGACATGCCCGTCACCACGGACTTGTAGTGGTTGCCGCTGCGCACGAGCAGCGCACGAGTGGATGAGAACGTGGACTGCGGCGCGCCGAGCTGGCCGAAGAAGTTGTCGCCCCAGCAGAACACGTCCTGTGCAGCGGACACGGCGCAGGTATGCGTGAAGTCCGTATCGATGGCGACGAAGTCGGCCGGCACGCCGAGATCGGTGAACGCAGAAATGCGCCGGTGCGTGTGTTTCGGCAGCGAGCCGAGCGACGACTCACCGGTCGCCAGAGTGCCGTCCTCTCCCCAACACCACGCCTTGCCGTTCGTGTCCACGGCGCAGGTGTGATCGCCGCCTGCCGCGACCGAGCGGAACTTGCAGACTTCGCCCGCGGGGCACTGCACCGCGATCGGCACCCGGCTGCAATCACGGAAACCGCAGGACGCGCTGGGCGCTCCGAGCTGGCCGGCGAAGTTGTCGCCCCAGCAGCGGATCTCGTTGCTGACGGTCAGCGCGCAGGTGTGATTCTGGCCGACGGTGACGTACTTGTACGGCCCGCGATGATCGGGCGGCGTGCCTTTGAAGCAGGGTTCCGGGTACAGCTTCAGGCACAGCGCGATGGCTTCCTGCTCGCGCGTCGGCTTCCATTCGAAGATGCACAGCTGGTCGCCGAAGCAGGAGTATTCGAGCTCCGGAAAATTCTTCGGCAGATCCCACAGCAGATCCTCGGGCGAGAACTGCACTCGGCCGTAGGGATCCAGCAGGCTGACGCCGAGCTGCAAAAGCTCGTCGGTGCCGCCGACGATACCGGCACTCAGCAGCCGGCTGCCGAAGCGCGCCTGCAACGACTCCTGCGATTCCCGGCCTTCGAGCGGTACGCGGAACTCGTCCGTCAGCTCCTTGCCGATCTCGGCCTGGCCTGCGCCCTTGTAGATCGGCTCGCCGCTCGCGTCGAAGGCGCGAACCTCGATCGAGGCCGACGCGCCGGGCGGGATGTAGATGCCGCCGGCCAGCGCACCGTCCTGGTTGACGCCGAGCTCGAATTGCAGGTCTTCGCGCAGGCTCGGGATCGCAATGGCGATCTCGGCGCGGACCGCGCCCGGCGCGTCGATGTCGACCGCGAGGTTCTTCTCGAGCGGAAATGTTTCGGACTTGAAGTCGACGCCGCCGCCGGCCGCGGCCGGCAACGTGACGAAGGCCGCGCTGAGCGCGGCCAAGATGACCCAGAGCTGCTTGTGCATGGCGATCCCCACAGGTGTTGGTACTCGAGGGAGCTAGCGAAAACGCCGCGAGCCGGGGATCACCTCGCACCTGGGACAAAAGTCTGATCCTTCGCGCCCAGGAATTCCGCTCTTAAGGACAATGGCGTCCCGCAGACTCCCGACCCAGAATCGGCGCTCGACTGGTCCCCGGGGGAGGGGCATTGGCCGAAGGGTTCGAAACTCGCTTCGAGGCGAACTACCCAGACATTCTGCGGCTCGCCCGGGCACGCCTTGCCCGCGAGCAATCGCCGATCTCCACGGTGACGCTGGCGCACGAGCTGTACCTGAATCTTCGCGATCGCCAGAACCTGAAGTTCGCGAGCGCCGCCGAGTTCATGGCCTACGCCAGCCGCGCGATGCGCTCGCTGCTGGTGGACATGGCGCGCGAGCGGCTGGCGCAGAAGCGCTCGGCGGACCTGATCCCGCTCACGCTGGGCGCCGCGGCACCCGATTTCTCCGGCACACCGGAACAACTGATCGCGCTGGACGATGCGCTCGCGCGGCTCGGCGCCGCGGAACCGCGGCTCATGAAGGTGGCGGAGCTGCGCGTGATCATGGGCATGCAGGTCGACGAGATTGCCGATGCGCTCGGTGTCTCCGAGCCCACCGTGAAGCGCGATTGGCAACGAGCCCGGGCCTTCCTGCACGACGCGCTCGGCGTCGCGCCATGAGCGATGTCGAGGCGCTCGACTGGCTGGACCGCCTGCTCGCGGCGGACGAGGTCGCGCGCGATGCATCGCTGCAAGCGCTCGCGACGACCAATCCTGAGTTGCACGCGCGTCTCGTGCGCATGCTAGCGGGCGCATTGGCGCCCGAGGACACGCGTCTGATCGCCGAGCCGGTGCTGGCCGGTCTCGCGCGGGCGCTGGATACGACGCGCTCGCTGGCGTCCGGCGATGTGCTCGCGGGATACCGTCTGAAGCGCGAGCTGGGGCAGGGCGGCATGTCTGTGGTGTGGCTGGCCGAGCGCGCCGACGGCGTGGTCAAGCGCCAGGTTGCGCTGAAGATGCCGTTGTTCTCGATCCTGGGCGCGGACGTGGAGCGGTTCGCGCGCGAGCGCGACGCGCTGGCTGCTCTGACGCATCCACACATCGCGCGTCTCTACGATGCGGGTGTCAGCGAATCGGGCCAACCGTTCATCGCGCTCGAATACGTGAACGGCGAAGACCTGATGGATTACTGCGAAGTTCGCCAACTGGACGTGCGGGCGCGCATCGGGTTGTTCCTGCAGGTGCTCTCGGCCGTCGAGCACGCGCACAAGCATCTCGTCGTGCACCGCGACCTCAAGCCCTCGAACATCCTGGTCGACACCGAAGGGCAGGTGAAACTGCTGGACTTCGGGATCGCCAAGCTGCTGGGTGAAGCCGACTCCGCGGCCGCGCTCACCCAACGCGCCGGCGCAGCCATGACGCCGCTGTATGCCGCGCCAGAACAGCTTCTCGCAGAGCGCATCTCCACGCTCACCGACGTGTTCACGCTCGGCGTCGTGCTGCACGAATTGCTCACCGGTACGCTGCCGTACAGCACAACGCGCAGTCGGACCACAGTTGTCGAGATCCTCAGCGCCTTGTCGCGTGGCGAGTTGCCGCGCGCCAGCCAGTCTGCGATCGACGAAGCGGCCGCATCGGCCCGCGGTCATACTTCCGCCGCGCGGCTGCGAGCAGAGCTGAGCGGCGATCTCGACACAGTGATCGGCAAGGCGCTGCGAGCCACGCCCGATGCGCGATATGCGTCGGTCGCACATTTCGCCGACGATCTGCGCCGGCTTTTGCAGCATCAGCCCGTAGCGGCGCGTCGGCCGAGCTTGTGGTACGTCACACGCCTGGCGCTGCGTCGCCATCGCTTGGCTGCATCAGTGGCCGCAGTCGGCGCGATCCTCGTGATGAGCGCCAGCACCGTAGCCTGGCTGCAGCACAGCGAGTCTCGAGCGCACGCCGAGCGCACCGCAGCCGTTCGCGACTTCATGTTCGACCTCGTCAACGACGCCGAAGCGAGCGAGGACCACGAGGGCGAGGTGACCGGCAAGCAAATGCTGGACGGCGCCGTGGCGCGAGCTCGCCGCGACTTCGGTGCACAGCCGCAGCTGCAGGGCGAATTGCTCAGCGAGCTCGGGCGCATGTACATGCGACTGGATGCGGCCGAGTCCGCAGTGCCGGTGCTCGAGGAATCCATTCGCGTGCTCGAAGGCCGTGCGGCGAGCGACGACCCGGCGCTGAACAAGAGCCGCGTGTTCCTGGCCAGTGCGCTGCTGCAAACCAGCGATGATCTGCCGCGTATCCGCGCGCTCGCCGTTGCGGCGCGGAACGGTTGCACAGGCGACGGCGCGGATTGCCTCAAGGCACGCGCTTACTCCAGCAGTGTGCTGAGCCAGCTGGCTTCGTTCGAAGGTGATGACGCTGCGGCATTGCGCGAGATGCGCAGCAGCGCACACGACACCGAGCTGGCCTTCGGACTGAAAAACGAAGAGACAGCGCTTGCGTACATGAGCCTCGCGATCATTGCGCGCAACGGCGGCCAGTCGAATGAAGCGGAATCCGCCATGCGCAAAGCCCTTGCAGCCGCTGATGGCTTGCGCCTGCGCGCGGCGGATCGGATCGCGATGGAACGCACGATGGCGGTCATCGATCTCGATCTCGGCAACTACGCTGCGGCGCGCGACCGCCTGACGCCGCTCGTGGCCAGAACCGACAGCGCGGGCGAGCGCGCGCGCCAGCTGCGCATTCTCGCGAATGTCTATGCGGAGCTGGGCGATGGCGAAGCGGCGGTGCGCAGCGCCGAGCAGGCCATCGCCGCCATTCCTCCGGAAACCTCAGGCGATGAAGTTTCGTACGCGCGGCAGGCACGCGCGCGAGGCTTGTCGCTGCTCGGCCAGTCGGACGCCGCGCTCCAGGAGATCGACGCCGCGAGTCGCATGCTCATCGACGCCGGGCGTTCACCGGATTCTTTCGAGGTCCTGCGCGCGAAGCGGCTGCACGCGGAGTTCCTGTTGCGCGCCGGCCGTGACGCCGACGCCTTGGCCATCTTGCGCCAGCTGCGCGAGCAACAGGCCAGCAAGGAATCTTCGCCGATCGAGACCGGACTTGCGCTCGACCTTTTGGGCGAAGCGGAGCTCAAAGCCGGCGACGGCGAAGCGGCGCGAGCTGCCTACGAGGCTGCGCGTACCGCGTTCGGGCGACAGTTGAGCACTGAGCATCCTTATATGATTCGAAACGCAACGCTACGTAACAGCGTCTCGCGCACCCGGGAGCAATCATGAATGCAAGTTTGAAGAAGACCCTCATCACGACGGTGCTGGCCTTCACGGCCGGCGCGGCCTGTGCCGGGTCGATTACGTTGATGACTTACGAAGAGACGTGGTCGCCGGAGGATTTCCTGGAGCACTCCACCGTCACGCTGGAGCAGGTCGCCGAGATCGGCGCACACGTCGCCGGCACGCGCGATGGTCGGACTTTCCTGCGCAACGTCCCGCCCATCGCCTGCATTCCGCCGCCGAATCCGAAACGGCCGCCGGGCACGGTGCCGATCGCGCAGCTGAACGCGGGAATTGCCGCGCTCGTTGCCGTCAACGAAGGACGAATGGACGGTGAACGCGAGCTCGCCGAGCTGGTCGAGAAGTGTCACATCGTGGGGGACTGATCCGGTCCTCGTACTGAAGGGCCGATGCCCGGCGGCGTGATCCCTGAGCACCCGCCACTGCGCTGTTCGTCATGGAGAGTTTCACCGAGGTGGTGAAGCCTCCATCAAACCCCCTCAGGAGTTCATCATGACGAAGAGCACACTTGCCGCCGCACTGCTGATTGCGGCGGGCTTCTCTGCCTCCTACTCGGCTCAATCCAACGCCGCGGACGTCTTCCTGCGTTCGACGACAGCAAGCGTCAATCTTTCCAACGACGGGTCGCCCGTCACCATCAAGCAGCTGGCGCTGCCCGCGGGCACCTGGCTCGTGACCGCCAAGGCGAACCCGGTGAATTTCGGCCCGGCCGACTACGTTCGCTGCCGCATTCTGGTCGGTGGTGTGCAGAAGGATGCCGCCGCGACGCTCGTCGGCAACGCGGCGCCCGCCCCGACCGGCGAGATGGGTCCGTCGGTGGCCGAGATCGTGTTGCAGACCGCGATCACGACCACGTCGACGAAGGCGTTCAAACTCGACTGCCTGCACGACTTCCCCTCGGCCGGCATGTACGTCGACCCGGGTGCCTCGATCCTGGTCGTCAAGGCGCCGGGACCGCTCGGCTGACGATCGGCGTCGCAGATCACGGCGGCGGAGGCCGGCCTCTGCCGCCCTTTCCCATTGGGCTCAGTCCTGGAATGCACGCCCACCTGGAGACAGATACGACCTGGAAGAACCGCTCTGGTGCCTGCGGGTGGGAGCTCGAATGGCCAGTCTGCGAGACAAGGGCGTCCGGCATTGGGCAGTGGCTCTGGTCATCCTGCTCCTGGGCTTTGCAGCTCAGCGTTTCATTCAAAGCCTGCCGGTAGTCCAGGTCTGGAAGGCTCGACTCTCACAGGAACTTCTGCAGCTGCACTTCAGGCCGATCCAGCCACGCTACGTCGAGCTCGTGCTGATCGGCGACGAGGAGTACTGGCACGGCGAGCTCGCAGGACGCACTCCCACCAAGCGCGATTATCTCGCTCGTCTCGTCGACCGGTTGGTGGCAGCAGATGCACAAACCATCGCCCTCGACTTCGACATGCGGCTACCGGATCCGGCCAGGCTCGAGGAGTTTCCCGAGTATCGTGCAGAGACCGATCGGCTTGCGAGATCCATTCTGGCTGCGGCGGCGGGACGCAAAATCGTGCTTTCGAAAACGATCAGGCGAAACGGCGATGCGTACAAGCTCGAGCCCGATATCTATCAGCTGTATGGCATCTGCAGCTCTCTGAACCCTGATGGAAGCTGGGTCCACTCGGGAACTGCCTCCTTCATCATCGACAAGAACGCCGCGGAGAACATCTCGTGCGGCTATATCGCACTCACGCGTGACAAGCGCATGCTGCCGTTGAGGCTGACGCTGGACGACGGCAGGAAGCTGGATTCGTTCTCCCTTGCAATCGCGCGCAGCCGCAATCCCGACGAAGCGCACCGCCTCGGTGACGAAATTCGGTATGGCAGCTACATGCCGACGCGCAAGTTCGTGCAGTTTCGCCGAATCCATACTGCTGCCGACCTGCTGCGCGTCGATCCAGCGACGAAGCGCGCAGTCGACGGCGCGACGGTCATCGTCGGAGCGGATCACAGCACGGTCGCCTATGCACGGGGCAGGGCGGATCTGCACGACACACCCATCGGACCCATGAACGGTGCCTTGATCCACGCGAACTTCGCGGAGGCCTATCTCGACTCGCGCACCTACGGACACGTCCCGGCGAAGGTAGTCACCGTTGTGGAGATCCTGTTTGTGGCAGGCGGAGCGGTGCTGTTCGCGCTGCTGCCTGGACGCTGGATGGTCGGCGCTGCGCTCGTCGGCATGACGGTCCTCCTCGTCCTCGTTCAATGGATCGTCCTGCATCTGAGCGGCTTGTCCTTCGATGCAATGGTCCCTCTCATCGGCGTATGGCTGCACGCTGTCGCCGAGCGGCTCTTATCGTGATCGGAAACTTCACGGAGCGACTGCACATGAAAAACATTTCCCAACATCTGGCGATGAGCTTGATCGCCTCGATGCTCCTCGTGGGCTGCAGCAAGTCCGAGGAGAAGGCCGCCGAGGGGATTGCCCCACAAGAGTCGGCTGCTCCGGCGGCCGCGAGCGACGCCGCGGATGCCGCAATTGATCAGCGCATGGGGACGGATCAGGCGGCAAGCGGAAGGGACGCGGCGGACGCCGGGGCTGCTGCCGCGGACGTCGCACGCAGCGCTGCCGGCGCCGCTGCATCGACGCCGTATTCGATGGAGAGGCCCGGCGACCATGCAGCGGACGATGGAGAAGGCCCGGTCGACGACGAGGAGACGGCCGGGACACGGCGCCGCTAGTGCGAGACGCTGAGTCCCCAGGCGAGACCGCCCACTCGCATCAATGATGCAGACAGATCCTGGCCCGTGGTGTGTCGCCCATGAGCTTGAGGAAATCGCTGCCGTTGACGTGCACGAGCGCGCGGTGATCGCCGCCCTCGAAGTACACATCTTCGGCTTCGGCGAAGGCTTCATCGAGAATAGTCTCGAGGCCATACAGCTGGCCGAGCGGCGGCACCGCCCCCGGCTCGCAGTCCGCGAACAGCTTGGCGACTTCCGCTTCGGTCGCGAGCCCGAGCTCGCGCCCCCAGCGCCGATGTAACGCTCCGAGGTCCACGTGGTCGGTGGCGGGCACCACTGCCATCAGATAGCGGTCGCCATCTTCGAGCACGACACTTTTTGCAAGCCTTGCACCGGGCACGTGCGCGGCCTCGGCGGTGTGAGTGCTGTTCGAAGTGCGCGGATGCTCGATGATGTCGTACCGGACGCCCGCCTCTGACAGACAGGTCTGGACCATTGCTGCGATGCTCATGATGCGTCCTCCGTTGCACGGAGCTCTGGGGCGCACAATGATGCTCCGAAGCGCTCCGTCGGGAAATCAGGGCTAGCTGCACATGCCCGCGAACTTATCGCCGGAATACAAAGCTGCGCAGGCGGCGCTGCGCCAGGCGCGGGATCCCGGCGAGCGTCTGCACTGCCTGCGCGAGATGCTGCGGGTGATTCCCAAGCACAAGGGAACCGATCACCTGCAGGCCGACATCAAGCGGCGTATCCACGAGCTGGTCGAGGAGCTCGAGCGACCCCGCAAAGGCGGAGCACGCGGCGGACCCGCGCTCGTCATTCGACCGGAAGGGGCCGCGCAGATCGCCTTGCTGGGTCCGCCGAACGCCGGCAAATCGACTTTGCACGCGCGACTCACCGGTTCGAACGCGCACGCCGCAGCCTACCCGTTCACGACGCAATTCCCGGAGCCGGGAATGATGCCGCACGAAGACGTGCACTTTCAGCTCGTCGATCTGCCGGCCGTCTCGCCCGAGCACCCGACTCCGTGGCTGGCGAGCACGCTGCAGACGGCCGATGCCTGTCTGCTCGTCGTCGATCTGAGTGACCCCGACTGTGTGGGAGAGATCGAGATGGTGCACGACATGATGCGCGAGCGCGGCGTGACGCTCGCCGAGCACTGGGATGCACCGCAAGCGGTGAGTGATGACGCAGCGGATGACGACCCGTTCGCGTTGTCTTTGCACACGCTGCTGCTCGCAAACAAGTCAGATGTGGTCGCGGCTGCAGAAGCGGAGCTGCGCACGCTGGTCGAGCTCGTGGGCCTCCACTATCCGGCACTCGCTGTCTCCGCCATCAACGGGCACGGGCTGGGCGCGCTGGGCGCGTGGCTGTTCGAGCATCTGGGCGTCGTGCGCGTCTATACCAAGGCGCCCGGAAAATCGGCAGATCGCTCGCGACCCTACACGCTGCGTCGCGGACAGACGGTCGCCGATGTTGCCCGCCGGATCCACAAGGATCTCGCGCGATCCCTCAAACACGCGCGCGTGTGGGGCAAGTCGGGCTTCGAAGGTCAGCAGGTCGGACCCGGCCACGTCGTTGCCGACGGCGACATCGTCGAGCTGCACGGCTGATCGCGCATTACTGTTAACTCTCCGTTGTCTTTCACGGCGCGTGGGTCCACAGTCGTCCGCGCTGACAAGGGCAAACCCACCGAAAGGTGGGGACGCAAAGCCTCCGGTCTACGGACACACGGTCTACGACAGCGGGGTCGCCAGTTCTATGAGTGCCGATCTGCAAAGTGCACTGATCGAGTTCGCATTGTGGCTGTATCGCGGCTTCTTCATGCCGGGCGATCAGCTCCTGTCGCAATTCCCCACGCTCGATGCCATCGGTCAAGGCCGCCTGGCGTCCGGGCTGCTCTCCGCCGCGGTCTGGCTGGGCGCGAGCCTGTTGCTCGTGTGGCTCTTCAGGCTTATTCGTTACATCGATCGGACGCTGACCGCGTTCGTCATGCGCCTCTACGAGGAATTGCAGCGCGCAGTGCGCGTCGCTGCGAGGCGGTTGACCTTCGGCTTGCGATCCTATTCGCAGGAGCGCCAGACGCGAGCGACGCGAACCGAAGTCTTCGAGCAGCCGGCGCTGAGCGGGGTTCAGCTCGAGGTGCTGCAAACTCAAGCCGGGCTGCCGCCCGCTCACTTGCTCACGCCTAGCGACATTGCGCGCTCGCTCGAAATGCGCGCGGCGGATGTCGAGCGTGCGCTGGTGACGCTCAGGAAGCTCAGCCTCGTCGCGCGTTCGATCGGCGCGGGCGATGGCGAGGACGGCTATCGGTTGACCAAGGCCGGCGAGGTTTTTCTGGCCGCCTGCGCTCGGCCGCAACCGAGCCAACGCACTGAGTTGCCCCCGCGCATGCTGCGAACGAAGCGCGTGGAGCCCACGCTCGGCTGATCGCACTGCGTCAGCTCGCTCGTCCCGATCTTCCTTGTGCCCCGCCTCACCGCGGAGTACCGTGCTGCTGCGCGAATGACCCTCCGACGCACGGCCAGGACGGCGCGGTTGAGGTGACAACAATGCCAACGCGTTCAGCGGCGATCCTCCTGGTCGCACTCCTGTTCCTGCCATTCCACGCGCTGGGGCAGCGGCTCGAGCGCAACTCTGCCGAGCGCGAATGCGATCGATGCAGTGACCTCTGCTACCTGGTCGATCAGTACTGGCAGAAGGAACGCGGCATCGAGATGTGGAAGAAGTTTGCGGCGTCCACGCCGCAACTGCAGCGCACGCCCGTTCCGATGGAAGTGCAGACCCTCGATCAATTCTACGAATTCCTCTATGAGAAGGAGCTGCCGAAAACCTGGCAGAACCGGCAACTGCCGTGCACGACCGTGCCCGAGTGGCAGCAGGAGCCTCCCAAGCCGCCGCTGCTGCGTCCCGGCGGCGACGGCACGGGCCTCGAGACCAAGGTATTCGACGGGTCGTGCGAGACCGTCTACCGCGGCAAGAAGCTCGAAGGCGACAACGAGCAGGAGTGGCGCAAGACCCACGTGTGCAAGGGCAGTGCGCAGGCAGAGCTGGAGCACGAGAAGGTGCACCAGAAAATCTGCCGCGACACCTGGGCACAGTACCCGTCCAGCGCGGCGAGGCGGTTGAGCTCGTTCCACAACATCGCCCAGAGCGAGCTGGAGGCCTGGACGAAGCACCGCGACCAGCTCCGCGAGCAGATTCAGAAGCTCGCGCGCAACTGCGGCTGGGAGCCGACCGATCGCCAGCGCGCCGATCCCGACTCCGTGCCGACGGAGGCACAGACCAAGAAGATGGAAGAGCGAGGCTGGAAGGCTTTCAACGTACTGAGCAAGACGCGGCCATGAACATCCTTCGCACGCTTGCAGGTTGCACGCTGGTTCTCGTGGCAGCCTGCGGATCGGACAAGGAACCCACCGCGAACAACGAGCAGCCGGCTGCGGCCACCGTACCTGCGAGCGGCAGCCCGCAAGCCGGCACCGCAGCCACCAGCGAGGGCGCTATCGGCAACTGGTACGAGAGCGATGTCGCCGCAACCACGCCGGTTTCCTCGACGCGCGAGCGGCTCGCGGATCCGGACGCCGTGATCGATCGCTATGAGCGTGAGTGCTCCGGCGCAAAGTCGCCGGAGTGTCACGCGTTGCGGTTGGACGTCGAAGCGCTGTTTCTGGAGTCGCTGCTGGCGGTGCGTTCGGCGAACGACGCAGTCGTCGATCCGCGCTGGTACCGTCTCGCCGCCGTCTCCGAGACTGCACAGCTCGCTTGCATCGGCCTGAACGAGCTGATCTGGGATCCGAAGCGCACCGCCGAGGACGACGCCGTGATCCTGCGAGCGATGGAGAGTCCGTATCGGTCGGTGCGCGCCGTGGTGCTCGCCAACGCGAGCAGGATTCCGGCTATCGGCGAATGGTGGAAGCGCAGCGGCGGATTCGACTACCGCTCGCTCTCCGGCGTCTGCGTCGAAGATGCGCGCGATCCGCTGCACGGCGCGCAATGGGCGGGAGACTATCCGGGTGCGCAGTTTCGTGTATTCGCCAGCAACGACTCGCGCCGCTGGTTCACCACGCCCGACCCGGTAGAGAAAGTGATCGATTGGTTTGCTGCGCGCGGCAAGCCGGCACACACGGCCGAGCAGCTGATGCAGGATGCGCAGGCGAAGCTCATGGAAGAGATGACCCGGCTTTCAGAGAACCCCGAGCAGGACAATACGGCGAAGATCATGCAGCTGATGGCCGGCCAGGGCTCGCAAGCGCGCTGGAGCGAGCCGTTCCGCGACATGGAGGGAACCGGCGAGATCAAATACGTGATGATTGCCGACAACCAGGCCGTTGCCGTGTTCAGGGACGATGTGCTCAAGGCCACTTCGATCGTCGCCCCGCGACCGCCTGATGCCGTCAACCTGACACCGGACCTCGAGGCCGCCAGGGAAGAGGCGGAGATGCGATCGATCTTCGGCTACTGAGACCTGCGCCGCTCGTCTGCGTCGTAGTCGCGATCGCAGCGACTGCCATTGCGTGGGGCGCTGTTCCCTGGGGCACCTTTCAGTTCGACGATTTCCGTAACGTCGTGCGCGATCCGGCCACGACTGATTTCACCGTCCTCATCGATCGCCTGCCGCACGGCCTGCGGCCATTGACGCGACTGTCCTACTTTCTCGATGCGCGCCTCTACGGCATGCACGCTGCTGGCTTTCTCGCGACGAACCTGTTGTTGCACACGATCACGGTGCTGCTCGTGTTCGCGCTCGCGCGCCGGCGGCTCGACGATACCGCCGCACTGGTTGCAGCGCTGCTATTCGCAGTGCAGCCCGCGAATGCGGAAGTCGTCGCCTACATCAGCGGGCGCTCCACCGGCCTGATGACGCCGCTGCTGCTCGGCGGACTCCTGCTGTACGACCAGGAGAGGCGGTCCGGCGCGCTAGCGCTGTTCTGTCTTGCGTGCCTGGCGAAGGAACACGCGCTCGTGTTTCCCGCGCTGGTGCTCGCGTGGGAGCTGACGCGAGCCGAGCGGCGATCCGGAGTCGTTCGCGATATCGCGGTCACATCGATCGTCGCAAGTATCGTGGCCGCTGTGCTGCTCGGCGCCGACGGCTATCGGACTCTGCTGGGCCACGCAACGACAGACAGATCGCTCGGCGACAACGTGCTGGCGAACGCACGCGCGATTCCGCAGATGCTGTCGTTGTGGGTACGCCCGTGGGCGCTGTCCGTCGATCACGCGTTCGATCGACGCCTGCATGTGGGAGCCTCGATCGCCGGATTGCTGTTCCTGCTCGGCGCGGCGGCAGCGGCGGTTGCACTTCGCGGGCGACGCCCGATGCTGGCGCTCGCGATCGCATGGCCATTGATCGCGCTGTTGCCGACGAACTCGGTCCTCGCCAAGCCCGACCTCGTCACCGAGAAGCCGCTCTACCTGGCGTGGGTAGGTCCTTCGCTAGCGCTCGGTGCAGCGCTGACGACGCGGCGACTGGTCCTCGGCGTAGCCGCTCTGGTGCTCTGCGCTTTCGTCGGTGCGAGCCTGTGGCGGGCGTCGCTGTGGCGCGATCCGGTTGCGCTTTGGAGCGATGCAGTCGCAAAGGCGCCGCACAAATCACGCTGTTGGAACAATCTCGGCATGGCGAACCTCGCCGCACAGCGCGAGCGCGAAGCGGTCGCTGCATTCGAGCGCGCAGTGTTCCTGGATCCCACGAACCAGTACGCGGCGCTGAACCTCGCGACTGCGCGAGCGCTTTGCGGACCGGACTGCTCACGACCTTAGCACCGCCGCACGTTCCGCCGGGCGGGCGCGCCGGCGCAGCTTGGCACGGCCAATCCTCCACGCGCACAATCGCATCATGCCGCGCCTACTCACTGATCACGAAATCACCGAGCGCGTACTCGCGCACATTGCCAACCGGACGACGGACGTCGGCGAAGAGTTGTGGCGCGAGCCGGTCGAGAACTATCGCTCGCCGGAGCGCTTCGCGAGTGAGCTGGAGCGCGTGCTGCGGCGAGGCTACGTAGCGTTCTGCCCCTCGAACGCACTTGCCGAGTCAGGCTCGTATGTCGCTCGCGAAGCCGCGGGCAGGCCGGTCGTCGCGGTTCGCGGTCAGGACGGCGTCGTGCGCGCATTTCAGAACGTCTGCCGGCATCGAGGCATGCGCATCGTGTCGGAGCAGGGATGCGCGCAAGCATTCGTGTGCCCGTATCACGGCTGGACCTACGAGCTGAACGGACGATTGCGGCACGTGCCGCACGCCGAAGGATTCCCGGGACTCGACAAGGACGCTCATGGCCTGGCGCCGCTGGAGGCGATCGAGCGCCACGGTCTCGTGTTCGTCTCGCAGACGCCAGGCGCCGCTGCGGAAGATCTCGCCGGTCTGCCCGAGATCGTCGGCCAGGGACAACGGCTGTACGCGACCAGCGCCCGCGACACGGAGGCCAACTGGAAGATCGTGCTCGAGGGATTCCTCGAGGGCTATCACATCCGCGCGACGCATCCCGAGACGTTCTATCCGTATGGCTTCGACAACCTCAACGTCATCGAGAAGATCGGCCGGCACAGCCGCGTGACGTTCCCGTTCCGGCGTATCGAGAAGCTGGCGGCGGTACCGTCGGACGAGCGGCGCGTGATGGGCTTCGTGACCTTCGTCTATCACGTCTTCCCGAACGCGCTCGTCACGGTGCTCTCGAACCACACCAATCTGCTCGTGCTCGAGCCGCTCGGCATCGATCGCACCCGGATGGTTTCATACTCGCTCACCAATCGCGGCGGCGACGCTGCGGAAGCGCTCGAAGCCGCTACGCGCGACGCGCATTTCACCGCAATCGGCGCCGACGAGGACCGCGCGATCGTCAGTGCGATCCAGCGCGGCGTAGCGAGCACTGCCAACGACAGCTTCGTCTTCGGCCGCTTCGAGAGCGCGATCGTCCACTTCCATCAGACGCTCAAGGCGGCGCTGGCTGGCGGTTGAGATACCACTCGACGTTGCTGAACGGCTGTCCCACCTCGACGACTTCCCCGACTCGCGGCGTTACGACCTGCACGTGCTCGGCAGCCGCGGCGCGCAGGGTGCGCAGTATCGGTTCGTCCCAGGCGTGATACGACAGGTTGAATGTCGCCCAGTGCACGGGCAACAGGATGCCGCTGCCCAGTTCGCGATTCGCCTGCACTGCCGACTCGGGATCCATGTGAATGTCGATCCAGCTCGGCGGTATCCCGTACGCGCCGATCTTGATCAGGTTGAGATCCGTATCCCCGTAGCGGTCGTGGATCGCGCGGAAGTGCCCGGCGTAGCCGGTGTCGCCGCTGAAGTAGAAGGAGTGCTGCCCGCCCTGGACGAGCCATGACGCCCACAGCGTCGAGTTGTTCTGTCGCTTGCGCCCTGAATAGTGCCGCGCCGGCGTGCAGTGAATCCGCAGGTTCCTGAGCTCGAGCGACTCCCACCAGTCCAGCTCGTGAATCTGCGCGGGCGCGACCTGCCAGCGTTCCAGGTGCGCCCCGACACCCAGACCGACATAGAACTGCGTGCCCTGCGCCGCGAGGTGCTGGATAGTCTTCATGTCCAGATGATCGTAGTGATCGTGCGAGATCAGCACGGCGTCGATGCCCGCAAGGTCGGCGAGTGCGATCGGCGGCGGATGCATGCGCTTCGGCCCGATCGGCAGCGGCGATACGACGTCGGACAGCACTGGATCGGTCATGACTCTCAGACCGTCGATCTCGACGAGCACGCTCGAGTGACCGAACCAGATCGCGCGCAAGCCTGGCGCCGGCGGCGCGCGCAGCGTCTGCGGCGACACCGCAATCACTGGAATCTTGAACTGCGGCTCGCGGACCTGGCCCTGGCGGTACAGCCGTAGCGTTTCCCACAGAGAGCCGCCGCTCTGCTGCGGCGGCGTGTTCTGGAATCTCCCGTCGATCCACTCCGGCGAGTTGCGCATGCGCTCGAGCCGTTCGCCGTCGAAGCGGCCGCCGAACGCGGGGAGCTGGAACACACCGTAGCCCGCGAGCGCGACGAAAACGACGATGCCGAGCAGGATCTTCGCGAGCTTCACCCCGGCAGATTAGCTCAGAAGCGGCCGACGATCATTCGGCCTGCGAGTGCAGGTCCCACTCCGTCACCGTCGTGATGCCGAAGGAGTTGTAGGTCTTGGTGCCCTTGATCGACTGGCCGTCGGCGCTGATCTCGGCGCCCACGGCCGGCGGCTGCACGTCGAACGAGAGCCACTGGCTCGGCGCCGGACCGACGTCCACGATCGTCTGGTCGTTGCACACCAGGGTGATCGTCGTGCCCGGAATGGTCGTGATGCCGAAACCTTCGATGGCTTTCGGGTCCCCGGCCGGCGACGGGACCAGGCGCAATGCCAGGCGGCCGTCCTGCGGCGCTATCGATGTACTGTTCTGGCTGTACGTGGTTCTGCATTGCTGCGGACCGGAGTCGCCCTGGATCGAGGCCGTGCCCGACTGCACTTTATAGAAACGGTTTTCGGTCGTGAGATCCGACAGATCCTTGTCGTTCTCGAACGTCACCTGCGCGGAGTAGCGGATGACTCCGCCGAACGAGTCGGTGACCGTGAGCTTCGACGTGCCGGTCCACTTGTGGCACCCGACATTCGAGAACGACAGCTTCGGTTTCTCAGCGAGCGTGATCGGCTCCGACGGCCGTTGCGGGTCGCCGTTGCTGTACACGAGCACCAGCTCTTCGATGTGCTCGTCGTGCTCGTCACGACACCACTTCTTGAATGCATCCTCCGCGCTGTTGACGGTCCAATCCTCTTCGGACCACTGCCCGTTCATCTTGAGCAGCGCCTGAATCTTCAGCTGCGTCGTGCCGCCGCTGCCGAAGGCGTTGTAGAAAGCCACGCTACGGACCTCGTCATCGGTGAACTTGAGGTAGTCATAGAAGAAGCTGAGGCGCGGAATCGTGCCGCTCGCCGATTGCAGCAGATCGATCTGGCGCGAGCTCGCGCCATCGAGCTTCACTTCGGTCGGCCGCGGGCTGCCCTGGAACGGCGTCTCCAGCGCCTTCTTCATGCCCCATTCCAGCTGGTCCCAGTCGTGGTACTCGCTCTTCTGGCCGTTCTGATAGTCGTTCCACGAGGTCAGTGCGAACTTGTGCCAGGTCTCGGTCAGATCGCCGACGCCGGCATGCAGCGCGCCGATGCTGTCTGCTCCCGTGGTCGCATCCCAGATCGCTTTGATCTTCGCCGCGCCCTGGCTGCGCGCCAGGTAGAACAGGAACACGTAGTCGGAATAGCCGTTGGTCTTGTCCGCATCGCCGCCCGTGCCCGGCTCGTCGATCGGCTTCGCGTGCTCGACGTACATGTAGGCGGCGGCGTAGCCCTGCTCGGCGCGGTAGTTACTCGAGCCGTTCGGCGCCGAGTCGTTCGGGTAGACGTGATCGATGACCCAGTTGGCGGTCGCCTCGCCCAACCAGTCGTAGTCGGCACAGTTGCCCGTCGCGTGGCTGTAGCCGAATTCGATCGCGTGGAAGAACTCGTGCGCCAGCGTGTCGCGCACTTGCTTCTTCGTGACTTCCTGGTTGTCGATGTTGGGATCGAAGTACGCCGAGAGCGAGCGCATCAGGATATGCGAGGGCCGCGGACCGCAAACCTCGCTGTAAGCCATCGTGATCGCGCGCGGCGCGTTGCCGCCGAAGTCGCTTATCCACCAGCTGCTAGGGACGATCGTGATGTCGAGCGCACCGTCGCCGCCGTTGCAACCGGAGTCGAGAGTGCCATCGCTCGGCGGGGCGCGGCCGAACAGTGCGGTCTCGGAATTCCAGATCTCTTCGATGAACTGCGCGACCAGCTGCGCGGTCTGCAGGCCCCGCTGGTGATCGAGCTGCGACGAAGGATCCTGACTCGTCGGCGCGGCGCGGTAGTGAATGTTCGCGTGCGCGGTGACGAGTGTGTCGAAGGACGACGTGCGTCCATAGACACAGTTGTCCTGAGTCGTTGGTGCAGCCTGCGTCGTCAAGGTCCTGCCCTGCGCGCGTAAGCCCGCTGTTACCGCCGCGGAAGCGCTGTCGCGGAGCGCAGCCCAGCTTGCATCGTAGATCGGCAGAATGAAGAACGGCTGCAGCAGCGACTGCGTCTGCGCCGAGAGCGTCGGCAACAGCCGGGCCACTTCCGTGACGATGCGGCTGTCGACATTCGGCGAAGGCGCGCCACGAAATGCCGCCGGCAGACGCGGGTCGCCGAATTCCACGAACATCTTGTAGACCAGGGCCTGCTCGCTGCTGATGTTGCCGCTCGCCAGCGCTGCGTCGATGAGCTGCACGCTGGTTTGTCCCGAGCTCGGCAGCGGGGTGGAGGCCGCGGCGTTCGGATCCGAGCCGGCCTGGAGCTCGTCGATGTCCCGGAACCCGTCGCCATCGGAATCCGCCGCCTTCGGGTTCGTGCCGTACAGATTGACTTCATCGCCGTCGGGCAGCGTGTCGTCATCGGTATCCGGATCGTTCGGGTCCGTGCCGAGCGCGCGCTCCTCATCGTCTGTCAGGCCATCGCCGTCGGAGTCGACCGGCGGGCCGCCGCCGCCATTCACGGTCAGCGCGACATTCGCAGTTGCCGACTCCACGCCATCACTCACGGAGTACGTGAATGAGTCAGCGCCGAAGAATCCTGCGGCCGGCGTGTAACGTACGGCAGCGCCGTTGATCGAGGTCGTGCCGTGCGCTGGCTGAGTGACTGAGGCAATCGACAGCGCATCGCCATCCGGGTCGGTGTCGTTTGTAAGCACAGCAACGTCGACGGCGGCACCGGCGTTGGTGCTCGCGCTATCGTCGTTGGCGACGGGCCCGTTGTTGGTCGCCGTGATCGTCGCGGATGCGGGCGCGCTGTTCGTCGTTCCGTCGTTCACGACCAGCTGCGTGACATACACGCCCGGCTTGTCGGCCGTGAACTTGGAGCTCACCGCGTTCGGTTCGTCGAGGGCTGCATCGCTGTCATCCGGTCGCGAGAGGATCGACCAGTTGAAGCCGAGCGGATCGCCGTCGCGATCCGCAGATGCGGAGCCGTCGAGCGTGACGGTCGAGCCCCACTTCACTGTCGACGGCGCGCTGATGTCGGCGACCGGCGCGCTGTTGAGCGTCGAGATCGCGACCGTATCCGGTGCGCTCGACGCCTGGCCGTCGTTCACGATGAGTTGCGCTACGTACGTGCCCGGCTTGTCGATATCGAGCGCGGGAGCGGCCGTGTCGGCGCTTTGCAATGTCGCCGCACTGTTCGCCGGGCGCGAGTTCAATGTCCACGCGTAGCTGAGCGCGTCACCGTCGCCGTCGGCCGAGCCCGTGCCGTCGAGGTGCACCGTCTCACCGACGTGCGCGCTCTGGTCTGCGCCAGCGTCGGCGATCGGCGTGGTGTTCGCTCGCGTCGTCGAGATCACGACTGCATCGGGCGCGCTGGACACGGTACCGTCGTCGACGACGAGCTCGATCACGTACTCGCCCGCGAGATCCGGGGTGAACCTCGCGAGTGCCTGCGCCGGGTCGACGATCTGCGCGCTGCTGCCGGCGGGTGCGGTCACTACGCTCCACGCATAGGTCAGCATGTCGCCATCGACGTCGCTCGAAGCGCTGCCGTCGAGCGTGACCTCGACTCCGACCTGCGTCTGCCGATCGGCGCCGGCGTGTGCGACCGGTGCGCTGTTCTGCGTGCTGATCAGCACCGTATCCGGTGCGCTATCGACGATGCCGTCGTTGACGACGAGCTGAACGACGTAGTCGCCTTCGCGATCCGGAGTAAAGGATGGTCGCACCACGGACGGCGAGCTGAGCGATGCGCTGCTGCCGGCAGGACGGCTGACGAACGACCACGTGTAACGCAGCGACTGGCCGTCGGGATCGGTTGAACCGCTGCCGTCGAGTGTCACCACCTGGGCGACGTACACTGTCTGGTCCGCGCCGGCGTTGGCGAGCGGCGGCGAGTTCGTGTTCCCGCAGTTGGCGCAGGTGATCTGCCACGAGAGCGACTCGTTGATCTCGCGGATCAGGCGCAGCAGATCGCCCGGTCTGCGGCTGTTCGGCAGCAGGATGCGCAGCTTGAACGTGTCCTGGCTGACGATGAGGCGAAGACTGGAGGTGTGCGGCACATCGCCGAAGAACAGCTCGCCATCCAGCACGATGAAGCGCGGCGAGCTGCTGATCAGCGTCGCGCGGACCCCAAGCGCGCCGCTGCCGCGATTGATGATGGCGGTGCGTGCCGTGACGTCCAGCGCGCGCGGCGGACCTGCCACTTCCTCGAGCTGCGTGACCTGCAGACCGAGCGGCGTGATGGAGAGCTGTGGCGCGGCCTGGGCGACGGCCGTGGCCAGCAAGAACAGACTCAGCGCGGCAAGAACGCCTCGCGTCGCCATAGAGGTCTTCATGGATCCCCGCCTTGTACCGGCCAGTTTGTGGCCGAAGGTACAGGCAATCGCGCCGGCGACATGTAACCCGCACGAGGGACAGGCGGACCGGATCGTCCGCAGTGCGGGCGAGGTGGGAGCGGCTATTCGATATAAGTCAGGGTCGCGCGATAGTCATCGAGCTCGCGCTGATACACGACCAGGTCGCCCTCGAGCTGCGGCAGGCGCGCTTTGAGCTCGCCCTTGCGCTCAGCCAGGTGCTTGCTGTCGACCAGCAGTTGCGCGCGCTGTTCGTTGGTCGTTGTCGGGTCGAGGATCTTCGCGCCGACGCTGATGAGGTCGCGGTCGATCTGTTCCAGCTCGGAGTGCATGGAATAGATCTCGCCCTGGGTCGAGCCGACGCGCGAGCGCAGGGTGTAGAGCTGGCGGCCGGATTGATAGGCATCGACGAACGTCGGGTCGAGATCGGCCGGGCAGACGCCGCTGTAGCCGTTGCCTCGCGCGCCGACGCGGAAACCGTTGGCCGGTTTACAGAACTCGCGCAGGCCCTGCTCGCGGCCCGACTGGTACTCGCTCAGGTTGGGCGTCACACCGTGCTCGCTGCACGCGTTGCGATAGCGTCCGATGCGATCGCCGCTGTAGCCGTTCACGCCGTCTTCATAGCCGACCGTCCGCCAGTCGGTGGACAGGCATTCCTGTTCGCTCATGGAACTGCAGCCGGCGAGCGCGGCCAGCGCGGCGAGAATGAGGATGCGCATGGATGCAACTTAGCCAGCGACCGCTCGAGGGTGTGTGAACGGCATCACAGGCCGGCGACATACTCCATGCCGACCCGCAATCCGTGAGTCAGGACACGCGGCAGGACATAGTAGAGGTTCGCCGAAAGCAGTCCGTGGGCCAGCCCGTTTGCCCACAGATTCGGTGAGCGCCGATAGACGAGACAACACACGAGTCCCCAGACGAAGGTCACCGTCGTCAGGAACACATTGGGCAGGTGCAGCAGTGCGAACAGCAGCGCTGTGATCAGCGGGGCGCCTTGAAGGCCGCCGATATGTTCGACGCGTTTGAAGATGAAGCCGAGCATCACGTATTGCTGCGCGATGCCGAACGCAACGAATTGAGCGAGCAACGGGCTGCCGGTTCGGGCCGGCGGGGGCAAGCCGCTCTCGCGCAGGATGATCGCCGCGCTCCAGGTCAGCACGCAGCCCGCGAACATGACTGGCAGCAGTAGCCGGCACGTCGACCAGAACGTATCCCAGCGGAAGCCGATCGCGCGCCACCCTTCGCCGGCCTGCCGATGCGAGTACAGGAGTATCGCGAGCAGCCCCGCCGCAAACGCCAGGTTGACCCCGGGCGATGCCTGCCGGCCGAACCACAGGTACGCGGCGATCATCCCGACGACGCTGACGATCTCCGCGATGCTGAGGCCGGCTGCTCGATTCATAGCCGCAGTCTACAGTTCGTCACGATTGCTCACGGTGCCTTGCCGCTCCCGCGTCTAACGTGCGCCGACCAGAGGGCTAGGAGGTCACGATGAGCGCAGTCGCCACTGGCGCTTTGCAGCGCGCCGCCTCGCTGTGGTTTCTCACCGCTGTCGCCGGGCAATGGCTGTTCGTCTATTACATTGCCGCGTTCTACGGTCCCACCGCGTTCTCCGGCGACTATGCGGCCTGGGATCGGAACACCGGCATGACCGACGGCTATCTCGCGGGTGACTCGGCCGGCAACCTGTTCTTTCTCGCCCACGTCGTGGCCGCCGCCGCGTTGACGTTCGCGGGAACGCTGCAGCTGGTGCCGCAGATTCGCGCACGCGCGATGGCTTTTCATCGCTGGAACGGACGCATTTTCATGAGCGCCGCGATCGCCGCGGCGCTCGCCGGGTTGTATCTGGAATGGGTGCGCGGCACCGGTCTGCGTGCACCGACCGGTCTGGCTGCTTCGTTCGGAGTAACGCTGAATGCCGTGCTGATTCTGGCGTTCACTGCCCTCGCATGGCGCGCAGTGCGGAGTCGCAGGATCGCTGCGCATCGCGAATGGGCGACGCGGCTGTTCCTCGTGGTCAACGGCACCTGGTTCATGCGCGTGGGGTTCCGCGCGTGGATGGCGCTGACCGGCGGAGCGTTCGGCGGCCAGCCGTTCTTCAGCTACTGGTCGTTCGCCGCCTATCTGCTGCCTCTGGCGATCCATGAGTTGTACCTGCGCGCGAGGAATGGCGCGCCGCGCACGCGGTATGCGATGGCCGCGTGTCTGGTCGCGCTGACCGTGACGATGGGAATCGGCGAGCTCTACACCTTCCTGCGTACCTGGCATCCACTGCTCGCTCTGTGAGGTAACAATGAAGCATCCGCGGTTGCTGGCGCGCATTGCTGGCGCGTTTTATCTGGTCATCACTGCGTGCGCTCTGTTTGCGTACCTGTACGTACGCGACCAGGTGATCGACGTCGATGACATGGCGCGGACCGCAGCCAACTTGGTCGCGCACGAGCAGCTCTACAGATTGGGCTTCGCGGCGGCCGTCATCGTCGTCATCTGCAATCTGCCGATGGGATTCATCCTCACCGAGCTGCTCGAGGTGGTGAACGAGCGCATCGCGCGGCTCGCGCTGGTCTTCATCGTCGCGTCAGCCACGCTCGAGGCGGTCAACCTCGCGAACTACATCGAGCCGTTGTTCGCCGTCTCGCCCGTGCCGATCCGGATGTGGAGCTATGCCTTCAGCGTGAGCCTGACGTTCTTTGGCGTGTACTGCGCCCTGATCGGCGTCCTCGTCTTGCGCTCCGGCTTCCTGCCCAGGGTGCTCGGCGTGTTGCTGATCGCTTGCGGCGCCACCTACTGGAGCAACGCGTTCCGGCTGTTCCTCGCGTTGCCGATCCCCTATATCCAGTGGGTCACGCTGGTCGGCGAGAACGCGCTGGCCCTGTGGCTGCTGATCGTGGGCCTCGACGAGGCGCGCTGGCGCGAGCGGGCCGCAGCGTACAATCCGGCTCGATGAGCCAGGCCGCCCACATCGTGGTAGTGGATGACGATCACGAGATCCGCACGCTGCTCGCGGAGTATCTCCAGAAGAACGGACTGCGCGTGAGCGTGGCGCGCGACGGCAAGGAAATGCGCCGTGTGCTGGGCCGATCGCATGTCGACCTGATCGTGCTGGACGTGATGCTGCCGGGCGACGACGGGCTGACGCTGTGTCGCGAGCTGCGGGCGAGCTCGCAGGTGCCGATCATCATGCTCACCGCACGCAGCGAAGATGTCGATCGGATTCTCGGCCTCGAGCTCGGCGCCGACGACTACGTGCCGAAGCCGTTCAAGCCGCGCGAGCTGCTGGCACGCATTTCCGCCGTCCTGCGCCGTACGATCCACGTCGTGCGCGAGCCGCTGCCGGCGGCCGTTGCCGGCTATCGCTTCGCGGACTGGCGGCTCGACACCACCGGCCGCTCGCTGACGAACGACGATGGCACTGCCGTCCCGTTGTCGGGCGCCGAGTTTCGATTGCTGGCAGTGCTGCTGGCGCACGCCGGGCAGGTGCTTTCGCGCCAGCAACTGACCGATCTGCTGCGCGGCCGCGATCTCGATCCATTCGATCGCAGCATCGACCAGCGAGTGAGCCGCCTGCGGCAGATCCTGCGCGACGACGCGCGTTCGCCGCGCATCATCAAGACCGTCTACGGGGAAGGCTACGTGATCGGCGTGCCGGTCGAGCCCAAATGACGACGCTGTCGGATCCGCTCGGGCGTTTGCTGCCGTCCACGATGTTCGGTCGTCTGGCGGCGGCGCTCGTGCTCGTCGTCGGAATCATGTTGGCCGTGATGCTGGCATTGGTCGTTCGGGATCGCGCCGAACTCAGCATGCGCGTCGGCGGCGTCGGCGATAGCGCGCATCGCATCGCTTATCTCACGCGCCAGCTCGAAGCGCTGCAGGGCGACGCACGTGCCACGGAGGTCCGCCGCCTAGCCGACGATGCCAGCCTGCGCGTCGAGCCGGATCGCTATCCCGGCAGAACATTGAACCGTCACGAAGTGGCTGCAATCGGCCGCGCGTTCGTTGCCGAGCTCAGGGACCGGCTCGGCGATCGTTATCCGGTCACCGTGGATCGCATCCGGCGCGGCGCCCTGCGCCGGGATCTCATTCAGCTGGTACCGGAGCGACGCACTGCGGCCGGCACGAACGCGCTCGACGTCTGGGTGCAGCTGCCCGATGGCGCTACGCTCATGTTCCGGGTCGCCGCGCCGCTGCCCGATCCGCCGCTGCCATGGTCGCTCTTCATCCAGATCGGCGTCCTGACCTGCGCGCTCGCCCTGGTCCTGTTCTTCGTGACACGCAGTATTACGCAGCCGTTGTCCATGCTCGCGCTCGCGGCCGATGCAGTCGGCAAGAGCGTGCGGCATCCGCCGCTGGTCGAGGAGGGCGTACGCGAAATCCGCGACGCCACGCGCGCGTTCAACACGATGCAGGATCGCCTGCTGCGCTATCTCGACAGCCGCACCAGCGTTCTAGCGGCGATGTCGCACGATCTGCGTACGCCGCTGACGCGCCTGCGGCTGCGCGTCGAATCGGTGGCCGACGAGCGGCTGCACGCGCGCTTTTCGGCGGACCTGGACGAAATGGAGGCGCTGGTGTGGAGCGCGCTGGCGCTGTTCAAGGGCCTCGACGATGGCGAGAAGTTCGAGAGTGTCGACGTGAACGCGCTGCTCGCTACGCTCGCCGCCGAGTATGCGGAGCTCGGCTCGCCGCTTGACGTTCAAGGCCAGGCGCGCGATCCGGTGCACGGCAAACCTCGCGCACTCAAGCGCTGCCTCGGTAATCTCGTCGACAACGCGCTGAAATTCGGTCAGCGGGCGACGATCGAGATCGAAGACGGGGCAGCGCTGCTCGTGCGCGTCTGCGACGACGGCCCGGGGATTCCGGAGGAGCTGCTCGAACGCGTATTCGAGCCATTCTACCGGCTCGACTCTTCGCGCAGCCGCGACACCGGCGGCACCGGCCTCGGCCTCTCGATCGCCCGCGACGTGGCGCAGGCCCACGCCGGCAGCCTCACGTTGCGCAATCGTCCCCAGGGTGGGCTGGTAGCGGAGCTGCAATTGCCGCGACGGGGCTGATGGTCAGCTGACCGCAAAGCTCCGCGACCGTTCGAGCGCACCGAACGCGATCAGCATCAGCGCAGCCAATCCGGCCAGTCCCCAGGGGATGATTGTCACGCCATAGTGCTCGCCGAGCACGCCAATGAGCGTCGGTGCGAGCGTCAGGCCGACGGCCGCCGACGCGATCTGTACGCCGATTGCATTGGCGCCATGCCGGGCTCCGAGCCTGCGCGGCGTTTCCGCTATCAACCACGGGAAGATCGGCCCGCACGCAAAGCCGATGACTGCGCTGGCAGCGATCCCAGCGAGCGAATGCGACACGAGGGTCAAGCCGAGTGCTGCAAGCAAGCAGACGCTCATGCACGCTGCCAGCCATCGCGCTACGGGTCCGGCAACCTGCACCAGCCCGAACACGATGCGGGCGGCCATCAGCGAAGCCCAGAAGACACTCACTGCTGTGCCCGCCGATGCGGTGCCGATCTCGTGCCCTTCGTGCAGCAGTGTGTAGAGCCACGCGCCACTCGATGCTTCGAGGCCGCAATACAGGATGAACACGGTGGCACTGAGTGCGGTTGCGCGCAGTCGCAGCGTTTCCAGCAGCGACGCACGAGTCGCTTGAGCGTCGCCATCGCCGCTTTCGGCGGGCCAGAGATGGCGGCTCGCCACGAAGCCGCAGGCCAGCAAGAGTTGCGCGATGCCGACGAAGAGGTAGCCGCGCTGCCAGCCTGCACCGAACAGCAGCACAGCAGTCATCAATGCTGGACCGATCGTCGTACCCAGGCCGTAGAACGCGTGCAGCAAGTTGACTGTGCGTGCCGAATAGCTGTGCGCCGCGAAACTGTTCAGTGCGCTGTCGATGGCGCCCGCACCCAGTCCTGCGAGCACGCCGAACGCAACGACGATCGCCCAGTGCGGCGCGACCGAGTACGCGATCATCGCGACTGACGTTGCCGCGCATGAAAGCGCCAGCAGCGTGCCGAGGCGCATGTGACGCAGCACAGCGCCGCTGAGAAAGCTGGACGTGACATAGCCGGCGGTTGTGGAGATGAACAGCGAGCCCAGCGCAGCTAGCGGCAACCCGAACGACCGTCGCATCGACGGCCACGCGACACCGAGCAGACCGTCGGGCAGCCCGAGGCTGATGAAGGCGACGAAGGCGAGCGCGAGCAGCAGGCGTGGGCGTGCAGCCATCCTCATGCTTCGCCGCGCGCGGCGAACTCCCGAGCGGCCCAGTCGATGAAGGCGCGCACGCGCGGTGAGAGCTGCCGATTGCGCGGATACAGCAATGAGACCGGAACCGACGGCGGCGGAAATTCCGTCAGCACGGGCACCAGCGTGCCGCGCTCGAAGTCGCCGACGCCGTGGAAGCGCGGAATCTGCACGAGCCCGAGCCCGAGTCGCGCGGTCGCGAGATAGCTCTCGGTGCCAGTCACGGACATCGTTGCCGGCAGCGTCACGTGCCGCAGATTCCGTTCGACTACGAATTCCAGCGGTCGCAGGTTGCCCGTCGTCAGCGAGCGCAGGCCGATCATGCGATGACCGTCGAGCGAGTCGATGCTGGTCGGCGTGCCGAAGCGTTCGAGGTAAGAGGGCGCCGCGCAAGTCAGTCTCGTCAGCGTCACTACGCGGCGCGCGACCAGGTCGCTGTCGGGAAGATTGCCGAAGCGCAGCACGCAGTCGATGCCTTCGCGCACCAGATCGATCCAGCGCTCGCCCTCGCTCATCGACAACTCGACCTCCGGATACGCAGCGAAGAACGACGGCAGGCTCGGCACGATGAAGTGCCGCGCGAGTGTGCCCTGCACGTCCACCCGCAGCAGTCCCTTCGGCTTCACGCCGGCGAACGCGCTTTCCGCGTCTTCGAGGTCCGCGAGCAGTGCGAGGCAGCGGCGGTAGTAGGCTTCGCCGTCGAGCGTCGGGCTCACATGGCGCGTCGTTCTTTGCAGGAGCCGCACCCCGAGTCGTGCTTCGAGCTGCTTGATCGCATCGGTCACGGTGGAGCGCGGCAGATTCAGGTCCTGCGCCGTCAGCGTGAAGCTGCGGCGCTCGACCACCCGCGTGAACACCCTCATTTCCCCGAAGCGGTCCATTGCTGTCTCTGACCCCTATTGTTCGGTGATGTCGAACAGTGTTCTCGAATGCTGCTGGATTATCCGGCCGAACAAAAGAGTCATAGTCGCGGCCACGTCGGGCCCTCGGGGCTCCATCAACGGGTAGGGCACACCAATGACTAGTAAAATCAACAAGGTAGCGCTCGTGACGGGCGCTTCGCGCGGCATCGGCGCGGCGGTGGCGGAGCGGCTTGCCCGTGACGGGTTCACGGTCGTCGTGAACTACGCCGGCAGCCAGGCGGCGGCCGAAGCGCTGGTTCGCAGGATCGAAGCCGCGGGCGGCCGGGCGCTCGCCGCTCAGGGCGACGTCGCCAACCCGGACGCGGTGAAGCGGATATTCGATGCCGCTGAAGCGGCCTTCGGCGGCGTGGACGTTCTCGTGAACAACGCCGGGATCATGTCGCTGGCGCCGCTCGCGCAGAGCGACGATGCGATGTTCGATCGCCACATCGCCGTGAATCTGAAGGGCAGCTTCAACACGATGCGTGAAGCCGCGCGCCGTCTGCGCAACGGCGGTCGGGTCATCAACTTCTCCTCCAGCGTCGTCGGTCTGCTGCAGCCGACGTACGGCGTCTACGCCGGCACCAAAGCGGCGATCGAAGCGATGACGGGCGTACTGGCGAAGGAGATGCGCGGGCGCGGCATCACCGTGAACGCGATTGCTCCCGGCCCGACCGCGACCGATCTCTTTCTCGACGGCAAGTCGCCCGAGCTGGTCGAACGGCTTGCGAAGCTGGCGCCGCTCGAGCGGCTCGGCAAGCCGGAGGACATCGCGGCCGCAGTCGCCTTCCTCGCCGGTCCCGACGGCGCGTGGATCAACGGCCAGACGCTGCGCGCCAACGGCGGAATCATCTGAACGAATACTCAGCCGCTGCGCGGCGTCAGGAACTCGCAGCGGGTCCCTTTGACCTTCGCAAGGCGCTCGTCGAACGTTGCCAACGGCAACTGGAGCGCCTCCGCGAGTGCGACGTACCAGGCGTCGTAGCTGGTAAGGTTGTGGCGCAACTCCCAGGCGCGCTTGGCGAAGGGCTCGAAGGAGAACAGCTCGACGTTGAGCTGCATCAGGTCTTCGTGCGCCGCGTTCACTTCTGCAGTCGCGATCTGCCTGGCCAGCTCGAGCCGGCGCAGGACGTTCGTCGCTTCGGCGAGCGCGAGCTCCGGCGCGTGCAGAGCGCCGCGCGCAACGATTGCCCTGGCCCACTCGCCATCCGGCCCTGCATCGATCAGCGCTCTGACGAGCACCGACGCGTCGACGACGGCGCTCAACGGCGGTCAGCGTCGCGCGCTTTCAGGATTTGCGCGGTGGAGACGCGCGTCTGCGACGCGCGCAATCTCTTTCGCACCTGCTCCAGCCACGCCTCCATGGAAGGCCGCGCCGCCATTCGTTGGAGCTCCATGCGTAGATACTCCTGCATCGACTTTCCCTGTAACGCGGCCCGTGCGGCGAGCTCATCCCGCACCTTCTCGGGCACATCGCGAATCGTGATCTGCACAGCCATGCTGGCATAATGCCAGCACGGCCAGCAGTCTGCAAACTAGCGGTTTGCCTGGAGATGAATCATTTTCCGTTGGCGTCGATGAACGCCTTGATCGTATCGCTGAACTTCTGTTGCGAGCCCGGATGCACGTACATCATGTGCCCGGCCTCGTAGTACTCGATGTCGACGTTCTTGCGCAGCTCCGGCGTGATCGTCAGATGGTCGATCGCATCCTTCACCGTGCCGTACGGACAGGCGAGATCGAAGTAGCCCGACTGCACCAGCACTTTCATCTTCGGATTCATCGTCATCGCGTACGAGAGGTCGGGCAGCACGTTGGCGTACGGCACCTTGCGGCCGTTCGAATCCGGCTGCACGTGGCCGAGATCCCAGTCCTTGTAGAGCTGCGCCGAGAGCTCGTACTTCAGATCCGAGACCACGTTCAGCTCGCGGCGGGCGTAGTCGTTGTACGTGGCGACGATCGCCGGGGCGACGGCGCTCGCGTACGGATCGAACGCGGTCGTCTCTGCGATGCGGCTCGGCATGCCGGCGGCAAAGCGCGAGTCGATGCGTCCGATAGTCTGGCCCTGGGCGCGCATGAGCTCCTGCAGGAAGTGGTTCTCATCCATGCGCAGATTGGCTGCGTCCCAGTACGTCGCGCTCACACCGGTGTAGCGCGCCAGGCCGTCGAGCGCGGCCTTGCGCTCCTCCGCGGTCGCCCGCGCGCCCTTGTACAGCACGGGTCGATAGACGCTATCGACCCATTGGTCGACTTCGCCGAGGAACGGCAGCAGTTCCGCCGGCTGCGGGCTGAGCGCCTTGTGATACCACGCGGTCGCCGCGTAAGTAGAGATGAAGTTGGCATCGCCCGCGTCGGTGTTGCCGCCCGCGGTGCCGGTGACGTAGTCCAGGTACGGCGAGACCAGAATGATCCCGTTCAACGCGACGTTGTGGCGCGTCAGCAGGTCGTAGGTGACGCCGCCGGTGCGAATGCCGCCGTAGCTTTCGCCGAGGATGAATTTCGGGCTGCCCCAGCGGCTGTACTCGCCGAGATAGCGCACGATGAAGTCGGAGACGGAGTGGATGTCGTTGTCGACGCCCCAGAACTGCTTGCCTTCGGCCTTGCCGACCGGGCGCGAGAAGCCGGTGCCGACCGGATCGATCAGCACCAGGTCGGCGCGATCGAGGAGGCTGTACTCGTTGTCGACCAGCTTGAACGGACCGCGCGTATTGCTCGCGAGGTCCTCGAGCACGGCGCGGCGCGGGCCGAGAATGCCCATGTGCAGCCACGCCGACGCGGAGCCCGGCCCGCCGTTGTATGCAAACACGATGGGGCGCGTGCGCGCGTCCTGGCCCTGGCGCACGTAGGCGGTGAAGCCGAACAGGGCGATGGGCTCGTCCTTGTCGTTCTTCATCATCAGCGTGCCGGTCGTCGCCTCGTAGTCGACGGCTTTGCCGCCGAGCTTGATCTGGTGCTTCGACGTCCACACCTTCGGTTCCGGGATCGGCTTCTCTTCTTTCTTCTCCTGTTTGTCCTGCTCGGGCGGCGGTTCGTCAGCAGCGAGCGTGACCGCGGGCGCGGCGAAGCAGAGCAGGGCAGCGAGGGCGACGGGTGCGGAAAGTCTCATGGCGCGGTCCACTCCAGCGTGATTCACGGGGAGCGGCGAGTATACGGTCAGCCCGCGATCGTCTGCGACAGCGCACGCTCGTTCGTGATCTGGATGGCGCCGTAACGGATGCGGATGCAGCCGCGCGCGACGAAGCGGCGCAGGATGGGCCCGACCGAGTTGCGCGACAGGTTGGCGAGCTGCCCGAGCTTGTCCTGGCTCAGATAGATCGGCGACGGCTTGCTCGATGCAAAGACGCGATTGCGCACACCGGACAGTCGCAGCAGCACGGCCGCCGTGCGCTTCGCGGGATCGCGCAGGAGCACGTCCGCTGCAAAGCCGACGCTGAGCTCGGTCGTCATCACGCTCATCAGCGCAATCCAGCGCCATGCCGACGGATCGTCCTCGAGAATCGCATGGCACGCGGACAGCGGCAGCGTCGCCAGCGTCGATGGCCGTGACGCGATTACGGTCACGAGCCGCGTGGTGCCGATGATCAACGGCCCCTCACCGAACCAGAACCCCGGAGTGCCGAAGTACAGCAGGTGCGGCGCTGTTTCCTGCGGCGGCCACTCGATCTCCACGGCGCCCTTGACGACTGCCCACAGGCCGCCGGGCGCGTCGCCGGCGCGATACACCGCCTCGCTCTTCTCGAACTCTCGCAGCCGCAGCCGCGACAACACCTGCGCGCGGAAACGCGGCGATGTGAACGAGAGCCAGCCATGATCGGCAAGGAGCGCGCTCGCGCCCGGTTTCTTGGCCATGACAAGTCAACTGCACAAGCGTGTGCAGTCCTCAGTAACCCATAGTGATACAAAAAGCTCAAGAGCGCGCCGCTGCGAGCCGCGCGTCCAGAAACAGGGGATTTCCAGATGACTCGACCAGGCAGGCGCGCCCGCGCGTCCGCGCTTCTCTTTTGTCTGTGCTGGGTGGCGAGCACGCACGCTACCACAGTGCGGCCGATGAACATTCTCGACCTGATCGACCGCGCCGAGACCATCGTCGCCGGCCGCGTCGAGAGCGTGAGCGACGGCTTCACGGCCGCGGGCATGCCCTACACCGAAGTGACCGTGCGCGTGATCGATCGCTTTCGCGGCGCCCAGGCCGGAACTTTGACGTTCCGCCAATTTGGCCTGAGTGCGCCCCGCACTCTGCCGAACGGCAAGGTCTACCTGGGTGGCCGCCCCGATGGCTGGCCGATCTGGAACGTCGGCGAAGTCAGCCTGCTGTTCCTCTACCCCAAGGCGCGCGTCACCGGATTTCAAACGACCGTCGGGCTCGGGTACGGCAAGCTCGGCATGGGCAACGGCGTCGCCGTCAATGCTTATGACAATGTCGGACTGTTCGCCAACGCGCAGCTCGAGCGCAGCCGCCTGAGCGCGGACGAGCAGAAGATGTTCGACGCCAAGAACGGGCCGGTGAACAGCGACACGTTGCGCAACTTCATTCGTCGCGCAGCCGCCGAACGGCCGGCGCCGGGGAGCACCAGCAATGCGCGCTAAGCGAATTTCCGTTGCGGCGCTGGCGTGCCTGTCCTGCGTCGCGCTGCCGGCTCTCGCCGGCGGGCCGTTGTTCGTGGTCCCGACGGACCACGGTCTGCAGCCTGCGAAGTGGCAGGGAACGGTAAACGTGTACACGGATCTCGGTACGCTCGGCGTCGTCGACAACGCGCTGGCCAACCAGCTGGTGCAGAACTCGCTGCAGCAATGGTCATCGGTCTCGACCAGCAGCTTCCGTGCGAAGGTCGTGGGCACGATGGCGGATCTGGGTCTCGGCGACATCACCGGTGCGAACGCCGCGAGCGTCATCGGCGCCGACAATGGTGGCGGTATCCAGGTGATCTTCGATGCGGACGGCAGTGTGCTGCGCGATTTCATCGGCGTGGGCGACGGCGTGCTCGGCATCGCGACGCCGGAGTTTCTGGAGGCGGAAGGCTCCACCCGGATCGTCGAAGGCTGGGTGATCATCACGGCGGAAGGCGAGGGCGTCGAAGACCTCGTCACCGGCGGTCCGCTCGCAGGCGTCATCACGCACGAGCTCGGCCATGCCATCGGCCTGGCGCATACGCAAACGAACGGTCTCTACTTCCGCAACGCGCCGATCGAGGCGTGGGGTCTGCCCGCAGGCGCGGAGCGCGCCGGCCCGGATCAGTGTCCTGCGAAGGTCACCACGTATCCGACGACCGAGCAGGTCGAGACGATGTATCCGTTCATCGATCCATATCCGTCGAGCCCGACCTACAACAGCCCCGGCATGTCGACGGTGAACATCGCCGACGACAAGTCCGCGCTGGCAGCGTTGTATCCGGCGCCGGGTTATCGCCAGCGCACCGGCACGATCTCGGGACGCGTGCTCGCGCAGGACGGAGCGACTCCGCTCAGCGGCATCAACGTGATCGCGCGCAATGTCGCCGATCCGTTCGACGCAGTGTCGCGCATCTCGGGCGATCGCACCCAGGGGCTCGCAGGCCCGGACGGCAGCTTCGAAATCAGCGGCCTGACGCCGGGCGCGAAGTACGTCGTGTACACCGACCAGCTCGGCGCCGGCGGCTTCAGCACGCCGAAGGCGATTCTGCTCGGGCCCGAGGAATACTGGAACGCCAATGAGAGCGGCGATGCCACGCAGGACGATGCGTGCGCCGCGAGCAGGATCGTGCTCGCGAGCGGCGAGACGCGACGCATCCGCATCGTCATGAACGGCATCGAGCATGCGCCGGCGTTCACTTATCTGCCGTATTCGTTGCCGCTGGATCTTTCCGACGACGGCCAGCGCGTGGCGGGACTTTACGGCCCATTCCAGTCGCCGTACTGGATCTGGAGCCAGCGCAACGGCATGCAGAACATCGATGGCAGCGGCTTCATGGGCGCGATCTCCGGCAACGGCCGGGCAGTCGGCGGCACGCTCACCAGGCAGGTCGAGACCGAGTTCGGTCCGGTCGATCAGGAGCGCGCCGCGTTGTGGACACGTGAGCGCGGCTGGCGCTCGATCGCGGAAGAAAAGTTTGCCGGCTGCGACATCTTCCACTCCAGCGTCTTCGACGTGAACGGCGACGGCTCGGCGGCCGTCGGCCTGTTGTTCGAGGACTGCAGCCACGCGCACGCCTTCAAATGGACCGCGCGCAACGGCATGCGCCGCCTGTCGAAGACCAGCGAAGGCGCCGCGCGCGCGAACGCGGTCTCCGGCGACGGCAACGTGGTCGGCGGCTGGGAAGAGATTCCGCAGGCGTTCGGCTTCCGCGTCGGCTCGCTGTGGCAGGGTCGCGAGCAGATGCTGCTCACCGATCCGGAGCCGCAGAACCCGTATGGCTACGTGGGCGAGATCATGGCGATCAATGCCGCCGGCACGATGGCGGTCGGGTACGGCGCGGGCGTCGGCAACAAAGATGCCTATGAATGGACCAGCACGCAGGGCATGGTGAACATCGGCCGGTACCTGGGCTACGTCTGCTACACGACGTACGACTGGGAAACCGGCGAGCCGATCGAAACCTGCGAGGATCGCGAGACGATCGCCACCTCGATCTCGAACGACGGCAAAGTCATCACCGGCTCGTCGCGGCTGTTGTTCCTTGGCATCGACGATGCTGCGATCTACACGCGCGGTCTCGGCTGGATGCTGATGGGCGACTTCCTCGCGAGCCAGGGCGTGCTCGAGATGTCGCGCTGGCAGATTCTCGGCGCGAGAGTTTCGGGCAACGGCAAGGTGCTCACGGGGAGCGCCTTCCCGCTGGCCGCCGACTACTACCAGGGCTACCGCCTCGACCTGGATCAGGTGTTCGTCTGCCACGGCCACCATGACCGACACACGCTGCGCGTCGGCTTCCCCGACGCGATGGATGCTCACCTGCGCCACGGCGACAAGATCGGGTTGTGTCCGGGCGACCGTCCGCTGTGACCGGCTGAAACCTTACGGCGATTCTCCGCATCGAAAAGCGGCCCGGCTTTTCGGTGACGGAGGTTCGCGTGAAATACCTTGCTCGGTGCGGGCTGTTGCTCGGCTGGATGGTGTCGGCCGAGGCTCAGACCTTCCACGTCCAGCCGCCGAACCCGGTGCTCGTGGGCGAGCCGATGTCGATCACGATCGACGGCCTGCCGGCCGACCAGGACGTGACCTTGATTGCGGAGCGCGCGATGGAGGCGCCCAAGCCCGGTGAGCCGCCGGTGCTCTATCGCTCGCAAGCTGTATTCCCGGTGATGCAAGGGTCGCTCGATCTGGCGGCCGCTCAGCCGAAAGCCGGAAGCTACGCCGGCGCCGATATTCGCGGCTTGTTCTGGTCGATGACTCCGGTCGAGGGTGGCGACGTCAGCGGGTTGCGGCTGCTGCAGGTCAAACTGACTGCAGTCGCTGCGAGCCGCGTGCTGGCGTCCACGACGATCGAATTCATCGACGCGCTGCCGGATCTCAAAGTCGAACAGGTCAAGGAATTCCCGGGCGCCGTATTCGCGACGCTGCCGGGCAAGGCGCCGCGTCCGGCGATCATCTTGCTCGGCGGCTCCGAAGGTGGCAGTCGCACCGCGCGCACCGGGGCGCCGCGCTTCGCGTCGCGAGGCTTCGCAGTGCTGGGGCTTCCGTACTACTCGCCGGGACGCGGCGAGCGCGAGATTCCGGAGCTGCCCGCGGCGTTCGCCGACATTCCGGTCGATCGTCTCAATACTGCGTTCGCGTGGCTCAAGTCTCGACCGGAGGTCGACGCCTCGCGCGTGGCGCTGGTCGGCGGCTCGAAGGGTGCTGAGTTCGTGCTGATCGCGGCGAGTCATTTCAAATGGATCACCTCGGTCGTCGCCAGCGTGCCATCGGATGTCGTGTGGGAAGGCTGGGGTCCCGGGGTCGAGCCGGGCAAGCGCTCGTCGTTCTCGCTCGACGGCAAGCCGCTGCCGTTCGTGCCGTACGATGGGTTTGCGGAAGAGTTCGCGCACTTCGACGTCGGTCAGGACGTGAAGATGCGGCGCTTCCAGGATCGCGGACGCGCGGCGCATCCCGCAGCGGCAGTGCAGGCACGCATCCCCGTCGAGAATTTCCGCGGTCCGTTACTGGTCGTCGGCGGACACGACGACCAGGTGTGGTCTTCGGGGATGATGGCGCAGAACATCGCGGAGCGCCGCGCGGCGGCGGGACTGGAAACGATCGCGCTGATCTTTCCCGATGCGGGTCACGCGCTGTCGGGCACCGGCTGGATGCCGACGACCCAGTACAACGCGGACCCGGTCAAGGTTGGTGGCACGCCGGAAGCGAACGCTCGCGCCCAGGCACGCGCATTTCCGGAAACGTTCGCCTTCCTGAAGCGCACCTTGCACGCACCGTAACTGCGCTAGACACGCACGATCTCGTCGTCGCCGTAGCGGTGATCGGCGCCGCGAATCATCGCGGCTTCCTTGCGTCGGCGCGTGCACAGACCGGGCAGATCGGGCCATAGCTCCGTCATGAGCTCGAACTGCCCGGCGATCGCGTCGAGATCGCCGCGCGCGATCAGCGGCTTGAGCGCGGCCATGTGCCGGCGGCGCGATCCGCTCAGGCGCGTGCCGCGGTTATATATGAGAGACAGGATCATCGCTTGCGCGTCGGGCGGCAGCTCGTCGACGCCCGGATAAACGCCCAGAGTGCGGCGCGCGAACTGCGGCACCGTGCAACGATAGAAAACCGTCTGCGCGATATCGAACGGAACTCCGACATCCGACAGTCCGCCGGCGAGCTGCCTGGCACGCGCGCCCGTCACGCCTTGCACCGTGAGCAGACGATCGACGGCGGCGTCGGTGAGTTGCCCGCGCCAGTCCTGTTCGATCTGCCGGGCGCTCGTGACCCCGACGTCGTAGCCGATGCCGATCGTCACGCCGCTCTCGCCGCCCGGCCAGCACGGCCGCCGCAGCTTCTTCTCGTAGTACGCCGGCGAGGTCACTTCGAACGAGACCAGCAAGTCGAGGCCGGCGCGCGAAACCTCCAGCGAGCACGGCACGTTCGCGATCTGTTGCGGCGAAAGGATGCGCGCCTCGAGCGCCGTCATCGTTGCCGGGCCGAGGATGCCGTCGGCGCTGAGGCCCATGGCCCGCTGCAGCCGGGCGAGCCGCCGATCGATCGGTTCCAGACTGGCGGTCGGCATGCGACCCCCTTATCGGTTGCGATGAGTTGTAAAGATTAGCGGACCTTCCACGGAAGGTCGCGCATTACGCTGCGAACGGGCATCCTTGCGCCATGCAACTACTACGCAAAATCCTTTTCCTCTTCCTCTCTGCGGGACTCGCGCTGGCGGCGGGCTGCAGCGGCAAGGCGCCGATGGTGTACGTCCTGGCGTCGGAGCAGGAGGTCAGTCTGCATCCGTCGGTTTCGGCGGCCAAGGTTCAGAAGGGCGAACAGATCGTCCTGCGCGTGCAGCGGCGCGCGGTGGGCCAATGGAAACAGATTCCGCGGGACCAGCTGACGCCGGGACAATGCTGGCTGTACGTGCCGCCGCCGGAGCTGGAGCCCGAGGTGGCCGACAAAGTGGAGTGGGAGATCATTCCCGATCGCGGCGTGCAGCTCGATCCCACGTTCCGGATGGATCACACGCGTATCGCCGTGCCGGTGTTCGCGGGCACTTACAAGCTGACGCCGTACAGCCCGGTCACCTGCGAAAAGGATCGCGTCGTGCAGGGGCCGACGATCGAGATCGAAGTGACCTGACCGCCGGCCCCGCACTCCCGCAGGATCACGCTCGCGCTGCGGCGGCGTCGCTCTCGACCAGGCTCTTCAGGCTCGCCAGGCCCTTGGCGAATTCGCCGCCGACCATCTTGTCCATGCTGAAGAACGTGCCGAACAGCTTGTGCAGGAAGCCGCTGCAGCCGGTCATCGCCCACGTGACGTTGGTCACCGCGCCTTCGCTCGCGACCGAGAACACCGCAGTGTTGGTCGCGACCATCGGTTTCAGGAATTCGAGGCGCATGACGACGGTACGCGGCGTCTGCGATTCCACGACCGTCATGCGGCCCTTGCCGGCCTTGCCCGCGCTGTCCCATTCATAGGCGGCGCCGATGCCGCGGCTCTCGCCGCTGTACACGATGTTCACGCCGGGGTCGGCGGCCGCGAACGGATTCCAGGTGTTGAACTGGCGCAGGTCGTTGATGCGGGCGAACACTGCGTCGGCGCTGCCGCGAATCCGCTGCGAGCGTTCGATCCGGAAATCATCGGGCTTGGCCGCCACGTACGCGAGGAACGCGGCGACCAGGACGAACAGTCCGAGCAACACGAGCGTCAAAGTGGACATGTGAATCTCCCATGGGGCGTTTGTAAGGGGTCTACGCCCCAAGGACGCACGGCAGGTCCGCCAGCCGACATCGACTCGGGTGTTCCGGGCAGGGGTGTAGAATCCGGCGCCTTGCCCGGAGGACGCCAGTCATGCGCACCCCGCTTCTCGTCTGCGCCTCGATGCTGCTTCTTGCGATATCGGCGCTTGCAACGGCGGCCGACCAAGGGGTGACTGCGCGGCAGGGGCTCGCTGCCGCTACTGCCGCGGCGCAGAAGTGGCAGCCGGATGCAGTACTCACGAGTGTTTCGACGATGCGCGCCGCACCGGACGGCCGCGCGGCGAACTGGGATTACATGTTCCACTCGCCGAAGTCCGGCAAGGCCTGCACGTTCACGGTTGCCGGCGACCAGCTGGTCGAGCAGCTGGAAGTGCGACCGCACATGACCGACCGCATCATCACGAACTTCGTCGACAGCACCGATGCGGCAACAGCAGCCAAGTCGAATGGCCTCGATACGAAAGGCCAGCCGCTGGTGATGTCGCTGCTGGTGATGGGCCAGGCAACGAAAGGTGCGGGCACGTTCTGGAGCGTGAGCGGCGGTTATGCGAAAGGCGCGCTGGCGGTCGTCGTGGATGCCAAGACCGGCAAGCTCGCTTACAAACAGGAAATGCCCTGAAGACCGGAGTGGCTCGCCAAATTTTTATTCTTCTTGGCGATCTTCGTCTTCACCTTCGCGCCTTGGCGAGACTGTCTTCTCTTCCTCCTTCTTCTCCCCCGCCGCCGGCATCCCTTTCGGCAGCAGCGTTTCGACGACGACCGTCGGCGCGAAGTAAGAGCGCCGATGGGAATCGCAGGACACTTTCTTGTCGAGCACTTTGACGTCGAGCTGCTTGAAGACGGTCGGGATCATCTGCTCCAGCAGCTCGCAGTCCTCGGGACGGAGGCGGATGGTGGCGCGTGACAGCGTCACTCGCTTGCGTTGCGCCGGGAAGATGATCGGGTCGTTGAGCGCGGCGAGCGGATTGCCGGTCACGCGCGACACCAGCTCGCGGCGCGACTTGTCCTTCTCGATTTCCTTCATCACGTCCGGCGTGGCCTCGACCGGGAACATGACTTCGATGCGCACGTTGGAGGTCTGCATCCGATCGTCGCGCAGCCGCTCGTAGCGATCGGTCGGCCAGCCGAAGGGATCCGAGCGTCGCCACGGGGACTCGTCCGGCATCAGGAACAGCTCGCAGTTGCTGACCCGCACCTTGATGTCGTCGCGCGCGCCCAGGTTGAGCAGGATGGCGCCGACGTGCTGGCGCAGCTGGCCGCAGTCGAGCATGTTCGCGAAGCTGCGGTAGACGAACCGCACTTCGTGCACCTTGTAGACCGCGGCGACATCCTCCTGCGCGGCGGCCGCGCAGCTCGACGCGAGCGCACCGGCGGCGAGCAGCGCCGCCAATGCCTCAATCGAACGGCAGGATCTTCTCCTCATAGATGAACTCGATGTTCGAGCCGCGCATCAGGTGCTCGCCGTTGAAATTCTCGCCGGCGACGTCACGGTAGCGTACGTGCTCGACGGCCCTCAGGAACAGCCTGATGTCCAGCGCCGCAAGCCTGTAGGCGCCGCGCTCGTGGGACTTGATCGCGAGATCGAGCAGCACGCGCAGCGCCAGGTGATCGAGCTTCGGCAAGCCGCCTTTCACTTTCGCCTCGTCGACGGACGCGCGCAGCAGATCGAGCTTGTAGCGCTGCAGATCGATGAAGCTCTGGTGATTGCCTGCCGGGTTGCCGTCGGCGATCTCGTTGCCCGGTCCCGGATGAATGCGCAGGCCGACGAAATGATACGAGCCGTTGAGCACCTTGCCGCGCGAGCTGCCGCAATCGTAGGTCACTTCGGTGACCGTGCCGAAGTAGCGACCCGTGCCGCGCGAAGTCTCCAGCATCTCCTGCGGATCCTGCGCCTGCCACGCGACCACGTCGCGGTGCGACGGATCCGGATCGAATTGCCCGGCCGGGTTCTGGCGCAGCGCGCGACAGCCGAAGAGATTGTTGGGCAGCGCTTGCTCGGTCAGATTCTCGACCTCGATTGCGCCGCTGAGCACCTGCACGCCGCTGGTGTGAGTCTCGATCACGGTGAAGTCGGGATGACCGCATAGATACGGCGGGATGACGACGGCGCCATTGAACAGCGTCAGCGGCTGGTTGCCGCAGCGGCTGGGATTGTCGTGAATCGTCGTGACGCGTGCCGTCAGCGTCGCGCCCGGATCGACGACCGCTTCTGGCGGCAGCTGCAACACCTGCGCGCCTGTCGGGTTGCACCCCGGACCGTCCGCCGTGCACGTGTCGGCGTCAACGGTGACCGCGCCTTCGCCGTATTCGACGACATAGCCCCACACGTTCGGGAACGCACCTTCGTCGTTCCAGCCGAACACGCCGTTGAGTCCGATGGCCAGGTGCTCCTCGGTCGCGCGGTGCAACGAATCCGGGGTCCGGTGCAGGTTGTTCGGCTCGCCGCTCTGCCAGTTGGTGTACGGCGACGGGCCGTTGGTGGGCGCGATCGACTCGCCGTTGAGCCACATCCAGCCGCAGCCGGGCTCGGGTGTCGTCGTCGCGCACGGTACCTGGAATCCGCCGACCCACAGCTCAGTGCCGCTGAGCGACGGATGTGGGGCGTTCAGCACCTGCTGACGCAGCTGATGCACGAAGGTGTCTTCCGCGGCCGAGCCGATCGTTGCGAGATGACCTTGCACACCCTGGAACGAGCGCTGCTCGGCTGCGGCCTTGGCCGCGTCCCAGCTGATCTTGTTCGCGATGACGACCTGGTAGTAGTGGCCGTCGAATTGCACCGGCGCCGGCGGCGTGAAGTTCGTCGCGCCCGCCGGCAGCGCGGCGCAGCCGAGCACCGCGGCAATGACGGAGGGAATCGTTCGGATCGAAGACATGTGCGCTCTCCCCAGCGAAGTTCTTTGTTCGAGTCGATGCGTCAGCTGCGCACAGCCTGTGCCAGGTATTTCGCGGCTTTGTCCGGCCGGCCCGTGCTCTGATACAACCGGCCGAGCCAGCGATCCGAGCTCTTCAGGTAGTAACTCACCGCGCCGCTGCCGCCGTGGAGCACCGCATGGCTGTCCACGAGCAGCGGCTCGGCCCGATCGAATTGCCTCAGGCCCGCGCGCGCCGCGCCTTCGGCGCTGGCGGCCGTCGCGGTCCTCCAGTGATCGGCGCCGAGCGATTTCAGAAACAGGGCATGCGCGTCGGTCGCGAGCTGCAGCGCTTCGTCGTAGCGCTGGGTCTCGATCAGCACGCCGGCGAGCAGCGTCATGGTCGCCGCGGTGTCGGCGTGCTCCGGACCGAGACGCTTGCGGCGCACTTCGAGCGCGTCGCGCAGCAACTTCTCCGCCGCCGCGAAATCGTTGCGCTCCATCATCCACATCGCGAGATTGCTCATGCCGCGCGCGACCGATGGATGGTCTGCGCCGAGTGCGCGCGTATAGGTGTCGAGAGCCGCGCGCGACAGCTCGATGGACGTCTTCAGGTCGCCCTTGTCGTGCACGACGAACGCCAGGTTGTTGAGCGTCATCGCAACGTCCGGATGATCCGCGCCGAGGAGCTTGCGCTGCATCTGCAGCGCACTTTCGTAATACTGCTCCGCCTCGTCGTACTTGCGCTGCTCGTACAGCGCGCCCGCCACGTTGTTGAGCCCGATCGCGATCTCCGGATGCGAGCTGCCGAGCAGCACGCGCTTCATATCCAGCGCCTCGCGGAACAGCTGCTCGGCTTCGCGGCTCTGGCCGGTCTCGTCGATCACGAAGCCCAGGTTGTTCAGCGCCTCGGCGAGCGCCGGGTGCGGCCCGTCGTGGATCTCGCGCCGTATCGCCACCGCTTGCCGCAGCAGCTTTGCGGCGTCCTGATACGAGCCCTGGTCGTAGAGATTCAGCGCCAGACCTTCCAGGCTCTGCGCGACTTCCGCGCTGCGCGCGGGGAACAGCTTCTTGCGCAGCGCCAGCGCTTCGCGGAACAGCGGTTCGGCCTGGGTGAATTCGCCCCTGCGACCGAGCAGGTCGCCGAGCTCATACACGCTGCGCGCAGTGTCGACGTTTTCGTTGCCGAGCATCTCGCGACGCATCGCCAGCGCTTCGCGATACATCTGCTCCGCGGGCTCGTACTCGGCCTTGAGCTTGAGCACTTCGCCCAGACGATCCAGCGAGCGCGCGACTTCCGGATGCTTTTCACCGTACAGCGCGCGCCGCTTCTCGAGCGCACTGCGCAGCAGCCCCACCGCCTGGTCGTACAGCCCGAGGCTGGTATAGACGGTGCCCATCGTTTCCATGAGCGTCGCCTGCGTCGCCGGCTGCGTCTTCAGCTCCGTGTCGATGCGCAAGGCGCCCTTGTCCATGATCTCGCGGGCAGTGATCGTGTTGCCGCGCGCTTCGCTCGGATCCGCGACGTTGAACAGGTCGATCATGAAGTTCGTCGTCTGCTTCGCGGTCTCGGCCTCGGTCTCGGCGCTGCGGCGCGCCTGGTTCGCCAGTCCGCGCTGGTGATCGGCGAAGTAAGCGAAGAAGCCCGCGAGAATGGCCAGCGCAGCGATGCCGATCACGGCGCCCGTGCGCATCCGCTGGACGCGCCGCTCGCGCGCCATCGAAGCCTGGATGAATCCGGCTTCGTCGGCCGCCAGCTCGATTCCCTGCTCCAGCAGCGATTCCGCTTCCACCAGCGGCTTGCCCGGCGGCAGCAACAGGTCGTTGCTCTTGTTCTCCGCCGCCCAGCGCTCGGCTGCAGCGGCGATACGCGAGCGCACGCGCAGGTTCTCGCGGTTCTGCGCCACCCAATCGGTGACGCGCGGCCAGTGCCAGAGCAACGCTTCGTGCGCGACGGTGACCACGGCGCTGCCGTCATCGGCGAGCTCGGTGACGTACAGCCGGTTCTCGACGAATGCGTCGATCAGCACGCGACTCTTGCCGGTGAACCGATCGGACCACGGCGCGCGCTTGCGGCCGACAGTCTCGTGCCCATCCTGCTCGATGCTCACCAGCGCGTTGAGCACTTTCGGCAGCTCGGCCTCCACGTCGTCCGGCAATTCCTTGAACACCGCTTCGGCGCGCTGCGCCAGCGAGCCTTCGACGCCGCCGAGCTCGCGGTAGGCCGCGAGCGTCAGCAATCCGTCCTCGGTGCGCCGCTGATAGAGCTCTTCGAGCGTGAACTGCAGCAGCGGCAGGATCTCGGGTCGCGCGACTGCCGCGTCGCGCAGCATGTCGTCGAGCGACTCGTTGGTGTTCGGATCTTCTTCGAAGCGCAGACCGGCCGCGCGCGTCGGCAGCCGGATCATCTGTCCGATCTCGCTCGCGTTCGGCGGCATCAGGTCGTATTGGCCCGCGCCTTCCTTCAGCGCGCTGAGTTTCGGCAGCGCCGCCAGTCGCGGGTAGAAATCGCTGCGCAGCGTGCAAATGACCCACACTCGGCCGCTGCGTGCGAACGCGTCGACGACCTCGATGAACGCCTCGCGATGCTCGGGTGTGATGCCCTCGTGCGTGAACATCTCTTCCATCTGGTCGATGACCAGCGCGAGCCGGCCATTCGACTTGTCGCCGCCCGCCTCGCGCGCGAGCGCATTGCGGACGAGCGCCGTCGCTGCCTGCGGCGACTGGCGCAGCACCTGTGCGAGCTCATCGGCACCCGTGCCGTCGGCGTCGAGCGAGGGCAGGGCATCCTCCTTCAGCAGCGCCCGCGCGAGACCGGCGAAGATGTCGCCCCGAACGTCGGTTGGCCTGAACACGGCGCGTCGCCAGAACGCGATGCCTTCGATCACGCCGGGCTTGGTCAGCATCGGCAGCACGCCGGCACGCACGACCGAGGATTTGCCGCCGCCGCTCATGCCGAGGATCAACACGAACGAGCGACCGTCGGCCGCCTGTGCGCGCAGCGCCTGTAGAATGCCGGACACCGCGCGCGTGCGGCCGAAGAAGACCGGAGCGTGCTCGAACTCGAACGCCGCGAGGCCGCGGAACGGCGAGCCCCTCTTCCAGACATCGCGTGCTTCGGAGGTGCCGGCTGCGCTGCGCGGCAGCTGCCGCTCGATCAGCCGCCGGAGGTGATTCTCCAGCAGGATCTCGAAATCGCTCGGCGACTCGAACGGATGGAAGGCCGCGACCAGCGTGCCCTCGGTGCGATCGTGGAACCACTTGTCGATGAACTCGTCGAGCTTCTTCTTCTGCGCCAGCCGCTCCATCAGGTCGCGCTCGTCGTCGAGCCGCACCGACGGCGGCGCAGTGCGCCGATAGACGAGCAGGTCCGGCTTGCCGTTCTTGCGGAAGCCTTCCATCGCTTCCTCGAACTCGTACTCGGTGCCGGATTCGTAGCGCGAGCCGTCGGCACGCGTGAACTGCGCCGGCAGCGGCGTGCCCAGGCGCGACCAGACGATGCAGACGACGACGTCCGCCTCGGACGGTTTGACCAGTTGCACCTGGAACGTGGCGGTGGCGACGAGGGGCTCGTGCTCCCACAGCACGGTTTCGAGAGCGACGCGGCCCATGTACTCGCTTTGCAGCCGCTCGATGACGCGGCCGGCGAGGGCACGCTCCTCGCACACATCGCCGGGCGAAGAGATGAAGAACTGCAGCTTCCTCACGTTTCGCCCTGTGATCGGTATCGCGACAGTGATTCTCGCGCCGGACTGTACTCTCAAAAGTCTTGCTGTGAAAGCCGTAAATACTTGTAGCGCCTTGCATTATGAACTCACAATGCGCGTCCTCCGTTGTCGGCTTTTTTGACTATGAGCTCACCTTTCGTAATCGGCGTGTCCGGACATCGCGATCTGCACTCCGGCGCGCTCTCGCAACTCAGCCTCCGGATCGACGAGTTCCTGGCCGACCTGAAGCGGCGCCTGCCCGATACCGAGCTGCGCATCATGACGGGCATGGCGCAAGGCGCGGATCTGCTGGTGGCGCGAGCGGCGGCGAGGGCCGGATGCAAGGTGGATGCGGTGCTGCCGATGCCGCTCGAGGAGTACATCGCGGACTTCGACGCGGAGTCGTCGACGGCGCTGCGCGCGTTGCTCGCGGATCCGGCGGTCGCCTGCACGGTACTGCAGCCCCCGCCCGGATCCGATACGAGTGATGTATCCGGCGCCAGTCGCTCGGCGTTCTATGCGAATCTCACGCACACGCTGACCGCGAAGTGCAATCTGCTGCTCGCACTCTGGGATGGCCGCACTTCTGCGCTCGAGGGCGGCACGGCGGACACCGTGCTGCGTTATCTCGGCGCGCGCACTCATCACGGCCACAACGAGTCGCAGATCGAGTTCCAGGCCGCGACTGCCGAGGCGGCCTGGGGTCCGCATTTCGTGTACTGGATTCCAACGCTGCGCAGCGACGGCGCGGCGCTGACGTCAGCTGAGCCAGCCTACCTGACCGGCATAGGCGAGCATCTGCTGGCCGACCACGGTAGGCAGATGCCGCACGCACTGGCGCTGCAGTTCGTCGAGCTGAGTACCTACAACCACGAGTTTGCGCGGCTGAGCGGCAAGCACGCCTTCGCGCGGCTGGACACCTTGTTGCCGACGCTGGGCTCGGTCGACGCCGCGGACGAGCGTGGGGCGCTGCAGCGGATCGACGCGGAGTACGGCAAAGCGGATGCACTCGCGATCTACTATCAGCGGCACTCCGACCGGCTGTTCCGTGGCTTCAGCTACACGGCGTCATGCATGGCGCTGCTGTTCCTGATCTACGCCAAGCTCTGGGCAAACTCCGTGCTGCTATCCGTCTATCTCACGATCCTGCTGCTCAGTGTCGTGGTGTTCCATCGCTTGCGCACGCGCCAGTGGTTCTCGAAGCACCTGGTCTATCGCGTGCTGGCCGAGACGATGCGCATCAAGTTCTTCCTGCGCGCCGTCGGCGCCGACCGGCTCGTCAGCGCCGCCGAGCTGATCAATCTCACCGGGATCGATCAGTTCACCGGCTTCAGCTGGATCGGCAATCTGCTGAAGAACGTGGAGCCGATCGACGTGCGCGCACGCAACGGCGAGGCTGTGGAGCGCGCGCGTCTCGCGAACGTGCATCGGCACTGGATCGTCGGTCAGCAGGAATACTTCCGCAGGCGGGTGCGCGCGCTGGAGCGCGACCATCGACGACTGGAAGTACTAAAGAGTGCGCTGCTCTATGCGATCGCGACGTTCGCGCTGATCCTGCTGGTGTTCGCCATCCCGTTGCACGAGCGGCTGCTCGGCGCGGTCACCTGGAAGGACGCGGTGCTGTTCCTGATGGGCCTGCTGCCGGTATGGCTCGGCATCTGGGAGCTCTACCAGAACAAGATGGCGATGCGCGAGCTGCTGTGGCAGTACCGCAATCAGCTCGGCCACTTCACCATCGCCGAGCTGCAGCTGTCGCGCGATACGACGGCGGACCGTTCACAGGAAATTCTCGCGCAAGTCGGCAAGGAAGCGCTGATGGAGAGCTATCTGTGGACGATCCACCGCTTCCATCGCGAGTACGAGCCGCCGGCGGCGACGTGAGCGGATCGCTTATTTCGCTTGGGCCTTGCGCTGCGCGGCCTCGTCGGCGCGCTTCTTGGCACGCTGCTCGCCGGGCATGAGATAGCCGACCGGCAGCAACGCCTCGACCTTCAGCTGCGGCTTGAACGAACGCGAATCGCACGACAGCGACGAGCTGTTCACCTTGAAGCCGAGCTCGCGGAACACGGTGCGGGACATCTGCTCGAGCAGCTCGCAATCGAGCGGCTCGAGCTCGATCGTCTCGTGCGACAGGTGGACCTCGCGGCGCTCGGCGGCGAAGAAGATCGGATCGTCCATCGCCGTCGACGGATTGCCCTGCACGCGCGAGACCAGTGCACGGCGCGACTTGTCCCGCTCCACTTCGGCGAGGATCTCCGGCGTGATGACGACCGGCAGCATGAGCTGGATGTAGACCGGCGTCGTTTGCGACTTGTAACGATCGAACTGGTCGCCGTGGGTCAACGTCTGGCGGCGCGCCATCCGCTGGTCGATCGGGCTGCGCATGAGGTCGTTGTTGCTGCCGGTGAAGTCGCCGCCGCCGGGCTGAAACGTGCCCGAGGCGTTCGGGTCCGACCTGCGGGGCGAGCGGGCATCGGTCACGAACGCATCGCATTCGCGAGCGCTCACCTGGACGTCGTCGCGCGCGCCCAGCTCGCGCAGGATCGTCGCGACGCGATTACGGATCTCGTCGCACGCCAGGATGCTGTTGGTGCTGCGATAAGTGAAGTTGACTTCGCGCGCCTTCAGCACCGCGGCAAATTGCCCGGGCGGCAATTGCTGGGCCTGCTCCTGCGTATGCAGCTGCTCTTGCGTGCTCTGCGCAGCCGGATCCTGCTCCTGCGCGCAAAGCGCGCTGCAAATCGCGAGCGAGCCGGTGGCAACCGCGACCAGCGCGGAGCGGGTGAGTGTGCGAGGCATGCGAGCGACTGTACTCCCAAAAATCCGGCGGCGGAACCCACGCCAGGCCTGCGTTTCATGCTCGCTGACAACATGAAAAGCGCCCTGATTTGTCCGACGCGGCCGGCCGTTGCACCCGTCGATCGCTCCTTTATTACATTACCGGGCGCGCACTTCCGCTGCGATCCCTATTCCGCAACCACCGCTCCGAGGACTATCCTTGCGGTACTTCAGGGGGGAGTCATGGAACTGGCGTTGTCCAGCCGTTTCGACCCGCGTGTTTCGCGCAGAATGTATGGCGTCGCTGCCTCCGCAGCGGTGCACGTCGCCCTGTTGCTCTTCATTATGTTCGGCGGCAATCAGTACGGCATCGACGCCGAAGACACGCCGACTTCCAAGCTGGTACTGATCGAAGCGCCCGACGCCGAGCAGCGCGATGGCGAGGATCTGCCGCCGATGCCTGCCGGCTCGACCGCGCCTAGCGAAGTCGAGCTCGAACAGGCGCTGGCGAAACTGTCGCCGCCGCAGAGCGAAACGATCGCGGACCAGGCGGTCGAGCCGGGTCCGATCGATGAAGTGCAGGCGCCGGTCGCCGCGCCGGTTGCGATCGCGGCCGTCGAAGGACCCGAGTCGACGATCACGATGCCTTCGAACGAGCGGGCCGCCTTGTCGCGACGTCTCGAGCAGCTGGCCGCGGAGGCGCTCAAATCGTCGCGCTCCGAAGTGACCTGGGAGCAGGATGGCCGGCAGTACAACGCGCTGCTGATCCGCGAGCGCGCGAACGAAGGCACGGCGCTGGAGCGGGTGACCGCGCAAGTCAGCGCGTCGGATCACGGCAGGAAGATGACGACGCTGGTGAATCTGAACCGACTGTCGTTCTCGCAGTTCACGCAGATGGTGGATCACTGGGATCCGATGGTGCAGATCCACGACGACGAGATCGTCGGCCGCTTCCACAGCAACTCGCGCTTCAGCCTGCTGTCGGACTCGCGCAGCGCGCCGAAATTTCTCGGCAAGGTGACCACCACCGCGCGCGGGTTCAACAGCGAGTCGATCGGCCGGCTGCGCGACGCCGAAATCTTTCGCGGCGGCATCGAGACCGGCACCAGCGAGATCGAGTTGCCGGCATCGTCGCAGCCGTTCCAGTGGGCGCCGCGCGACGAGCAGGCGCGCGTGCACGAGCTTGCGGGCGACACGCGCATTCGTTTCTTCCCCGACGGCAGCTATCGCTGGACCGACATCGACTCGGCGCAGTCGCATTACCTCAACGACCCGTCGGACCATCCGGTGTATTTCATCGCGACCGGCAAGGCGGCGCTGCAGGTCGAGGGCGTCGTGTCCGGCAAGATCCTGGTGTACTCGCCGCGACGCGTAGTGATCGAAGGCAGCATCACGTACGCCGACGATCCGCGCCACAACGCCAGCTCGGAAGACTATCTCGGCATCGTCAGCGACCGCGTGGTCGAAGTGGCGCCGCCCGCTGTCACCGGCGGTGGCGACCTGGAAATCGACGCCGCGATCTTCGCCGGCCATCGCTTCGTCGTGACGGGCATCGATCATCCGCGCACCGCGACGCTGCGCATCTACGGCAGTCTCGCGGCCGGCACGATCTCGGCGACCGAGCCGCGCTACGCCACCAAGATCGACTACGACCCGCGCTTCGAGCGCCGGCGCCCGCCGGGCTTCCCTGCCACCAACCGCTACGAAGCGGCCGAGTGGGACGGCAAGTGGACTGAGCAACCGCAGCAATCCGCCGGCAACTAGCCGCGCGCCGGGCCGCTGGCCCTATTCACGCTTTTCTCACGACCGATCCGCCGGTCCGTTTACGGCCCGCCCGTAGTCTGGCGGCCATGCACGTCCCCCGCACCACGATCCGGATCCATCCGCACCGCGAGGCGAACGCAATCGCAACGCTGACGCTCGCCTTCGCTACCGACCCTGCGAACCGCTGGTGCTGGCCGGAGACCGGCGCTTTTCTCGAGGCTTTTCCTGCGTTCGCGCGGGCGCTCGGCGGACGGGCCTTCGAGAGCGAGAGCGGTTTCGAGGTCGGTGACGGCGCCGGCGTGGCCCTGTGGTTGCCGCCCGGCGTCGAGCCCGACGAAGCGGAGCTGATCGACATCGTCCAGCGCACGGTGCATGGCTCGCGGCAGAACGAGCGGTTCGAGATGATCCAGCAGATGGGCCGGCATCATCCGCGGGGCCCGCATTGGTACCTGCCGTTCGTCGGCGTCGAGCCGTTGCAGCAGAGCCGCGGCCTCGGCGCGACCGTGCTGTGGCCGGTCCTGCAGCGCTGCGATCGCGAACGGCTGCCCGCGTACCTGGAATCGACCAGCCCGCGCAACATTCCGTTCTACGAGCGCCTCGGCTTCGCTCGCGTCGGCAGCATTCGCGCCGGCACGTCACCCGAGATCGTGCCCATGGTCCGGCAGCCCCACTGAGCTTGGTTGGCCGCACCTCCCGCTACAGAACTTTTTTGACAGGCCGTCATCCCTCGCACTAGCCTGCTCGTGCGCGGATGCCTCGCGCCCGTGACTGATTACATAAGAACAGGCGGGTGAAATGGAGTTGCTGACTCTCGCGCGCCGTGCTCGCGGCGCAATGGTCGTTGCCATCGCCCTGGCGCTCGCCGCCTGCGGCGGCGGCGGCGGTGGCGGCTCGCCGCCTCCAACTTCGAATCCGCCGCCTCCGCCTCCACCGCCGCCGCCGCCGACGGTTTCGGTCACGGTGACGCCGGCCACGGTCGAAGAGGGCGACTCGGTGCAAGTCACGTGGTCCAGCAGCGGAGCCGTCCGCTGCGAGGCGGCCGGTGATGCGGCCTTCAGGGGAATCGGCTGGGCGAGCGGGCCGATCGCCCTGTCAGGCACGGTGACCGCAGGTCCGCTGCGAGCGACGACCGACTTCTTCGTATCGTGCGCCACCGCCGCCGATGTGCCGGGCTCGGCGGGCCAGGGCGTCATCGTTGTGCCATCGCCGCCGGTGCTGACCCTGCAGGCGACTCCTCGAATCGTGCGCGACGGCCAGGCGACGCAACTCACCTGGACCGGCAGCCGGGTTACGGCCTGCGAGGCAGCGTCCAACTGGTCGGGCCCGCGCCCGACTTCCGGCGCGGAGACGGTCGGGCCGTTTCCGCTGGAGATCACGTACGACTTCAGGATGTCGTGCAAGGACTTGTTCGGCGATCCCGTCGACGCCGTGGTGTTCGTCGAGTCCCGCAAGGGCGCGAATGCACCGCCGGTTGCGGATGCCGGCCCCGATCGCAGCGAGGGGTCTGCGCATCGCGTCGATCTCAGCACTTTCGGCAGCTCCGACGATCACGGCATCGTGTCCTCGATGTGGAGCCAGATCGCCGGGCCGAACGTCACGCTCCAGTTCGGCAACACGCAGCTCGACCGGAGTTTCACCGCGCCGATCGTCGACACCGACACCGTGCTGACCTTCGCGCTCACGGTGATCGACGACGAGGGACTGGCGAGCGCGCCCGACACGGTCGACATCACGATCCTGCCGCTGCCGCCGATCGTGACGATCACCGGCAACGTGTCGTACCAGGAAGTGCCGCACGGTCCTGCCGGCACCGGCCTGGCCTACGGATCGCAGGATTTCGTGACGCTTCCGGACGTTCTGGTCGAAGTGCTGGATGCGAGCTCGCATACCGTGCTCGCCAGCGGCTCGTTCCCGACGAATTTCGTCTTCGACGTGCCGAGTGCGACCGATCTGCAGTTGCGTGCCACCGCCCTGACGTCGCGCCAGGCGCCGCAACCGCTGCCGCACTGGCAGATCTCGGTTCGTGACCTCGATTCGGCCGGCACGCCGATCGGTGACGTCTATTCGTATACGGGACCCGTTTTCAACAGCGGTCCCGGCGGTACGCAGGACTTGCAGATCCCATCGGGATGGAGCTTTGGCGGGCAACTGATCGGGCCGCGCGCTGCGGCGCCGTTCGCGATTCTCGGGGCGCTCCGGCCTGCGCTCGATCATGCGCGCTCGACTTCCATCGCGCCGCAGCCCGACCTGCCGGAGCTGCTCATCGACTGGTCGCCGAACAACAGCGGCGGCGAAACGTTCTTCCAGGCCGTGCCCGGCGGCACTTCGTACATCGTGCTGGCCGGCGAAGCCGACGTCGACACCGATGAGTACGACCCGTCGGTGATCCGGCACGAGTTCGGGCACTTCATCATGTACAGCGTGTCGCGCGACGACTCGATCGGCGGTGCGCACGCGATCACCGACGCCGTCGATATGCGCGTGGCGGCCAGCGAAGGATTCGCCACGGCGTACGGCGCGCTCGTGTCGCACGACCCGGCGTACAACGACAGTTTCGGTCTCGGCCAGCGAAGCTCCGGATTCTTCAACCTCTCCTTCGATATCCAGCAGAACGAAGGCTGGTACAACGAATCGTCGGTGCAGGAGATCATGTGGCAGCTGCAGGACCTGGATCACTTCTGGACCGTGTTGAACGGGCCGCTGCGCAATGGTGATGCCATGGTCAGCCCGTTCGCGCTGTTTGCGGCGTACCGCGCAATCGAGCCGCTGCGCGCACCCACGGTCGATTTCCTGCTGCAGGAGGAGGGAATCGTCGGTCCGACGATCGATGCCTACGGCAGCACCGAGACCAACAACGCGCATTCGATTGCCGTGCTGCCGGTTTACACGCCGATCTCGATCGGCGGCGGGTCGAAGGCAGTGCGCAGTACCAACCAGTTCGGCACCGGCAACAAGCTGTCCGTGCACCGCTATCTGCGGCTGAACGTGCCGACAGCCGGTAACGTACGGTTCCGCGCCTCGGCGGCCATCGGCCGCGATCCCGACATGCTGGTCTATCGTCGCGGCGTGTCGGTCGGACCGGCTCCGGGTCTCGCGAATGAAGATTTTTCGCTGGTGCTGCAGCCCGGCGACTACGTCATCGACGTTTACGATTGCGGCAACGCCGAGTGCAACTCGAGCGTGACGCCGGGGCCAGTCGACATCACCGTCACTGTCACGACGAGCTGATCGCCATGAAGCGAACTCTCATTGCCAACGCTTCGGTGTATGCGCTGCTCCTGATCGGATGCGGCGCCGTCCAGTCGCAGTCTGCGCCGCCGCCGCTGGAGCAGATGAAGCTCGCACAGCGATCGAGCAAAGTCTCGGTGCCCGTCGACGTGCGCTATCAGCTGCTCGCTGCGCCGACGCGCGATCAACCGGTCGCTCTGGAGCTCGCCTTCGTGGCGCGCGCTGTCGGGCAGAACCTCAAGGTGGAGTTTCCTCAGTCGCAGTCGGTGACGATCGAATCGGGCGGCGTGGCCTTTGCCGAGCAGAAGGCGCAGCCGGACGGTGTCGTGCGTCGCAGCCTCGTCGTGACACCGCGCGCAGCGCACGGCGAAGTGCGTGTCGTGGTTTCCATGGATATCGAGGGCGGCCGCTACTTCGGGGTATTCTCGATTCCGATTCCTCTCGACCGCTGAGGGCTGCGATGACACTGCATTCGCCGACGCTGCGCACCTGCGCGGCGCTCATGGCTTTGACGCTCATGAGCGCGGGCAACGCCCAGACTCCGAACGCGCCACCCTGCGCGCCAGCCGCCATCGACGCGGAAGCCGAGAAGCAGGCGATCCGCGACGTCATCGCGCGCATGGAAGCCGCATGGAACCGCGGCGACTTCCGCGGCTACATGCAGGGTTTCGCCAATCCCGACGTCGTGTTCGTCTCGCGCGGCGAATTCCAGAAGGACTGGCAAGGCACGCTGGACCACTACATTCGCGACTACGGCAGCTCCGCCGAGACGCGCGGCACGCTGCATTTCTTCGACATCCGGATCGAGATGCTCGGACCCGACGCCGCGCAGCTCATCAGCCGCTACCGCCTGGATCGTCCGCAGCAGCCGCAGGACGGCATCAACACGCGGCTGATGCGCAAGCGCGACGGTCGGTGGGTCATCGCGCTCAACCACGTCTCTTCGCGCGAGCCGCAGTAGCTCACTTGCCGAACCCGGGGTTCGCGCTTGCGCCCGACAACCAGAGCGCCATCAGCAGTACGTCCTGGTAGCGGCCTTCGAGCTTGCGTGCGCGCGCCTTCACCCCTTCGCGCGTGAAGCCGTGCGACTCATACAGATGAATCGCGCCTTCGTTGTCCGTGAACACTTCGAGCTCGATTTTCTCGAGTCCCGCGGCGCGGGCCAGCGTGAGACAGTCCTCCAGCAGGCGGCGTCCTACACCGTGACGGCGCCATTCGCGCCGCACGCCCATGCCGAGCGCGCCGACGTGCGAGAAGCCGCGCGGACCCTTCGGCACGACGTCGCACCAGCCGACGACCAGGCCGCCGGCGACGGCGACCACCTGCGACAGCGAATGGTCGGCGACGAATTTCAGGAAGGAGCGCGTCTGCTCGGGCGTGAAGCCGTCCGCCGTGGCGAGCCACCATTTCTCGCGCGCGACCGAATTGATGCTGTCGCACAGCGACTCGGCATCTTCCAGCCGCGAACGGCGGATCTGCACCTGGGCTTTCGTCATGGCGTCTCCGGCCGGGAGAATAGCGCAGGCCGCCGTCCTCGCGACGATACTTGACGCAGTCAACTAAATCGCCGACAGTAGCCGCCGATGCGCAACCAACGCCACGCCGACCAGCACATCAGCGCAGTGCGCGAGTTCAACCGCTTCTACACGCAGAGGATCGGCGTGCTGAACGGCGGCCTGCTCGACAGCGACTACACGCTGACCGAAGTACGAGTGCTGTACGAGATCGCGCATCGGCAACGCCCGCTCGCGAGCGACCTGGTCCGCGATCTCGCGCTCGATGCCGGCTACCTGAGCCGCATCCTCGCGAAGTTCGCGCGCCGCGGCTGGCTGAAGCGCGAGCGCTCCGGCGACGATGCGCGCAAGGCGCACCTGCACTTGACGGCGAAGGGCAGGGCAATCTTCCAGTCGCTCGACGTGAAAGCGCGCGATGAGATCGGTGCGCTGCTGGCGCCGCTGCCGCTCGACCAGCAGCTGCAGTTGCAGGGACATCTGCAGAACGTACAGTCGCTGCTGGGCGCGCGTGCCACGACGGATCGCGAGCTGACGTTGCGCGAGCAGCGTCCTGGCGACATGGGTTGGATCGTGCAGAAGCATGGTGCCCTGTACGCGCAGGAATACGGCTGGAACGGCGAGTTCGAGGCGCTGGTCGCGGAGATCTGCGCGAAGTTCCTGCGGGAGCTCGATCCGGCCGCAGAGCGCTGCTGGATCGCTGAGCGCGCCGGCGTGCCGGTCGGCTGCATCATGCTCGTGCGGCATTCGCGCACCGTCGCGAAGCTGCGCCTGCTGCTGGTCGATCCGAGTCAGCGCGGAATGGGCGTCGGCAACGCGCTGGTCGCGGCGTGTCTCGCCTTTGCGCGCCAAGCGGGCTATCGCAAGGTCACGCTGTGGACGCAGAGTATCCTCAGCTCAGCGCGCAAGCTCTACGAGGCGCACGGCTTCCGCAAAGTGGCCTCGGAACCGCACCAGAGCTTCGGCGCGAAGCTGGTCGCCGAGACCTGGGACCTCGATCTCTGAGCGGAACGGATCGGCCGGACGCGCGTTGTCCGGACATGATCCGCAAACTCTCCTCCGGCGGCTTCCGCCTGTACTCGCGCAAGAAGGATCCGAAGACCGGCCGCCGCCGCAATCTCGGGACCTTCAAGACGCGTGCTGCAGCGGAGAAGCACGAACGCGCCGTGCAGTATTTCAAGCGTCATTGACGCGAGTACACTGCCGCGATGGCTTCCCGCTATCGCGCGCTCGCTGCCTACTCGGTGCTGCTCGCCGCCGGCGCCGGCGCTTGGCTCGTCGCCGAGCTGTTCGAGGCGCGGGGATTCCCGCCCGCCTGGGTCGTCGCGCTCGCCGTCGTTGCCTGCCTGTTCGTCTTCCAGTTCGGCCTGCGCATGCGGATCGGCCTCATCTCGATGGAGCGCGTGCCGCAGATCGGCTTGCTGCTCGTGTTCAGCCCGGCGATCGCCGCCGCGATCTGCGCGACCGCGTCGTTCATCTGGCCGCTCTTCAATCGCGACTACAGCCAGGGCTCGACGACGTTCGCGGCGCTGCGCGCTCTGCACAACGCTGCGATGACGATCATCATGCTGCTGGCCGCAGGCGCGGCGTACACGGCAGCCGGCGGTCAATATCCGTTGACCAGCGTGGGTGTCGCGGATCTCTGGCCACTTGCCGCGATGGCGATCGTCGCGCAGCTGGTGAACACCGGGGTCATGACACTGTTCTTCCTGTTCGACCGTCGTGACGTGCGCAGCGTGCTCAAGCCTGCGTACGTCCTATCGGACTTCGTGTTCGTCCCGGCGGGCGTGCTGGCCGCGGTGCTGTACAACGCCGGCCAACTCTCGGCGTTCGTGCTGTTCGCGCTGGTGATGCTGGTGTTCGTGTTGAGCTTCAACAGCATCGGTATCGCCGCGACCGCGGCCGAGCGTCGCGGGCCGATGGCGAAGCTGTTCGAATCGAGTCGCGCACTGCATGGCGCGCGCCGCATCGACGAGCTCGGCGAGCGCATTCTCACGGAGACGCGCACGCTGTTCCGCTTCGACGAGTTCTACTTCGTGCTGGTCGAGCCCGGAGCGCAGATCCTCGACTTCCGGGTCCATGAGCGCGGCGGCGAGCGCCTGCCGGCGCGGACCAAGAGCGTCAACGCGGGCTTGTTCGGCTGGACGGTGGAGCGGCGCGAGCCGCTGCTCATCGAGGACTGGTCGCGCGCGCCCGCCGAGTTGCGTCAGCGTGCCGAGACGACCGGAAAGGAAACAGGCTCGGTGATCGTCGTGCCGTTGATCGAGAGCGGCACGGTGACGGGTCTGCTCAGCGTGCAACACACCGCTGCGGGCGTGTACTCGTTGGCAGACCTGCATCTCATGCAGCAGCTCGCCACGCAAGTTGCGCCTGCCGTCGCCGATGCACGCGTGTTCGAAGATCTCGAAGACTATCGGATGCGACTGGAGCTGCGCGTCGCCGAGCGCACGCACGAGCTGGAGAAGGCGAGCACCGAGAAGGAGCGGCTGATCGCGGCGCTGCGCGAGCGCAGCCTCAGGCTCGAGCGCGAATCGCAGGAGGATCCGCTGACCGGTCTCGCCAATCGCCGTCACTTCGCGCAGCGTCTGGCCGCGGAGATGGAAGTGGCGCTGGCAGTCGGGCATCCGCTCAGCATTGCAGTGGGCGATCTCGATCACTTCAAGGTCATCAACGACCGTCTCGGGCATGCCGTCGGCGACAAGGTGCTCAACGAAGTCGCCGTGCTGATGCGCAGCGAGTGCCGCCCGTCGGACCTGGTCGCGCGCATCGGCGGCGAAGAGTTCGCGCTGATCCTGCCGGGTCTGTCGCAGGAGCCCGGGCTGGAGTTCTGCGAGCGCCTGCGCGCCTGCGTCGAGCGCCACGACTGGCGGCACGTGCAACCGGATCTCAACGTCACGCTCAGCATCGGGCTGGCGCAGTGGGATGGCAGCGCGGAAGTGCCGGAACTGCTGCAGGCCGCTGACATCCAGCTGTATCGAGCGAAGCGCGCGGGAAGGAACCAGGTGGCTTGAGCCCGCTGCGACGAGGCTAGTGCGGCTCCGCCGCGTAATGCTGCCGCAGCAGATCCTTCCCGTAGTCATTGCCGTTTGGCGTGCGCACCACGGCGTGGATGTGCTCGCGGTACGGCACGTCGGGATACAAGTGCCGCAGGTTGGCCGGCTTCTGGTGATCGAACTCGATCAGGATCACCGGGCTGTGAATGCGATAGTAGAACACCGAGTCCGGCTCGGTGCCGCCGATCCACGCGAAGTAGGTCTGATCCATGTGTGCGTCGACCTCGTCGATACGCACGCGCGCCTGATCGTCGCGCATGTTGTGCACGTAGAGTCCGATCAGCCTCAACAGCTGGCGCTTCTGCGACGCGCTTAGCGTGCGTACCGCGACGCCAGCGTAGTCCAGCACCACGTTGTCCTTGAATGCTTCGGTCAGATTGTCGTTGCCTGTCTTCGATACGTGCAGCGTCGCGGCTTTGCGCTGCTCCGGCGTCAGCGCTTGCATGAACTCGAGCCCCGCATCCTGTTCCGGCTTCATCACGCGCGTGCCGCGATACTTGCCCGCGGCTGCATACGTAGGCTCGGAGCCGAAGAAGGCTGGCGTCATCACGACCTGGTCGCCGAGCACGAAGTAGTTGAGGATCAGGTGGTGGCCGTCGAGCTGAAAGCCCCACGGCTCGCGCGCCGCTGGCGTTCCCATGACCGTGACCCAGTACAGCCCCTCGTCGTATTCGACGAAGTTGTCGTGGTTGAGCTCGCCGAGCGTGTGGTTGAGCTTCATGATGTCCTGGCTCAGCTTCAGCCCCTTCGCGCTCAGTGCCGCGCCGAGCAGTCCGAACGCAGCCGCGCGCTGCGCCTCGCTCATCTCTTTGAAGCCCACGCCCTGGCGTACGTAGAAGCTCTGATTCATCCACTTGCGCCATTCGACGTCGTCGACCGGGAACATCGTCCTGGCTCGCTGCTCCGGCGTCAGAGCCGCGAGAAACTTCTCTGCGGCAGTCCGTACCGGCGCGGTGGAGACGCCGGTGGCATGCACCGGGAACAGGCCGCGAACCGGCTCGCCGTTCGTGGTGATGCCTTTGAACTCCTCGGCGAGGCCGGTCTTTTCCGCGGCGCGTGACATCTCGGGAAAGCGTGCGACGCGATCGGTCTGGGCGAGCGCCACCCAGGCGAGCGACAGGGTGGCCGCGAACAGGACGAATCTGCTGCTGGATCGTGACATGGCGTATAAGATCCCGGCCCATGAGCATTCTCGCATGCGTGCTCGCAGCCGTCGCGGCTATCTGCGTCTACGCATGCATCGCTCACGTCTTCGCTGCCCGGCATCCCTGGTTTCGCAGCGTTCACCTGATCTTCGCCGCACTGGCGCTGATGGCTGCGGTACACGCTGCCGCTCACATCGGCGTGTATTCCGCGAAGGACGTCGGCGCGTACGTCGCTGCCGAGCGTTATTCCAATCTGGCAGGTGCGTTTGCGATGGCGCTGGTGCCGTGGCTGGTCCAGGGCTACTTCGCGGCCGGGAGCCGCTGGATCGCGATCGTCATGAGTGCGTTCTACGCGCTCAGCGGCGTGATCTATGAAGTCGCTGCAGTCGGCTCGCCGTCCCGGCCGACGCCGGTGCTCGAACGAATCGCACTGCCATGGGGAGAGATGGCAACGATCCATCGTTTGCCGGAGGTGCCGGTTGCGGCATGGATCTTCTGGGGCGTGAGCCTGCTGCTGCTCGCGTACGTGGCTGCATTGTGCGCAGGTCAGCGACAACGACGCGGCTCGCTGCAAGCCCTCGCCATGGCCGGCAGCATCTCCGCGCTCATGCTGGCGCTCGCGGCGAACATGCTGATCCTCGCCGGTGACCTCGACTCGATCTTCCTCGGCGAGTTCGGCTTCCTGGCGATCGTGCTGACGATGATGCGGCTGCTCAGCGGCGAGGAGAGCTATCGCGCGATGATCGGGCAGGCGTCGGTGGGGATCTTCGTGGTGTCGGCGACCGGCCGGTTCCTGGACGCGAATCGCGTCGGCGAGCTCATGCTGGCCCGCACGCGAGCCGAGTTGCGCAAGCTCTCGCTGCACGACGTCGTGGTAAGTGCGCCGACGACGGCGCCGATTCCGCGCATCGTGCAGGCGCTGCGGCGTGGTGACGGCACGACCGTGCTCGCGGATATTTCGTCGCAACGGCTGTCGGACGGCCGGACGCTCTGTGTCGCGCTGAACGTGACGGAGACGGTGCGCATAGAGACGGCCTTGCAACTGCTGGCCGAGTCCGGTCCGGCGGAAGACAGCGAAGCATTCGTCGGCCGCTGCGCGGCGACGCTTGCGCAGGCATTTGGCGCGAGTCACGCCGTCGTGGGCATGGTCGATGAGCACGCCGGCAGGATTCGTATCCTCGGGCAGTCGCCGGCGCGACCGGCCGCCGACGACGGCTATCCTCTCGCGACCGCGCCCTGTGCGCAGCTGAGCGCGGAGCGGCGCTCGATGCACGTCACCGGACTCGCTGCGCAATTTCCCGAGCACGCGCCGTTCACGCGCTTTGCTTCGGGCGCTTATCTCGGCGCGGCGATTCTCAATTCGGCGGGCAGCGTCACCGGCGTCGTCGAGATCTGGGATGAGACGCCGTTCGCCGTCGGCCCGGGCTCGCAACAGATTCTCGAAACCTTCGCGCATCGTATCGGCGCAGAGCTCGAGCGCGCTGCCGCGGATCGCGGGCTGCGCGAGCTCACGGCAACACTCGAGGCGCGCGTCGCGGCGCGTACCTCGGAGCTGGCGCGGGCCAACGAGGAGCTCGAAGCATTTTCGTATTCCGTGTCGCACGACCTGCGCGGTCCGGTACGTGCCGTCGATGCGCACGCCGCAATGTTGCTGGAGGAGGCGGACGCCGTGCTCGACGCCGGGGCGCGACGACACGTCGATCGTATCGTCCAGGCGGCGCGGCGCATGCGCGACCTGATCAACGGGCTGCTGCAGCTCGCGCAGCTGTCGCACCAGCCGCGCTCGCTGCAGATCGTCGATCTGAGCCAGCTGGCGAGCCACGCGATGGAGCTGCTGCAGGAGCGGGATCGTGAGCGCCGCGTGGAATTCGTCTGCGCGCCGGGGGTGCGAGCGAGCACGGACCTGACGGCCATCAACGTCGTGTTGACGAACCTGATCGAGAACGCCTGGAAGTATTCGTCCCAGGTGCCGCACGCCCGCATCGAGTTCGGCGTACAGCGCGAGAACGACGCCACCGTGTACTTCGTACGCGACAACGGCACCGGCTTCGAGATGCAGTACGCCAAACGGCTGTTCAAACCCTTCCAACGGCTGCACGCGTCGGGCGACTATCCCGGCTCCGGCATCGGCTTGGCGACGGTCGATCGGCTGATCCGGCGCCTGGGAGGCCGTGTCTGGGCCGAAAGCGCGCCCGGCGAGGGCGCGACGTTCTACTTCACGCTCGGGTCGTAGCAGCGGGACTGCGGCTTGTAGCGTTCCCGAGCGCTATTCGCGCGCGAAGGCGATGCGCCAGGCCTCGACCCACTGACCGTCACGCTGCTGCTCGGTCACGGCGAGCATCTTCGCGTCGCCTGCGAATTTCCAGATGGTCCGCAGCACCATCGTCTTGCCGCCCTGCTCGTAGCGTTCTTCCGGAAAGCGCAGTTCGTTCTGTGCGGGCTGCACGCTGCCTTCGCTGTAGCCGCCCTGGCTATTGAAGTAGTGATAAGAAATCTGCCGCGCTTTCGTGTCGTAGCGATAGAAGGTTTCGCCGCCGTACGGCGCGCGCTTGCCGGTGACGACGTGCTTGTCGTGCAGGAATTTGCCGTCATACGCCCATTCGAAGCAATGCCGATCCCAGCTGCCGCCTTCGGCGAACTCGCCTTTCCAGCAATGGCCGGCGAGGCGCGACAACGGTGCCAGCGGCGCATCGGCCGCGGGGGTTGCCGACGCAAATGCGAGCGAGCCGAACAGGACCGCGGGAATGACCTTCATATATATGTCTCTCAATGCCAGAGTCCGAGGACCAGACCGATCAGCGTGTACTGCAGCGTGTGATAACCGCCGTTGATCAGGAACAGCCGCAGCCCCCGCTGCTCGAACAGATAATTGATGCCGAACGAGCCGGCGACCCAGCACAAGCCCGCGGAGAATCCCGCGGCGGTCGCGAACATCAGCTCCGGCTTCGGTCCAAGGAAGGCCGCGAACACGGCTGCACCGATCACCGCGAGCACGAATGCGCTGCCCATGATCTTCGCCATGTTCGCCGACTTCGCCTGTGCTTCGCTGACGCCGCTCGCGACGCTCCACGCCTTGCCGAACAGCACCGGCGAATACCACAGTCCACCCAGGATCATGCTCGACAGGCCGGCGGCAAGCACGGCCCAGAGGTTCAGTTGCGGCATGGGCGGATGGTAACGAGGCCACCGCCGGCCTCCTTGTAAAAAAGTTACCTCAGCTGACGACGACCGTGAGGCCGTCGACCGATCCGGCGGCCGCATATTCGCTCGGGCTCATGCCGGAGAATTCGCGGAACTCGTGATTGAAGTGCGCCTGGTCGTAGTAGCCGCAGCTCAGTGCGAGGCGCGTCCAGTCCAGGCCGTGTCCGCGTTGCACGAGGTCCACGACGCGGCGGAAGCGAAACATCCGCGCGTAGGTTTTCGGCGTCAGCCCGATGTGCGAATCGAACAGATCGCCCAGGTGCTTGCGGCTGATCGACACGGAGCGGCAGATGCTCGCGATGCGCTCCGCGCCGCCGGTGCGCGTCAGCATGTCGACGGCGATCTGCGCGTCGGGTCGCAACTTCACGCGACTGCGCGCCAGGCGGCCGCGGGCGAAGTCGCAGAGCACGGCGAACTGCTCCGCCGCATCCTCGCAATCGCCGAGTCGCTGATGAACCGCTGCGATCGCGTCACCTAGCACGCTGTCGAGCTCGAACACGTTCTGCGCCACCGCGCCGAGCGGAATGCCGAGCAGGCGATACGCGCCGAGCGGCGGCATGCGCACGCTCAACAGATAAGAAGGCTCGCTCGGATCGTATTGCGGCGTAACGGTCAGCCACTCGCGCTGCATGCCGGAGATCCACGCGCGTTTGAACAGCCGATCGGCCGGCGGCCGGTTCGGCACGCCGAACGGCTTGCGCAGATTGAACATCAGCTCGATGTTGTTCTGCGGCAGGATCTTCTCGTACAGGAACGTGACGCGGCCGCGCGAGATCCAGAAGCATTCGACGATGCCGGCGAGGTCCGGCGGCGGCGGCGCGATCAGGAATTCCCATTCGCCCAGCGCACTCTCGAAGTGCTGGCAGTGAAACGGCAGTGCAGGCAGGGCGGCGGCCATATGGTTGTTCTCCCCGGCCGATCGATACTACTGCGCCGCCGGCGCTGCCGGCCAGCCGCCGCTGACGACTTTGCCGCCGACGACCGTCGCGAGCACCTTGGCCTCGCGGATCTGCTCCGGCGGAATCTTGAACAGGTCGCGATCGATCAGCACCAGATCGGCGAGCTTACCGGCGGTCAGCGAGCCTTTGCGCGCTTCGTCGAACGAGGCATACGCGCCGCCCGTCGTATAAGCACGCAATGCTTCTTCGACGGTGATCTTCTGCGCCGGCACCCAGCCGTCGGGATTCTTGTCGTCGAGCGTGCGGCGCGTGACGGCGGCGTAAATTCCTTCGAGCGGCGTCGCCGGCGCGACGGACCAGTCGCTGCCGAAAGCGAGCCGCGCTTTCGCGTCGAGCAACGAGCGGAACGCGTACGTCGTGGCAATGCGCTTGCCGATGAACTGCTCGGCCCAGCGGCCGTCGTCGATCGCATGGTAGGGCTGCATGCTCGCGATGACATCGAGTTGTGCGAAACGCGGGATGTCGCTCTCGCGCAGGTGCTGGGCGTGCTCGACGCGGAAGCGACGGTCGCGCGCGCCGTCTTCCTTCTCGACGCGCTCGTAGATGTCGAGCAGCATGGCGATCGCGCGATCGCCGATGGCATGCACCATGACATGCAGGCCGGCTTTATCGGCACCGGAGATCCACTTGTACATGTCCTCCGGCGGATTCACCAGCAGGCCGCGATCCTTCGGCGAGTCCGCGAACGGCTCTTCGAACGCCGCGGTGTGCGAGCCGAGCGAGCCGTCCATGAAGCCTTTCAATCCACCGACGCGCAGCCACTCGTCGCCGCGGCCGTCAGCGCCGCCGTACGTCTTGGCCGCCACTGTGTCGCGCAGCTTTTCCCATTCCGCAAGCGGTGTCACCGCATAGATTCGCGTCGTCAGCGTCTTCGCCTTGGCCGCGCGCGCGAAAATTTCCAGGTCGCCGAACGTACCCATGTTGTGAACGGTCGTGACGCCTTGTGCGTTGACGTACTGCATCGCCGCTGCAAGCGCACGATCGTTCATTTCCGCGGAGGCCGCAGGCACGACGGCGTCGACCAGCGACATCGCGTTGTCCTTGAAGATGCCCGTCGGCTCACCCTTGCGGTCGCGAACGATCGCGCCACCGGCAACGTCCTGGGTTGCGCGCGTGATGCCGGCGAGCTTCAGCGCGGCGCTGTTCGCCAGCGACATGTGGCCATCGAGCCGGTTGACCCACACGGGATGGTCCGGCGTGACGGAGTCGATCCACTCGCGCGTCGGCAGCTCACCGCCCCACAGCGTGTGATCCCAGTCGCCACCCGTGATCCATGTGCCGGCGGGTAGCGTCGCCGCGAATGCCTTGATACGCGCAGCGAATTCCTGGCGCGTCCGAGCGTCCCGCAGCTGCACCGAGGCCAGGCCGAAGCCACCGCTGATGAAGTGCACGTGCGCGTCGGTGAATCCCGGCACGATCAAGCGGCCGCCGGCATCGACGACCTGCGCTGCGTTCGCCTTCCTGGCGTCTGCATCGCTGCCGACCAGCGCCAGCGTCTCACCATCTATCACCAACGCTTGCGCCCACGGTTGCGCGTCGTCACCGGTCCAGATGCGAGCATTGACGATGGCAAGCGTGCCGGGCTTGGCGGCAACGGGCGCCGGCTGCTTCGAGCACGCAGCGGCGATGAGCATACATACACAGGCGATGAGCAATTTAGGACGCATCGTTGTTCTCGTTGTTGAGTTTACGGATGAACTGACTGAAGCCACTGTACTGCCACGGCCGCAAGGCGACCAGGAATGCTGCGCCCGCGCGCTCGGCGATCGGCACGGCGCGATCGCGATCCATGATTTCGGTGCACTCGCGCACGGCGTTCTGCAGCGCCCGCTTGATCTGCGTGAACGCCGCGGGGGACACCACACCGCCGTAGAAAATGAGCTCCTCGCGCTTGCCGTGGAAGTGAGTCGCGAGGAATTCCTTGATGAGCTTCTGGTGGATGTAGTTGTACACGGGCCCGCCCGGACGCCAGGCGAAGTGGCGGCTGACCAGCACGCGGGTGCGGTTGCCGGGTTGCAGCTCGATGATCCGCAGCCGGTCGAGCTTGATCAGGTAGCGCAGCGCCTCGCGCTGCGTGAAGTCGTAGCTGCGGACGATGTCGTCGAGCTGCCAGCGGTTCAGCACCAGCCAGGTCATCAGGAACAGCTTCGAGTCCGCGACGACTTCCTGTTCCTGCTCGAGCGTCAGCTGGTTGATCTGCGTCGCCTGCGTCTGCATCTGCTCGACCAGCTCCGACAGCTGCAGCCCGGCGAGCTCGCAAATCAGGTCGAGCCGCTCGAGCGAGAAATCGCCGGCCGCGAACAGGCGCTTGACGCTCGCCTCGCTCAGTCCAAGGTGCTTCGCGACGTGCGCATAGGTGATGCCGCGGCCTCGCAGCGCGCGCTTCAACTCGGCGACGATCTGGGTTCGCTGCGCCATGGCCCGTTCCCCCGAATTACGGACAAAGTATCACATGACGATACTTCGCGGCGTCGGTCCCGCTACTTGAGTAGCTTCCATTGCGCCTGTCGGCGCCCGGCCAGACAGTGCGCCGCGCATCGATTCGATGCGCTCTCGATCCAGGCAGGAGACCGCCATGAAGCCCCGAATCCTTCGCGCCGGCCGCACCCTCGCGCTGACGAGCGTCGCCGCGCTCATGCTGTCCGGATGCACGGCGCTGGATGCGCTGATGGGTGGCTCAAACGGCACCCGGCAGACGCACAACTCGTCGAGCCTCGTCGAATTCCTCTACCCGAACGGCGCCACGCCGCCCGCTGAGAACCAGATTCCGGAGCTGAAGGTGCCGCTGCGCGTCGGCCTGGCGTTCCTGCCTTCGCCCGAAGGCGCCGGTCCGACGGCCGCCGATCGCGAAGCATTGCTGGAGCAGATCCGCCAGCGCTTCTCGAGCCGCAAGTTCGTGACCGAAATCGTCACGATCCCCGAGTACTACCTGCGCAACAGCAAAGGCTTCGAAGGATTGCAGGGCGTGCAGCGCCTGTACTCGGTCGACATCATGGCGCTGGTTTCGTACGACCAGGTCGAGCACCTGGACGAGAACGAGTGGTCGCTCGGCTACCTCACCATCGTCGGCGCGTACGTGCTCAAGGGCAACCGTCACGACGTTGCGACGCTCGTCGATCTCGCGGTCGTGGATCCCGTGACGCAGTCGCTGATCCTGCGTGCCGGGCACTGACAGCCGCGCTCGCAACTCGACGCTCGTGGATCAGCCGCGCGAAGCGCGCGAGTCGAACACCGCCAGCTTCGCGGCCGCGACGACGCAGATGGTCGACAACTTCGATGTTGCGCTGACGAAGTTCGAAGCCGACGTGCGCGCGGGCAAGGCCAACGTCCGCGTCGCCAAGCGCGCGAGCGGCGGCGGCAGCAGTGGTGGTGGCGGCAGCTTCGCGCCGCTATCGCTCGGCGTACTGATGATCCTGGTTGTTGCGCGTCGCCGTGCCGTGCAGCGCGTCGCTTAGATCCGCGCGCGCCTGCATGAGCACGGGATGATCCGGATCGACCGTGTTGGAGAGATGCGTCACTGCGGCTTCCAGCGCCTTACGCCCTCCAGCACGGTCGCCCGCGCGCAGCAGCGCGCGGCCGAGCCACAGCGACGTGACCCCGGTCTGATTGGAATAGCGCAAATCACCCTGAAATCCGGCAGCGATCTTCACAGCGCGCCGCGCAGCCTCTACTGCACTATCTGGATCGTTCTCGGCCAAGGCTGTCATCGACAGCCCTAGGTACGCTTGCAGCGTGGTCGCCTCCGGGTCCTGCTTGTTGAGCACGTGCTCGAAACCAGCGCGCGCTTCCGCCAGCTTGCCGCGAGCCAGGTCGAGCCGACCGTGCAGGAACGTGTAAACGCGCGCAGGTGGACTGTCCGGCGGCGCAGAGGCGTGATCGATCAGGTGCGCCAGCCGGTTCAAATCCTGTTCGGCGCTGTCGAGCTCGCCGGTCTGGATCGCCAGCGAGCCTTTGCCGACCAGGCAGTGCATCTCGCTGAACTCGTCGTTGTGACGAATGGCGAGCTGGCACTCCTGGTCGAAAGCGGCGCGTGCCTGATCCCAGCGGCCGAGCGCTTGCAGCGCTTGCCCACGATTGCCGAGGGTCGTGGCCGTGAGCTCGACGTCCGGCCCGCGCTCACGCTCGATACGCACGCTCTGGTCCAGCAACTCCAGTGCGCGGCGCGGTACGCCGGCGGCGAGCATCGTGATGCCCCAGTCGTTGAGGACTACGAGCGCTCCGTCGCTGTGCTCGCGGCCGAGCTCGCGATATTTGCGCAGCGCTCGCGCGAAGTACTGCTCCGCTTCACTGCCACGGCGGCTCAGCGAATGCGCGTAGCCTGCCGCACCGAGCAGAGCCGCCTCCACGCTGCCGCCGTTGCTCGCCTGGCGAGTCTTCTCGAGCCCGAGCTCGGCGTCGCGCAATGCCTCGGCCGGATGTTGCTCGGCGAGATGGATCGTCGCGGTGTTGAACAGGCACTGGCTCGCGGTCTGCGGATCCGTGTCGCTGCGTGCGACTTCGGCGTAAATGGCCCGCAGCCACGGCGCGGAATTGCCGAGGTCGGCGGATGCCGCCGCGTGCTTGCACGTCAGCCTCGAGCGCAGCGCGTGGTCGCTCGACTGGGTCGTCAGCTGCAACGCGCGTGCGAACAACGGCTCGGCGCGTTCCGCATTGTCCGTGGAGACGTAGCGATCGGCGATCATCTCGAGCACGGCCGCGCGGTTTTCCGGGCTGCCGCTCGTGTCGTTCAGCGCGAGTTTCTCGCTGCGCGTGAGCAGCTCGTTGACGGTGATCGGCGTCTGCGACGCGGCGGCGTCCGTGATCATCCGGCCGAGGAACTCGGTCACCGCTTCGTTGCGGGACGCGAATGCCATGGCACGATCGCGCTCCGCGGCTGCCGAGCGTGCTTGCCAGATCGCCACCGCGGAGCCGCTCAGCAGCGCGAGGCTGGCAACCGCCGCCGCGACCACCGGCACTCTGTAGCGAGCAGTGAAGCGGCCCACGCGATACCAGAGGCTGTCCGGTCGCGCGCTCACCGGCAGGTTGTTCAGATAGTTGAGGATGTCCTGCGTGAACGCGCTCACCGACGAATAGCGCTCCAGCGGATTGCGTTTGAGCGCCTTGAGCACGATGGTGTCGAGGTCGCCGGCGAGCGTGCGGGCGAGGGCGCGCTCCGACATGCCGCGTGCCGCTGCCACCTGCGACGAGAACTTGTTCTGGCTCGGCCGCCGCAGATCCTCCTTGAGGATCGCTTCCTCGAGCGCGGCGCGCGAGTCGTACTTCAGGCGATAGGGACGCACGCCGGTCAGCAGCTCGTACAGCACGACGCCGAGCGAGTAGATGTCCGAGGCGGTGGTCAGCGGCTGCCCGGCGATCTGCTCGGGCGATGCGTAGCCCGGCGTGAACAGCCGGCCGGACATCTGCGTGAGCTCGGTTTCCTCGGCGGTGTCCTGGGTGAGGAGCTTGCCGATGCCGAAGTCGAGCAGCACGACGCGCCCGTCGGCCGTCACCAGGATGTTCGATGGCTTGAGGTCGCGATGGATCACCAGCTCGGCGTGGGCGAACTGCACCGCGTCCATGGCCTGGATGAACAGGCGCAGCCGGCCGCGAACGTCGAGCAGGCGCTCGTCGCAGTTGTGGATCAGCTGCGTGCCGGCGATGTACTCCATCGCCAGATAGGGTTGGCCCGAATCGCTGATGCCGGCGTCGTACAGCCGCCCGATGTTGGGATGCGTGAGCGCCGCGAGGATGTCGCGCTCGCGCAGGAAGCGCTCGACCTGCATGCGCGGCCCTGTCAGCGGCAGCTTGAGCGCGACGTCGCGCTTCAGCTGGCCGTCGCTGCGCTCGGCGAGCCAGACGCAGGCCATGCCGCCGACACCGATCTCGCGGATCAGTCGATACGGGCCGACGAGGGCGCCGGTCGCCCAGCCGTGGCGCGCCTTGGGATCCGCGCCCGGTCCGGTCAGCCGGGCGGCATGGCGGGCGACGATGTCGCGCAGCGCCGGCGCGAGGCTCTCGACGCCCGCGAACGCGGAGCCCTCGAGGAATCCCGCCGCATTCAGCGCTTCGCGCTGCGCGAGCAGGGCGCGGACGGCTTTGGCAACGTCCGGTCGCCGCTCATCCAGTTCCTCCAGCCAGGTCGCGCAGGACTGCCCGTCCAGCTGCAAGGCCCGATCGAAGTAAGGCTCGACATCCGTCCACGCCAGCTCCTCGCGGTCCGGCACCTGCATCTTGAGTCTCCCCACGCCCGGCGCTCCCCGGCGGTCCGGGCGCAATACCGGCGTAAGTACCCGCCGCCGGTGTTCAGATTCTAGGCGACCCGGCCGCCGGCGGCCGGGTCCTGCGGACCCTGACACTTCTACACATAACGGGGAGCCCCGCCCGACCCCGCCCGATCGTGCGACAGGAGCTTGCAAAGCCGGTAGCGAATGTGTGCAATCGCCCGCTCGGGGGCCTTCCTGTCATTTGAACCTGGGGAGAATTCATGCGAATTGCGGTGACGACGGCATTGACCACGGTACTGACGATGGTTGCGGCGATTGCCTGGGCCCAGGAGCCCAGCCCTGCGCAGACGAAGACGGAAGCAACGCAGGAAGCTGCGCCGGCGAATTCCGTCGACCCGGCTGCCCCCGAACAGACGACCGAGCAAGCGACTGAAGAGGCCACCGCCGAACAGGCGACCGAGGAAAAGGCTGCGGACGAGAGCAAGGCCGAGGAAAAGGCTTTCAAGGTGCCGGCCGGTTATCGGGCCAAGCGCGTCAACGGCAAGCTGGTGTACTGCGCCGAAAACGTCGTGTCCGGCTCGCGCTTCGGCAAGGAGAAGTGCCGCACCGAGGCGCAGCTGCGTGCGCTCGAACGGCAGAAGGAAGCCGCCACGATGCGGCAGAATCAGGGCACTTGCCCGGGCGCAACCGCCTGCGTTAAGAACTGATCACTGGCTACAGGCCACAGGATGGGGACTGTCATGCGTACTGCGTTGCTTGCGTCGACGTTGATGGTGGTCGCGGCGATGGCGTGGGCCGGCGACGAGCCCAGCGCTCCCGAGCAGAAGGCGCCGCAGCAGAAGACCGAGGCAGCTGCGGATACCGCAGCCAAGCAGGCCGAGCAGGCTAGGGCCGCCGATGACACGAAGACTGCATCGGCCGTCGCTCCGCAGGAGGATGACCAGGTGCCGTTCAAGCCGCCGGCCGGCTACCGGCCGAAGCGCATCAACGGCGAGCAGGTCTGGTGTGCGAAGCAGGTCGTGCTCGGCTCGCGCTTCGCCAAGGACGATTGCCGCAACGAGGCCGAGTTGCGCGAGATGATCCGCAACAAGGAATCGATGCGCACCGACATGGACCAGCGCCTCAAGACCTGCACCAGCAAGGCCGGCTGTTCCTGGAACTGACACGGCTGATCTGCAAAGCGACGGCGCGGGACCCGCTGGGCACCGCGCCGTTTTCTTTTGCGCGCGATTCGTGGCTCAGGGCGCGGGCCGCGCGTTGCCGCCGTCCATCAGGAAGCGCCACCCCGCATCGGTCCGCACCCACACGGTCAGATACTTCGAATAGGAAGACGAGCCGTTGAAGGTGTAGGTGCCGTGGCCGATGCTCCAGCCGAGATCGCCGCTGCCGGCAGCCTCGGTGCGCAGCGGATACCAGCTGAGCATTTCGGCCGGCGTCCAGCCGCTCCACGCGAACTCCACGCCGGCGTGGTTGTAGAAGAAGCTGCCGCCGGTGACGATCACCGACTCCGGCATGTCGTAGCTGGTGAACGCGACGGTGTAACCCTGAGCGATGCTCAGGTCCGCAAAGCGCGAGTCGGCGGTCGCGATCTCCAGGCGCTGCGCCGCCGGGAGACCCGGTTTCACGACCGCCGCCGCGCCGTCAACGATCAGCGCATCGGCCGGAACGTGAGCGAGCGCCGCGCTGCTCGCAAGACGCAGGAAGCCCTGCACGCGCCAGCCGTCGTCGCGCTTCTTCCACATCGCGATGAAGCGCCCGTACTGGGTCACCGCCGGCGCATTCTTCGGCGCAGTGATCTCTTCCAGCCAGCCCACGGTGTAACCAAGCGAACCGTCCGCGCTCGCCTGCCCGGCGATCCGGTGCAGCAGCGTGCGCACCGAGCGCGGCTGCAGATAGATCGTCTTGAGGAACGTACGCGTGGCCTCGCGCCCGGTGATGATCTCCTGGTCCGGATGCAGGTAGGCGACGTCGTTGCTCAGGTTCGGCACGAAGCCGTCGATGGCGCCGTTGAGCTCGAAGTCGCGCGCGAAGCGGTCGTGGGCGCGCAGCAGGGATTCGGTGTTCTGAGCAGGATCGTGCGTGGCGCCGGCCGTGTACGGCGCGAGTGCGCAGCAGATCATCAAGGTCAACGCGGCAAATAAACTTCTCATGACGGCAATCCTGTTGCGTTCGGGGGACGGCAGGATGCAGCGCCAGGAAATACGCGTTCAATGCGCACGCCGTGAACGGCGAGCGTCGTGCAGCGAACGGTGCTTTGCGTGCAGCGAAGCGCTCAGCGGATGCCGAGCGTTTGCGCAACCTGCTGGCGTCGCGAACGGCTGACGCGCAGTTTCGTGCCGTCGTCGAGCACGACCAGCACTTCGGCGTCCGCGGCGCGTTCCAGTCGCTGCACGCGCTGCAGGTTGACGAGCGCGCCGCGGTGGATGCGCATGAACTGCTGCGGCCCGAGCCGGTCGGCCAGATCCTGCAGCGATTCGCGCACGAGGTGACAGGCGCCGCGAACGTGCACTTGCGCGTAGTAGTCGGCCGCCTCGATCCACTCGATATCGCGAATGTCGACCATCACCACGCGCCGCCCCTCGTTGAGCGCGATGCGTTCGGCGCGTTGCGGCTCGCGTGGCGCCGCCTCGGTTGCGATGTCGTGAGCGAGCCGCACGAGGCTGCGCGTGCGGATCGCGGCTTTCGCCCGCGTCAGCGCACGCTCGAAGCGCTCGTCGTCGAACGGCTTCAGCAGATAGTCCGCGGCGTCCGAGTCGAAGGCGCGCACTGCGTGCTCGGCATGCGCGGTGATGAAGATCACGATGGGACGCTGCGCCAGCTCACGCAGGGCGGCGAAACCATCGGCATGCGGCATCTGCACGTCGAGCAGCAGCAGGTCCGGCGCGAGCCGACGCACCAGCTCCTGCGCCTCCCGCCCGTCGCACGCTTCGCCGACTACCGTGACTTGCGCGTCTTTCGCCAGCAGGCCGCGCAACATGCGCCGTGCGAGCGGCTCGTCGTCAGCGATGACGGTGCGGATCGGCGCGTTCATCACGCTGCCGCCGCCAGCGGGATGCGGATTCTTGCGGTCGTCGCTGCGTCCGACGTGGCAATTTCCAGCGCGAAATGCTCGGCGCCGTACAAGTGCTCGAGCCGCTCGCGCGTGGATTCCAGCCCGAGTCCGAAACCCGCCTGCTGCTGCGCCGGCTCGTGGCCAGGCGTCCCGCCGCTATTGCTGACCGTCAGGGCCAGGTAGTCGCCTTCGCGCTTCGCCGCGATCGACACCAGAGTTGCGCCGCTGTGCCGCTCGACACCGTGGCGCACGGCGTTTTCGACGAACGGCTGCAGCACCAGCGCCGGGACCAGCGCCTGCGCGAGCAGCGGATCCAGGTGCACTTCGGTGGTCAGGCGGTTCTCGAACCGCAACCGCTCGATCCGCAGGTAATGCTCCGCCCATGCGACTTCCTGCTGCAGCGGAATGCGCACGTCGCCGTCGGTCGAGAGCACGACGCGCAGCAGGTCGCCGAGCGCGACCAGCGCCGCCAGTGCCTTGTCCGGATCGCCGAGCCGGATCAGCGCCGCGATGGTGTTCAGCGAGTTGAACAGGAAGTGCGGCTGCAGCCGGCGCGTCAGCGCTTCGAGCCGCGCTTCCGCCAACCGCTGCTCGAGCTCGGCGGAGCGAACGCGGTTGCTTGCGAGCTCGCGCGCATAGATGACTGCGTAGCCGGCGCCGGCGACGGCGGCGTAACTGAAGACGTTGATGAAGGCCTGATCGTAGAACTCGCCGAGCAGCGACTTGTGCGGGATGCGGACCGCGACGTAGAAGACCAGGTCCAGCAGCACATCCCCGACGCAGAACGCGAAGCCCAGCACTGTGTGCATCGCCAGACTGCGCCAGCGCCGCGCACGGTCCAGCGGCAGCAAGTCGCAGAGCGCGATGATGCAAGGCGAGATCGCGCCCCACAGCACCATGGTCCACACGAATGCATAAAACTCGTCGCGCTGCAGGCCGGGCGCCTGCGGCCCGACCATGACCAGGTCGCGCGTCAGCACGAACAGCGCGAGCGCCAGCCAGGCGGTGAGCGACGCAATCCAGACGGATCTCGATTTGAGGAGGGGAGGCATGGGGTTGAAGCTTGCGCGTAAACAATACACCCATGTCGGGTGTTCATCACTCGACAACGTCGTCCTGGCAGGCGTATTGGTTGGCTGGGGGTATCAACATGAGCTCATCGACATCTGTCGCGTTGCCGATAGCAGCGGCTCTCTCAGGTTACGCGTTGACGCTCTCGGCCCCGGCCTGGGCTGCGCAAAGCGACACGGGACCCGTCATCGAGGAAGTGATCGTCACGGTCGAGCGCATCCAGCAGAGCCTGCAAAGCTACGAAGGCACTGCGGCGGTGATGCAGCAGTCGCAGCTCGACGCCGTCGGCGCGAGTCAACTGGTCGACTTGCCGGCGCTGATGCCCGGCGTGGAGATCACGAACTACGAGGACAACACCGAGCTGTTCGTGCGCGGCATCGGCAGCAACGCCAACACCGAGCTCGGCGATCCGGCGATCGCGCCGCACCTGGACGACGTGTACGTGCCGCGCCCGCGCGGCCTCGGCGTCGCCTTCTTCGACATCGAGCGCGTCGAAGTGAACGTCGGCCCGCAAGGCACGGTGCGCGGCCGCAACGCGCTCGGCGGCTCGATCAACATCGTCTCGCGCAAGCCGAAGCTCGGTGAGTTCGACGGCTATGCGGAGTACGCGATCGGTAACTATGACCAGCAGGAGCTGCGCGGCGCACTGAACGTCCCGCTCGGCAAGATCGTTGCCGCGCGCTTTGCCGTGTACTCCTCGCAGCACGACGAGTACGTGCGCAACACCGGCCCGCTGAACAACCTGCTCGGCTGGGAATCGGGCGACGACGTCGGCGCACGCGCCCACTTCCTGATCCAGCCCAGCGACAAGCTCTCGGTGCTGCTGTCCGGCGACTATCTGAACTCGAAGGGCACGGGCTCGCGCGGCGTCGACTTCTTCAACGCCGCCGCCGAGGGCCGCACCTACGACGACTTCGACAATCCGCGCAAGGTCAACCAGGTCGGCTTCAGCCCGAACCAGGACACGACTCACTGGGGGCTGGCGCTCAACGCCACCTATCGCAGCGACTGGTTCAACGTGCAGTACATCGGCGGCTATCGCGACCTGCACTACACCAACAGCCTGTCGACCAGCGGTCGCAACTTCGACTTCGCCGGCGACGAGCAGGAGCAGGTGATCCGCGGCAACCTCGCCGATCCCAACGATCCGGCGGAATCCGACGCGTTCATTCGCGAGCGCTACTACGGCAACTACAGCGCGCTGATCTGGGACGCGAAGTCCGAGAGCCGCACGCACGAGCTGCGCTTCACCTCGCCCGACAGCGCGGAGAAGATCACCTGGGCCGTCGGCCTGTACAAGTTCAAGGAAGAGCAGGGCGTGTTCCTCGGGATTCCGCTCGACTACTCGACCGACCTCGCGTACCTGGAATTCAACCAGGGCTCGACCATCGGCGAATCCAAGTCGGCGTACGCGGACGTGACCTGGGCAGCGACCGATCGGCTGCGCTTCACGGCCGGCGCGCGTTACTCGGACGAGAGCAAGGAGCGCGAGGGTTTCAATTTCATCGCCGGCTTCAACACCAACGGCACCGCCATGCGCGTCGGCACCCCCGGCTTCCGCATGACCGGCCTCGGCCGCACGATCAAGAATCCGGATGCCGACGGCGACGGCGTGCGCAACACGCTCAACGACCTGATCATCCTGTATCGCGCCGGCGTGAAATCCTTCGGCGTCAACGACACGCTGGACGAGTTCCTCGACGGCGGTTGCGTGGCCGTGAGCGAGTTCCAGGGCGACTGCAGCAACTATCCGGGCCTCGGCTTCGGCTTCGGCGGCGCGACGGTGCAGTTCGGCGAGAACTCCGACAACTATGTCGACTGGCGCTTCCGCGTCGGCTTCGATCTCACCGACGACAACCTCTTGTATGCGCTGATCGCCACCGGCAACAAGGCGCCGAGCTTCAACGACACTATCGACCTGGACACCGGTCCGGGCGAAGAGCTGTTCACGCCGCCGGTCGGTCCGGAAAAGAACACCATGTTCGAGGTCGGCTCGAAGAACACGCTCGAGGTCGGCGGCCGGCCGCTGACGCTGAACGCGTCGGCGTACTACTTCAAGTACAAGGATCAGGTGTTCAGCACCGTCGTCGGCACCGAGCTGCTCGACAACGATCCGAACAACGACGGCGGTTGCCTCGACAGCGATCCGAACACGGCCTGCAGCAACGTCACGCTCAACCAGAACGTCGGCGAATCGCACAACCTGGGCATTCAGCTCGACGCCGCCTATCAGTTCGCCAACGGCTTCAACATCGGCGGCACGCTGCTGTGGCAGGACACCGAGTACGAGGATGGCTCGATCGTCAGCGACAACCGTCGCGCCAGCCCCGCCGGCGGCAGCCTGCAGGTGGATCTCGGCGGCAACGAGCTGCCGCGCACGCCACCGTTCACGCTGAACCTGCGGGTCGGACAGGAGTACGACGTGCCGACGGGAACGGTCGACTGGATCGCGTCAGCGACCTACAAGACCTCTTACTTCCTGACGGCCTTCAACGGCGGTTCGGGGAACGATGGCGGCCGTGAGGTGACCGCCGTCGATGAGAGCAACGTCGCTACTGCGTATGGCGACGAGCTACTGCGCTTGCGCGACGAGGTCGACAGCTACTTCCATGTCGATCTCGGCGTGGGCTACACGCACGGCAACGGCATGCTGCGCATCGAGGCGTTCGCCAACAACGTCACCGACGAGGCGCATGCGACGCAGGCGATCATCGACACTGGCACCCAGGAGTTCGTGTTCAATCCGCCGCGCACCTATGGGCTGCGGGTGCGGGTGAGCTTCTGACGCGCCCGTCAGGGAATCTTCAGGATCTGCACATCGTCGCTGTTGCCCGCCGCCAGGCCCAGCACCACGAGGAAGCGATCGTCGGCCGAGAAGCGCACGGCTTCCATCCGCCACAGCTGCTCGAAGGTGTGGACTACTGCGTTGCTCGTATCCAGCACCTCGATGCCGTCCTGGTTGATGGCGCTGAGGTCGGCGAAGGAGAGAGCCTTGAGGCCGTTCGAGCCCGCGGCGACGTACTGGTAGTGGCGCTGCGCAGCGATCTCCGTCACCGGGCCGGCACGCGGCCCCTCGAAAAACGCGACGGTACCGACGGCATTCTGGCCAACTACCTCGAGATTCGCGCTGTCGGCGCTGCTCACCAGCTCCGAGATGCTCGGACAGGCAGTCGATTGCCCGATCAGCGGTGCGCTCGTGCGGAACGGCGCGAGATAGCCCGTCCCGTCCTCCTGCCGCGTTACCACGCGATAGCTCGCCGCACTCGCGCAGGCGCCGCCGGTGGCGCTGAATTTGTCGACGAACCAGATCTCCGAGCCGTCGTTCAGCGCGGCGAGGTAGTCGAACTTCGTCAATCCGTCCACAGGTACGTTGAGCGGTGTCTGCGACGCGCCGGTTACTGCGTTGTAGACCTCGAAGTGTCCGGTCACGAGCAGCGGCACGCCGCGCGAGCGCACCCATGCGAGCTCCTGCGCGCAGCAGTTCGTCATCTTCGGCAGTGAGGCCAGCGGCACGCCGACGTCGAGATCGTAGCGGAGCACGTCACCGGTCGAGCCGATGCTGCTCGCATAGAGGTAGCGGCCGTCGCCGCTCACCACGACGCGGCCGATCTTGGCCTCGGGCGCCGCTGTCAAAAGCGTAGTGACCGCGCCGGTCAGCAAGTCCACGCGCCGCACCGTGTTCGTCGACAGGCCGACGTATGCGTACGGCCGGATCGGATCGATGGCGAGCCCTGCCGGCTGCGTCGACGTGGAGAGATCGAGTTGCGCCCCGACAGCCGTAGGCTCGGCCGCCGACGAGCGGAAGTAGCCCACGCGCAGCGATTCGCTCTGCAAATTGCTGCCGTGGATCGTGACGGTGGCGACGTAGATCGTGTCGTCGTCGAGATCGGCAGCGAGCGCCGCCGGCGTGATCGTAAGCGTGTCGCCGCTCACGCCCGATGCGGTAACGGTCAGCCAGTCGACGTCGGTCTCTGCGGCCCACGTTGCAGTCGTGCCGCCGTCGTTGGTCACGACGACTTGCGCCGGGCGTGCGGCGCTGTCTGTGAATTCGAGCAGTTGCACGCCGGTGCGAGCGACGCTCCAGCGATTGTCCGTAACGTGGAACGTGACCGGCACGTTGCGCACGGTCCCGCTCAACGTGTCGAGGAAGCTCAGCCCGCCTCTCTGCACGCCGCCGGACAACGCAGTGGCATCCGCCCTGACTTCGACCGATCCAGCGTCGGTGCCGGATGCGGGCGACACGGTGAGCCACGGCCGATTGCTCGAGACCGTCCAGCTCGTGCCGGAACCGAGCACCCCGACGATGCGCGGCTCGGCGGCCGTGCCGGCGGTCGCGTCGAAGTCGAGACTCGTGACGTCGACCTGGAGCGGATCGGTGATCGTGTACGTGACAGCCACGTCCTTGGTGACGACCTGCGAGCCGTCCGCCTTGCCGGTGACGAAGCGGACCGTCGTCGCGAGCGAGCTCGCCGTAGTGCCGGTCGTGGTGACGCTGAAGCGCACCTGAGCGGGGCTGGCGGTCGGCGAGCCGACGACGGTGACGCCGAGCCAGCTCGGCAAGCTCGCACCCGACGGCGTGCCGACGACGAGACCTTCGCCGTTGAACGTCGCGGTTACATCTTTGGCGGCGGGCAAAGTGCCGCGCGCGAGCGCCGAGAACTGCACCGATCCCGGCGAGACGTCGACTGTGTAAGTCGGTGGATTGTTGCCGCCGCCGGGAGGATTGTTACCGCCGCCCGGAGGCGTGTTGCTCCCGCCGCCGCCACCGCAAGCGGCGAGCAGCGCGCACAACGTCGCAACCGTGACGATCCGGCGAATAGAAAGCATCTGCGTTCCCTTATCCCGTCTGCGGCGCATCTGCATCCAGGCACTCGCAGTTCTTTGCATTCGCGCGGGCGCGCGCGTGACGTAATGTGCACTGGCGAGCAGTAGGCTAGCCACGTCGCAGTTCGCAGATTTCGGGGGCTCACTATGTTCCGACGCGAATATGTAACGGTCGTAATGGTCGCAACGGCCGGCGCTGTTTCCGCCGCGGACTGGCAGGCGCCGCGCACGTCCTGGGGCGCGCCGGATCTGCAGGGCACGTGGACGAATGCGTCGCTGACATCGCTCGAGCGCGACGATATGTTCAAAGGCAAGGCGACTTTGAGCGATGCGGAGGCCGCGGAATTCGAGCGCACCAATCGGTTCGCGCAATTTTCCGCCGCCGACGCCCAGCCCACGGATCCGAGCGTGCAATCGAAAGCGGGCAGCGATCCCGGCGGCTACAATGCATTCTGGCTCGATCCGGGCACGCGGCTCGCGACCGTGCGCGGCGAGCACCGCACTTCGTTCATCGTGGATCCGGCGGACGGCAAGGTGCCCTACACGCCGGACGGACTGAAGGCATTCCAGGCCGCGCGCGCTGGCATCAATTTCGACGGGCCGGAGCGTCGCGCACTCGGCGAGCGTTGCCTGCTCGGCTTCGGCTCGACCAGCGGACCGCCGATGCTGCCGGACGTCTACAACAACAACTACCAGATCGTGCAGACGCCCGACGCAGTGATGATCCTCGTCGAGATGGTGCACGACGCGCGCGTAGTGCGGATCGGCGGCCGGCACCTGCCGCAGCAGATCACGCCGTGGATGGGCGATTCGGTCGGCCGCTGGGAGGGCGACACGCTCGTGGTCGAGACGACGAACCTCAATCCCGGCCAGAAAGCGCACTACGGCATCAAGCAGCGCTTCTACCTGCCCCCGAGCAGCAAAGTGACCGAGCGCTTCACGCGCGTCGGCGAGCAGGAAATCCTGTACCAGTTCACCGTCGAGGACAGCGCGGCCTACAAGCAGCCGTGGCAGGGCGAAGTGCCGCTGCGCCGGACCGACGACCACATCTACGAATATGCCTGCCACGAAGGCAACTACGCGCTGCCTGGCATCCTCGCCGGCGCTCGCGAACAAGAGAAGAGAGGGAAATAAGAAATATCTCTCGCAAAGACGCAAAGGCGCAAAGGAAGAATCGGAACTTCTGAATCCGGAGTTCCGAACGTCCTGCTTTTCTGAACTCTTCTTTGCGCCTTTGCCTCTTTGCGAGAGTATTTCCGGTTCTTGTCCGTTTTTGACCGCTGACCGTCCCCTGATCGCCTCGCCTGCGCTCCGCAACGAAGGCAGGATGTGCTTCCAACACCGGAGGCCCGCAATGAAATCCGCCCTGATCGTCGTCGATGCGCAGCAGTCCTTCCTGCAACGCCCGTACTGGTCCGACACCGACGCGCCCCGCTTCCTCGAGCGGCTGCAGGCGCTGATCGACCGCTGCGCGGCGCAGCGCATCCCGGTGCTGCAGGTGTTCCACGTCGAGGAGCACGAAGGCCCGACGAACCCGTTTTCCCGGCGCTCCGGTTATGTGAAGACCCTGCCCGGACTGCGCATCGAGCCGACCGAGGTGTTCAGCAAGTCGGTGCATTCGGCGATGTTCGCCAGCACTGCCGACGGCCAGAGCATGGACTACTGGCTGCGCAAGCACGGCATCGGGCGCGTGATCGTGTCCGGCATCCGCACGGAGCAGTGCTGCGAGACCACGACGCGCCACGCTTCCGACCTGGGCTACGCGGTCAGCTACGTGATGGACGCCACCCTGACCTTCAAGATGGTGACCGAATCCGGCCGCGTCTATACTCCGCAGGACATCATGGAGCGCACCGAGCTGGTGCTGGCCGGACGCTTCGCCGAGATCAAGCGCGTGGAGACCCTGCAGTTGTGAGGACAGTGCTGTTCGCGATCCAGCCGGATGTCGTGCTGCTCGACGTGGCGGGCGCGGGCGAGGCGTTTCGCATTGCCGAGCGTGAGGCGCCGGGCAGCTACCAGCTGCGGTTCATCGGCACGCAGTCCGGCGTGCGTTCCGCGATCGGACTGCATCTCGACCAGATCGAGCCGCTGCCGTCCCAGGTACCGGACGGCAGCGTCGTGGTCGTGACCGGCGTGACTTCGCGGAGCCTGCGCTTGGACAGTGCAGCCACGGCGGCGCTGGTGAGCTGGCTGAAGCGCACCATGGAGAACGAGACCGTAACACTGATGTGCGTTTGCGCCGGCGCGCTGCTCGCCGCCAAGGCCGGGTTGCTCGCCGGCCGCGAGTGCACGACCCACCACCATCACATCGATGACATCCAGCGGCTCGAGCCCTCGGCCACCGTGCACGCCAACCGGATCTTCGTCGAGGACGGACGCATCCTCACCAGCGCCGGCGTGACCGCCGGCATCGATCTGACGCTGCACCTGATCGGTCAGCACGTCGGTCACCAGGTGGCCGCGGCCGTGGCGCGCGATCTGGTCGTCTACATGCGGCGCTCCGGCGGCGATCCGCAGCTGTCGCCATGGCTCATGCATCGCAACCACGTGCACCCGGTGCTGCATCGGGTGCAGGACGCCATCATCCGGAACCCCGCGGCGCAGTGGTCCGCCACGCGACTCGCGTCGGTCGCCTGCATGAGCCCGCGCAATCTCGCCCGGCTGTTCGCCGAGCACGCGGGCTGCTCGCCGCTCGATTACGTACAACGTCTGCGTGTCGCACTCGCGCGCGAGCTGGTCGCGAACAGCGAGCTCGGCATGGAGCGTGTCGCCGAGAAGGCGGGCTTCAGCTCGGCTCACCAGCTGCGCCGCGTGTGGCGCAGATGGGAGCAGACGCCGCCGACGGAGCATCGCGCCCGCGTGTCGGGCTAAAGCCCGACCTACAAGTGCTATCCTGCGCCCCATGAGCGGCGAAGTGGATGCAGCGGGTGACGTGCTGACCGGCGCGATCATCGCCGGCACGATCGAAGGGACGGCGGGCAAACAAGGTCCGGAAGAGCACGGCAAATGCCGCAATTGCGGCGCGCAGCTCGACGGCGCGTTCTGTTCTGCGTGCGGTCAGCGCGCGCACCTGCATCGCAGCCTGATCCACCTCGGTCACGACATCCTGCACGGCGTGTTCCACTTCGAAGGCAAGATGTGGCGCACGATTCCCGAGCTGTTCTTCCATCCCGGCCGGCTCACGCGCCGCTACATCGACGGCGAGCGCGCCAAGTTCGTCTCGCCGATGGCGCTGTACCTGTTCACCGTGTTCCTGATGTTCGCGGTGTTCTCCTTCACGACCAGCGACATCTTCGACAGCACCAAGGACAGCGTCGCCGGCGACGTCGTCGAGCAGTGGAAGGAGAACAACCAGACCGCAAAGGAGCGCACCGACGAGAAGATCGAAGCGGTGCGCGAGCAGCTCGCGGACAAGGAGCTGTCGGCGGCGAAACGCGCCGAGCTGGAGCGCAAGCTGAGCGACCTGCAGTCGGCGCAGACAGTGATGGACGCGCTGGCGAAAGGCGACTGGGACGCGCTGAAGAGCCTGGAGACCAACGAGCAGGCGAAGCAGGCGATCGAGGAAGCCAGGTCGAAAGCGAAGAGCGACACGGCGAAACCGCACGTCCGATCCAACCTCGACGTCAACGTCGGCTGGCCGGCGCTGCAGCAGCGGCTCGAGCACGGCGCGAAGGAGCTCAAGGACAACCCCAGCCTCGCCTTCTACAAGCTGAAGATCGCGAGCTACAAGTATTCCTGGGCGCTGATCCCGCTGAGCGTGCCGTTCATGTGGCTGCTGTTCTTCTGGCGGCGTGACATCCACATGTACGACCACGCGATCTTCATCACGTACTCGATCAGCTTCATGATGGCGTTCCTGATCCTGCTGACGCTGGCCGCGGCGTTCGGCGTCAGCGGCGGGATCTGGGGAACGGCGCTCGCCATCGTGCCGCCGCTGCATCTCTACAAGCAGTTGCGCCACGCGTACGGGCTGTCGCGCTTCGGCACGGTCGTGCGCCTGTTCCTGCTGTCGATCGCCATCTCGATCGTGATGACGATCTTCTTCGTGCTGCTGCTGCTGATCGGCATGATCGGCTGACCCACCAAAGTCCCTGTGCAAGCCGCGAGCATTCGCTTACGATGCGCGCGCATTGCGTTCCGGGGCTGCGATGAAAAAACCGATCAAGATCGTTCTCGTGAGCGTCGCATCGCTCGTCGTGCTGGCCGTGGCTGCGGCCGGCGTCGTCAGCCGGCTGTCGGATCGCAAGCTGCACCGCATCGTGCAGCTGCCGCCGCTGCAGGTGACGTTTGCGCCGGCGGAAGGTCAGCTGGAACGCGGCGAGTACTTGTTCAAAACGCGCGGCTGCATGGATTGCCACGGCGTCGATGGCTCCGGCCACGTCGTCGTCGACGAGGGCGGTTTGTTCGTGCGCGCGCCGAACATCACGTCCGGCGGCGCGAGTCCGACGCGCAGTTACACGGATACCGATTGGGTTCGCACCCTGCGTCATGGCGTCAAGCCGTCCGGTCAGCCGCTGCTGGTCATGCCGAGCGAGGACTACGCGCGGATGACGGATGCCGACCTCGGTGCGATCGTTGCGTACGTGCGCAGCCTGCCGCCGGCGAGCACCGGCGCCGCGGAGATCCACGAATTTCCATTGCCGATCAAGGCGGCCTATGCGCTCGGTGCGATCAAGGACGCGGCCGAGAAAATCGATCACACGGCGCCACCGCCGCAGGAAGTCGGCGACACGCTGGTCGCGCGCGGCCAGTACGTTGCTCAAGGATGCACGGGCTGTCACGGTCCGCATTTCTCGGGCGGCAAGATTCCAGGTACGCCGCCCTCGTGGCCGCCCGCTGCAAATCTCACGTCCGCGCCCGACAGCGCAATGTCGCGCTACACGACCGCGGAACAGTTCAAGACCATGTTGCGCTCGGGCAAGCGCCCCGACGGCTCGGCCATCAGCGAGGTCATGCCGTTCAAGGCGCTGGCGTTCATGAACGACGCCGAGCTGGATGCGCTGTACGCGTTCCTCAAGACGCTCGAGCCACGCCCGTCCGGGCAGCGTTAGGCGGTGCCGGGAGAGAAAAACAGGGAAAACTCAGCACCGCAACATTGAGTGATGGAGGATGAATCTCATCCCTTCGGATGCTGCAGTGCTGAGTTTCCCCCGCTTCTTTCTCCCGGCACCGCGAATTCGGTGCGGATTTCGCTGCCGGCCTTCAGCGTCAGCGTGACTGGCGTGCGCTCGACTATGTCGGCAAAGCGCGCACGCTGCTCCGGCGTGAGGTCCGCGTCGAGGTGCACGACGCGTTGGATCACGCTGCGCTCGCCTTCCTTGTGGAAGCTCAGCTCGACCGAGAGCGAGCGGAGTGTCAGCTGCTTGCGGTCCGCATACATGCGCAGCGTGATTACGGAGCACGCGCCGAGACCGGCGAGCACGGCCTCGTAGGGTGAAACCCCTGCGTCCTGACCGCCGCGGGACGTCGGCTCGTCGAGGGTCAGCGTGTGCCGGCCCGCTGTCGCGGTGACCACGTAAGGTGTGACGCCGATAGCCGTTCTCACTGTCGTCATGGTGCTACCCTCGCAACGCTCGCACTGCCACTGTACTTGTTTTCAGGTGCCAGGAGCCTCCACATGAAGTGCCCGCGCTGCCGGACCCCCGACCTGAAGCCCACGCTGATCGAAGAATATCTGCCCGCGATGGGCTGCGAGACCTGCCACGGCAGTCTCGTCTCGCTGCTCTACTACCGGCACTGGGCGGAAACGCAGAAGCTGACCGCGACCGCGGAAAATGCCGCGCCGGCTGCCGGGCCGGTCGCGACGTCCGATTCGACCAGCGCGCTGGTCTGCCCGAAGTGCGCGCGCGTGATGGCGAAGTACAAGCTGACCGGCACGGTCGCCAACCGCGTGGACGTGTGCTCGACCTGCGACGAGGCCTGGCTCGACGGCGGCGAATGGGAGCTGCTCGAAGCGCTGCAGTTGAGCCACGAGCTGCCGGCGATCCTCACCGATGCCTGGCAGCGCCGCATCCGCCGCGAGCAGTCCGAAGGCACGCGCCGCGAAATCCTCACGCGCATGATCGGCGAAGCCGGCACGAGCCGCGTCGAGGAATTCAGGGACTGGCTGGCCCGCAACCAGCACAAGTCGCACGTGCTCGCCTATCTGTATCGGAACTGACGCGGGCCGCGCCGTCCCGCTGTTCGGGATCACAAAACCTCACACGCCAGCAGGCTGCGGCGGCAGCGCTGCGCGCGCAGAATTCCCGCGAAGGACGACAACAGGGGGAGCGACCATGAGAACGGCAGTCGCGCTGACATCGATCCTGCTCGGTTGCTTCGCTACCGGCGCGCTCGCGCAAGTGACGATTCCAGGCGCCGCGTGCACGACGCCACCGCCGCTGCACTGTCCCGACAGCGAATGCTCCGCGGCGCTGGTGATCAACCAGGGGCCGGTGGTCGAGATGAAGACACGCCGCACCTACTTCCTCGACTATCCGTGCGATCTGCAGCCCGGCGAGAAGGTGACGTTCATTCTGTCGCTGCACGGCGCCGGCTCGTACGGCAACTGGCAACGCCACTATTTCCCGCTGCTCGACTACAAGGACAAGTACCGGCTGGTGATCGCCACGCCGAACTCGCCGGTGCGCGTGTGGTCCGACGCCGACGATCAGTACCTGCAGAACATCGTCGAGTTCGTTGTCGGCCAGATCGGCAAGGACAACATCCGCGCGTTCTGGCTGGTCGGGCACTCGCAGGGCGGGCTCACGTCGAACCGGATCCTGCGCACGGATTTTTTCAAGAGCCGCGTCGACGGCTGGCTCAGCCTTTCGGGCGGCCGGCTCGGCGGCAATCCCGGCCGCTCCGCGACGTTCGCGCCGGCGCCCGGGCCGACGAGCCCCACGCTCAATCCAAGTACGTTCGCCGCAACCGTGGCCCTGCTGCGCGAGCTGCCCGCTTTCGATTTCTCATTTATATATGAGACCGGTGCGCGCGAGGTCGACGAGAAAGGCGTGCCCGAAACCTCCGACCTCGCGAAGAAGTACAACTGCGGCGCACGCGGCGCACCGCACGAGATCGTCGACACGCGCGCGGGTTATGTCTACGACAGCAGCCGACTGAATCAGCTGCGTCCTGGCTGGGGCCTGTTGCCGGCGCCGGGCACGGCGCAGCTGTTCACGTTCCCCGACTGCAAGGACGGCCGCGTCGTCGCCGACGTCGTGCGCCTCGACAAGGGACACACCGAAGGCCTCGAGCCTAAGGTCACCGAAGAGCTGATCAAGCTGCTGGTCGCCGCGCCCGGCGGGAAGTTGCAGAAGCAGTGAGGCAGCCGTTAACGCCGCGTAACGCGCACGGAAACCGTAAATTACTCGCCGCGTGCGCGGCTGCGCCCCGATGCTTGTTCGACTATGAACAAGCACTGCACGTTTCTGCTCGCCGCCACCTGTTTCAGTCTCGCTGCGCAGGCCGCGGACCAGCGCCCTGACACGCTCGAAACCGTCGAAGTCTTCGGTCGCAGGATCGAAGGCCTCGGCCTGAGCGAGAGCAACCCGGGCACCGGCTCGCGGCTCGACCTGTCGCCGCTGCAGACGCCGGCGAGCATCGAAGTGCTGGCGGGCGATGTGATCCGCCAGCGCGGCGATCCGAGCATCGTCGAGTCAGTCACGCGCGCGGCGGGGATCACCAGCGAGGCGACACCCGGCGATGGCGGCACGGCATTGAGCACCCGCGGCTTCGTCGGACACAGCTCCGTCATGTATCTGCTCGACGGCGCGCGCCTGTTCGTCGGCGCCGGCACGGTCACGTTCCCGTTCGACCCGTGGTCCGTGGACCGCATCGAAGTGCTGCACGGACCGGCGTCGGTCATGTACGGACAGGGCGCAATTGGCGGCGTCATCAACATCGTGTCGCGCCGTCCGAATACCGAACGGCAGGAGGGCCAGGTCGAGCTCGCGTTCGGCGAGGACTCGCGCAGTCACGCGGCGCTGGATCTGAGCGGACCGCTCAGCGACGCATGGGCCTATCGCTTCGATGCCAGCTACACGCAGTCCGACAACTGGGTCGACCGCGCCGACTCGGATAGCCTCGCGATCGCCGGCACGCTGCAATGGGATGTGTCGGACACGCTGCGACTGTCCTTGTCGTACGACTACGGCGATCAGAACCCGATGGAGTACTTCGGCACGCCCC
>DATBKP010000174.1:0-10354 GCA_036555785.1 Steroidobacteraceae bacterium
TGACTGCAGCGGTTGCCGTTGCGGTCGCGACACGCCGGAGTGCGGCGCGACGCAGCGACTCCTTGGTTCGAGCAGCAGGGGAACTCACCATGAAAGTTGACAAGAAGCTCGTTGCGTCGACCAGCGCATTGGCGCTGCTGCTGGCGTCCCAAAGCGCAGCTGCGCTGGACGCCATCGAAGTCGGTGAATGGAAGATCGACTTCAGCGGCAACATCAATGGATTCGCCAGCGATGTGAAGTGCGACGCCCCCGCGAGCGGCGCCACCATCGGCGGCGGACTCGCGTGCGGCTCGCTCTCCGGAGGCGATTACGACGCCAACAACATCCGCACCGGCTTGCTGCCCTCGTGGCTCGGCTTCCATGCGGAAAAAACCGACGGCGACAACAAGTACGGCGTCATGATCGGCTTCCAGCCCGGCATCGACGGCGGCAACCAGGGCGCGATTACCGGCGCCCCGCTCGACGGCGGCCTCGGCCTCAACTCGGAAAACCTGCGTCAGGTGTATCTCGAGTGGTCCGGCACTTGGGGCGGCGTCAAGGTCGGCCGCGACCTTGGCCTGTTCGGCTCGGACGCGATCCTGTCCGACATGACCCTGCTGGGCGTCGGCACCGTGTCCGACCTTACGCGCGGCGGCGGCAACACGTCGCTGGGCCGGATCGGCGTCGGTTACATCTACGCGGATTGGAAAGGTCAGATCCAATACTCCTCGCCGAAGTTCGGCGGGTTCCAGTTCAACGTGGCGCTCGTTGATCCCTGGGGCCTGGTCGATTTGTCCGGCGAGAGCCTGAATGCCGGCTCGTTCGCTCAGGAAGGCAGCACCTACGGCACGGAGGCCAAGGGGGTTTACAGCTTTGGCGATCCGAAGGAGTTGAACGGCAAGGTCTGGGTGAGCGCCATCCGGCAGAAACTCAAGAGCACCGGCGGCTTCGACAGTGAGACCGCCACGGGCTATGACGTCGGCGCCAAAGTCGGTGTTGCCGGCTTCGAGGGCGTGGCCTACTACTACACCGGCGAAGGCATCGGCACCACGGACTTTCTGTTCGATGCCGTGGATCTGGGCGGCAACAAGCGCGACTCCGACGGCTTTTACGTGCAGGCCACCTACAAGCTCCCCAGCATCGGCACCAAGCTCGGTGTGAGCTACGGTGAGAGCAATCTCGATCGGGGCCCGGCCGATCTGCCGACCTCGGCGCTGGTCTCGACGAACAAGTCGATCGTGGTCGGCGTCTATCATCCGCTGACTTCGTTCCTGAATCTGGTCGCCGAGTACACGCAGACGAAATCCACCGCACACAGCGGCGCCGAAGCGAAAGAGACGGCCATTGCGGTCGGTGCGATTCTTTTCTATTGAGGCGAACATGATGATGGCGAACCGTCGTCGATCGTGTCGACGTCAACTCGTAGCGGCGAGCGCTGCGCTGGCGCTCGTTGCTGCGATCACCTGCGCCGCGGATGCGCCGCGCGATGTAGTCGTGCTGTGGTCCGCGAACGATCAATGGGTGAAGCTCGAGCCGCAGGATGATGCAGCGGCGCCGCCGAACGATCATCCGGCCCAGCTTGCGAACGACGCCATCAGCAACGCGCTCGCGGCGCTGCGCATTCGCATCGTGGACGAGGATACGACCACTGAAGCGCAGCGCTCCGTATTCACTGCCGAGGAACTCCGCAACCTCGCTCCGCGAATCGCTTCGGGACTTGCCAAAGCCGGGCCGCGACAGGACGTGACGTTCAGTACGATCGGCAGCCATCCGCGGTCCGCCGGCGGGTTGGTGAAGGACCCCGGCGTCAACGCGGGCCGCGTGTTCTATGACGACGGCAAGATCAACGTGATTTTCGGTGAGTTGCAGTCAGGCTACCGGAAGCGGCTCGTCTACGGTCAACGCACGGAAGACTTCACACCGCGTCAGGAAGGGTCACGCACCAAGCCTGCCGAGAATGAGTGGGGCTTGGCGGCGCGTCCCGGCATCGAGCTGCATTCGAATGCAGGCAGCGTGCGCAATGACTGGGTCGAGATTGACGCCGCAGCTGTCACCTCGGGCGCAGCGGCCGTGTCGCAAGCGCCGGCGGCAGCAGTACCGCCAGCAGCAAAGGCCAGCGCGGATATCGAGCAACGCCTGAAGACACTCAAGGAGCTCCGCGATAAGAATCTGATCAGCGAGGAGGCTTATCGCGCGAAGATGCAGGAGCTGCTGTCCGAGCTCTGAACGTTCGAAGACCAAAGGGGTGATCCCATGAAGCGTTCACTAGCAACGATCCTGTGTCTGTTGTCGCTGGCGGCGGCGAGCGCCGATGCAGCAGAGGCCCCCTCCGCTCCCGTCAGCCAGGCGATGATCGACGCGGCCGCGAGCGACTCGCAGAACTTTCTGCACACTAACGGCAACTACGATCAGACGCGCTACTACCCCGCCGCGCAGATCACCCGCGCCAACGTGAAGAAACTGCGTCCCGCCTGGATCTTCCAGACGGCGATCATCGAGTCGATGGAAACGACGCCGATCGTGTCCAACGGCGTGATGTATGTCACCACTTCGTTCAATCACGTGTATGCGCTCGATGCCCAGACCGGCACGCAGCTCTGGCATTTCAAGCACAACATGGGGCCGATCACGACCTTCTGCTGCGGGCCGAACAATCGTGGCGTATTCGCTTACGGCGACAAGCTCTACATGGGTACGCTCGACGCCAAGCTCGTCGCGCTGGACGCGAAGACGGGCAAGCAGGTGTGGGAGCAGCAGATTGCAGACCCGGAGCTGGGCTATAGCGAAACCATGGCGCCCACCGTCGTCGACGGCAAGGTGCTGATCGGCACGAACGGCGGCGAGTACGGCATTCGCGGTTTCGTGAAGGCGTTCGACGCCGCTTCCGGACAACTCTTGTGGACGTTCAACACGATTCCGGAGAACTCAGTGGGCGTGTGGGCCACCAAGGACGCCACCGGACTCGACATGAAGCGCGACATCAAGGCGGAGAAAGCGCAGCTCAAGAAGGCCGGGGATCCGTACAAAACGCTGGGCGGCGGCGTGTGGCAGAACATGGCGGTGGATCGTGAGACCGGCATCGTGTACTTCGTCGCCGGCAATCCCTCGCCGGACCTGTACGGCGCGATCCGGCCGGGCGACAACCTCTACACCAACTCGCTGATTGCAGTCGACCTGCAGACTGGCAAGCACAAGTGTCACTTCCAGTACATCGCGCACGATGTCTGGGATCTCGATGCGGTCAGCCCGGTCATCATCACGCGGGTCAACGACAAGAACGGTAAGCCGGTGAAGGGGCTGCTCCACGGCGGGAAGACGGGTTACGTCTACGTGCATCGCGCAGACGATTGCAGCCTGATCCGCTTCTCCGAGCCGATGGTGTCGCAGGAGGGACGCTGGGTGCTGCCCACCAAGGAAGGCGCGCGCATGCTGCCGGGAGCGAATGGCGGCGTCGAGTGGTCGCCGATGGCGATCGACCCGACGCAGAACACGGCGTACGCCATCAACTTGCACCAGCCGATGACCTATCACGTCGAAGAGTCGGACTATCCGGGTGGTAACAAGCTCTGGCTCGGCGGCGCGTTCAAGGTCATTCCAGGCGAGGAGCAGTCTGGCAACGTCACGGCAGTCGACTACAACACCGGCAAGATTCGCTGGCAGGTCAAGACCCCGCAGCCGATGATCGGCGGAATACTTGCGACCGCAGGCGGTGTGGTGTTCACCGGCGAGGCCAACGGCTGGTTCAAGGCGTACGATTCGGCGAATGGCAGTGAGCTGTGGCGATTCCAGTGCGGCGCGGGTGTCAACGCTCCGCCCGCTTCCTATACGGTCGGCGGCAAGCAGTACATCGTGGTCGCCGCGGGCGGCAACGTGCAAATCGATGCCAAGCGCGGCAACAGCATCCTTGCTTTCGCGTTGTCAGAATAAGGGGCTGCGTATCGCACTTGCGGTGGCGACGCTGCTGCTGGCGTCGCCAGCATCGGCGCAGGACGCATTCGCTGCGGTTCGCGAGACGCTGCAGACTTGCACAGCCTGTCACGGGGATGGCGGTGCGCCGAAGATACCCGAGAACCCGATCCTGGCCGGCCAGCAGTACTACTACCTCTACCTGCAGCTCAAGGATTTCAAGAGCGGCGCGCGCAAGAGCGACATCATGGGACCGCTCGTCCAGCCTCTGCAGCCCGAGCAGATGAAGTCGCTCGCTCAGTTCTTTTCGCAGCAGACCTGGCCGACGATCGGTCACGCGGCCGAGGATGCCAATGTGGCGATCGCGCGTCGCAGCGAGGAATCCGCCGGATGCATCGGATGCCACCTGGGGGATTTTCGCGGCAACAGCGCCGTGCCGCGTCTGGCAGGACAGCACCCCGAGTACCTGAAGCGCACGATGCTCGATTTCAAGAACAAGGTGCGTACCAACGCACCGGCCATGGTTGACCTGTTCGGGACCTTCAGTGACGAGGAGATCGCGGCCCTCGCGGATCATCTGGCCTCGCTCGCGGTGTACCAGAGCTCGCAGGGCACGGAGATCCAGTAGGCTTACAGGATAGCGACGACTTCCGTATGCCCGCCCGCCGCCGCGTGATCGCGTGCAGTCTTGCCGCTTCGGTCCTTGAGTGATTTGTCGGCTCCGGATTCGAGCAGCTTGCGTACGGCCGCAAGCTGTCCTTGCGCGCTCGCGATCATGAGGGCCGTCATGCCCCGGTTGTCGCGCAAGTCGACGCGCGCGCCGCGTGCGAGCAATGCTCCCATGGCATCCACGTGGCCATAGCCGGCCGCCCACATGAGTGCGGTCAGCTCGTTCTCGAATCTCTCGTTGGGATCGACCTTGCGATCGAGGATGAGCGCGAGAATCTCCACGTTGCCGGAACCCGCGGCGTAGACGAGTGCCGACTTGCCGGTACGGTCGACGAGATCCACCTTTGCGCCATTCTCGATCAACAGCGTTACTACCTGCGTGTGCCCGCCATACACCGCATGCATCAGCGGCGAGAGCAGTTGCAGATCCACGTGATTCACGTCAGCACCGTTTTCGATCAGCACTCTGGCCGTCTCCGGGTGAGCGTTGCGTGCAGTTTCCAGCAGCGGAGTGACTTGCTGGAGATTCGCCTGGTTGACGTCGGCTCCCGCTGCGAGCAGCGTGCGCACGACAGCGGTGTGGCCGCCGCGGGCTGCTTCCAGCAACGCAGTGTTGCCGAGGCGATTGCGCGTTCTGACCGACGCTCCGGCATGAACAAGGCGTTCGACCGCGGCCGCATCGCCCTCGCGCGCCGCGGCGAGAAGCTGGAAATTGAGCTCGCGCGAATCGTTCGACTCTCGTGCCATCGCGCCGGGGCAGCACACCAGCGCGAGCAGCAATGCCGTGCCCGAGACGATTTTTGCAGCGGTCAGCATGGTTGTCAGCGGTCGAAGATCGCTGTGTCGCGGCCCTCGGCCGTATCCAGCCCGCGCACAGTATCCAGACCGATTGCGCCTTTGAAAATCGCCTGTGGGATTTCTGCTCCGTCGAGCGTAGCGTTCGTCAGCGTCGCGCCGGTGAAATCCGCGCCCACGAGCTTCGCTTTCGTCAGGTCGACGCCGCTCAGATCCGCTTCGCGCAGATCCGCGTAGCTGAGATCGGCGCGCGAGAGCTTGGCCTGCGCCAGTCGTGCGCCCTTGAGCCGCGCATTCGTCAGCACGAGGCGCACGAGGCCCATCGGCTGATTGCGCATGTCGGCCCCGCCTCGCACCCGCTCGAGATTCGCGCCTTCGAGCCTGGCGCCGTCGAAATTTCCCATGAGCTGCGCGCCGCGCAGATCGGCTCTGCTGAGATCCGCGTGTGCCAGGACGCTGGAAAACAGCGTTGCCTCGCGTAGATCGGCATCGACCAGCACCGCATCGCGCAGGATCGCGACATTGAGGTTGCAGCGCGCGAGCACCGCTTTCGACAGGTCGGCCCCTTTCAGATTCGCACCGAACAGGCTGGCGTCCGCGAAGTTCAGCCCCGCGAGATTCAAGCCTGGCGCTTCGAGATTCTTGAGGTCCGCGGGTGGCTTCGCGAGCCGTTGCACGATCTGTTCGCGCGTGAGGCTTTCCGCCCAGCTGGGACAGCTCGCGAGAACAGCCGCGAGCGCGAGCCAGGGCAGGAACCGTGATTTGGAAGCGCGGCGCACGATGGTTAACCTAGCACGGTCACCAACAACCCGGGCAACCCATGAGCAAAGCCTATTGGATCGCGTGCTATCGCCGGATTTCCGATCCCGCGAAGCTCGCGGCGTACGCCAGGCTTGCTGCACCTGCCATCGAGGCGGGTGGCGGGCGTTTCCTGGCACGCACCGTCGCGGCCAAAGCTTACGAAGACGGCAAGGTGGATCGCACCGTCATCATCGAGTTCGACTCGGTCGATCAGGCCATCGCGACTCACGACAGCGGCGCCTACAAGGCGGCTTTGGAACTGCTCGCGGACGGCGCAATACGCGACCTGAGAATCGTGCCCGGAGTGTGAGGTGTTACTGCGCTGCCTTACTGAGTCCAGCTGCCGTACTTCACGCGGCGGTAGAGAAAGCGTCCCGCCACGAGGGCGAAGGTCGCGAAGAATATGAGTGCGGGATAGTCCATAGCCGTTTCAGGTGCCGTGGCCGACAGCCTGCTGCAGATTGTCGCTCGCGGCCTCGATCACGATCGTGTTGGCAGCGAGGTCATGGATGGCTCTGCGATCGGCGCGCGCAGGAATGGTGAGCAGCGAAATGATGCCGAGCAGGTACTTCACGATCATGCGCCCCAACGCCTGATCCAGCCGGACGCGCCGCAGTCTGTCCTGAGTCCGTACGCGGATTCGCATGACCGCTTGCCCGAGGGTACACGCATACGTCGTAAGCACGGGCTCGTAGAGCAGCAGCGATAGCGCAAACAGCGCATACGCCAAGGTGCCGTGCTCAGTGATGCTCGGCACTCTGGACATTGCATAGATCAGGCACCACCACGCAAACAGGTCGATCAGCGTGGCCAGGTATCGGCGCAGCACGTTCGGGTACTTCATCTGACAATCCTCACAGTGCCTTCGCCAGCGGCACGCACTGCCCCGAGTAGCGTACGGTCGTCCCGCCCTCGATGTGCAGACGGATCTCGTGCTTCACCGCTGGATAGACTTCACGTCCGCCGACGCGGAACGGCACGACCGTGACGACATCCGATTCATGGTTCTTCTCTGCGTCCAGGTTCGTGAGCACGAGGCCGGCAATATCGGTACCGATGCGCACGGCGTAGGAATTGCCGAACATCTCGCCGCGGCCGGTCGTCGAATGCAGGTCGCTGAACAGCACGGACAGCTTTGCGGGCGAATCGAAATTGCCGCGCTGTTCGCCATCGAGGTTGGTGCCGTTGCCATAGGCGAACTGGCAGTGCAGTTGCTGTGCGGCCTTCAACTCTGCCATCGCACGTTGCCTGTCCTTGTAACCATCGGGGTAGATCGGCGCCGTCAGCGGCGGCGGATCGATACAACTACGCTCCTTATCGGGCAACTTCGCCCGCCGCTGCGCTTCCGCGGCGACGGCGTTCAGCCAATTGGCCAATCGGGGCGCGGCTGGAGAAAGGCTGTGAGTTTCTGCATCTCCTGCTTCCTGCAGCATGACGACCTTGCCGGTATCGCGACCTGCTTCGAACACGAAGCACCGGGTGTGAACGGTCGGGCCGTCCCGCGACTGCATGTCGACGACTTTCGACCGACCGGCAGTGCTGACGATACCGAGCTGGTCGCGTACCCAGGTTCGGCGATCCGCGCAGATGCTCCCGACCGCGCGACGTCCCGGCGCAAATCGCTGCACGAGATCCCGTCGTGTCGGCGACAACCAGTTCTCGTCGAACATTCCGTCCCGCGCGCCGGGATTCTTCATGAAGTCGTATTCGAACCGCGCGACGGTGCCGTCCGGCGCTATCGCGGTTCCGCCATAGGAGGGCCCCCAAGCGAAACTCGCGATGCTGACTTCGCAGTAGATCTCGCTATCGGCGAGAGCGCCGCTCCAAAGCAGCGCACCAACACAAGCAATGATCCAGCGGGTTTCCATTGCCCTGCCACCTTGCAGAAGCTAGTCCTGAGCCGGTCCTCGCGCGAGATCCAGGCCACTGCTGCCAAGCTGTTCGCGGCGATGACGCCAGACGAAATAGGCGATCGATATCAGTATCAGCCAGGGCACGCCGCAGATCCAGGAGACTCTCCAGAACTCCGCGTCCAACCCCATCGTGACCAGGATCGCCACCAGCAGCGCCAGCGCGGCAAACTGCATCCAGGGAAACAGCGGCATGCGCACTGGCAGCTCGCTCGCTTTGTGTCGCCGCCGAAAACTGAGATGGCTCACCAGGACGAAGATCCAGACGATCATCGCGCCGAACAGCGCCACGCCGAACAAATAGTTGTAGGCGTAGGGCGTGAACATCGACACGCCTGCCGCGAGCAGAATGCACGCGCCCGAGACGACGATCGCACCGACCGGCGTGCGGCTCCTGCCGAGTTTCCCGAGGAAGCGCGGCGCGTAGTTGCCGCGCGAGAGCGAGAACAGCATGCGCGAGCACAGGTATACGTTCGTATTCATGCTCGAGAGCGCGGCGCTGATCACGACGAAGTTCATCACGCCTGCCGCGTAAGCGATGCCCGACCGCGCGAACACCTTCACGAACGGGCTTTGCTCGACCACCTTCGCGCCGGTCTCCGTCCAGGGAACGAAGGCGACCACGATCGTCAATGCCAGAATGTAGAACAGAAACAGCCGCAGCAGCATGGTTCGCAACGCTGCCGGAATGGCCTTGACCGGATCCTGCGCCTCGCCTGAAGTCACGGCGATGACCTCGATGCCGTTGAACGAGAAGATACCCATGATCACTGCCATCCAGATGCCGGCCATGCCGTGCGGCGCGAAACCGCCCGGGAGCTGTGTCAGGTTGTGAAACCCGATGGCCGGCACTCCGATGCCGAGGATGTGCACCGTACCGAGGATGATGAACAGCACGATCGCCGTCACCTTGATCATCGCGAACCAGTACTCGAAGGTGCCGAAGTTGCTCACCGAGCGCGCGTTCACATAGAGCAGGATCAGCGCGAAGGCGATCGACCAGGTCCACACCGGCACGTCCGGGAACCAGTAAGTCATGTAGATGCCCGCGGCGACGGCCTCGCCGCCGATGGCGATGACCTGGCAGAACCAGTAGGTATAGCGGACGACGAATCCCGACCAGGGATTGAGATAGGTCTCCGCGTACACGCCGAACGATCCGGCCGCGGGATGAACGACGGCCATCTCCGACAGGCTGAACACCATGACCAGCGCGACGAACCCGGCGATGGCGTAACTGAGCACGACGGCCGGGCCGGCATAGCCGATGGCGATACCGCTGCCCATGAACAGCCCGGTGCCGATCGCGCCGCCGAGGCCGATCATCACGACCTGGCCGCGGGTCAGGGCTTGGTCCAGACCGTGCTCACGCTCGGCAAGCTGCGTCACTGACTCCCCTTATCCGATGTCTTCGCCGCGCAGAATCCGCGCGAGCAGCATGGGGTCCAGATTGCCTCCGGACACCACGGCGCACACGTTGCTGAAGCGATGCCTGTTCGCAAGCGCCGCCGCGACGGCAATCGCCCCCGCTCCTTCCGCGACGACCTTGTTTCCCAGCGCCAGCAGTCTGATCGCACTGGCGACTTCGCTCAACGGTACGGTCACGACGTCGGCAACCAGTCTACTCGCGATGGGCCACATCTCCGAAAGAACCGCACCGAAGCCGACGCCCGTGACGAAGCCCGGATCGGTCGCGACGTCGACCGGACGTCCGGCGTCGCGTGCGGACTTGAAAGGATGCGCCGTCTCCAGCTCGCACACGATGATCTTGACCGCCGGCCGCGCGGCCCGCACCGCGTTCGCGATCCCGCACGCCAGCCCGCCGCCGCCAAACGGCACGAAGATCGCATCGACGTCGGGCAGGTCCTCGAGAATCTCCAGCCCGACGGTGCCGTTCCCCGCGAATGCAGCGGGATCGCGCACGGCGTCGATGTACACGCTGTCGAATCCTGGGTGCACACCGGATGTGACAGCGCTCCACCACTGAGTGAAAGGCTGCGCGACTATGCGTGCATCGAGCGCACGCAACAGATCGAGCTTGGTTTTCGGGCTGCCCTCGGGCACCACTGCAGTCGCCGTGATGCCGATGCGCTTCGCCATCCATGCCATCGCGAGCGCACTGTTGCCGGAGCTGAACGTGTGAACGCCGCTGGATAGCGCGCCCGCCGGTCTGCTCAGCATCGCGTTGGCAATCGGCCGCAGCTTGAATGAGCCGGCCGGCTGGAGGTTCTCCAGCTTCAGATGCACACGCTTGTCAGCGGACGCAGCCGCGCACGCCACTACTGGCGTGCGCG
>DATBKP010000175.1:0-4179 GCA_036555785.1 Steroidobacteraceae bacterium
GTAGTCGGCGTGTCCCGGGCAGTCGACGTGCGCGTAGTGACGGTTCTTCGACTGGTACTCGACGTGCGCCGTCGCGATCGTGATGCCGCGAGCCTTCTCCTCGGGCGCCTTGTCGATCTGGTCGTACGCCTTGAACTCACCACCGTGCAGCTCGGCCATGACCTTGGTCAGGGCGGCCGTCAGCGTGGTCTTGCCGTGATCGACGTGACCGATCGTGCCCACGTTCACATGCGGCTTGGTGCGTTCAAATTTCTCTTTGGCCACAGCGGCTTCCTCTCAAAAAAGACTTCAGGTTTTCTTGGTAATGGCGGCAGCAACGTGCGACGGCACTTCCATGTACTTGGAAAACTCCATCGTGTACGTCGCGCGACCCTGGCTCATCGAGCGCATCGAGGTCGAGTACTGGAACATCTCTTTCAGGGGGACTTCCGCGGTCACGACCTTGCCGGACACGGAATCCTCCATGCTGATGATGTGGCCGCGACGGCGGTTCAAGTCGCCGACGATGTCGCCGTAGTAATCCTCCGGCGTCACGACCTCGACTTTCATGATCGGCTCGAGAATGACCGGCTTCGCCTTGGCCATGGCTTCCTTGAAAGCCATGGAGCCTGCGATCTTGAACGCCATTTCGTTCGAGTCGACGTCGTGGTACGAGCCGTCGAACAGCGTGATCTTCACGTCCACGACCGGGTAGCCGGCGAGAATGCCGTTCTCGGTCGCTTCCTTGATGCCCTTGTCGACCGCCGGGATGTATTCCTTCGGGATCGTGCCGCCAACGATACCGTTGACGAACTCGTAGCCCTTGCCGGGCTCGGAAGGCTCGAGTGTGATCCACACGTGGCCGTACTGGCCGCGGCCGCCGGACTGGCGCACGAACTTGCCTTCCTGCTCGACCTTGCCGCGAATCGTCTCGCGATAGGCGACCTGCGGCTGACCGACGTTCGCTTCGACCTTGAACTCGCGCTTCATGCGATCGACGATGATTTCCAGGTGCAGCTCGCCCATGCCGGCGATGATCGTCTGCCCGGATTCCTGGTCGGTCGACATGCGAAACGACGGATCTTCCTTCGCGAGGCGCTGCAAGGCGAGACCCATCTTCTCCTGGTCGGCCTTGGTCTTCGGCTCGACCGCGACGGAGATGACCGGCTCGGGGAACAGCATCTTCTCGAGCTGAATGACGTGCTCGGGGTCGCACAGCGTGTCGCCCGTGATCACGTCTTTCAGACCGACGGCCGCGGCGATGTCGCCCGCGCGCACCTCTTTGATCTCGCTGCGCTCGTTGGCATGCATTTGCAACAGGCGGCCGATGCGCTCCTTGCGATCCTTGCCCGGATTCATGACTGTGTCGCCGGAGTTCAGCACGCCGGAATAGACGCGGAAGAACGTCAGGTTGCCGACGAACGGATCGTTGAGGATCTTGAAGGCGAGCGCGGAGAACTTCTCGTCGTCGCTCGCGCGGCGCGTGCCTTCCGAGCCGTCCTCGAGCAGGCCTTTGACCGGCGGCATTTCCACCGGCGAAGGCATGAACTCGATGATCGCGTCGAGCATCGCCTGTACGCCCTTGTTCTTGAACGCCGAGCCGCACATGCACAGGCAGATCTCGTTGCGGATCGAGCGCGCGCGCAAGCCCCTCTTGATCTCCTCCACGGACAGGTCGCCGTGCTCGAGATACTTGTGGAGCAGCTCCTCGTCACCCTCGGCGGCGGCCTCGATCATCTTGGCGCGCCACTCCTCGCACTCCTTCTGCATGTCGGCGGGAATGTCGCGGTATTCGAACTTCGTGCCCTGGGTCGAATCGTCCCACCAGATCTCCTTCATGCGAATGAGATCGACGACGCCGACGAACTTGTCCTCGGCGCCGATCGGCAGCTGGATGGGCACGGCCACGCCGCGCAGGCGCGTCTTGATCTGCTCGACGCAGCGCAGGAAGTTGGCGCCGGCGCGATCCATCTTGTTGACGAACGCGATGCGCGGCACCTTGTAGCGATTCATCTGACGCCACACCGTCTCCGACTGCGGCTGCACGCCGGCAACCGCGCAGAACACTGCGACGGCGCTGTCGAGGACGCGCAGGCTGCGCTCCACTTCGATCGTGAAGTCGACGTGGCCCGGGGTATCGATGATGTTGATGCGGTGCTCGGGGAAGTTGTTCTCCATCCCCTTCCAGAAACAGGTGGTCGCCGCGGCCGTGATCGTGATGCCGCGCTCCTGCTCCTGCTCCATGTAGTCCATGACCGCAGCGCCATCGTGCACCTCGCCGATCTTGTGCGAGACGCCGGTATAGAAAAGGATGCGCTCGGTCGTGGTCGTCTTCCCCGCGTCGATGTGCGCGGAGATGCCGATGTTCCGATATCGCTCGATGGGCGTAGTACGTGGCACGGTAATGGTCTCTTCAGGGTGGACGCCTGAGTTTGGGGCTCAAGCGCCGCAATCAATCTTTACCAGCGATAGTGGGCGAAGGCCTTGTTCGCCTCGGCCATGCGGTGCGTGTCCTCACGCTTGCGCACCGCGGCGCCGCGGTTCTCCGAGGCGTCGAGCAGCTCGGCGGCGAGCCGCTGCGCCATCGACTTCTCGCTGCGGGCCTGCGCGGCCTCGATCACCCAGCGCATGGCCAGGGTCTGGCGGCGCGCAGAACGGACTTCGACCGGCACCTGGTAGGTGGCGCCGCCGACGCGGCGGCTCTTCACTTCGACCGTCGGCTTGACGTTGTCGAGCGCCATCGACAGCAGCTCGATCGACTGCTCGCCGGCCTTGCCGGTTTTCTCCACGATGCGGTCGACCGCACCGTAGACGATCTTCTCGGCGACCGACTTCTTGCCGCGCTCCATCACCATGTTCACGAACTTCGCCAGCAGCAGGCTGTTGAAGCGCGGGTCCGGGAGGATCGTGCGAATCGGGGCTGAAGATCTACGGGACATAAATGACTACCTTCACTTCACTTCTTGGGGCGCTTGGCGCCGTATTTGGAACGACCCTGGCGGCGCTCGGTTACACCCGCGCAGTCGAGAGTTCCACGCACAGTGTGATAACGCACGCCCGGAAGATCTTTGACGCGGCCGCCCCGAATAAGCACCACCGAGTGCTCCTGCAGGTTGTGGCCTTCGCCGCCGATGTAGCTGATGACTTCGAAGCCGTTCGTCAGGCGCACCTTGGCGACCTTGCGCAGGGCGGAGTTCGGCTTTTTCGGCGTTGTCGTGTAGACGCGCGTGCAGACGCCGCGCTTCTGCGGGCAGGCAGCCAGCGCCGGAACCTTGGTCTTGTAGTTCGCCGAAGTCCGCGGCTTACGTACGAGCTGACTGATACTGGCCATACCGACTGTTCCTAAACGTGTGATTCCTGAACGAAAACACCAGGCCGCCCCGTGACATACGCGGTGGCGGCCTGGAGTGAATTTGGTTCGATTGGCGGCGAGCGGCTCAAGGGCGCCGGCCAATCAAAGGCGCGCGATTGTAGGAACCGGGCTGAGGAGTGTCAACCGCTGGAAAAACCAGCGGTTAGACACCCCTCATCCTTACTCCGCTGAAGCGCCGGCCTCGTCGGACACCGACGACTCCTCGCTGTCGGTCATACCGCCGCCGACGTCCATGAACCCGCGACCGGTGCCGATGTCCCGGCGCCGGCGCCGCGAGTGGTAGAACGAGCCCGTTCCGGCCGGGATCAGCCGGCCGACGATCACGTTCTCCTTCAGACCGCGCAGGTCGTCCTTCAGGCCCCGCACCGCCGCTTCGGTCAGCACGCGGGTCGTTTCCTGGAAGGAAGCCGCCGAAATGAACGACTCCGTCGCCAGCGACGCCTTGGTGATGCCGAGCAGCACCGGCTCCAGCCGGGCCGGGATCTTGCCCTGCTGTTCCGTCCGCTCGTTCACATCCGTGACGCGCGCGCGGTCGAGCTGCTCGCCGCGCAGCAGCGCGGTGTCGCCGCTGTGAGCGATTTCGATCTTGCGCAGCATCTGGCGAATGATCACCTCGATGTGCTTGTCGTTGATCTTCACGCCCTGCAGCCGGTAGACGTCCTGGATCTCGCGCACCAGGTAGTTCGCCAGCGACTCCACGCCCTGCAGGCGCAGGATGTCGTGCGGGTTCGGCTCGCCGTCCGCGATGACTTCGCCGCGCTCGACGTTCTCGCCTTCGAAAACGTTCAGGTGGCGCCACTTCGGAATCAGCTCCTCGTGCTTCTCGC
>DATBKP010000176.1:0-24010 GCA_036555785.1 Steroidobacteraceae bacterium
GTAGCCGAACAGCGGCTTGCGCGAGAACGTCGGGATGATCTCCGAGACGATGCCGAAAGCCGGCAGGATCATGATGTAGACCTCGGGATGCCCGAAGAACCAGAAGATGTGCTGGAACATCACCGGGTCGCCGCCGCCGGCGGCTTCGAAGAACGTCGTGCCTAAGTAGTGATCGGTGAGCAGCATCGTCACCGCGCCGGCCAGCACCGGCATCACCGCGATCAGCAGGTACGCGGTGATCAGCCAGCTCCATACGAACATCGGCATCTTCAGCAGCGACATGCCGGGCGCGCGCATGTTCATGATCGTCACGATCACGTTGATCGCGCCCATGATCGAGGACGCGCCCATCAGGTGCACGGCGAAGATCAGCATCGGGAACGAGTTGCCCGTCTGCAGCACCAGCGGCGGGTACATGGTCCAGCCGCCAGCCGGCGCGCCGCCGGGCACGAACAACGTGCCGAGCAGCAGCGTGAAGGCGAACGGCAGGAGCCAGAAGCTGAAGTTGTTCATGCGCGGCAGCGCCATGTCCGGCGCGCCGACCTGCAGTGGGATCATCCAGTTCGCGAGGCCGACGAACGCCGGCATGACCGCACCGAAGATCATGACCAGCGCGTGCATCGAGGTCATCGAATTGAAGAACATCGGATCGACCAGCTGCATGCCGGGCTTGAACAGCTCGGCGCGGATGATCATCGCCATCGAGCCGCCGACGAAGAACATCAGCAGGCTGAACAGCAGGTACATCGTGCCGATGTCCTTGTGGTTGGTCGCGAACACCCAGCGCCGCCAGCCCTGCTCCGGGCCATGGTGCTCGTGATGCCCGTCCTCGTGACGGTCGTGGACCGGGTCGGCGGGGTGATGCAGGCCGATGCTGTCGGTGTTGGTCGTCGTCATGATGAACTCGTTACTCCGCCGCGCTCGCCGTCTTGGTTTCCTGCTGCTGCGTCTTCAGCCAGGCGTCGAAGTCCGCCTGCGAGCGGACGTCGACCACCACCGGCATGAAGCCGTGATCGCGGCCGCACAGCTCGGCGCACTGGCCGCGATAGATGCCGACCTGGTCGGCGCGGAACCACATTTCGTTGACGAAGCCCGGGATCGCGTCCTTCTTCATGCCGAACGCCGGCACCCACCAGGCGTGGATGACGTCGCCGGCAGTCAGCAGCACGCGGACTTTCTTGCCGGCCGGCACCACCAGCGGATGATCGACGTCGAGCAGATAGTTGGGCACCGAATTGGGATCGATGCCGGAATGCAGCTGCCGCGCCGTATTGCTGTCGCGCGCGAGCGAGGAGAAGAACGCGACGTTGCGCTCGAGGTATTCGTAATGCCAGCGCCACTGGTAGCCGGTGACCTTGATGGTGAGGTCGGAGTTGCGCGTGTCCTCGATGCGCACCAGCGTGGCCGCGGCCGGTACCGCCATCGCCACCAGGATGACGATCGGAATGACCGTCCAGACGATCTCGGCGCGGGTCGAGTGGTCGAACTGTGCGGCGACCGCGCCCTGCGAACGCCGGAACTTCACGATCGAGTAGATCATCGCGCCGAACACCGCGATCGCGATCACGACGCAGACCCAGAAGATCAGCATGTGCAGGGCGTGGATGCGGCGGCTCAGCTCCGTGACGCCGACCGGCATGTTCAGCTCCCAGGCCGCGAACGCCGCCGCGGGCAAGCTGGCCAGGACCGCGGCCAGTGCGCATTTGACGATCTTCACCATTGACGCGAGTGCTCCAAAATCGCCCCGCAATCCGACGCCGCGCTTTGTGTTCTTACTAAAGCGCGGGCGGTGCGTTACACATTCCCCACCAGTTGCTTGAGACGTGCCGCGAGGCTCCGGCGCGCGTCTTCTGTGAGAAACCTGCCCACTTCGCAGGCGCGGCCGCGCGACTCGAGCAGGAGCCGGCTGGGGTGCAGCGCCGTTTGCGGGGTGCGGAGTGTAACCCTCGACCCATGTCGAGGAAATACCGAGAAATGTTCGCCGCGCGAATCACTGCGCCGGATCGTGATCCAGTCCTCGTCGATCGCGATCGTCTCGCGCTTGCTGCCGTCGCGCAGCGAGGCGCGCACAGCCCACGCGAGGAGTGCGACTTCGAGGCCCGCGAACGGCAGCACCGGCCACAGTCCCTGGGCCGCAAACACGCCAGCAACCGCGAAGGTCGTGCCGCCGACGACTGCCACGAACGCCGCGGCGCTGGCCGGCTTCAGCGAGCAGCGCGGGATCAGCTGGAGGACGTGCGGGTCGTTCATAAGATCAATCTAAGATGAACTATCCGGCGCGTATGTTGCTCGCGAATGACTCAATCGTAAAAATAAATTAATCCTTACGCCGAGTGCGCAAAGCCTCGAGCGGCACGCGAACTTCGTCGCCCGCGCGACGGGATTTTCGCTCTGCCGGCGCCCACGCGTGGCCGTGGATGACCTCAACGCTGACGCTGAGCGAGCCGTTCCTGAGCAGCGCTTCGCTACGAACCTGGACCGCCGCGCTGCGCCCCGGGCTCGTCAGTCCGCGCCTTCGTCCGTGTGCGACGTTGCGCGCACCGCTGGCGCGCAGCTCGTCATGCAAAGCCGTGAGGCTCGGGTAAGTGACTGTCAGACGCTCCGTGTCCATGACGGGCTCGGCAAAACCTGCTCGCAGCAGCGCGTCGCCGAAGTCGTGCATGTCGATGAAGCGGTGCACGTGCGTGGCGGCATCGACGCCGCGCCACAGCTCGCGCAACTCTTTCAAGGTGTCGGGCCCGACGGTCGCAAACGTGAACAGACCCTTCGGGCGCAACACGCGTGCGACTTCCGCGAAGACCGCGTCGGGATCGTGACACCACTCGAGCAGCAGGTTGCTCAGCACCAGATCGACCGAGCCGGTGCGCAGCGGCAGGCGATGCGCGTCGGCGCAGACCGGCGCGAACCGGCGCAGCAGGGACTGGTGCCGGGCGCTGGCGCGCAGCATCGGCAGCGACAGATCGAGCGCGACGACTTTTGCTGAAGGATAGCGGCGTTTGAGCTCGCGGCTCGCCCAGCCCGTGCCCGCTCCCAGGTCGAGGATGGCGGCCGGGGCGAGCTTCACGATGTCGAGCCGCTCCAGCAGACGCTTGCGGATTTCTCCCTGCACCGCCGCGGCCGCGTCATAGCTGCGGGCGGCACGATCAAAAGAGCGCCGGACGGCGCGCGGATCGAGAAAGAACTCGTCGGGCATGAAGAAGACTGTAGGCTGTGGGCTGAAGGCCGTAGCCAGATAGAGAGCGCTCTTCCTCCGGCTCTGGCTACAGCCTACAGCCTACAGCCTTTCTTCTGCTCGCATCTGTTGGCCGCCGACACCGCGCAGGTGCTCTTCGGCACGGATCCCCAGCTGCTCGAACAGGCCGCGGTCGTGGTGCTCGGTGGGGTTCGCGGTCGTGAGCAGCCTCTCTCCGCAGAAGATGGAGTTGGCGCCCGCCAGGAAGCACAGCGCCTGGGTCTCGTCACTCATGTCGCTGCGGCCCGCGGAGAGCCGCACGTGCGAGGCGGGCATCAGCAACCGCGCCACTGCGATCACGCGCACGAAGTCGAGCGGGCGCGGTTGCTCCGCGCCGTACAGCGGCGTTCCCGGCACCTGCACCAGCTGGTTGATCGGCACGCTCTCGGGATGTTGCGGCAGGGTCGCGAGGGTGTGCAGCAGCTCGGCGCGATCGAGCTCGCTTTCGCCGAGCCCGAGGATGCCGCCGCAGCAGACGTTGATGCCCGCGTCGCGCACTGCCTGCAGCGTGTCGAGGCGATCCTGGTAGGTGCGGGTCGTGATCACCTTGCCGTAGTGCGTCTGCGACGTGTCCAGGTTGTGGTTGTAGTAGTCGAGCCCGGCATTCTTCAGCTCGCGCGCCTGCTCGGGCGTGAGCATGCCGAGCGTCGCGCACGTTTCCATGCCGAGCGCGCGCACCGCCTTGATCATCTCGGCAATCTGCGCGAGCTGCTTCGGCTTCGGGCTGCGATAGGCCGCGCCCATGCAGAAGCGCGTCGCGCCGTTGGCGCGCGCGATGCGCGCCTTTGCGACGACTTCCTCGAGCTCGAGCAGCGGCTCGGCCTGCACGCCGGTCTCGAAGCGAATGCTCTGCGAGCAATACGCGCAATCCTCGGGACATGCGCCGGTCTTGATGGACAACAGCGTGCTGACCTGCACCTCGTTCGGATCAAAGTTGGCGCGATGTACGCGCTGTGCGTGAAACAACAGATCGGCGAACGGCCAGGCGAACAGCTCGCGCACTTCCTGCAGCGTCCAGTCCGTGCGAACTTCGCCGAGGCGCGCGAGCAGCTGATTGGCGTGCGTGCGGTGTGTCCGACTCATTCCCCAGTCCTCGTGAAAGGCCGCGAAACGCTGGTTTTGGTGCGGCCGCTGCCGGCTGCGCGGCGGCACACTCGCATGCAGCTGTGGAGGTCGCATGCCGTGCTCGAAGCAGTATTCGGACACCGCTGGATCCTGTCAACCGCCGCTACAACGCTGGGTAGACAAGGGTCGGAAGTGGTGGGCAAGGCTGATGTGGCCTGCGGCGTGCCTGCTGTGCGGTCGCGCTGCAGCCGGCGACATCGATTTGTGCAGCGAATGCAGCGCGGATCTGCCGCGTAACGATCCCGCATGCGCGATTTGTGCGCAGCCGCTGCCTGCAGGCAGCGCGGGAGCGGATATGTGCGGCGAATGTCTGCGCGATCCGCCGCCTTTCTGCCGCAGTTTCGTGCCGTATCGTTATGCGTATCCGCTCGATCACCTGGTGCGCGGCCTGAAGTTTCGCAACGAGCTCGCCTGCGGCCGCGTGCTCGGCGAGCTGTTCGGTCGGAGCGCGCTCGCCCGGCGCGAGCCGTTGCCGCAGGCCATCGTCCCGGTGCCGCTCGCGCCCCGACGCTATCGAGCGCGCGGCTACAACCAGGCGAGCGAGCTCGCACTGGCGATTCGACGCATCACGGGCGCGGTCGTGCGGACCGACGTCGTCATCCGGCGGCGCGAAACAGCCGAACAAGCGGGCCTGGATCGCCAGGCGCGCCGCCGGAACGTGCGAGGTGCGTTCGCCGCCGTCGCGCCATTGCATGCGAGATCCGTTGCGATTCTCGACGACGTCGTCACTACGGGAAGCACGGTGCGCGAGCTCGCGGCGGTGCTGCAGCAGGCGGGGGCCGGGCAAGTTGCGGTGTGGGCGATCGCCCGCACCGCAGCGACTACCTGAACAGGTACTCCAGCGCGATGCCGATGAACACGGACATGCCGAAGTAGTTGTTGTTGAGGAATGCGCGCAGGCACTGGTCCGGCTTGCGCCCGCGGATCAGCAGCTGCTCATACAGCGCGAAAATCGCGGCGAACGCCAACCCCAGGCCGTACCACAAGCCCAGCTCCAGGTCGTGTCCGACCAGCCACAGCGCCAGCAGACTCATCAGCTGCATCACGCCGACGATGAAGCGATCGGCGTCGCCGAACAGGATCGCACTCGAGCGGATGCCGAGCTTGCGGTCATCCTCGCGGTCGGCCATTGCGTACATCGTGTCGTAGGCCATCGTCCACAGCAGCCCGGCGAGGAACAGCACCCACGCGAGGCGCGGCGGCATGGTGCCGGTGTGCGCCGCGAACGCCATCGGCACCGACCACGTGAACGCGACCCCGAGATAGAACTGCGGGATCGGAAAGAAGCGTTTCATGAACGGATACGTCAGCACCAGCACCGCGCCGGCGAGCGTGAACAACTGCGTGAGACGGTTCAGCGTCATCGCCAGGCCGAGCGCGATCATGCCGAGCCCGGCGCACAACGCGAGCGCCTCGACCGGGTCGACCTGGCCGGTCACGAGCGGCCGGTCGCGGGTGCGCGCGACATGGCGGTCGAAATTGCGATCGGCGAAGTCGTTCATCGCGCAGCCGGCCGAGCGCGTCAGCACCACGCCGAGCACGAACACGACGAACACGTGCGAGTCCGGCCGGCCATCGGACGACAGCCACAGCGCCCACAACACCGGCCACAGCAGCAGCCATACGCCGATCGGCCGATCCAGCCGCGTCAGTTGCGCATAGGCCCGCGCTTTCGCGCCGACACCCGGCAACGTTTCGCTGACGAACGCGGTTGCCGCAAGCTTGTGGCCGAACCACCGCAGCCGGTTACGCATGCTGTGAGCGGGCGTGCTCATCAGTCAGACTTTTCCAAACCGTTCCCCCTGGCCGATCCAGCGGCGCAACAGCGGCGCTATGTTCGCTTCATTCTCCTTCAGCATCAATTCGGCCGCGTGCTGGACCTGCGGCAGCAGATCTGCGTCGCGCACCAGGTCGGCGACGCGCAGCTGCATCAGCCCGGTCTGGCGCGTGCCGAGCATTTCGCCGGGGCCGCGCAGCTCCAGGTCGCGGCGCGAGATCTCGAAGCCGTCGTTGGTCGAGCGCATGACGCCGAGCCGCTCGCGCGCCACTTCGCTGAGCGGCGCGCGATACAGCAGCACGCAAGTGCTCTCGGTCGCGCCGCGTCCGACGCGTCCACGCAGCTGATGCAGCTGCGCCAGGCCCATGCGCTCGGCATTCTCGATGACCATCAGGCTCGCATTCGGCACGTCCACACCCACTTCGATGACGGTCGTGGCGACCAGCAGGTCGATCTCGCCTTCCTTGAAGCGCGCCATGATCGCGTCCTTCTCGCGTGACGCCATGCGTCCGTGCACCAGCGCCACCTTGAGCTCGGGCAGCGCTTCGGCGAGCGCAGCAGCCGTCGCTTCGGCCGCCTGCGCGTCGAGCTCGTCCGACTCCTCGACCAGCGGGCAGACCCAGTACGCCTGGCGCTTCTGCCGGCACGCATCGCGAATGCGCACGACCACTTCGTCGCGGCGGTTGTCGGTCAGCGCGACCGTCTTGACCGGCGTCCGCCCGGGCGGCAGCTCGTCGATGATCGACACGTCCAGATCCGCATACGCGGTCATCGCCAGCGTGCGTGGTATCGGCGTGGCAGTCATGATCAGCTGGTGCGGAAAGCGGCCGGACAGCCGGCCCTTCTCGCGCAACAGCAGCCGCTGGTGCACGCCGAAGCGATGCTGCTCGTCGACAATGACGAGACCCAGCTTCCGGAACTCGACGCCTTCCTGGAACAGCGCATGCGTGCCGATTGCGATCCGGGCGGTACCCGATGCGAGATCGGCGAGCGAGCGCGTGCGGGCCGCAGCGTTGCGTTTGCCGGTGAGCAGCGTCAGCGGCAGATCGAACGCAGCAAACCAGTTCGAGAAGTTACGTCCGTGCTGTTCCGCGAGCAGCTCGGTCGGCGCCATCACAGCGGTCTGAAAGCCTGCTTCAGCTGCGCGCGCCGCCGCCAGCGCCGCGACCACTGTCTTGCCGCATCCCACGTCTCCCTGCACGAGCCGCAGCATCGGACTCGGCTGCGTCAGATCGCGCTCGATTTCCTGCCACGCACGCAACTGCGCGCGCGTCAGGTCGAACGGCAGGGAATCCGCGAAGCGGGCGACCAGCGACTGCCCGCCGCCGCTCTCGAACGCCCAGCCGGGATCGCGCTGAATCTCACGGCGTAGCAGCCGCAGGCTGAGCTGATGCGCGAGCAGTTCCTCGAATGCGAGGCGGCGCTGCATCGGGTGACGGCCGATCGCGAGCAGATCGGTGTCGGCGTCGGGCGGCGGGCGATGCACGAAGTCGAGTGCGGCACGCAGCGGCGGCAGCTGCAAGGGATCGAGCACCGCCGGCGGAATCCAGTCGCGCACCGTACGGTACGCCGGCTCGTGCAACGCCAGGCCGGTGAGCTGTCGCAAACGACCCTGCTGCACACCTTCCGTCAGCGGGTAGATCGGCGTGAGCGTCTCTTCGGTCGCACCGGTTTCGCCGCCGACGCGCCGGTACTCGGGATGAACGATCTCCAGGCCGCCGGGACCGCGGCGGATCTCGCCGAAACAGCGCAGTCGCGTGCCGCGCGCGAGTCCCTGTTGCTGCGAGCCCGAGAAGTGAAAGAAGCGCAGCGTGAGCGAGCCCGAGCCGTCGCCGATCCTGCACAGCAGCTGGCGCCGGCCGCGAAATGCGACTTCGCACAGCAGGACTTCGCCTTCGATGACCGCGCGCTCACCGATCCGCAGGGTGCCGATGGGCACGACTCGCGTGCGATCCTCGTAGCGCAGCGGCAGCAGGAACAGCAGATCCTGCACGGTCGTGATGCCGAGCTTCGCCAGCTTGCCGGCGAGCGACTCGCCCACGCCGCGCAGCGTCGTGACGGGGCGCAGCTCCGACGACTCAGCGGACGTGCGCTGCGTCGTCGTTACTGTCACTCCAGCTCCACCACGCAATCGATCTCGACGCGCGCACCCTTCGGCAGCGCCGCGACCGCCACGGTCACGCGCGCGGGATACGGCTCGCTGAAATATTCGGCCATGACTTTATTGAGCGCCGCGAAGTCGGCGAAGTCGAGGATGTAGACCGTGACTTTCACGACCTGCGCGAAGCTGCCGCCGGACGCGCCGACGATCGCCTTGAGGTTCTCGAACACGCGCTTGACCTGCGCCTCCATCGGTCCCTGCACCAGCTCGCCGCTCGCGGGGTCGAGCGGAATCTGTCCCGAGACGTACACGGTGCTGCCGACTTTCACGGCCTGCGAGTAGGTGCCAATGGCTTTCGGCGCGTTCGCCGTCGCGATGATCGAACGGGGCATGGGAACTCCTCTTTAAGCCAGCATGCGCGTGACGCGCAGCACTTCCGGCATTTTGCGCAGGTTCTTGATGACGTGCGCCAGGTGCTTGCGATCGCGCACCTGCAGGTCGAAGACCAGCGTCGATGCGTCGCCGTCGCGCTCGTCGACCGCGACGTGCTCGATGTTGGTCTCGGTGGTGGCGATGTTCGAGGCGATCGCCGCGAGCACGCCCATGCGGTTCGCCACGTCGATGCGCACCTCGACGTTGAACAGGCGGTCGACGTTCGGCTGCCAGGTGACCGACAGCCACTTGTCGGGTTGCTTGCGGTAGTTGCGCAGGTTGCCGCAGGCCTCGCGATGGATGACGACGCCACGGCCGCTCGACAGGTACGCCATGATCGGATCGTTCGGGATCGGGAAGCAGCAGCGCGCATAGCTCACCACCATGCCTTCCGTGCCGGCGATCGCCAGCGGCGCGCCGTGCGACGGCTCGCCGGTGACCGTGACTGCGTCGGCCTCGGACGGCAACAGCCGGCGCGCGACCAGCGGCGCCAGGCGCTCGCCCAGGCCGATGTGCTCGAACAGCTCTTCCGGGCTCTTGAGGTTGAACTCGCTCGCGACGCTCTGCAGGCGGTCCTCCGGCACTTTCTTCAGCGCGACCGACAGGTCGGCGAGCGCCTGGGTCAGCAACCGCTTGCCCAGCTCGACGGCCTCGGAGTGCTTGAGGCCCTTCAGATAGTGACGGATCGCGGCGCGCGCTTTCGCAGTCACCACGAAGTTCACCCACGCCGGGTTCGGCGTGGCGCCCTTCGCCGTAATGATCTCGACAGTCTGGCCGTTGCGCAGCGGCGTGCGCAGCGGCACCAGGCGGCGGTCGACTTTGGCAGCGACGCAGTGGTTGCCGATGTCTGTGTGCACCGAGTACGCGAAGTCGACCGCCGTCGCATTGCGCGGCAGGCGGCGGATCTCGCCGCGCGGCGTGAACACGTAGACCTTGTCGGGGAACAGGTCGAGCTTGACGCTCTCCATGAACTCTTCGGAGCTGCCGCCGTGCGGCATCTCCATGAGGTGCTGCAGCCACTCGCTCGCGCGGTCGCGATAGGTCTTGCCCTGTTCTTCGCCGGTCTTGTATTGCCAGTGCGCCGCGATACCCGACTCGGCGACGCGGTGCATGTCGTCGGTGCGGATCTGCACTTCGATCGGCATGCCGTTCGGGCCGAACAACGTCGTGTGCAGCGACTGATAGCCGTTGATGCGCGGGATCGCGATGTAGTCCTTGAAGCGGCCCGGCATCGGCCGGTAGAGCCCGTGCACCAGGCCGAGCGCGCGATAGCAGGTGTCGACCGCATCGACGACGATGCGGAAGCCGAACACGTCGACGATCGAGGCGAGCGGCGAGCGCTTGCGGCGCATCTTCTGATAGACGCTGTAGAGGTGCTTCTCGCGGCCTTCCACCCGCCCCTTCACGCCCGCCTTGTCGAGCGCGCCGCGCAGGTTGTCCGCGATCTTGCCGACGAACTGCTTCTGGTTGCCGCGGGCGCGCTTCAGCGCCTTCTCGATGATGCGATAGCGACCCGGGTACAAGGCCTTGAAGCCGAGCTCCTCGAGCTCCGACTTGATCGAGTGGATGCCGAGGCGGTTGGCGATCGGCGCGTAGATCTCCAGCGTCTCGCGCGCGACAGTGCGGCGCTTGGCCGGCGGCACCGAGCCGAGCGTGCGCATGTTGTGCGTGCGATCCGCGAGCTTGACCATGATGACGCGGATGTCGCGCACCATCGCCAGCAGCATCTTGCGGAAGCTCTCGGCCTGCGCCTCGGCGCGGCTGCGGAACTGGATGTGATCGAGCTTCGAGACGCCGTCGACCAGCTCGGCGACGTCGGCGCCGAAACGCTCGGCGATCTCGCCCTTCGCCGTCGGCGTGTCTTCGATGACGTCGTGCAGGATGGCCGCGATGATCGTCGGCGCATCCATGTGCAGGTCGGCGAGCAGATCGGCGACGGCGACCGGGTGTGCGATGTAGGGCTCGCCGGACAGGCGCTTCTGGCCCTGGTGAGCCTCGGCGCCGAATTCATACGCGTCGCGGATGCGGTCGACCTGCGCCGGCGGCAGGTAGGTCTCCAGCTTGTTCAGCAGCTGGGTGACGCCGATGGAGCGTCTTCCACTCGGCAGCAGCCCCAGGATGGAAGACGCGTAGTCCATTGGCGAAGCGCGCCGAGAGGGCCGGTGCCGTTGGACGAGCGGTCAGTCTCCCAATCCGAGGTGCGGGGCACGCAGCTCGCCGGACATTTCGATCTCCGGCATGGTCTCGGGCTGCGGTCGCTCGGCTTCTTCGAGAATCTCCGGGCCGATGTGGCCGGCCGCGATCTCGCGCAGCGCAACCACGGTCGACTTGTCGTTCTCCCACTCGACAGTTGCCTCGGCGCCATTCGCCAGCTTGCGCGCGCGCTTGGCGGCGACCAGGACCAGTTGGAACAGGTTCGGCACCTGGTGCAGGCAATCCTCGACGGTAATACGAGCCATGAGCGAAAAACCTTCGGATCGGGAAAAGCGGGTTGGGCAGTATACAGGGGAACTGGCAGTTCCTGTACCATGCGCGCCTCCGAAAAGGCGCGGAAATACAGTGGTGGTGCGGACATGAAGTTGCAAGCGGCGCTGGTAGCAATCGGGCTCGCCGTTGGCCTGGTCACGACGGACGCTGGCGCGGACGGCGATGCCAAGCGCGGCGCGGTGCTGGCCTATACCTGCCACGGCTGCCATGGAGTGCCGGACTACAAGAACGCCTTCCCGAACTACAGCGTGCCCAAGCTCGGCGGCCAGAACGCCGAGTACCTGATCAGCGCCCTGAACGCTTATGCGGGCGGCGACCGCGCCCACCAGACGATGCACTCGCAGGCCGCGACGCTTTCCGACCAGGATCGCGCCGACATCGCCGCCTATCTGCAGAGCCAGGTCGCCCAGCCCAACAAGCAGGTGCTGGGCACGCCGCCGCCGGCAACGCAGACCTGCGTCTCGTGCCACGGCGCCGACGGGGCGAAGACCATCGGGCCCGAATACCCGATCCTGGCCGCGCAATACCCGGATTACATCGTGCACGCGCTGCAGGACTACAAGTCCGGCAAGCGCAAGAACCCGATCATGGCCGGCGTGATCGCGGGCATCGACGCCAAGGATTTCGAGGCGATCGCGGAGTTCTTCGGCCAGCAGCACGGCCTGTGCAGCACCGATCAGCTGCGCAAGCACGGCAAGTGCGACCAGCCGGAAGGCGGCTGAGCCCAGCCCGATGCAGAGCTTTCGCGCTTTTCGCATCCACCAGGAGGGCGGCAAGATCGCGCCGCGACTGGAAAGCATCGCCCTGGACGACCTCGCGGCCGGCGAAGTCGTGGTCAAGGTCCGCTACTCGACCATCAACTATAAAGACGCGCTCGCCGCGACCGGCGCCGGCAGGATCCTGCGCAAGTTCCCGCTGGTCGGCGGCATCGATCTCGCCGGCGAAGTCGTGAGCTCGCAGCACGCGGACTTCGGGCCCGGCCAGAAAGTGCTCGTCAACGGCTGCGGCCTGTCGGAGACGCATGACGGCGGCTACGCCGAATACGCGCGCGTCGCGGCCGACTGGGTGGTGCCGATCCCGGCGGGGCTCGACGAATTCCAGTGCATGGCCATCGGCACCGCCGGTTACACCGCGGCGCTCGCGATCCATCGCATGGAACAGAACGGCTCGACGCCGGACGGCGGCGAGATCGTCGTCACCGGCGCGACCGGCGGCGTCGGCAGTGTCGCCATCGACATGCTCGCGGGTCGCGGCTACCCGGTCGTGGCCGTGACGGGCAAGCAGTCCTCGACTGCGTATCTCGAGAAGCTCGGCGCCAGGCGTGTACTGTTGCGCGAGCAGATCAACCTCGGCTCGCGTCCGCTCGAAGCGGAAACCTGGGCCGGTGCGATCGACAACCTCGGCGGCGATGTGCTGACCTGGCTGACACGCACGACGAAGTTCTGGGGCAACATCGCCAGCATCGGCCTGGCTGCCAGCCCCGAGCTGAAGACGACCGTGGTGCCCTTCATCCTGCGCGGCGTGAACCTGCTCGGCATCAACTCCGTCTACACGCCGCGGCCGCTGCGCCTCGCGGTGTGGCAACGTCTCGCGACCGACCTCAAGCCGCGGCACCTCGACGCCATCGTCACGCGCACGGTGACGCTGGACCAGTTGCCCCAGGCGTTCGAGCCGTACGTCAAGGGCGCGGTGACCGGGCGAGCGGTCGTCAAGATTGGGTGACGAGAGTGATGGAGTGATGAACGTGATGGGGAGCGAAGCACCGTCATCACCCGCATCACCTTCATCACTCGCCACTGTGCTCGGGGGTGCCGCAGCGCTCGGTTTGCCACTCAGCGCTGCGCAGGGCTCCGCCCTGCTTCGCCTGCTCGACGAGCTGGACGACTGGAACCAGCGCATGAACCTCACCGCGATCCGCGAGCGCAGTCAGCAGATCACCAAGCACCTGCTCGACAGTCTCGCCGTGCACGGCCACCTGCGCGGTACGAGCGTCGCGGACATCGGCACCGGTGCGGGATTTCCCGGCCTGCCGCTCGCGCTGGCGCTGCCGCAGCTGCAGTTCACGCTGGTCGATGCGACCGCGAAGAAACTCAAGTTCGTCGAGCACGCGGCGCAGACGCTCGGCTTGAGCAACGTGCAAACTGTGCACACGCGCGCGGAAGCCTACCGGCCGAAGGAGCGCTTCGATTGCGTCGTCTCGCGCGCAGTCGGACCGATCGAGACATTCGTCAAGTGGTCCGGACATCTATGTGTCGGCGGCGGGCGACTACTCGCGATGAAGGGCCGCTATCCCACCGAGGAGCTCGCGCACATTCCGAACGGATGGAAACTCGCGGCAGTCCATCGACTTAACATCCCCGGTCTGGACGAGCAGCGGCATCTTGTGGAACTCTGCCGCAGCCACGACAAAGTCTGAGGCCGGTGTACTCTCCAGTCATGCACCGCATTCTCGCCATCACCAATCAGAAGGGCGGCGTCGGGAAGACGACGACGACCGTCAACCTCGCGGCCTCCCTCGCCGCGACCAAACGGCGGGTACTGCTCATCGACATCGATCCGCAGGGCAACGCGACCATGGGTTGCGGTGTCGACAAGCGCAGCGTGCAGCGCTCCACCACCGACGTCCTGCTCGGCGATTGCGAAGCCGCGGCCGCGCTGCTCGAGCTGGAATACGCCGCTTTCAAGCTCATGCCGTCGAACCAGGACCTGGTCGCCGCCGAAGTGCAGCTGATGGGCAAGGCCGGCTGCGAATCGCGGCTGCGCGACGCGCTGCAGCCGGTGCGCGAGCAGTTCGACATCGTGCTCATCGATTGTCCGCCCGCGCTCAACATGCTGACGGTGAACGCGCTGGTGGCGGCGGAAGGCGTGCTCATCCCCATGCAGTGCGAGTACTACGCGCTCGAGGGGCTCACGGCGCTCATCGACACCATCGAGCAGATCAAGGCCGGTCCGAACCCGGGCCTGGAGATCGACGGCATCCTGCGCACGATGTTCGATCCGCGAAACAACCTCGCGAACGAGGTCTCGGCGCAGCTGATCGAGCACTTCCGCGACAAAGTGTTCCGCACCATCATTCCGCGCAACGTTCGGCTCGCGGAAGCACCGAGCTACGGCAAGCCGGCGCTGCACTACGACCGCGAGTCGCGCGGCGCGCTCGCTTACCTGGCGCTCGCCGGCGAAATGATCCGTCGCGAGGAAGGCGACTACGACGTGGCGAGCGCGAACGCGCTCGCGCAGTGAGCGGTCGGGACGTCCCGGGAGGCATTTTTGCGGGTTGCAGGGTAGGCCCTAGTGCCGCGCCGCCCGCTCTCCACTACTATCGCCCCCTTGACGGGGGGGTCTCGAAGAATGGCAACCATGGCGACGACCAAACGACGAAGCCTCGGACGCGGCCTGGGCGCGCTGCTCGGTCAGCCCCAGCCCGACGATGAGTCCGAAGCCGTCACGCCGTTACGCTCCGACGAGGAGCTGCAGAAGCTGCCGGTCGATCTGCTCCAGCGCGGCAAGTATCAGCCGCGCATCGACATGCGGCCGGAGACGCTGCAGGAGCTGGCCGATTCGATCAAGGCGCAGGGCGTGGTGCAGCCGATCGTCGTGCGTCCGCTGGAGGCGAGCGACGCCGGCGGTCACGCGCGTTACGAGATCATCGCCGGCGAGCGCCGCTGGCGCGCCGCGCAGCTGGCCGGCCTGCACGAGATTCCTGCGGTCGTGCGTCGCGTGCCGGATGAGGCCGCGATCGCGATGGCGCTCATCGAGAACATCCAGCGCGAGAATCTCAATCCGCTGGAGGAAGCGCGCGCGCTCGATCGTCTGATCACCGAGTTCGACATGACGCATGCGACTGCCGCCGAAGCTGTCGGCCGCTCACGCGCGGCAGTGTCGAATCTGCTGCGGCTGCTCGAGCTCACCGACGAAGTGAAGACGCTGGTCGAGCATCGCGAGCTGGAGATGGGCCACGCTCGCGCGCTGCTGGCGCTCGAGACCAAACGCCAGCAGGCCGAAGTCGGCGCGCTGGTCGCGAAGAAGAGTCTGTCGGTGCGCGAGACCGAGGCGCTGGTCAAGCGGCTCACGACGCAGCCGCAGGCCGCGGCGGAGAGCGCGCCGCGCGTCGATGCCAACATCCGCAAACTGGAGAGCGAGCTGAGCGACAAGCTCGGCGCCAAGGTCGCCGTGCAACACACGGCATCGGGCAAGGGCAAGCTGGTCATCAGCTACCACACGCTCGATGAGCTCGACGGTATTCTCGAACATATACGCTGACCGCGTGGGATGATCGGTCATGCTGCCGGTGCACGGAGGCTGGAATTTCCTGCGGCTCGCGCTGCTCCTGTGCGTTGCCGCCGCAGTCCCTGCACGCGCTGAGATCGTCGTCGACGGTCGCATCGACGAGCCCGAGTGGGCCAACGCGATCCGCTGCGACGACTGGCGTCGCACGCTGCCGTTCCTGCGCGACGATCCCCGCTACGGCAGCGACGTGCGCATCCTTTCCACCGAGCGCGGGCTCGCCGCCGCTTTCATCATCGACCAGCCGCCGCAGGAGCGGCGCATGCGGCCGCGCACGCCGCGCGATGCGGAATGGTTCACGGGCGACAGCGTCGCGCTGATCGTCGACTTCGACGCCAGCGCACAGGTCGGCTACGAGTTCGCCGTCGCTCTGGGCGGCGGCGTCCGCGACGGGCTGGTGACGAACCAGAGCAAGTTCGATCGCGACTGGGATGCGACCTGGGAGCACGCGGTGCGCGAGACCGACGATCAGTGGTTCGTCGAGATCCTGGTGCCGTGGTCGAGCATCAACATGCACAAGTCCGCCGCCGACACGCGCACTATCGGCGTCTACGCATCGCGTTTCCTGTTCGAGCGCGGCGAGCGCTACGCGTGCCCGGGCATCAGCGACGAGTCGGAAGTGTTCCTGTCGGACTTCCGCCGCGTCTCGATTCCGCAATTCGACACCCGGCAGTCGTTCGACTTCGTGCCGTACGCGACGGTGCGTTCCGATCTGATCGACGACGACACGCAGCTCAAAGCCGGCGCCGACATCAGCTGGAAGATCTCGCCGGCGGTGTGGCTGGCCGCGACGCTCAACCCGGACTTCGGCCAGGTCGAAAGCGACGAGCTGGTCGTGGATTTCTCGGCGATCGAGACCGTGTTCACCGACAAGCGGCCGTTCTTCACCGAGAACCAGGGCATCTTCGACCTGCGCACGCCGGCCAACGGCCAGCTCATCTACACGCGCCGCATCGGCGCCGCGCCGGACGATCTCAGCGCGGGCTCGTCCGACATCGACGTGGCAGTCAAGCTGACCGGTACCGCGCACTCGCTGGTCTACGGCGCTTTCGTGGCGGAGGAGAACGACTACCAGGACGACATCGGGCGGCTGTTCGCGGCGACGCGCATCGCGCTGCCGCTGGAGCACGCGCGCATCGGCTATCTCGGCACGTGGACCGATCATCCGTTCCTCGATCGCGACGCACTCGTCAACGCGGTCGACTACGAGCTCACGCCGAACGAGCGGTGGCGCGTCTCCGGGCAGGTCATCCGCTCCGACATCGGTGGCCACGCCGAGGTCGATGTCGCGCCGCTCGGCGTGCAGCAGAGCCCGCCGGATACCAGCGGCTATGAAGCGTGGCTGCAGACGGACTTCAATCGCTCCGCCCCGCTCAGTCATACGCTCAAGCTGCTCTACATCGACGACCGCTTCGACCTGAACGACCTCGGCTACATGGAGCGCAACTCGCTGCGCCAGGTCGAATGGGAGACCAACCGCCGGGTGCCGGGGGCGCGCGAGGGCCGCATCAGCGGCGAGACCCAGCGCTTGTATGCCTACTATCGAGAGAACGCCGACGGCGAGCGCCTGCCGTCGCGCCTGCAGCTGTCGCGGACGGTGCAGTACTCGAGCAACTGGAACGTCTACGGGGAGGTGCGCTACCTCACCAGCGGCGTCGACGACCTGATCTCGCGCGGCAACGGGCCGGTGCAGATCGACCAGCGCGCCAGCGCCTATTTCGACGCGACTACACCGCGTTTCGGCGACTGGCAGCTGACGTTCGGCGGCTACCTGTATCAGCAGGGCGTGCACGACTACAGCGAGCGCCTGGAAGTCACGACTTCCTGGTATCCGACCGAGAAGCTGACGCTGCGGCTCGATCTGCTGCCGTACTACTTCGACGACTGGCTGCTGTGGGAGCAGGACAACCTGTTCGGCTCGTACCGCGGCAAGCGCCTGGATTACGACTTCCGCGTCGACTGGATTCCGGCGCCGCGGCACGAGCTGCGGGTGAAGTGGCAGTGGATCGGCATCGATGCGGAACCGCGCACCGCCTATCGGACCGACGCCGGCGGCAACCTTCTGGCGGTGCCCGAGCCGCTGGCGCCGTTCACGGTCAACAATCTCGGGCTGCAGATCCGTTACCGCTACGAGATCGGCCCGCTGTCGGAGCTGTTCCTCGTCTACGCGCGCGGCGGCTTCGACCTGCTGCGCGACGACGAGCGCAGCGTCGGGTCGCTGTTCGGCCACATGTCCGACGTGCGGGACGCCGACCAGTTCATGATCAAAGTGCGCTACCGGCTGTAGGATTACGTCACGCCGCTGCAGGCCTGTTTCTCGGGCCTATCTCTTTGTTGAAGCAGCGCAAATCGCTGCGTATAATGCGCCGCCTTTTCCGGCCGGTGGGGACCTCCGGCTGGCATTTTCTTCGTAACTGAGATGCCACACGTGCCGATCGCTCGGCTGCCAGCACGGTGGCATTTTTGCTGTCCGTGAGTAGCAACCCGCTTGCGGCGGCCGCGCGCCAGTCGCTGCGAATTCTGCTCTGGCAGGCGTTGTGGATCGGCGTGCTCGCCGCAATATTCGCAGTGACGCTCGGTGGGCGGGCGGCGCTGTCGGCACTGGCGGGCGGCGGCATCGGGCTGGTGTGGACCGTATACATGGCGTTGGTGCTGTTCAAACACAGCCTGACGCACGGCATGCGGATGAGCGCGATGAGCTTTCTCGCGGGCTGGCTGTTCAAGGTCGTCGTGACCATCAGCCTGCTGCTGGTCGTGCTGCGATCCAGGATGTTCGCGCCGCTGGCGGTGCTGGCCGGACTGTTCGGCGCGATGGTGGCGTACTGGGCGTGGTTTGTGTTCGGGAAGAAGTATGCGAGTGACGCTGATGGCAAGTGAGAGCGGCGGTGACCACGGCGAAACTCTGTCCGGGTACATCTCGCACCATTTGCATTACCTGTCGAGTAAGGAACAGCACTCGATATTCGACCTGAGCGTCGTCCATTGGGACACGATCGTCTCTTCGCTGGTGTGCGCAGCAATCGTGCTGCTGGTGCTGCGCCTGGCAGCACGCCGGGCCACCGCCGGCGTTCCCGGCAAGTTCCAGACGGCGGTCGAGATGCTGGTGGAGATGGTGGAAGAGCAGGCCAAGACCATGGTCCACGGCTCGCTCAAGTACATCGCACCGCTCGCGCTCACCGTGTTCTGCTGGGTCACGGTCATGAACGCCGTCGATCTGCTGCCGGTCGACTGGTTTCCGACCGCAGCACGCAAGCTGGGTGTGCCCTACCTGCGGCCGCTGCCGACCGCGGATCTGAATCTGACGTTCGGTCTGGCGCTGGGCGTGCTGCTGCTGGCCTTCTACTACAGCATCAAGATCAAAGGGCTCGGCGGCTTCCTGCACGAGCTCATCGGCGCCCCGTTCGGCCAGACGAAGCTGACGCTCAACCCGCTCAGCTGGCTGCTGGCGCTGCTGCTGGGCGTCGCCAACCTCGCGATGAACATCATCGAATACGTCGGCCGCACCTTTTCCCACGGCATGCGACTGTTCGGCAACATGTACGCCGGCGAGCTGATCTTCTTCCTGATCGCCGGCCTCGGCGGCAGCGTAACCGTCGTCGGCATCGCGCTGCACCTGATCACCGGCACGGCCTGGGCGATCTTCCACATCCTGATCGTGCTGCTGCAGGCGTTCGTCTTCATGATGCTGACGCTCGCGTACATCGGCCAGGCCCATGCCCACCACTGACAATCACGAATCCACACGCAGTTTCATCCCCGGAGAACTCTCATGACGGACGTCGCCTTTGTTGCACTTGCTTGCGGTTTGATCATCGGTATCGGCGCGCTCGGCGCCTGCATCGGCGTCGGCAACATGGCCGGCAAGTACATCGAAGCTTCCGCGCGCCAGCCGGAGCTGATGAACGTGCTGCAGACCAAGGTCTTCCTGCTGCTCGCGCTGGTGGACGCGTCGTTCATCATCGGCGTCGGCATCGCGCTGTGGTTCGCGACCGCCAACCCGTTCAAGTAACCGCAGGTCGCCGGCCGTGAATCTCAACGCAACACTGTTCATCCAGACGATCGTGTTCGTGATCCTCGGCTGGATCACGATGCGTTTCATCTGGCCGCCGCTGATCAAGGCGATCGAAGAGCGGCAGCGCAAGATCGCCGACGGGCTCGCGTCCTCGGAGAAGGCCGAGAAGAGCCTCGCGGAAGCGAAGGCGAACGCGACCGACATCATCAAGGAAGCGCGGGTGCAGGCCAACAAGATCGTCGAGCAGGCGAACCGCCGCTCGAACGAGGTCGTCGAGGAAGCGCGCGGCACGGCGATCGCCGAAGGCCAGCGCCTGCTCGCCGATGCGCGCACCGAAGTGACTCTGGAGTCGAACCGCGCCCGCGAGCAGCTGCGCCGCGAAGTGGCGAACATCGCCGTCGCCGGCGCGAGCAAGCTGCTCGGCCGCGAGGTCGACGCCAAGACGCACGCCGACCTGCTGGAGAAGCTGGCGCTCGAGATCGAGCGGGGCTAGCGGCATGGCCGAGAAAGTCACTCTCGCACGTCCCTACGCCCGGGCCGCCTTCGAAGCGGCGCAGGAGCACAAGGATTTCGAGCGCTGGTCGCAGATGCTCGCCGCCGCCGCGACCACGGTCGCCGACGAGCGTGTCGTCAAGCTCCTGTCGAGCCCGCGCGTGCAGCCGACCGACCTGGTGGAGCTGATCGCGGAAGCGAGCAGCGCCGACGAGCGCGGCCGCAATTTCCTCAGCACGCTGGCGGTCAATCGGCGCCTGGGCGTGCTGCCCGAGGTCGCCGCGATCTACGAGGAGCTGCGCGCCGAGATCGAGAACATCACCGACGTGCACGTCACCTCGGCGGTGCCGCTCGACGAAGCGCAGCGCAAGCGCCTGGCGGCGGCGTTGCAGAAGAGATTGAAGCGTGAAGTGCGCCTGCACTGCGCAGTCGACGCCAGCCTGCTCGGCGGCGCGATCGTGCGTGCCGGCGACTTCGTCATCGACGGCTCGCTCAAGGCACGGCTCGAGCGGCTCGCGTCGCAGATCATGCATTAGAGGGTAGTGGAATCATGGCCATCAAAGCTTCCGAAATCAGCGATCTGATCAAGGCGCGCATCGAGAAGTTCGCCAGCGCCGCCGAGGAGCGCAACATCGGCACGGTCGTGACCGTGACCGACGGCATCGTGCGCATCCACGGCCTCGCCGACGTCAAGTACGGCGAGATGCTGGAGTTCCCGGGCGGCAGCTTCGGCCTGGCGCTGAACCTGGAGCAGGACTCGGTCGGCGCGGTCGTGCTGGGCGAGTACAAGCACATCAAGGAAGGCGACACGGTGAAGACCACCGGCCGCATTCTCGAAGTGCCGGTCGGCGAGGGCCTGCTCGGCCGCGTCGTCGACTCGCTCGGCAAGCCGATCGACGGCAAGGGCCCGATCAAGGCCGACCACAACTCGCCGATCGAGCGCGTCGCGCCCGGCGTGGTGTTCCGCAAGTCGGTGAGCCAGCCGGTGCAGACCGGCTACAAGGCCGTCGACTCGATGGTGCCGATCGGCCGCGGCCAGCGCGAGCTGATCATCGGCGACCGCCAGACCGGCAAGACCGCGCTCGCCGTCGACACCATCATCAATCAGAAGAACAGCGGCATTAAGTGCATCTACGTCGCGGTCGGCCAGAAGCAGAGCTCGATCGCCAACGTCGTGCGCAAGCTCGAAGAGCACGACGCGATGAAACACACGATCATCGTCGCCGCCTCCGCCTCGACGCCGGCGTCGATGCAGTACCTCGCGCCGTACGCGGGTTGCGCCATGGGCGAGTTCTTCATGGACCGCGGCGAAGACGCGCTGATCATCTACGACGACCTGACCAAGCAGGCGTGGGCGTACCGCCAGATCTCGCTGCTGCTGCGCCGTCCGCCGGGCCGCGAAGCGTATCCGGGCGACGTGTTCTACCTGCACTCGCGCCTGCTGGAGCGCTCAGCGCGCGTCAACGAGGAATACGTCGAGAAGAAGACCGGCGGCAAGGTCAAGGGCAAGACCGGCTCGCTGACCGGCCTGCCGATCATCGAGACGCAGGCGGGCGACGTCACCGCGTTCGTGCCGACCAACGTCATCTCGATCACCGACGGCCAGATCTTCCTCGAAGGCGATCTGTTCAACGCCGGCATCCGCCCGGCCATGAATGCCGGCATCTCCGTGTCGCGCGTCGGCGGCGCGGCGCAGACCAAGCTGATCTCGAAGCTGTCGGGCGGCATCAAGCTGTCGCTCGCGCAGTACCGCGAGCTCGCGGCGTTCTCGCAGTTCGCTTCCGACCTGGACGAGTCGACCCGCAAGCAGCTGGAGCGCGGCCAGCGCGTCACCGAGATGATGAAGCAGAAGCAGTACGCGCCGATGTCGGTCGCGGAGATGGCGCTGTCGATCTACGCCGTCAACAACGGCTACATGGACAAGGTGGAGCTGAAGAAGATCGGCGCGTTCGAGGCCGGCCTGCAGGCGTTCGCCAAGACCAACTACAAGTCGCAGATGGACGCGATGCTGAAGAACCCGGTGCTGTCGCCGGAGCATGAAGCGACGCTGAAGAAGATCTCCGAAGAGTTCGCCGCCACCGGGACGTACTGAAGCCATGCCGGGCGTCAAAGAAATCCGGGTGAAGATCGCGAGCTTCAAGAGCACGCAGAAAATCACCAAGGCGATGCAGATGGTCGCCGCCAGCAAGATGCGCAAGGCGCAGGAGCGCATGCGCGCCACGCGTCCGTACGCGCAGCGCATCCGCCGCGTGATCGGCCATCTGCGCAAGGCGAATCCGGACTTCCGTCATCCCTACCTGGTGGAGCGCGAGGCGAAGAACGTCGGCTTCATCATCATCACCACCGATCGCGGCCTGTGCGGCGGCCTGAACGTGAACCTGTTCAAGGCGGCGCTCGCGGCGATCCGCGACTGGCAGGGCCGCGGCACGCCGGTTTCGCTGTGCCTGATCGGCTCGAAGGGCGTGCAGTTCTTCCGCCGGCTCAGCAACGTCAAGACGCTGGCCACCGTCACGCACCTGGGCGATCGGCCGCACGTGGCGGACCTGATCGGCACCGTCAAGGTGATGCTCGACCTGTACACGCAGGGCCAGCTCGATCGCGTGTTCCTCGTGCACAACGAGTTCCTCAACACGATGAGTCAGAAGCCGGCCATCCACCAGCTGCTGCCGGTCGTTACCCAGGACGAAGACGAGCTGCAGAAGCTCTGGGATTACATCTACGAGCCGTCCGCGGCGGAACTGCTCGATGGCGTGCTGATGCGCTACATCGAATCGCAGGTTTACCAGGGCGCGGTCGAGAATGTCGGCTGCGAGATGGCAGCGCGCATGGTCGCGATGAAGAGCGCCACCGACAACGCCGGCAAGCTCATCGAAGAATTGCAATTGATCTACAACAAGGCACGCCAGGCCGCGATCACCAAGGAGATCAGCGAGATCGTGGGCGGCGCCGCAGCGGTTTGAGCGAGGAAACGAGCAACATGTCTACGCAAATGTCTACCGGCAAGATCGTGCAGATCATCGGCGCGGTCATCGACGTGCAGTTTCCGCGCGAGCAGATTCCGAAAGTCTACGAGGCGCTCAAGCTCGAGGACGTGGATCTCACGCTCGAAGTGCAGCAGCAGCTCGGCGACGGCGTCGTACGCACCATCGCGATGGGTGTGTCCGAAGGCCTGAAGCGCGGCCTGTCGGTGAAGGCCACCGGCGGCCCGATCGCAGTGCCGGTCGGCAAGGCGACGCTCGGCCGCATCATGGACGTGCTCGGCGCGCCGCAGGACGAGAAAGGTCCGGTGCAGGCGAAGGAGCACTGGCCGATCCACCGCCCGGCGCCTTCGTACGAAGATCAGGCCGGCGGCCAGGAGCTGCTGGTCACCGGCATCAAGGTCATCGACCTGCTGATGCCGTTCGCCAAGGGCGGCAAGATCGGCCTGTTCGGCGGCGCCGGCGTCGGCAAGACCGTCAACATGCTCGAGCTCATCAACAACATCGCGAAACAGCACGCCGGTCTGTCGGTATTCGCGGGCGTCGGCGAGCGCACGCGCGAAGGCAACGACTTCTACCACGAGATGATGGAAGCGGGCGTCATCGACACCAAGGATCTGTCGAACTCGAAGGTCGCGATGGTGTACGGCCAGATGAACGAGCCGCCGGGCAACCGCCTGCGCGTCGCGCTCACCGGCCTCACGATGGCCGAATACTTCCGCGACGAGAAGGGCGAGTCCGGCAAGGGCCGCGACGTGCTGCTGTTCATCGACAACATCTACCGTTACACGCTCGCCGGCACCGAAGTGTCCGCGCTGCTCGGCCGTATGCCGTCGGCGGTGGGTTACCAGCCGACGCTCGCCGAAGAAATGGGCGTGCTGCAGGAGCGCATCACATCCACCAAGACCGGCTCGATCACCTCGATCCAGGCTGTCTACGTGCCTGCGGACGACCTCACCGACCCGTCGCCCGCTACGACCTTCGCGCATCTCGACGCGACCGTCGTGCTCGATCGTCAGATCGCCTCGCTCGGCATCTACCCGGCGGTGAACCCGCTCGACTCGACCAGCCGCCAGCTCGATCCGCTGGT
>DATBKP010000177.1:0-34826 GCA_036555785.1 Steroidobacteraceae bacterium
CCCCCCCCCCCCCCCCCCCCCCCCCCCCACGCCCGGACACCGAAGATCTACTGGAGTCGAGGCGTGGCCGGACCGCTGATCCGTGACATCGTCATCGTTGGCGGTGGCACCGCAGGTTGGATGACGGCCGCCGCACTTTCGCACCACTTCGGGCGCACCTGCTCGATTCGTCTCGTAGAATCCGACGAAATCGGCATCATCGGTGTCGGCGAGGCGACGATCCCGAACATCGTCGCCTTCAATCGCATTCTGGGCATCGACGAGGACGAGTTCCTGCGTGCCACGCGCGGCACGTTCAAGCTCGGCATCGAATTCGTGAACTGGGGTGCCATCGGCGACCGCTACATCCACGGATTCGGCAAGCTCGGCCCGGACCTGCACGGACTGCCGTTCCACCACTTCTGGCTGCGGGGCGTTCAGGGAGGTGTGGCCGCTGCTCTGGGCGACTACTCCATCAACACCGCGGCTCCGCGCCGCGCCAAGTTCATGCGGCCTCGTCCCGATATGAAGGGGTCACCGCTGAGCGAAATCGCGTACGCCTATCACTTCGACGCCGGGCTGTACTCCCGATTCCTGCGCCAGCTGGCCGAGCGCAACGGTGTCGAGCGCATTGAAGGCAAGATCGTCAGCGTGCAGCAGCGCGAGCCGGATGGATTTATCAGCGCCGTGGTGCTGGGCGATGGCCGCCGCGTCCCAGGAGAATTGTTCGTCGACTGTTCGGGCATGCGTGGCCTGCTCATCGAGCAGACCTTGCACACGGGCTACGACGACTGGTCGCACTGGTTGCCCTGTGACCGCGCGGTCGCCGTCCCCTGCCGCTCAGTGGAGCCCTTGATCCCGATGACGCGCGCTACGGCGCACGGCGCCGGCTGGCAGTGGCGCATCCCGCTACAGCATCGCATCGGCAATGGCCACGTGTACTCCAGTCGCTTCATGAGCCAGGAGGACGCGACTGCGATCCTGATGGGCAACCTGGACGGCGAGCCGCTGGCCGAACCCCGGCACATCCCTTTCATGCCAGGCCGGCGCAAGCGCGGCTGGAACCGCAACGTCGTTGCCATGGGCCTGGCGGCCGGCTTCTTCGAGCCGATCGAGTCCACCAACATCCACTTGATCCAGACTTCGATCTCGCGGCTGATGACGCTGTTCCCGCGCGGCGGCTTCGACCAGGCCGACATCGACGAGTTCAACGCGCAGACGTCGATCGAGTACGAGCGCGTGCGCGACTTCATCATCCTGCACTACAAGGCTACGCAGCGCGACGACACGCCGTTCTGGCAGCATTGCAGCGCGATGGAAGTACCGTCCACGCTGAAACACAAGATCGACCTGTACCGCAGCAACGGCCGCTTCTTCCGCGAGGAAAATGAGCTGTTCGGCGAGTTGAGCTGGGTACAGGTGATGGAGGGGCAGCACATTCACGCGAGCGGCTACCATCCCTTTGCCGACCTGCGCCGCATCGAAGACGTTCGCGCCTTCCTGGCCGACGCACAGCGCGCGATCTCGGCATGTGTCGAGGCAATGCCCACGCATGCCGAGTTCATTGCGCAGCACTGCTCCTCGACATGAAGCCCCAAGGCCGGCTCGCACTCGCGATCATCCTGATCGGTGCGACGGCTGCGGCGGGGCAACCGCCACCCGATGATGTCTCTCCGCGCGTGCGCGGTCTGCTCGCACAGATGTCGCGAGAGGAGAAGCTGGCTGTCATTCGGGGTGCGCGCGAACCGGACGCTACTTTCCTGGGCCAGGCGGGCTGGATCCGCGGTGTGCCGCGCCTTCGCATCCCCGACCTGCGCTTCGCCGATGGTCCGCCCGGCGTGCTCGTGCGCCACGCATCGACTGGAATGCCGTCTACGCTCACGGTGGCCGCGACCTTCAGCCGCGAGGAGGCTGCAGCGAACGGCGCGGTCATCGGACGTGATGCGCGCGCGCTCGGCATCGATGTGATCCTCGAGCCCTACATTAATATGTACCGTGATCCGACGTTCGAGCGAGCCTACAACACGCTCGGCGAGGATCCGGTGCTGACGGGCACGCTCGCCGCGCAGTTCGTCGTCGCGGCGCAAGCCGAGGGCGTGATGGCGCAGGCGAAGCACTTCGTTGCCTACGAAGGGGCGCAGGACGCGATTGTCGATGGCCAGGCGCTGCGCGAGGTCTATCTGGCGCCGTTCAAAGCCGTCGTGGATGCCGGTGTCGCCTCCGTGATGTGCTCGTACAACCGGATCGGCGGCGTCTACTCGTGCGGTAACGAGGAGACGCTCGAAGGCGTCCTGCGCAACGAGTATGGGTTCCGCGGATTCGTGACGTCGGATTGGGGCGCGACGCACGGCGCGGAGTTCATCGCGCGCGGCCTGGACATGGAGCAGCCGGGAACAGGGCCGAAGGCGTTCTTTGCGCTCGACCAGGAACCCGATGAGCAGGGAATGACGCAAGAGGAGGTCAAGGAGCTCGTCGAAATCATGAGCGCCGGCGCACCCGAGGAGCAGCGACACCCGGTTGCAGAGCCCGATGTCAACGAGCCGCCGCCGCCGCCGGGTGTTTCCAGCGGACTCGGAGAGGCGCTGGCACGCGGCAGCGTAGTCGACGCCGACATCGATCGCGCAGCTGCTCACGTGCTCGGGCAGATCGAGCGCTTCGGCTGGCTCGACCACCCGCCGACGCACGTAGTGGCGCCACAGAACATCGAGGCGAATGCTCGCATCATCCAGCGCACCACCGAGCGCGGCGCGGTGTTGCTCAAGAATGATGGCGTGCTGCCGCTGCGCGACGCCGATCTCGATTCGCTGGCTCTCATCGGACCGGGTGCTCAGCAAACCTTTGCGATCGTCACTGGCTCCGAGCAGTCTTACGGCCGCGCGGAGCGTCAGGTCGGTGCATGGCATGCGCTGAAGGCCATGAAGAAGAGCACTGGACTCAAGCTCGCCGTCGCGGACGACATGACCGGTGTGCCGATCCCAGCGAGCGCACTCACCGACGTTACGCGGATCGATGGTGACTCGAAGGTCCCGGTCGCCGGCGAGCGCATCGATTTCACGCGCCGTTCCGGCCGCCCGCTCCCGGCCGGTACGAAGGCGCGCTGGAGCGCTACGTTGACTGTGCCAGTCGCTGGTGATTACGACATCGACCTGCAGCTGCTCGGCGCGACAGGCAAGTTCGTGATCGATGGTCGCTACGCCGGCAGGATGGCCTGGTGGGGTGGACACGGCGACATCGTATTTCCCAATCGCGACAACGTAGTCCCGACGACCGATGGCCTGGACAATCTGCGCCGTCTCGTGCAATTGACCGCGGGCCCGCACACCATCACCGTCGAGGTCGAGCCCGATGGCAGCGGTGATCAGGTGCAGGCGCGCCTTGCCTGGGTGACTCCCGAGATGAAGCAGCGCGCGTTCGCTGAAGCCATTGCTGCAGCCCGCGACTCCAAGATCGCGGTGGTCTTCGCGTGGAGCCGCAATCGCCCGTTCTTCGGCTTGCCCGGCGATCAGGACCGACTGATCGCAGCAGTGTCGGCCGTGAACCCGAACACGATCGTCGTGCTCAACACAGGACAAGCCGTGGCGATGCCCTGGCTCAAGCAGGTCCGCGCTGTGCTCGAGATGTGGTACACGGGCGACGAAGGCGGTTGGGCCGCCGCGAATCTGCTCACGGGCAAGGTGAGCCCGGCGGGTCGGCTGCCGTTCACCTGGCCGCGGCGGCTCGAAGATGGGCCTGCGACCGATCCAGCTCATCCCGAGCGATCGTCGCGGGGCGTGGCAGACCGTACTCAGTATGCCGAAGGCATTCACATCGGCTATCGCTGGTTCGACCGCGAACAAATCGACCCGCTGTTCCCGTTCGGTCACGGACTCTCCTACACGCGTTTCGATTATTCGCGTCTGTCGGTACGCAGCGCGGCCGACGGAGGACTCGACGTCAGTTGCACGGTCCGCAACGTTGGCTCACGTGCGTCCGACGAGGTGGTGCAGGCTTACCTCGGCGCGCCCGAGGCGCCGCCCGCCGGAGTCGATTTCGCGGTGCGCGCGCTCGCCGACTTCCAGCGGATCAGGCTGCGTCCCGGTGAGTCAACGAGCGTGCGCCTGCACATTGCGCCCGATCGGCTGCGTTACTGGTCGATCGCCGATTCGGCGTGGCACGTCGTCTCGGGCGCGCGCACGATCTACGTAGGCGCCTCTTCGCGCGATCTGCGGCTGAGGCAACGGGTGGGCGAAACGACCTCTTCGAGATGAGGAAGCAACAGTGGCCGGACAAGACATTCAGCGTAGAGAGATTCTGCGCGTCCTGGGGGTCGCAGCAGTCGCGGCGCATTTTCCAGGCTTCGTGCGCTGGGCCTACGCCGCTGAGCATCCCAGCGCCGAACCGGCGCCGGTCCGTCCAGCGGCGTACACACCTCAGTTCTTCGCCAGCCAGGAATACGCGGTCATCGAGCAGCTGGCGCAGCTGATCATTCCCAGCGACGAGACACCGGGCGCGCGCGAGGCCGGCGCCGCCGAGTTCGTCGACTTCATGGTTGCCCATGACGAGGAACAACAGCAGGCGATGCGCACCGGCCTTGCGTGGTTCAAGGCGCATGTCGAGCGCGCGTTCGGTCAGCCGTTCCTCGCTCTGACGGAGTCGCGGCAGGAGTCGCTGCTCGAGCCGCTCGCCTACCGCGCGAAGTATCGCGAGGGCGAGGAGGTGGGGCGTGAATTCTTTCGGCGCATTCGCGAGCTGACGGTAATGGGTTTCTACAGCAGCAAGATCGGTTACCAGGAACTCGACAACCCAGCCTTGCGCTACTACGCGGAATCGCCGGCGTGCCCGCACACGAATGATCCCGCCCACCGGCATCTGCCTGCTGCAAAGTGGTGAACGCCGTGCCCACGAAAACCTACGACGTCGTCGTCATTGGCACCGGGGCCGGCGGCGGCATGGCGATCAAGACGCTGTGCGAAGCCGGCCTCAAGGTCTGTGCGCTCAACGCGGGACGCAGGCTCGATCCGAGCAAGGACTTCCGCCACCACCGCATGCCCTGGGACATGAAGTTTCGCGGCTTCGGCGATCCGGCGAAGCGGGCCGAGTCCTATGGTTTCATGGACAACGAATGGGTCGAGGGCGTGTGGGAACACGAGATTCCGTTCACGACCGCGCCCGGCACGCAGTGGATGTGGCCGCGATGTTTCGCGGTGGGCGGCAAGACCAATTTCTGGGGCCGCTCTTCGGCCCGCTTCGGCGACATCGACTTTCGCGCCGCGACTCTCACGGGCGCTGGCATCGACTGGCCGCTGGAGTACCGCGAGATCGCTCCGTACTACAGCCGCGTCGAGCGGATGATCGGCGTCGCGAGCACGGTGCAGAACCGGCCGAGCAACCCGGATGGCGAGTATCTTCCGCCGTTCAACTTCCGCTGCCTCGATCACATCCTGCAGCAGGGCGCGCAGAAGGTCGGCGTGCCGTACTTGCCCGATCGCATCGCGCAGCTGACCAGAAATCACGAAGGCAGTCCCGCGTGCCACTTCTGCGGCGCGTGCACGACGGGCTGTGACACGGGCTCATTCTTCTCGACGCCGTGGCGGTTCCTGCCGCGCGCGGAGGCGACCAACAACCTGGAATTGCGGACCGACGCGCTCGCCAAGAACATTCTGGTCGACAAGAACGGAGCTGCCAGCGGCGTCGCCTACATCGATCGCAAGACCGGACAGGAGGTCGAAGTGCGCGCGCGCGCGGTCGTCGTCGCGGCGTCGTGCCTCGAATCCGCGCGCATCATGCTGAACTCGAAGTCGCCGCGCTGGCCGGACGGCATCGCCAATTCGAGCGGGCAGCTCGGACGGAACTTGTGCGACCACCTCTACGGCGAATCGGCCAATGGTCATCTGCCGCAATTGCTCGGACAACCGAGCTTCCCCGACAACGTCGGCGACAACCAGCCGGCGTGGCTGCCGCGCTGGCAGAATCTCAACAATCCGCACGAGGAGAAGTTTGTCGGCGGCTATTCCGTCTACCCGGGCGGCGGCTGTACTGAATACCCGTGGTACGCGGTGCAGACCGAAGGGTTTGGCTCGGCCTACAAGCGCGAAGTGAAGCGTCGCTATCCCTCGCCGGTGAGCTTCACGATTCAGGCGCCCTCGCTGCCCTCGCCGACGAACTACCTCGACCTCGATCCCAAGGTGACCGACCGCTACGGCATGCCGGTGGCGCGGCTGCATTTCAAATGGGACGACAACGTGCTGCAGATGTGGGAGCACTCGAAGCAAATCATCGCCGAGGTGATCCGTGCGGCGGGCGGTGTCTACGAAAGCTCCGCGTCGCAACCCAACATGCCCGGCTGGAGCCTGCACGAAACGGGGACCTGCCGAATGGGCAATGATCCGAAGCACTTCGTGACCAATCGCTACGGTCAAACGCACGACGTTGCGAATCTCTACGTGTGCGACGCCAGCGTCTTTCCGAGTCCGACCGACAAAACGACGACGATCAGCATCATGGCGTTCACGCTGCGCACCTGCGAACACATGCTCGAGAACTTTCGCAATGGCGTGCACCGTCGCGTCTGATTGATGAAGCGCGCAGCCATTCTGTGGGACCTGGCATTGCTGACGCTGCTCGCGTCCGCGTGCAGTTGCGCCAACGCTGCTTCGACACCTGATGCAGCTCCGTTTCTCGGGCGGTGGGATGTCACGCTGCAGACACCGCAGCGCGAATTCGCATCCTGGCTCGAGATCAGTCAGGACCATGGGAAATTGCAGGCGCGCATGGTTGCTCGCTGGGGACATGCGCGATTGCTGCCGCACGCGGAGCTCGTGAATGGCGGCATTCGCATGGTGTCGCCCAAGGAAGAGGAGGCCACCTCTGCGGACCTGATCTTCGAGGGCCGGCTTTCGGGAAAATCGCTGGTCGGGACTACGAGTGGCCCGGACGGGATTCACTGGACCTGGCGAGGAGAACCTGCGCCGACGCTCGAGCGGGCGCGAACACCACGCTGGGGAAAGCCGATCACTTTATTCAACGGCCGGGATCTGAGTGGCTGGCGCATGAGCGACCCGGGCGCCCAGAGTGTCTGGCGGGTCACAGACGGAACGCTCATCAGTCCGGGGCGCGGGCCTGATCTGTTGAGTGACGCGCAGTTCGAAGATTTCAAGCTGCACATCGAATTCATGTGCGCGCCGGGATCCAACAGCGGTGTGTACTTGCGCGGGCGCTACGAGGTCCAGATCGAAGACGATCCGAATCCGGAGCCGGCCAATTGGGGCACGGGCAGCATCTACGGCTTTATTGCGCCCTCACCGCCGGCGCCGCGCCAGCCTGCGCAATGGCACGCCTTCGATCTCATGCTGATCGGACGACATGTGACCGTTGTGCTGGATGGCCGCACGATCATTGCCGATGAAGAGATTCCCGGCATCACGGGCGGCGCGCTCGACAGCCACGAAGCGCTGCCCGGCCCGATCTACCTGCAAGGCGGCGAGGACGGTCGAGTCTCGTTTCGAAACATCGTCGTGAGGCGTGCGCTTCATTGAGCGGGGAAGTCATAGATGCGTTTGAGAGCCTTGCTGTGACGCAAGGATTCGAGATCAGCGCTGCTCACCGAGTCCGCCGTCAGATTGAGCCTTTCGAGCTGCTCGAGTGCGGCCAGCTTTTTCACGCCCGCACCGGTGACCGCGGTGTGGGAAAGATCGAGGTAGCGCAGGTTCTTGAACGCCGAGAGAGACCCGAGCCCCGCATCCGTCACCGCAGTTCGCGCCAGCTCGGCATCCACGATCAGTGCGCCGATCGGCGCCAGCTTCGCGATCGCACCGTCATCGCAACGTTGCGGCGCGCTTACACAGCGTAATGTCAACCCATCTGTCTTCACCTGCGAGCGGGGGACGAGCCGAACACCGAGCTCGGTCTCGATCTCGCCGATCTGGCGTTGCTGCAGTGTGTAGTCGGGAGCAAAGATCTCCGGCGGGCGTTCCATTGCCGGCGCTCCGGCGATCGCATCCCGCGCCTGAGTGGCCGATGCGCCGGCAGCGATCCACAGCTTGATGAGTTTGATCTCAGTCTCATCGAGTGGAGGCTTGCCCTCCGCAGGCATGAAGTCTTTGGCGCCCGGCGGTAATGAGATGCGTCGCACCAGCTCGCTGATCGCGGGATTGCCTGGCGTGATCACCGGTCCATCCTTGCCGCCACGCGTGATGGAAGCATACGTATCCAGGCGCAGCTTGCCGCGCTGCTTGTTCGCCCCGTGGCATAGCGTGCAGCGCGTTGCAAATATCGGCGCAATGCGTGCCCCGTAAAACGTGTTGGGGTCCGGTGCGGCGGCGAGCTTCGCAGCCTGCGACACTCCGAACGCTGTCCGAAGCGGCTCAGGCATGTGCTCCGTGAGGTGATCTTCCCCATGCGCGAGCTGTCCGCCGCGGTAGCCGGTCCAACTGACCAGGACGACTGCGGCCGCGAGCAGCGCGTAGTAGAGAACGCTGCGCCCGCGCAGCAGCCAGCACGTGCATATCGTGACCGCAACGGCAATTCCGCCCAGCATGTGTTGAGTGATGAGCGGGCCCGAGTAACCGCCGCTGCGCCCCAGGCACCAACCGAGCACGGGAGCCACGAAAGCCGCCAGCATTGCAAGCGTGAGCACGAATCCCGCCGCTGGACGCAGGAAGTCCCACTGCGGCCGGCGCGCTGCGAGCTCCAGCACCGGCAGCAGCAGGATCAGCGCGATCGGGAAGTGAACGACGAGAGGATGGAAATGGCCAATGAACTGCAACCACTCGCTGCGTTCCTCACCATCGGGCGGAAGCAGCAGAGGCAGCGAACAGACGACAATGATCGTAATGGGCGCAACGAGCGTTACCGCTGCGCTGCGTCTCATGCGAGCAGCTCCTTCACGACTCGCGCGGGCACGACGCCGGTGAGCTTTTGATCCAGGCCCTGGAATTTGAACGACAGCTTCTCGTGATCGATCCCGAGCAGATACAGCACCGTCGCGCTCCAATCGCGCACATGCACCGGGTCCTGGACGACGTTGTAGCTATAGTCGTCCGTGGCACCGTAGGCGACGCCGGGCTTCGTGCCGCCGCCCGCCATCCACATCGTGAAGCAGCGTGGATGATGGTCCCGACCGTAGTTCTCCCGCGAAAGCCCGCCCTGACTGTAAACGGTGCGTCCGAACTCACCGCCCCAGATGACGAGTGTGTCCTCGAGCAGGCCGCGGCGTTTGAGATCGGTGATGAGCGCATAGGAGGCGCGATCCGTCGCGGCGCACAGCTTCGGCAGGTTGCCCACCGCGTTGTAGTGCACGTCCCAGCCGCGCTGAAAAATCTGCGTGTAGCGCACGCCGCGCTCCGCCATTCGGCGCGCCAGCAGGCAGTTGTACGCGAACGTGCCCGGAAGCTTGGCGTCCTCGCCATACAGCGACCAGGTGCTGGGCGGCTCGTCGGCCAGATTCGTGAGCTCCGGAACGGACGCCTGCATGCGAAAAGCCATTTCGTATTGCTTGATGCGCGCCTGTGTCTCGGGATCGCCGAGCCGCTGGGATTCGAGTTGATTGATCTCGTTGACGCCGGTCAACCAGCTGCGGCGCGTCTGGCGGCTCATTCCGGGCGGGTCGTGCAGATACAGAACCGGATCGCCCTCGGAGCGGAACGCGACACCCGCGTGCTCGTTCGAGAGAAAGCCGCTGCCCCACAGCTTCGGCGATACGGGTTGCTGATCGGCGCCGGGAATCAGTCGCGAGTTCAGCACGACGAAGCAGGGCAGATTCTCATTCATGCTGCCGAGTCCGTAGGACAGCCAGGCGCCGAGTGTCGGTTTGCCCGGAACCATGTTGCCGGTGGTCATGAGCAGCACCGCCGGCTCGTGATTGATCGCATCGGTATGCATCGAATGGATCATGGCGAGCTCGTCCACGATCTTGCCGGTGTACGGCAGCAGCTCGCTGACCCAGCGGCCGCTGTCGCCGTGCCGAGCGAATCCCCAGTGTGCGGGGGCGACCGGAAAGCGCGCCTGGCCCGCGGTCTGGCCCGTCAGAGTCTGACCGCCGCGCACGGACGCTGGCAGATCCTTGTCGAACTGCTGTTCGAGCCCGGGCTTGTAGTCCCACAGGTCCATCTGTGGCGGAGCGCCGGACATGAACAGGAACACCGCTCGCTTGGCCCGCGGCGCGAAGTTGGGAAATTTCGGCGGGACCCAGGATGCAGCCAATGCCGATTCATCGGCGATGAGGTTGGCCGCGCTCGCGAGGCCGAGCACGCTGCCGATCCGGCAGAGAAGGTCGCGACGGGAATGAGTGGGTGAGCTCATGACGGCTGCTGCCTCATTCACTTGTTGATCGCTGCATCGAGATTCATCGCTGCACTGGCGAGCGCAGTCCATGCCGCGAGATCGGCAGGTGCCGCCCGTGCGGTGGATTTCGATTCGCCGACATGCGTCAAAGCTTTCGCGGCCGCAGTGTCTGCCCTGTACGTCTTCTCGAACTCCTCGAGCATGCGATCGAGAATAGTCTGCTCCTGGGCGCTCCAGGAACGGGCCAGCAGAGTCTGTCCGAGAAAGTCGAGCCGAGCAGGGGTGTCTGGCGCTTGCTGGATCGTACGCTCGGCGAGCTTGCGCGCCGCTTCCATCCATTGCACGTCATTCATCATGACGAGCGCCTGCAGTGGTGTGTTGCTCCGCTGCCGCCGCGTACACGAGACATCTCGCACCGGCGCATCGAAGGTGTCCATGTTGGGCAGGGTCGCCATGCGCTTCCAGAACGTGTAGAGGCTGCGTCGATAGAGCGCGCTTCCATGATCCTGCACGTACACGCGTGTATTGCTGCTCTGATGCCCACCGTCCCAGATTCCGGGCGGCTGATACGGACGCACGCTCGGACCCCCCACTCGCTCGACGAGCAAACCGCTGGTTGCAAGCGCCGTATCGCGCAGCATCTCTGCGTCCATGCGGAAGCGCGGGCCGCGCGCCAGGAAGCGATTCCTGGGATCCTTCTCGAGCTGTTCGGGCGTGGCGCTCGCCGACTGGCGGTAGGTCGCCGACATCACGACCTGTTTGTAAAAGCGCTTCACGTCCCAGCCATGCTCCTGGAAATCCACGGCCAGCCAGTCCAGCAGGTGCGGATGAGTGGGTCGGGCGCCCACGGTGCCGAAATTTTCGGTGGTCTCGACGATGCCGGTGCCGAAGAGCTCGGACCACATTCGGTTCACGGTGACGCGCGCTGTCAGTGGATTCGTGCGAGCTACCGTCCATTCCGCCAGCGCTCGCCGATCCCGCGGTAGATCCGTGGGCAGCGGCGGCAGGAAATGTGGAGTCGCCGGACGTACGCGCTCCTTGCGATCCGTGTAGACACCGCGCGTGAGCACGTCTGCGTAAGCGAGGCCGGGCGCTTCCTTGCTGACGAGCGTGATGGCGCCGTCCTTGGAGAGCTCATCCAGCCTGGCGTCGAACGCCGTCAGCGAGATCGCGAGCGCGCGCGTCTTCTCGTCGCGCTCAGTGAAATAGAAATCACTCACGACCTGGCGCTGATCATCGGTCCAGCTCGCATAGGGTTTCTGCGTGAGCTCGCTGACGTAGTCCTCGCGCGGCAGACGCTGGACTTCACTGGCAGGCAGCACGCGCGCGTACCAACGAAAGTCCTGATAGGCCGACTGTTGCAGCGGATTGGCATCTGGATGCACGCGCCCGAAGCTCAGAGGTGCCGCGCTGTCCGAATCGCCGCGGAGGCGATCCTTCTTGATCTTGAGCGGCACGGGCTGGCCATCCAGAAAGAGACTGACGCCCGACGCCTTACCCGAGCCATCATAGGTTGCGGCCACGTGATTCCAGCGGCCTTCCGCGAGCAGCGGTTTCGTGCTCTGCACTTCAAGTGCGTCGTCTGGCCAGCGACTCGCGACGATGAAGACCAGTCGTCCCTCATGCGCCCTCAGCTGCCAGCCGCGCATCGCCTGCGCCGCATCGGCTTTCGCAACGATCACTCCGGTCGGCTGCAAGTTCTGCTCGAGAGGTCGAAGATAGGGCCGCAACCAGGTGCCGACACTCAGCTGCTTGCCGGCATCTCGCACAGCGTCGTCAGGGATCTCGAGCTTCGTACCAACGTCCAGCCGCATGTAGGGCCACAGCCATGTGCCCTCTCCCCAGAACGCCTGCCCCGAGTGGGCGCTGAATGCTTTCACGCTGGCTGCAGGGGCAGTGTTCGCAAATGTGGCGCCCTTCTGCTCGTCGAAGCGCAGGCGAACGAGCAGAGCCTCCGCAGGCACCGGCTGCGGCCGCGCATCTTTGTCGTCGAGCCACGCGGTCAGGATCTTGGGTGCTTCGGCACGGCGCGCTTCGATTTGCCGTTGCACCTCGGAGCGTTGTTCGAGCACGTGATCGTAGGCGGCGCGATTCGCCGCGGTCGGCACTCGCATGTAGGGCGGCCAGTCTTCCCGGTCGTCGTTGGAAGGATTCTCGGCGAGATTCCCGAAGAACGCCGTGAGCTGAAAGAATTCCTTCTGCGTCAGCGGATCGAACTTGTGGTCGTGACAGTTCGCACAGCCCACGGTGAGCCCGAGAAAGGCGGCACCGTAGGTCTCCGCTCGCTCGCGCTTGTTATTGACTCTCAGCTCCTCGCTGATCGTGCCGCCTTCGCCGGTGCTGATCCCGGCGCGGATGAAACCGGTCGCGACGATCTGCTCCGCGCTGCGCGCGGGCAGCAGGTCGCCTGCCAGCTGCTCACGCACGAAGCGGTCGAAAGGCTCGTTGTCGTTGAACGCCTGGATGACGTAGTCGCGATACGGCCAGATGCTGCGGAAGTTGTCGAGGTGAATGCCGTGGGTGTCGCCGTAGCGCGCGACGTCCAGCCAGTAGCGCGCCCGGTGCTCGCCGTAACGGGGACTGGCCAGCAGGCGATCGACCACCTGCTCATAGGCCTGCGGACTCGCGTCGTTGACGAACGCGACGACTTCCTGCGGCGTTGGGGGCAGGCCCGTGAGATCGTAGGTGACGCGGCGGATCAGCGAGCGTTTGTCCGCCTCCGCAGAAGGCGCGAGCCCCTCGGCCTGCGCGCGCGAAAAAATGAAGCGGTCGATGTCGTTGCTCGCCCAGGCATCGCCCGCGGCCGATCGTGGCGGCGCGGGTTTCTCAGGTGCGATGAATGCCCAGTGTTGCTCGTATTCGGCGCCTTGCTGCACCCAGCGACGCAACAAGGCGACCTGCTGAGCATCGAGGCTCTTGTGCGCTTCGGGCGGGGGCATGCGCTCCTGCGGATCCTTCGCCTCGATACGCTGCACGAGCGGGCTCTCGTCGGGCTTGCCCGGCACGATCGCGGGGCCGAATTTTCCATGGGGCTGATACACAAACTGCGCGCGATCGAGTCGCAGCTCCGCCTTGCGCGACCCGGAGTCCGGGCCGTGGCAGCCGTAGCAGTTCTCGGAGAGGATCGGCTGGATGCTTTCGTTGAAGCTCAGCTTCTCTTCAGGCGCCCGCGTACAACTCGCGAGCAACAGTGGCAGCACGACCCAAGCCATTGCACTCGCAACGCCCCGCCGCAGGCCATTGCTCGCATCGATCATTGAACTCAACTACTGCGTGCGCGGCGCGTAGCGAAGGCCGAAGCCCGCCGGCCAGGAGTCTCCCCGAGCCTCGCCGGCTCCAGTGGTCCCTATCGGATACGAACCGTTCGGCCAATCGAACGACAGTCGGCCGCTGAAATCATGGCGCGGCCGACCTGCCGCGTCGCCGATCAGCACGTCCGCGATGCCGCCGCCCTCGGTGCCGGGAAGCCACGCCGCGACAAAGGCGTCGCTGGCATCGAGTTGCTGCCGCACCCACAGCGGACGCCCCGAAAGAAATACGCTCACGGTCGGAATGCCGGCGCGCTGCAGTCGCTTCAGCTGCGTGAGCGGCTCGCCCACGTTGTAAAGGGCAAACTGCAGGTCGCCATGCGTCTCAGCGTACGGCTGCTCGCCGTAGACGACGATGGCCACATCGGGACGATTCGCACCGCTGAGGTCCGAGTCGCCGACCATCCGCCCGCCGCCCGATTCGACGGCTTGCTTGATCGCGGCAGCAACCGACTGCGCGCCGGGAAAGTCTGCGTTGGTGGTGTCGTATCCCTGCCAGGTCACGCACCAGCCGCCACACTGCATCGGAATACTGTCGGCGCCCGGCCCGGTCACCAGCACGCGAGCCGACGCGCGGATCGGCAGCGCGCCGCCGTTCTTGAGAAGAACCAGCGAGCGGCGCACGGCCTCGCGCGCCAGCGAACGGCTCTCGGATGAATTCAACAATTCCATGCGACCCTCGTAGGGCCGCGCGGTCTCGAACAGTCCAAGCCGGAACTTCACGCGCAAGATACGTCGTACAGCGTCATTCAGACGCGCCGCCGGAATCTCGCCCGAACGCGCCGACGCTAGTGTGTTGTCGTAGAGCTCCTTCCAATGATACGGAGCCATCAACATGTCGACGCCGGCATTGATCGCCTGCGGACAGCGATCGCTGCGGCAGCCGGGCACCTGGGCGTGTCCGTCCCAGTCGCCGATCACGAAGCCCTCGAAGCCCATGCGGCCCTTGAGCACGTCGGTGAGCAGCTGACGATTGCCGTGCATTTTCTGGCCGCGCCAGCTGGAGTAGGAGGCCATCACCGTCAATACGCCGGCATCGATGGCGCTGACATAGCCCTGGGCATGGAGCCGGATGAGCTCGCTCTCGGCAACTTGCGTGTCACCCTGATCCACACCGTCGGCCGTGCCGCCGTCACCCAGGAAATGCTTGGCAGTAGCAGCCACCTTGCCTGCCTGCAGTTTTCCGGCGAGTTCGGGCGGGCCCTGCAGACCTGCGACTGCCGCGCGTGCGTACTCACGCACGAGCGCGGGGTCCTGAGCGAACCCTTCATAGCTGCGGCCCCAACGAACATCCTGGGGCACCGCGACCGTCGGCGCGAAGGTCCAGTCGATGCCCGTCGCTGCGACGGCTGCGGCGGTGGCAGCGCCGATGCGGCGGACCAGCTCAGGATCGTGCGCGGCGCCGAGACCGATGTTGTGCGGATAGATCACTGCACCGAGGATGTTGTTGTGTCCGTGCACAGCATCGATGCCGATCAGCAGTGGAACGGGCGTGTGCCCGGGACGCGGCTCGAGCGAAACGGCGCGTAACGTGCGCGACCACTGCAACCACGCGTCGGCCGAGGCACGATCGTCACCGTTCGGTCCCGAGCCGCCGCCGGCAAGGATCGAGCCGAGCGGGTAGCGTCGCAGATCCTCGGGCACGATCGCGGTGATGTCGGTCTGGATGAGCTGGCCGACTTTTTCCTCCAGGCTCAGGCGCGCCAGCAGCTCGTCGATGCGCGCTTCGGTGGCCGCATCGACCAGGCCGCGGCTGTGCGCCTGTGGCCAGTTCTGCAGATGCACGGCATCGACTGCCGTCTGCGGGGCAGCGCTCGCGGCCGACCCGATGAGCGCCGCGCAGGCGCAAACAGCGCGCAGGCGACGGAGCCAACTTTCATGAATCATGAATGCAACTCTGTTCAGTCAGCTTCGGCCCGCAGGAAGTCGCGGTACCACGCGCCACTGTGCTTCAGGCGGCGCTGTTGCGTGGCAAAGTCGACGTGCACCAGGCCGAAGCGATGCGTGTAGCCCTCGGCCCATTCGAAGTTGTCCATCAGCGTCCAGGCAAAATAGCCGTTGACGGGCACGCCGCGCGCACGCGCTTGCTGTACCGCGAGCAGATGGCGGCGCAGGTAGTGGCAGCGCTCCGCGTCCGCGATCGCGCCGTCCGGCGCGAGCTGATCCTCGTAGCTGGCGCCGTTTTCCGTGATGTAGATCTGCTGCGGTCCGTACTCTCGCTCGAGTCGCTCGAGCAACGCGCACAGGCCTTGCGGCGAGACTTCCCAGCCGATGTCGGTGCGCTCCGCGCCGGGCGTGGGCACCACTCGAGCTGCGAGCGGTCCGGCCCCGGGAGCGTGGCTGATGGTCTCCGGGAAATAGTAGTTCACGCCCAGAAAGTCCGTGGGCGCCGCGATCGTGGCGAGATCGCCGCTCGCGACTTGTGGCGCGTCGTCACCGCACAGCGCCCAGATGTCGGCGGGATAGCCGCGGCCATAGAGCGGATCGAGAAACCAGCGATTGCGCAGGCCGTCATAACGGCGTGCGGCTGCGATGTCGGCCGCACTGTTCGTCGCGCCTGCGTGCGGATGCAGACTGAGCGCGATGCCGACCTGGGCGTTGCGCACATTCGCACGCAGCACCGGAATCACCTTCCCATGGGAGAGCAGGAGGTGATGGCAGACCTGAAGAGCGGTGCGCCAGCTTCGCAGGCCTGGTGCGCGCGAGCCCTCATAGTTGCCCTCGAATGCGGTGCACCAGGGCTCGTTGTGGGTCATCCAGTTGCGCACGCGATCGCCCAGGCGACGACTGACGGCGTCGGCGAAAACGACGAACTCCTCGACGGTGTCGCGATCGTTCCAGCCACCGAGCTCCTGCAGACGCTGCGGCAGGTCCCAGTGATACAGCGTGGCCCAGGGCTCCAGACCGCGCTCGAGCATGCCGTCGACCAGACGAGAATAGAAATCGAGGCCCGCGGCGTTGAGCCCGCCGTTCGGTCCGTTCGGCAGGATGCGCGGCCAGGCAATCGAGAATCGATAGGCGCTCAGTCCCAGGTGCGCCGCCAGGTCCAGGTCTTCGGGCCAGCGATGATAGTGATCGCAGGCCGTGGCGCCGCTGGAGCCGTCGCGGATTCGGCCCGGCAGGCTGCAGAACCGATCCCAGATCGACTCGGCGCGGCCATCGGCCGTCGCGGCACCCTCGATCTGGTAGGCGGAGGTCGAACAGCCCCAGCGAAAATCGGCGGGAAAGTCAGCGCGGCGCAGGGTCTGCGGCGCTGGTGCGAGCGCGAGTGCGGGTGCCGGTGCGGAATTCATGCCAGCGCGTAATCTACCTCAACGCTGGAAAGGTTCCCACTCCGCTCAACCCGGGGCGCTAGCCTCCGGCGTCTGTGCCTGCGGCGCCAGCCCCACCGAGGCGCGCCACACGACGTTGATCGGGAATTCCCGCTCCACCGGCAGCAGCGAGTCGTAGCAGCGGTTGAGCAGGCAATTCAGGCCATTCGCCGTCACTTCGCGCATCGGGATGTGCACCGAGGTGAGGCGGGGCGCCGAGTACTCGGCGGTGTGGGTGTCGTCGTAGCCCAGCACCGAGATCTCGTGCGGTACCGCGAGACCCGCTTGCTGGAAATGCGACAGTACGCCCACCGCCATCTCGTCGTTCGCGCAGAACAGCGCCGTAAAGCGGTGCTTGGAAGCGAGCAGCGCTTTCGCGGAAACCCAGCCGCCCTCGGGCGAGAAGTCGCTCTCGATGGTGCGCACGCTGTGCAGGTCGATGCGCTGCCGGCGCAGCTCGCCCATGAATCCCTTCAAGCGGGCAACGTTGTCGGGCGCGCTCGACGGACCGGCGATCACGGCGAAGCGTCGATGCTGATGCTGCAGCAGCGCCTTGGCGGCCGCTACGCCCCCCTGCACGTGATCGGCCGAAAAACACTGCTCGCGGATGCTCTGGAAAATCCGATTGAGCACGACGATGTTCGGTTGCTCGCGGCCTAGAGCCGCGATGTCTTCTTCGAGCAATGCGTTGCTCATGACGATCAGGCCATCGCAGTCGCGGTTGATCAGGAAGCGCACGCCCTCGATGGCCTGGCGCCGCTCATCGGCCAGGCCGTGCCCGAAGGCGACCACCATGTGGCGCCCGCCCGCGCGCAGCTCGGCGTCGATCGTCTGCAGGATCGGCGTATAGAACGTGCCCTTCAGGATCGGGATGTACACCCCGATCATTTGCGTCGAACCGGACAGCAGCGAGCGCGCCGCGTGCGAGGGGCGGAACTTGAGCTTCTTGATCGCACGATGCACGCGCTTGGCGGTCTCGGGCGCGACGGAGCCCTTGCCGCTGATCACGCGCGAAGCCGTGCCCAGACCGACGCCCGCGACGCGCGCGACATCTTTGATCGTTGCCATGCGCGCAGAAAATAGCATGTTGACGCTAAAAAACCGCGGGTGGTATAGTCGCGCCGCATCTTGGGAACGTTTCCAATCAACTCACCCGACCGCAGCGCCCGGCGGCGCAACCGGGGCCGGTTTTTTCCGGCGTGGTGATGCTCCTGCAACTCGCGCATCATGCGCTCGGAATGTTGTCAGCGCGCCTAACGACCATCGCTGTTGGCCTCCTTGTCAGTGTGCTTGCGCACGCGGCGCCGCCGCGCGCGGAGGTGATCCACTGGTGGACGTCTGGCGGGGAATCCGCGGCCGTGCGTCGCCTGGCCGACGCGTATAAGAGCGCGGGCGGCGTGTGGCTCGACACCGCGGTTGCGGGCAGCGAGCAAGCGCGCGCGGTGGCCATCAGCCGCGTGGTCGGCGGCAACCCTCCGACCGCGGCCTTGTTCAATACCTCGAAGCAATTCCACGATCTGGTGGAGCAGGGCTCGCTCGCCACCGTCGACGCTGTAGCAATCAAGGAAGGTTGGGACAAGCTGTTGCCCGAGCCGATCCTCGCCGCGATTCGCATCAAGGGTCACTACTACGCGGCGCCGGTCAGCATTCATATGCCGACCTGGATCTGGTACTCGAAGGCGGCTTTTCGCAAAGCCGGATTGACCGCGGAGCCTGCAACGATCGATGAGCTGTTCCAGGACCTCGACCGCCTCAAGGCCGCGGGCCTCATTCCGCTCGCACATGGCGGCCAGCCCTGGCAGGAGAACATCCTGTTCCGCGCGATGCTCGCGAACGTCGGCGGCCGCGATCTGTATCTCAGGATCCTGCGCGAGCGCGATCCGCGCGCGCTGCAGTCGGCTGAATTCAGAAGGGTGCTGTTGACGTTCAAACGGCTGCATTCTTACGTCGACGCCGCAGCACCGGGACGCAACTGGAACGACGCCACCGCACTGCTGATCACCGGCAAGGCTGGAATACAGATCATGGGTGACTGGGTGAAGGCCGAGTTTGCGCTGGCCCGACAGCTTCCGGAGCGCGACTACGGTTGCATCGCGGGCCTCGGATCGCACGTCCCGTATATCGTGCAGGGCGATGCATTCGTGTTCCCGAAGAGCGCTGACGCGCAGACCGCCGCCGCCCAGCAGCTGCTGGCAAGCGTGATCACGGCGCCGCGCACCCAGGTCGCCTTCAGCGCCCAGAAGGGCTCGGTGCCGATTCGCCCCGACGTCGATCAGTCCGCGCTCGACAGTTGCGCTCGCAAGGGCATCGAGATCCTGAAGGACAAGTCGCGAGTGGTCGGCAACGACGAGAACTATCTCACGCCCGATCAGAACGGCGCGCTCTCCGACATCCTGACCGCGTACTGGAACAGCAATACTTCGGTCGAGGCGGTGCAGAAGCTCATCGCCGTAGCGCTGACCCAGTAGCCGCGCCCATGACTACGCGACGTCGCTCGAGGCCGGGTCAGTACGGCGCCCACGTAGCGCTGCTGCCGATGGCTTTGACCACGCTCGTCGGCTATCTGGGCGCGATGCTCTGGACGCTGCGCGTCTCCTTTACCAGCTCGCGCACCTTTGCGCTCGATGATTACGTGGGGCTCGCTCAATACGCGCGCCTGTTCGCCAATGAGCGCTGGCTGCTGTCGCTGGAAAATCTCGCCGTGTATGGCGTGATCTTCGTCGCTGGCAGTCTGCTGCTCGGCCTCGTGCTGGCCGTGCTGATCGATCGGCAGGTGCGTGCCGAAGCGGCGCTGCGCACCGCGTTTCTCTATCCCTACGCAATGTCGTTCGTCGCGACCGGCGTCGTGTGGCAGTGGCTGCTGAACCCGAGCCTCGGCCTCCAGGAGGTGGGTCGGCGGCTCGGATTTGCGGGCTTTCAGTTCGACTGGATCGTCGATCCGGACAAGGTCATCTACACGATCGCCATTGCCACGATCTGGCAGGCGTCGGGGCTCGTGATGGTGATCCTGCTGGCGGGGCTGCGCGGTGTCGATCCCGAAATCTGGAAGGCCGCACGTCTCGACGGCATTCCGGCGTGGCGCGTGTACTCGTCGATCGTTCTGCCGATGCTCGGACACTCGTTCGCGACAGCCGCGATCCTGCTGCTGGCTGCAACCGTCAAACTCTATGATGCGGTGGTCGCGATGACCCAGGGTGGTCCGGGAACCGCGAGCGAGGTGCCGGCAAAGTTCATCATGGACCATCTGTTCGGCCGAGCGAATATTGCGCTCGCTTCCGCGGGTGCAATCGTGATGCTCGTGACGGTGATGGCGCTGCTCGCGCCGGTTGTGTATCTGCGCCGGCACGCAAGCGGGGTGAGCGCGCGATGATCTTGCGCCTCTCGACTCCGACACCAGCCGCCAGGCGGCGCCGCCTGAGTCCGGCACGCGTCGGCCTCTATGCATTTCTCGCGACAGCGGCCGCGTTTTTCCTGCTGCCGCTGTACATCATGCTGGTCACCTCGCTGAAACCTCTGGATGAGATCCGGCTCGGCAACATCTTCGCGCTGCCGCAGGCGGCGACGTTCGAGTCCTGGCGCGCTGCCTGGAGCACGGTGTGCACTGGCGTGAGTTGCGAGGGCATCCACGGCGGCTTCGTCAACTCATTGCTGATCGCTCTGCCGAGCACCGCGATCGCGATCGCATTGGGTGCGCTGAACGGCTACGCGCTGGCGTTCTGGCGCGTCCGTGGCGCGCAGCTGCTGTTCGCATTGCTGATGCTCGGCGCGTTCGTGCCTCTGCAGGTGATGATTTATCCGCTGGTGCGCGTGACTGCGATGCTGCACGTTTTTGGTACCCTGACCGGCATCGTGCTGGTGCACGTCATCTTCAGCATGCCGGTGATGACCTTGCTGTTTCGCAACTACTACGCAGCGTTGCCGCAGGAGCTCTTCAATGCCGCGCGAGTCGACGGCGGCCGCTTTCTGCGCACCTTCCTGCACGTCGTCCTGCCGATGTCGGGGCCGATCATCGTCGTCGCTTCGATCATGCAGGTGACGGGCGTATGGAATGACTATCTGCTGGGACTCGTATTCGCCGGTCGCGACCAGCTGCCGATGACGGTGCAACTCAACAACGTGATCAATACGACCACCGGTGCGCGTCTCTATAACGTGAACATGGCCGCCACGATCCTGACCGCGCTCGTCCCGCTCGTGTTGTATTTCGCTGCGGGCCGCTGGTTCGTGCGCGGCATCGCGACCGGCGCGATCAAGGGGTGATGCGTGGCAGCGGTCACCCTGCGCAATCTGTCGATCACCCTGGGCGGATCAACCATCATCGAGGATCTCTCGCTCGAGGTCGCCAGCGGCGAGTTTCTCGTTCTGCTCGGTCCGTCCGGCTGCGGCAAGTCGACTCTGCTGAACGGCATCGCCGGCCTCTGCGACGTCACCAGTGGCGCCATCACGATCGGCGGCACGGACGTCACCGGCGCGGACCCCGCCGACCGCAATATCGGCATGGTGTTCCAGTCCTACGCGCTCTACCCGACGATGACCGTCGCCGGAAATCTGTCGTTCGGTCTGCGCGTGCGCGGCGTCGGGCGTGATGAGATTGCGGCGCGCGTGCGCCGCACTGCCGAGTTGCTGCATCTAGAGACGCTCCTGGAGCGCAAGCCTGCCGAGCTGTCCGGCGGGCAGCGCCAGCGTGTCGCCATCGGGCGGGCGCTGGTGCGTGAGGCGCAGGTGTTTCTGCTCGATGAGCCACTGTCGAACCTCGACGCCGGGCTGCGCGCGGAATTGCGGCGCGAGCTCAAGCTGCTGCACCGGCGCCTCGGCGCGACGATGATCCACGTCACGCACGACCAGATAGAGGCGATGACGCTCGCGACGCGGATCGCGGTCATGCGTGACGGGCGCATCCTGCAGCAGGGCGCGCCGGAAGAGGTGTATGCCCGGCCTGCCACCCAGTTCGTCGCGAAGTTCCTGGGCTCGCCAGCGACCAACGTTCTGCCGGGTGTCGCGCACGCTGAGGGCGGAGCCCTTGCGGTCGACGCGGCCGGCTGCCGTCTCGACCTCGCGGATTACTCGTTGAGCGGCCCGCGGCCGGCGCACGGCCAACCGGTCGTGCTCGGTGTCCGCCCGGAACACATCCGCATCGGCGACCGCGCTCGCTTCGACGGGCGCGTGTCGCTCGTGGAGCGAATGGGGAACGCGCAGGTCGTCTGGATCGACTGGCGCGGCAACCTGGTGTCGTGCCTGAGTCAGGACGCGCGCGAGTTCAAGCCGGACGAGCCGGTGCATTTCGACATCGACGCAACCAGGGTCTCACTGTTCGATGCAGCCAGCGAGCGGCGCCTTTGAAGCAGAAATCCGTACCGGTCCGGTTTCTACTCGCAACTTGCGTGCTGCTGTTCGCAGCAGCGTCGCACGCCGCAACCCCGGCCGGCGCTGAGGTCTGGGTGACGACCGCCGACCAAAGCCGATTGCTGGCCCGCGAGCCGGACGTGACGTTGAGCGCACGCGCGCCACTCGCGACGCGCATCGACGTCGACCCACAGCGGCGCTACCAGGAGATGATCGGCTTCGGTGCAGCGGTCACCGATGCCAGCGCCTGGCTCATCGAGAAGCGGATGAATGCCACGCAGCGCGCCACGCTGTTGCGGGAATTGTTCGGCCGCGAGGGCGGGCTCGGCTTGAGTTTCACGCGCATTTCGATCGGCGCCTCGGATTTCTCGCTGAGCCACTATAGTCTCGACGATCCGCCCGGCGGCGCTGCGGATCCGCAGCTGGAGCATTTCTCCATCGCTCCGAACCGCGAATACCTGCTGCCGGTTCTGCGCGGGGCGCTCGCGATCAACCCGGATCTGCGCATCGTTGCCTCGCCGTGGAGTCCACCGGGCTGGATGAAAGACTCGGGCAGCATGGTGCGCGGTCGCCTGCGTCCCGAGTTCTACCCGGCATTCGCGGCGTACCTCACGAAATTCGTCGACGCCTACGCCGCCGAAGGCGTACCGATCTTTGCGTTGACGATCCAGAACGAGCCCGATTTCGAGCCGCCGGACTATCCAGGCATGAAGCTCGACGCGCACGAACGCGCGCGCATCGTCGGGCAGTTCCTCGGGCCGCTGCTGGCGCAGCGACCAACGCGACCGCTGCTGCTGGAGTGGGACCACAACTGGATCAAGCCGGCTTCGCCACTCGAAGTCCTCGCCGATCCGAGGGCGGCGCCATTCATCGCCGGTGTCGCGTGGCATTGCTACAAGGGCGACGTCAGGGCGCAAGGCCCCGTGCACGACGCGCATCCTGACAAGGACGCGTATCTGACCGAATGCTCGGGCGGCGGCTGGGAGCCGCGCTGGGAGCGGTCGCTGCAGTGGTTCACGCGTCAGCTCATCATCGGCTCGACGCGCGGCTGGTCGCGCGGCGTCGTGCTCTGGAACCTTGCGCTCGACGAGCGGCACGGCCCGCGCGCTGGCGGTTGTGCGAACTGCCGCGGCGTCGTGACGATCGATTCGGCGACCGGTGCCGTCACGCGCAACGTCGAATACTACGTGCTCGCGCACGCGAGCCGGTTCGTGCGGCCGGGCGCGCGTCGCATCGAGTCGACCACCGGCGTCCGCGGGCTCGAAAGTGTCGCATTCCAGAACGCGGATGATGGGTCGATAGCACTGATCGTCCTCAACGCGGCAGAGCGGCAGCGTCGTTTTTCTGTTCGCTCCGCCGACAAACTGTTCGACTACACACTACCGGCTGGAGCGGTGGCCACCTTCGTGCTTCGATGAGCGGGCACACTCGAAATCTCATTCGGATGCTGGCCGTGCTGTTCGGCGCAGGTTGGCTGCATACGCCGGCCTGCGCCGAGACGATTCTATTCGTCGGCAACAGCTTCACATTCGGCGCGCAGTCCCCCGTACAGAACTATCGGCCCGAGACCGTGATCGACTTGAACCACGACGGCATGGGCGGAGTACCGGCGCTGTTCAAGTCCTTCACCAGCCAGGCGGGTCTGCAGTACGAGGTCAGTCTGGAAACTGCAGCAGGCACGAATCTGGACTATCACTATAAAGAGAAGTCGACGCTCATCGCGCGTGCGTGGGACCACGTGGTCCTGCAGCCCTACAGCACGCTGGACGCCGACGCGCCCGGTGACGCGGCCAAGGTCGTCGACTATTCGGCACGGCTCGCGAGCCTGTTCCACTCGAAGAACCCAAACGTCGAAGTTCGCCTGGTCGCGACGTGGTCACGGGCCGATCAGACGTTTCTCCCCTCGGGACACTGGTTCGGCAAACCCATCGAAGCGATGGCGCAGGACCTGCGCGCCGCTTGCAACCGCGCCGCCGGGAGTTCTCCGTATATCCGGGCGGTGGTCCCGGTGGGTCAGGCGTGGAACCGGGCAATCGAGCAGTCGGTCGCGACGCGCAACCCTTACGAGAGCATCCGGCCTGGCCAGATCAATCTCTGGGGCGCCGATAACTATCACGCCAGCACTCACGGGTATTACCTCGAGGCGCTGGTGATCTTCGGCAGCGTCACGGGCCGCGATCCCCGTGCGCTCGGGCGCAAGGAACTTGCGGCAGCTCAGCTGGGCATTGCACCGGCCGAGGCGCTGGCGCTTCAGCAAATTGCGCGCGAGACGCTGGCCAGAGAACCCGAGGTGGTCGAATGAATGCAACGCGACGTGTTCTCTGGATAGCCTTGCTGCTGGCAATTGCAACGTCAGCGCCTGCACAAGGTCCGGCACTGAACGTCGTGCCGAGACCCGCGACGGTAGAAGCGCGGACCGGTACTTTCCAACTCACTGGCGACACTAGAATCGTGGCCGCCGACGAGGAGTCCCGCAGGATCGCCAGAGCGTTCAACGATTTCCTGCTCGAGCAACACGGCCTGCATCTGCAGATCACCGGCGCCCGTCCTCGCAGTCAAAACTACATCTCATTCAGCCAGGATCGCAGCCGGGGCCTGGTCGATGAGGGTTACCACCTGGTGATCGGTCCGGGCGACATCCGGGTGACCGGGCGACCAGCCGGTTTGTTCTATGGCATGCAAACCCTCACGCAGTTGCTGCCGCTGGAGATCAAACCGGCGATAGAGTTACCCGCTCTTGCAATCACGGACTATCCCCGGTTCGACTATCGCGGCCTGTTGCTCGACGTCGGACGACACTACTTCTCGGTCGAGCACATCAAGAAGATGCTGGACCTGGCCGCGCAATACCGGATCAACCGGTTTCATTGGCACCTGACGGACGACCAGGGCTGGCGCATCGAGATCAAGAAATATCCGCGTCTCACGGAAGTCGGTTCCTACGTGGATGACACCTCTCCGGGCGGCCGGTACTACACGCAGGAGCAGATCAAGGATCTCGTCGCTTACGCCCAGGCGCGCTTCATCACCGTGATTCCCGAGATCGAAATGCCGGGACATGCAGGAGCCGCGGTGGCGGCGTATCCGCAGCTGGCGTGCACGCCGGGCGTGGGTGCAAATGTTCTGTGCCCAAGTGACGCGACTTTTGCGTTCCTGCGCGACGTGCTCACCGAGGTGGGCGCGCTCTTCCCGGGTCCTTACATCCACATTGGCAGCGACGAGGTGGACAAGCGGTGGTGGCGAGAGAGCCCCGCAGCACAAGCCATCATCCGGCGGGAGGGCCTGAAGAGCGAAGATGAGCTGCAGAGTTACTTCGTGCGCCGCATCGAGCAATTCCTGGGCTCGACCGGCAAGCGGACGATCGGCTGGGACGAGATTCTCGAGGGCGGCCTGGCTCCGAACGCGATCGTGATGTCGTGGCGCGGGGAAGAGGGCGGCATCGAGGCGGTACAGCAAAAGCATCAAGCCATCATGACGCCATCCGAGTACTGCTACTTCGATTATTACCAGGGCGATCCCAGGCGCGAGCCCCTGGCTATCGGCGGCTTCGTCCCGCTCGAAAAAGTGTATGGCTATGAGCCGATCCCGCGAGCGTTGCAGGGCCAGGCGCGGGAGTACGTGCTCGGCGCGCAGGCCAGCGTCTGGACGGAATACATCAGTACGCCGGATCACCTCGAATACATGGTGTTCCCACGCTTGCTGGCGTTTTCGGAAGCCGTGTGGTCGCCTGCAGCGGTCAGAGACTACGGGGACTTCGAGCGCCGGTTGCCCTATCAACTGCAACGTCTGGACAAGCAGGACGTGCGGTTCCGGATTCCCGAGCCGGCTGGACTGCATGATTTCTACACGGCGACGGACGATCACGCGCTCGTCGACCTGCGCTCGTTCATTCCGGGCAGCCGCGTTCACTACACGCTGGATGGCAGCGAGCCCACTACTGACTCATTGCTCTATACAGGGCCGTTCCAGGTTTCGCTGCCACCCGAGCAAAAGAAATCTCTGAATACCATTGTCGTTACGCCAGCGGGCCGGCGCAGCATGGTTTACGGAGCGACTTTTCAGCGGCGCTCCTATCGAGAGGCGATCTCCGTGGCAGACGCACAGCCAGGGCTGAGGTTCGCGCTCTTCGACGGGACGTTCGCGACCGTGCAGAGCATCGGGCAAGGCGCCCAGGCGGCGACGGGGACTGCAAACTCGTTCGACCTGCAGCAGTTCGGTCGGGCGGTCAACTATGGAATCAGCGTGGCCGGCTACCTGAAAGTCGAGGCGGATGGCTACTACCAGTTCGCCGTGGAGTCGGACGACGGTTCGCTGTTACAGATCGACGATGAGGTGGTCGTCGACAACGATGGCAACCACCCGAGCCGGGTGATCAGCGGTCACATTCCTTTGCGGCAGGGTTTCCACAAAATCAAGCTGCTGTACTTCCAGGCTGAAGGCAACGTTGCGCTGCGCGTCAGTTGGGGAGCTGCGGGAGCCGAACTGCAACCGCTGCCCGAGTCCGCGCTCTATCACTAGCCAGCGACCGAACCAAGCGAGGCTCTATGCAAGCCCGAACTCTCCTGTCGATGCTGCTTGCGCTCAGCACCGGAACGGCGGCTGCTGCTGGCGTCAGCTATTGGGAGTACGACGACTATGTGCTCACGCACGAGCTGACTCCGTTTGGGCCTCTACCCACCGCTCAGGATGCGAACGGCGTCTACCCGTACGTCAGCTATGCGGAGACTTCGAAGCGGCCGAGCCTCAAGCAGTATCACTTCGTCGTGCTGGAGAATCCGCAGCTGAAGGTCACTGTCTCGCCGGACCTCGGCGGCAAGGTGATCTCGATCATTCACAAGGGTTCGGGCCGCGAAGTGCTCTATGTGCCGGACGTGATCCGTCAGACGCGCATCCTGCCGCGCTTCTATTTCGTGGCGGGCGGAATCGAAGTGAGCTTCCCGATTTCGCATTCGCCGAGCCAGAACGAGAAGATCCTGCATGAGATTCGCGAGACGGGCGATCGTGTCTATCTCACCTGCGGCGAGCGCGAGTTGCGCTTCGGCATGCAATGGTCGGTCGAATATTCGCTGGGAGCGAAGGACGCATTCCTCACGGAGCGGGTGAAGTACCACAATCCCGGCAGCAAGGCCTATCCATGGATGTCGTGGTCGAACGCCGCGCTGCCGTCGGCGCCCGATACGAAATTCGATTTCCCCAAGGGCAAGGTCCTCGCCCATGCGTCGCAGGTCGACACCATCGATTGGCCCGCCCAGGGTCCTGCGACCGAGCGGGACATCAAGGAGATGACCGGCTACTTCTGGAAGACCAAGGACGCCAATGCCTTTGGCGCCTACACCCCCTCGCTCGGCACGGGCTTGTATCACGTGGCGGACGAGAGCGTCGCTCCTGGCATCAAGCTGTGGAGTTACGGGGCCGACCGCGACTGGTCCACGCTGAGCACGGCGAGAACGCAGACCTATGTGGAAATTCAGGGCGGGCCGCTCGGCGATCAGTCGATCAAGGTGGAGCTCAAACCTGGCGAATCCGGCTCGCACGTCGAATTCTGGTTTCCTGCGGATCGCGAGCTCGATATCCATGCTTTGCGCGTTCCGCGGGTGGCGCTGCGTCCGCTGGGCGAGGTTCCTCTGTTCGAATGGGCGCGGCCCGCGGACGTCGAGGTCTGGCAGGAGTTGAGCGAGGCGTACCGCGTGCGGAGCAAGACCAGGCCCGCGCCGCCGGACATCGATCGCAATCTCTGGGCGCCTTCCGGAATGGAGAATCTGGATCAGGCCTTCCAGTGGGCGATCGCGCAAAGCGACGGTCGCACGCGGGATCTTTGGCGATTCCACTACGCTGCATGGCTCGCCGGCAGCGGCAACACCGATGCAGCGATCGCGATGTTCTCAGAGACGCAGCTGGGCGTCGCCAAGGCAATGCTTGCGCGGCTGCTGCGAGCAAAAGGCGACAATGCAGGCGCGCGGCGAGCCTATGCCGAGATCAAGGAGAAGGCATTGCTGCTCCATCCGCAGATCGTGGTCGAGCGCGATCAGGTGCTGCGCGCCAACGGCCTTGCGACGATTCCGGAGCGCGAACAATGGCTGACCGCCGTCGATGCGCTCAAGGACGAATGGCTCGCCGAGCGGAGAGTCCAGCTGTTGATCGACAAAGGTGAATTTGCGAGCGCGAAGGAGCTGCTGCTGAGCACCGACTTTCAAAAGGTCCATCAGACCTACAGTCGCACCGGACTGTGGCACCAGATCTGCGAAAAGTTGCCGCCTTGCGCGCCGCTACCGAAGCAACTGGGTGAAGATCAGCTTGCGCGCTTCGGTGCTTACCGCGAGTACGAATAGGGAAACAGCGGGCGGAAGGCGCTCGGCACGTGAAAGTCAGGTTTTCCCGGCGGTAATTCGAACAGGCTCCAGTAGACGCGCCGGTCGCTCGCACCCAGCGCCGCATAAGCGTTGCCTATGAGCTGTAGTGGCTGCTTTCCGTCCCAGCCAAGGGAAGCGAGCGGAATCTTCATCTCAGCCTCCCAGCCACCGGCCACGATCGTCGCCTGGTGCGTGAAGCCGTTCTTTACGCCGAAGTGATATTGCTGGCGTGGTTCCAGTACGTTGACCTGCAGTGACTGGTTGTAGGGGCTTACTTCGAACTCGTAATACGTAGGGTCGCCTGACTTCGCGTTGCGCACGAACAGCTCGACCACGTCGAACTCGTAGGGGTACTCATCGTGAGCCAGCTGCGGCTTGGCGACGATGTCAGCAGCGGTCACTTTGAAATGCGCGAGCAACGAATCGCCCTCGCGGGCGAAGCTCACCGTGACTGGAATCGCAGCGGCGGGATCCTGCGGCGGATTCGAGAATTTGAGTTGCGCCGGTTGGGTGGTCGCGGCATGGCCTGCATCACCAGGCGATGTCACACAGCCGGGCAGCAGAGATGCCGCGAGAAGGCACGGCCATACACGCTTCATTCGAGCACCATGGGTTGCCGCATTCTGCAGTGCTGCCCTTGCAGCAACAAGCGAAGTTCAATCGCTGCGTCGAGCGCTGCAGCCGCGAGCGCCCGATAAGTGGTTGAACCGACAGCGATCGCGTACGAGTGCCCTATTGCCTTATTCCAGCCGCTTGATTCGTTTGATAAATCGAGTAGGCAATGGGCGACAATCGGCTCCACCATTTGTTGACGCTGATCACGCGCGCGTGGGAACACGCAGCGCCCTCGCGACTCGCACCGCCTTTGTCGCTGTGAGATGAAGAGCTCAGCGCCCTTGATGAACGATCTGCGCGCGGTTCGCCGTGGCGAGCTTGCGTTCGACGCGGTGGCGGGACGCCTCAGCTCGCACCTGACTTCGTGGCCGCAGTCCGCCCAGGACGTGCTGCGCGAAGTCGAAACGGCGCTCGAGCAGCGGATCATCGAGCCCGAGGAGTTCCGACAGCTCAAGACAATCATCGTCGATACCATCAGTCCACGCCAAGGAGCGAGCGCCGCGCCGAACATTGCGCTCGGCAGCCGGCTGCGGGATCGCTTCATACTCGACGAAGTCCTCGGCGTCGGGGGCATGGGCATCGTGTACAAAGGTCGCGACCTGCTCAAGGTCGAAGCGCGCGATCGCAATCCCTACGTCGCGATCAAGGTGCTCAGAGAGGATTTCAAGCGGCGCGACGACGCCTTCATCATGTTGCAGCGTGAGGCGAGTCGCCAGCAGCGGCTCGCTCACCCGAACATCGTGACGGTCTACGATTTCGATCGCACGGGCGACACCATTTTCATCAGCATGGAGTTGCTCGAGGGAACGCCGCTCGACGTTTTTCTCAGTTCCGGTGGTCGTGAGCGCGGCGTGCCCTATGCGGAAGCGATTTACTTGATCGAAGGGATGTGTGCTGCACTGACTTATGCGCATGAGCACGGCATCGTGCATGCCGACTTCAAGCCGAGCAACTGCTTCGTCATGCAGGGCGGGAAGGTAAAAGTCCTCGATTTCGGTATCGCTCGGGCAATGAGAAGGCCGAATCAAGCGGACGGTACCGTGACCGTGTATGACGGCCGTCTGCTTGGCGCCTTGACGCCCGCATACGCCAGCCCGGAGATGGCGGAGGAATCTGCCGATCCGGATCCATGCGACGACGTCTATGGGCTCGCGTGCGTGTGTTATGAGTTGCTGACCGGCAGTCATCCGTTCGATCGTCTGTCGGCAATCGTCGCGCGCGGTCGCAAGCTCGCGCCAAAACCCGTGCCGTCGCTGAGCGGGCGACAGAATCGTGCTCTGGCCAAGGCACTCGCCTTCGACCGTGCAGCACGTACGCCGAGCGTGCGCGAGTTCCTCGGCGGGCTGCACCCTGCCGAATCACCGACGCGTTGGCGCTGGAACAGGAAGACCGCCGGAGTCAGCGGGGCGATCTTCCTGGCGACAGCCGCGGCTGCAGCCTGGTTCGCATTCGAGTACCCAGTGACGCGAACGATCGCGGATCTGGAGTCTGGCGACGGTTTGCGCATCCAGGCGGCTATCGAGCGCACGACGACACTCTCGGCAACCGAGCGTGCCCGGGCACTCGCCGCCGGCCGGGATGAAATCATCGCGTACTATCGCAAAAGGATTCAGGCGATGCTCGACAGCGGCGAGATCGACGCGTCCTATGCCAAGGCCGAAGGGCTATTCGACGCCGCATTGACGATGTATCCGGGTGCAACGGAGCTTGCACAGCTACGCGATGAAGTCGCCACACGTAAGCAGCGCTACCTGTCCGAGCTCGCGGAGCAATACGAAGCTTACCTGGTGGCTGGCAGGCTATTGAGCAGCAAGGAGCACAGCGGCATTGAAGGCGTGATACAGCGCATCCGGCTGGTGGATCCGCGTCATCCGCTGCTGGTGGATCCACGTCTCGCTGGCGCTTTTGCGGCCGCGGCGGAAACAGCCATCGATGCCAACGATCTGAGCAAGGCGCGCGCGCTGCTCGCGGACGGCTCGCGACTTGCGCCTCACGACGGATTGCTCCGTGACGTCGCGGACAAACTTGCATCAGCCGAGCAGCTGGCGCAGGTCAAACGTCGCAGCACTGAGCTGGCGTCGAAAATCGAGTCGCGGCTAGCGACCTTGACCAGCCTCGAACCGCTTGCATCGCTCAGCGATGAATTGGTCGGCTTGCACGAGATCGATTCCAGACATGCAGTCTTGGGCCGCGTCGCAGCGAGCGTGGAACCCCTGCTCGGCAAGAACTATGAGGTCATCGATGGCATCGCGACTGTCGATGACATGGTCGTGTTCGAGCGTCGCTACGTTGCTGCATTCGAAGCGGTGGGTTTGACCGCAGCAGCCAGCCGCGTGCGAGAACGGCGTGACCGCCTGGTCGCGCGCCGCGATGAGCTGGTCACACAAGCGCGCCTGCTGGCCACGGCACCGGGCACGAAAACTGCTGCGGGCGATTCCATCGAGGCAGTCATCAGGCAGCTGCGAACCCTGGCGCCTGCAGACCCCAATCTCGATGCGATCGTGACTGCCGCCGTGTCCGAGCAACGGCGCGAGGCGCAGCGACTGAGTGGTGAACACAAGTGGGATCAAGCACGTGCAGCCCTGGGCGCAGCGCTCGCCCTCGACGGCGCCGAGGAGCTGAAAGGGACCATCGCCCAAGACATGGCCCGGATCGAGCAACGCGAACGAGACAGCGCGCGCGCAAGCCTGGCGGCGGAGCGCGAAGCCGCGCGGGCTGCGGAGCGAGACAAAGTCGCTGCCGCCGCAGCGCAAGTGCGTACCGCCCTCAATTCGTTCGCACCGACAGCAGCGGGATTGCAATCACTGGGGGCGCGCATCTCCGCGCTTGCGGCGCTCGACCCGGGAAATCCCCTGATTCAGTCCGCCCGGGTCGACGCAGCACAACGGATCACTGCAAGCGCCACTGGCACGGCAAAGGCGGGCAACTTCGACGCTGCGCTCGCATTGCTTGCAGCAGCCGCAGTTCATCTGCCAGGCGTCGCCGACGTTCCCGCCGCCCGCGCACAGGTCGAAGGGCTTCAGCTCGAGGCAGCTCGCCGGACACAGGATCGTGCGCTCAATGCGGCACGAGAAGCATTTCGAGCCGTCATCGATCGGGCACAGCCAGCGGAGGGAGCCTGGCAACGCGAAGCGGACGCTGCGCTCGCGGCGTTGCGCAAGACTGCCGGCGGCGAGAACGCGGCGTCAGTGGCGCGAGAGCAATTGGCAGCAACCTATCTCGATGCGGCCGGACTGCTCATCGACGGGAAGCGTTTCACTGTCGCGGCGCAGTTGCTGGACAAGGCCGAGCAACTCACTCCGAAATCGGCTGCGCTGCAAACCAGACGGGCGCAGTGGACGCAGGCATCCGAACGCAACAAAGTCGAACGCGCCGCCGAGGAACTGGCAGCGAGGGTCGATGCGGCGAAACAGCGCTTCGGTAGTGAAATCAGGGCGGGTCGATTCGATCGCGCCCGCAGCACGTTGGTGGAGCTGCAGGCGATCGCGGCGAAAGACGATGCGTTCGTAGTGCACGACGCGCCAGCCATGCTTGCTGATGCTGCGGGCCGTAGCATCGACGCTCTGCTGAGCTCCACCGAAGCGATCGATCGCGCCGCACTGTCTTCGTTGGTTCAGACGTACCGTACGGTGGCACCCGGCAGTTATCGGTCGCGAACTCCCGCCTGGCTTGCCACGATCAATCGACGCCTGGCCGATCTGGCATCTGATCCGACGGCACACAATATCTATCTCGCCAACGTACAGGGTGCGCTCGTGGACTTGCCGGCGGTGCAATCATTGCGTCCAGTCGATGCAAAACCGGTTGCGGCGACACCGAGCCCGCAGGCCGCGCAGAGCGCCCCCGCACCGGCGCCGCAGCCGCCGGAAACCGCGGCCGCTGCAGAGCCTAATTTGTTGGGGCAGTGGTGCGCGGAGGGTCTCGGCCTTGCGTTCGCGGCCGACGAGTATTCCTTCGAGCTCGGCGGCGGACGCACCGTCAAGTACTCTGTCGCCGGCTACCAGCGCACCGGCAATAGCATCACCATGTCATGGACCGACAAGGGTCTCGGTCCGATGGTGACCGAGTTCGGTGAGTTCTCCGCCGACGGTCAGAGCATGGTTCAGATCCGCGGCAAGACCGCGGCCAGCGCTGAATGGCAGACGTATAACCGACGTTTCCGGCGCTGCAGATAGCAGCAGCTGGAGAGATCGCGGTCAAAGAACGACATCGATGCCGACGCCATAGACGACGTCCGATCGCAAGCCATGGTCGCGGTTCGCAGGGACGATGACATAGGCGTTGATGGGTGCGTTGGCGGCCCGGAACGGGTTCCATTTCGCGGAGAGCGCCACGTCCAGCACGGTGTTGTCGACCGCGTCCTGATCCGGGTTGTAGCGACCCAACAAGTCCAGGCCGGCGGTAAATTTCGGCGAGACCCGGACATCGAAACCTGCCGCATACGTGAGATTGTCCAGATAGTCCGGGCCAGTCGAGGTCTCGTAGGCAACATTCAGATGCGGCCCGAACGAACCGTAGCGTTTTGAAGCGACCAGTCCGGCCTTGTAACGCGTCTCGCCCGTACCCAGCAGATTCTTTTCGTCGCCGGTAGGGGCAGTGACCTGCGCGAGTAATGACAGGTCGGGAACACCGCCGTGATCGCGCAGGAAGTTGTACTTGGTGCGCAGCACGACATCACCGAGCCCGGTCTTGCTGCCGCCGGTGGCCGAGTTCTGCAGCTCGTCCTGACCGAAGAACGAATGAACGCCGGTGGCGCCGGAAACCGAGACGACTTCAGCGTGAGCGCGCGCGCTGGCGTCCACGGATATCACGGGCACGACGAGACCGATGTCCCATCGATCTGTCAGGCCGTAGTTGGCGAAAAGGGCATAGACGTCGTACTGCAGATCGATGTCGAGATTGACGCGCACCAGATCGGTTTCGAAGCCACTCAGGACGCCGTCCGGCGGCGGCCGCTGGATGCCGCCCTGGAACGAGCAGCAATCCTCGTGCGGAAAGTCGAGGACGATGTCGTCGAGTTTCCGGCCATCGAGGCGGTCGTACTTGAAACGGGAGGCGCCGAAAGCCAGATCGATCTTGCCCTTGCCGAGCGTCGTGGCGCTCTCCGCGAGCAGCGGTCCGAGACTGTCCTGCGTTTCGACCGGCACACCCGCCGCGACGTCGAACGTGACGCCGGTGAACGTCGAATTGAAGGCAAACGTCCCCGCCGACGAAGCGATTGCTGAATTCAGCAGCGTGAATGCTTCGAGCGACTCGCCCGAGAAATGGGCGACGTGCGCGGCCGCGAACGGCCCTCCCTGCGAGGAGAGCGTGACACCGTCGCCCCCGTAAAGATCGACCACGAAATTTTGCAAATCAGCTGCACCGGCTGTGCAGGACGCGAGCGAAATTGCGATTGCTCCAGCCAGGCGTTTCATTGGACGCGTGCTGTCCATGTGGACTCCTATCGAACGAAGTTCGACAGTGCGACGGCGGCGCTCGCGACTCAATTGACCATTTGACTTACTGTGCCGAGAGTCCCCGCGCCGACATTCGCAGCTGCCGGCGCGGGGAGGTGAGGCCGCGCAGGCCGGCCTCACTGATCTTTCGCGACCTGTGTCGGTGATTCGCTCGTGCCCGTCCGTTTGCGGTGATATGCAGTGAGCAGCGGCGCATCGACT
>DATBKP010000178.1:0-6060 GCA_036555785.1 Steroidobacteraceae bacterium
TTCCTCGACACGCTGGTGACGGGCCATGGGCGCGATCCCGACGTGACCCGCGCGCTCGACACGCGCGCCTTCTACCTCTGCCCGCGGATGAATCCGGACGGCGCGGAATGGGCGCTCGCGGACAAGCCGAGATGGGTTCGCTCGAGCACGCGGCCGTATCCCTTCGACGAGGAGGACATCGAAGGCCTCGTCGTCGAGGACATCGACGGCGACGGGCGCATCCTGCAGATGCGGATCGAGGACCCGAACGGCTTGTGGAAGGCGCATCCCGAGCAGCCGCGCCTGCTGGTGCGCCGCGACCCGACGGAAGCCGGCGGCACGTACTACCGCGTGATGCCCGAGGGCCGCTACGACCGCTGGGACGGGCACACGCTCAAGATGAAGAAGCCGCAGCAAGGCCTCGACCTGAACCGCAATTTCCCGGCAGGCTGGAGGCAGGAATTCGAGCAGCTCGGTGCGGGCCCGTATCCGACCTCGGAGCCCGAAGTGCGCGCCGTGGTCGACTTCGTGGTGAAGCATCCGAACATCACCGGCGGCACGTCGTTCCATACCTGGAGCGGCGTGCTGCTGCGGCCGTTCGAGCAGCATCCCGACGAGGAGATGGACGCCGAGGACCTGTGGGTGTACCAGACCATGGGCAGGAAAGGCACCGAGCTCACCGGCTATCCGGCGATCTCGGTGTATCACGAGTTCCGCTATCACCCGAAGTCGGTGATCGGCGGCACGTTCGACTGGATCTACGAGCACCTCGGCATCTTCTCCTGGGTCGTCGAGATCTGGGCGCCGATGCGCGAGGCGGGCATCGTCGATTACAAGTACATCGACTGGTTCCGCGATCATCCGATCGACGACGACCTCAAGATCTTCCGTTGGAGCGAGGACAAGCTCGGCGGCCTCGCGCACCAGCCGTGGCGGCCGTTCGACCATCCGCAGCTCGGGCGCGTGGAGATCGGCGGCTGGAACCGTTTCCAGGCATTCGGCAATCCGCCGCTGCCGCTGCTCGAGAAGGAGATCGCGCGCTTTCCGCGCTGGCTGCTGTGGCAGGCGCTGATCTCGCCGCGGCTCGCGCTCGTTCATGCGGGCGCGACGCGCCTCGGCGCGGACACGTGGAAGATCACGCTGGTCGTGCAGAACGAGGGTTACCTGCCGACCTACGTGACCAAGCGGGCGCTGAAGCGCAAGACCACGCGCGGCGTCGTTGCGCAGCTCGAGATGCCGGCCGGCCTCACGCTCGAAGCGGGCAAGTTGCGCGACGACCACGGCCAGCTCGAAGGCCGTGCCTACAAGCACACGGGCGTCTCGTTCTGGCCGGACTACAACGTGACCGACGACCGCATGAAGATCGAATGGGTCGTGCGCGGGCCGGCGGGCCAGTCGGTCGGCGTCACCGCAAGGCATGAGCGCGCCGGGACGGTGCGCACCCGGGTGGATCTCACATGAAGAGAACGATTGCTTTCACGTTCGCGCTGCTGCTCGCCGCCTGCACGACGCAGCCGCCGCAACGCGCGGGGCTCGATCGCATCGAGCACATCGTCGTCATCTACGCCGAGAACCGCAGCTTCGACAATCTGTATGGATTGTTCCCGGGGGCCAACGGCATCGCCAACGCCACGCCCGCGCAGTACACCCAGGTCGACCGGGACGGCACGCCGCTGGCGCACCTGCCGCCGGTGTGGGAAAGCGGCAACAAGCCCGATCCCAAGTTTCCGGCGAACCTGCCCAACAAGCCGTTTCGCATCGACGCGCCGCCGATCGACATGTCGCTGTCGGTGAAGACGCGCGACCTCATCCACGAGTACTACCGCAACCAGGAGCAGATCGACGGCGGGCGCAACGACCGCTTCGTCGCCGCGTCCGATGCGGGCGCGCTGGTCATGGGCTATTACGACGGCTCGAAGCTGCCGATGTGGAAGTGGGCGCAGGAATACACGCTCGCGGACAACTTCTTCATGGGCGCTTTCGGCGGCTCGTACCTGAACCACATCTGGCTCGTCTGCGCCTGCACGCCGATCGACCGCGAAGCGCCGGCATCCGAGCGCGCGCAGGTGGACGAGCGCGGCTGGCTCAAGACCAAGCCTTCGTCGCCGAAGTCCGTGCTGGAAGGTCCGGCGCAGTTCCTGGGTGGCGAGGTGACGCCCGACGGCTACTCGGTGAACACCAGCCAGCCGGCCTACCAGCCATCCCGGATCCCGCCGGCAAAGGGCGGCGATCCGCGCTATGCCGACCCGTCGAAGCATCCGGTGCCGCCTCAGACGCTGAAGACCATCGGCGACACGCTGTCCGCCAAGGGTATCTCCTGGGCGTGGTACTCGGGAGCGTGGGACGCGGCGGTGAAGGACGGCATGCAGCCGCCGGAGGCCAAGCGCACCATCATCAATGCGCGCGGGCCCGGCGAGCCGAACTTCGTCACGCATCATCAGCCGTTCAACTATTTCGCGCGCTTCGCGCCCGGCACGCGCGACCGTGCGGAGCACCTCAGGGACTACCAGGACCTCGTCGCCGCGATCGACAAGGGCAACCTTCCGCAAGTGGTCTTCTACAAGCCGCAGGGTACGCTCAACCAGCATCCCGGTTACGCCGACGTGCTCTCCGGCGACGAGCACATCGTCGACCTGCTCGCCCGCATCAAGGCGAGCCCGGCGTGGCAGAACAGCGTGGTCATCGTGACGTACGACGAGAACGGCGGCTTCTGGGACCACGTGACGCCGCCCCGCGGTGACCGCTGGGGGCCGGGCACGCGCATACCCGCGATCATCGTGTCGCCGTTCGCGAAGAAGGGCTACGTCGATCACACGCAATACGATACGACGTCGATCATCAAGTTCATCACGCGCCGCTTCGGCCTCGAGCCCTTGCCCGGGGTGCGCGCCAGCGCAGGGGACCTGACCGCCGCACTGGAGTTGTGAAACGCTCGTCCATTCCCGCGGGCGTATGGACGCTCGGCTTCGTCAGCCTGCTCATGGACAGCTCGAGCGAGCTGATCCATTCGCTGTTGCCGCTGTACATGGCCGAGACGCTCGGCGCATCGGCGCTCGTGATCGGCATGATCGAAGGCGTGGCGGAGTCGCTCGCGCTGATCTGCAAGGTGTTCTCGGGTTACCTGTCGGACCTCACGCAACGGCGCAAGCCGCTGGTGCTCGCGGGGTACGGCCTCGCTGCGGCCTCGAAGGTCGTCTTTCCGCTCGCGACGTCGCTCGGCTGGGTGATGACCGCGCGCTTCGCGGATCGCGTCGGCAAGGGCATACGCGGCGCGCCGCGCGACGCGCTGGTCGCCGATCTTGCGCCTGCCGACGTGCGCGGCGCCGCGTTCGGCTTGCGCCAGGCGCTCGACACGGTGGGCGCTGTCGCGGGCCCGCTGCTCGCGGTCGGCGCCATTGCAGCGTTCGCCGGAAATTTTCGCGCCGCGTTCTGGATCGCGCTGGTTCCGGCGGCGTTGTGCGTGCTGCTGATCGTGTTCGGCGTCCAGGAGCCGCCGCACCGCGAGGCGGCCGCCCCGAAGCGCATTGCATGGCGCGAGGTGCGGCGGCTCGGCGGTCGCTTCGCGCTCGTCACGGCAGTCGCGATCGTGCTGACGCTCGCGCGTTTCTCCGAGGCCTTCCTGGTGCTGCGCGCGCACGACGTCGGCCTTTCGAACCTGCACGCGCCGTGGGTGATGGTCGTGATGTCGCTCGTGTATGCGATCTTCGCGTATCCCGCGGGCGGCCTCGCGGACCGCGGCCACGCCAACGCGCTGCTGCTCGGCGGCTTCGCGGCGCTGATCGTGAGCGACCTCCTGCTCGCGCGTGCCGCGACGCCGGCCGGCGCGCTGTCCGGGGCGGCATTGTGGGGCCTGCACATGGCGCTCACGCAGGGCCTGCTCGCGGCCCTCGTGTCGGCCACTGCGCCGCCCGATCTGCGCGGCACCGCCTTCGGGGTGTTCAACCTCGGTTGCGGCGCGGCGTTGCTCGTCGCGAGCGCGCTCGCCGGCATCCTTTGGGACGCCGTCGGACCGGCGTATACGTTCTATGCCGGTGCAGCCTTCACGGCGCTCGCCGCGACCGGTTGGCTCGCGCTGCGGCGCGACCTGCCCGCGCTGGCGGCGTAAGCTTGCAGCCATGCCGAACGACACATCGCATCGGCGCGAGCGGAGGATCCGGATGCCGCAGCAACCCCTCTATTACCGTCACCGGCTGCCGGTGCGGATCATGCACTGGATCAACGTCGTTGCGATCACGATCCTGTTCATGAGCGGGCTCAACATCTTCGAGGCGCATCCCGCGCTGTACTGGGGCCAATCGTCGTACAGCGGCCGGCCGGCGTGGCTCGCGATCGGCGCGCGCGAGACCGATAGCGGCGCGATGGGCTACACCCGCGTCTTCGGCCGCGAGTTCGACACCACCGGCACGCTTGGCCTGCGCGAAACCGCCGACGGCCCCAGCGCCGACGCGTTTCCCGGCTGGCTGACCATCCCGAGCGGGCGCTGGCTCGCGATGGCGCGGTCGTGGCACTTCTTCTTCGCGTGGGTGTTCCTGATCAACGGGCTGTGCTACCTGGTGTACACGATCGCGAGCCGCCACCTCACGCGCGACTTGTTGCCCACGCGCGACGACGTGCGCGGCATCGGCGCGTCGATCGTCGATCATCTCAGGTTCCGCCATCCTTCCGGCGAAGCGGCCCGGCGCTACAACGTGCTCCAGAAGATCGCGTACCTCGTCGTCATCTTCGTGCTGCTGCCGCTGGTCGTGCTGATGGGCCTCGGCATGTCGCCGCGACTCGACACGGTGTTCAGCGGCTGGGTGAGCCTGTTCGGCGGGCGGCAAAGCGTGCGGTCCATCCATTTCATCGTCGCCTGGCTGCTGTTCGCGTTCGTCCTGATTCACGTCTTCCAGGTGGTCGTGACGGGCCTGTGGAACAACCTGCGCTCGATGATCACGGGGCGCTATCGCGTGCCGCAGGAGGCGCGATGATCGACCGCCGCCAGGCATTGAAGCGCATGATCGCCGCGCTCGGCGCAGGCATGCTCGCCGGCTGCGACAGGCTTTCGACGACCGAATGGTTTCCCAGGATGCTCGGCTTCGGCGAGACGCTGTCGCACAAGCTGACGCCGCTGTTCGCCGGGCGCAAGTCGATGGCCCAGGAGTTCACGCCGGCCGACCTGTCGCCGCAGTTTCGCAGCAACGGCACCGCGAAGCCGAACAACGCGCAGTACGACGCGCTCGCCGCGGGCAACTTCGCCGACTACGTCCTCGTCGTCGACGGCCTCGTCGATCGCCCGCAGCGGCTGTCGCTTGCCGACTTGCGCGCACTGCCTTCACGCACGCAGATCACGCGCCACGATTGCGTGGAAGGCTGGAGCGCCATCGGCAAGTGGAAAGGGGCACGGCTGTCGGCGGTGCTGAACGCGGCAGGTCTGAAGCCGAATGCGCGCTACATCGTCTTCCATTGCTTCGACCCGATGGAGGAGGACGGCTCGAGCCCGTACTACGAGAGCGTCGACCTCGACGACGCCTTCCACGAGCAGACCATCCTCGCCTACGAGCTGAACGACCAGGCGCTGCCGGTGAAGAACGGCGCGCCGCTGCGCCTGCGAGTCGAACGGCAGCTCGGGTACAAGATGGCGAAGTACGTCATGCGGCTCGAGGCCGTGGAGAGCTTCGCGCAGATCCACGGCGGCAAGGGCGGCTACTGGGAGGACCAGGGGTACCAGTGGTATGCGGGGATTTGAGCGGTGTAGCGGCCCACCGCGTCGCGCGCCTGCGCGTGCGTGAGCGTCGCTGCCCGGTCATGCGAATTGGCGGCGAAGTTGCGCTCGACGACGCGCAGGCCCGGGGGATGGAAGCGCTGGCGGAAGTGATGTCAATCCGAAGCGGTCAGTAATACCGATTCAGGATTGCCGTTGCGGAAGGTCCAAGGCGAGCGCGAAGTGTGTTGAGGAACGACCCAGGCAGTCCACCGTCGGGGCCGAACGAGCCCTTGACGACCGCGGGCAACAGATCCGACGCGTCCGCTTGGCCGTCCGCCACGTTCCGTACTGCGATTTTCCAGTCGATGTCCTGACATCCATTCGGAATGATCCATGCG
>DATBKP010000179.1:0-11892 GCA_036555785.1 Steroidobacteraceae bacterium
CAACCGCCTGGTCACACGCGACGTCGCCAAGATCAAGCCGGGCAAGGTCGGCTACTGCGTCTGGTGCGACGAGAACGGGCAGGTCATCGACGACGGCACGATCTTTCATCTGCGGGAAGGCGACTATCGACTGTGCTCGCAGGAGCGGCAGCTCGACTGGCTGTCGCTCTCCGCGCCTGGCTTCGACGTGTCGATCGTCGAAGACACGCACGACGTTGCCGCTCTGGCATTTCAAGGCCCCACCAGCTGCGCAGTGCTGAAAGCGATCGGCTGCCAGGGCGTCGAGAAGCTGGCGCCGTTCTCGATCGGCTACTTCCCGTTCGCCGGCAGCGAGCTGATGGTGTCGCGCACGGGGTTCACGGGCGATCTCGGTTACGAGTTGTGGATCGAACCGGCGCGCGCGCTCGATCTGTGGGATGCATTGTTCGAGAAGGGTGCGGCTCACGGCATCCGGCCGATGGGAACGCATGCGCTGGAGGTCGCGCGCATCGAGGCCGGCTTCATGCAGGCGCACGTCGACTTCCTGCCGGCCGATCAGGCGATCCGTCGCGACCGCACGCGCTCGCCGTTCGAGCTCGACCTCGCCCGCATGGTCGATCTCACCAAGCCGAATTTCAACGGCCGCCGCGCCTTGCTCGAGGAGCAAAAGCGCGGCTCGCGCTATCGTTTCGTGCGGCTGGACGTCGAGGGCAACAAGCCGGCCCGGTCCTCGTACATCTACGACCGGCCGCGCAAGGGCAAGGTGATCGGCACGGTCACCTCGGCGGAGTGGTCGCCGTCGGCGAAGGCGAACATCGCGCTCGCCTCGCTGCACATGCCGTGGGGTCGCCCGGGAGATGAGCTCTGGGCGGAGATCTATTACCAGCGCGAGTTGCACTGGTCGCGCGTGATGGCGCGCTGTCGTGTAGTCGAGGGCGCGTTCTACGATCCACCGCGGCGCCGGGCGACGCCTGCTGCGGATTTCTGAAGCCACGAGTGCCGATATGCCCGGTCATCGGCTCGAGCCTCTGCTGCGTCCTCGCTCGGTCGCTGTTCTGGGCGCCACCGAGCGCGCGGGAACAGTGGGCCGCACGGCGGTCGAAAACCTGCTGAAGGGCGGGTTCGAGGGCCGGCTGTTCGCCGTCAATCCGCGTTACGAATCCGTATGCGGTGTTCCCTGCTTTGCATCCTTGTCCGCACTGCCGAGCCCAGTCGAGCACGTGATCTTTGCCGTGAGCGATGCACGCGTCGAAGCGGCCCTCGAAGAAGTCATCGCTCACGGCGCGCGTGCGGCGACGATGATGTCCTCGTTGGTGCTCGCGGACGACCGGCACCCGCCGCTGCGTGAAAGGGTGCTCGCGAGAATCCGCGCGGCCGGTCTCGTGGTGTGCGGGGCCAATGGCATGGGTTTTTACAACTTCGCCGACGGCATCTGGGCCTGCGGGTTTCTGACGCGCCAGCATGTGCGCGGCGGCAACGTCAGCTACATCAGTCATTCCGGCTCCGGCATGTGCGGCATCGTCGACACGGACGAGCGCATCGACTTCAACCTGGTCGTGTCGACCGGCCAGGAGCTCGCGGTCACGATGGATGAGTACCTGGACTTTGCGCTGGAGCAGCCGAGCACTCGCGTCGTGGGATTGTTCATGGAGACCGCGCGCAACCCCGCCGGACTCGCGCGCGCGTTCGAAAAGGCGCAGCAGCGGAAGATTCCCATCGTTGCGCTGAAAGTGGGCCGCACCGAGCTGTCGGCGCGCCTCACGGTCTCGCATTCCGGAGCCATCGCGGGCGAGGACGCGGTCTATCAGGCGCTGTTCGATCGCTACGGCGTGCAACGCGTGTACGACATGGACCAACTCGCCACAGCGCTCATCATGTTTGCGCAACCCCACCCGGTCGGCGCCGGTGGACTCGTTTCTCTGCACGACTCCGGCGGCGAGCGGCAACTGTTGATCGATCTTGCGCACGACGCCGCAGTTCCTCTCACGCAGCTGAGCCCGCAGACGACCGCGCAGCTCACCGCTGTGCTCGATCCCGGCCTGCCGCCCGTCAATCCGCTCGACGCCTGGAGTACCGGCGGGCCGGACTATCACGACAGCATGCAGCGCTGCTTCGTCGCGCTGCTGTCCGATCCGGGCGCAGCGTTCGGTGCGGTGATTCACGACCGAGTCTCCGGCGGGGTCATTCACCATGATTACCTGGATTACCTGCGCACGGCACACCGCGCCTCGGGCAAGCCGGCGTTTCTGGTCGCCAATCGTCAGGGCACGGGTGCAGACGCCGCGGTCGTCGCAGCCACTCGTGAAGGCTTCCCGGTGCTCGACGGCGTCGCAGCGTTTTTGCGCGGAGCGAAATGTCTGCTCGAGTATCGTGACCACATTGCTCGCAAGCGTGGGGCAATGCCGCTACTACCGCCGATTGCGCTGGAGACGTGGCGCAAGCACCTCACCAACGGCATCGCCTTCGATGAGAACACCGCGCTGCAGCTGTTGCGCGACTGTGGTCTTCCGGCGAATGCCGGCCACATCGCCACGAGCGAATCCGCAGCGGGAGCTGCAGCGCGGCGGCTAGGATTCCCGGTGGTGCTGAAGACGGCCGTAGCCGGTATCGATCACAAGTCCGATCGCAATGGCGTGTATCTGGATATCGAGGACGAGACGCAGCTGCGCACTGCCTATCAGGAATTGAGCCGGCGCATCGGCCCACGCGTGCTCGTGGCGCCGATGATCCAAGCCCAGGGCGTAGAGATGTTGCTTGGCATGATCAACGACGAGCAGTTCGGTCCGGTCGTCGTTCTCGGCTTCGGCGGAGTGCACGTGGAGGCCCTGGCAGACGTCGTGTACGCCCTGCCCCCCTTCGACGCTGCAGAAGCGCACCGGCTCGTGGATCGACTGAAGCTCAGCGCCTTGCTGCGCAGTCCGCGTCACAAGCGTCCGTTGGCCATAGATGAATTCTGCAACGTCGCCTCGCAGTTCTCCGCTGTGGTCGCCGCAATGGGAGACTTGCTGAGCGAGATGGATGTGAACCCGGTCATCGTCCACCCGGACGGTTGCGTCATCGTCGACGCGCTCGTCGTCGGTCGCAAGCCCCACACGGCATCGTATAGCAGGCAAGCCCAATGACCCTCCAGGAATTGGCTGAATGGGATAGCGGCAACTGGCAGACGGCAGCGAGGGCTGCGCGCGCGTCGATCGAGACACGCCTGTTCATCGACGGTCGCTACGTCGATGCCGCCAAGGGCGGTCGCTTTGCAACCGTCGATCCCGCGACCGGTGAGACGCTGGCCGAGATGTCAGCGGGCACGGCAGAGGATATCGATCTGGCGGTCGCCGCGGCGAAGCGCGCTTTTCGCAGCGGCGTGTGGTCGCGAATGGCGCCGCGGCAGCGCATGGAAATCCTGTTCCGGTTCGCGCACCTCATAGAGCGCGACGCCGCGCAGCTGGCGGTGCTGGAGACGCTGGATATGGGTAAGCCCATCGCGGACGTCGTCGGCGTGGACCTGCCAGGCGTCATCGACACCCTGCGCTTCATGGCCGAATGCGTCGACAAGATCGAGGGCAGCGTGACCAATACCGAAGCCGGCGTCATGCACATGGTCTTGCGCGAGCCGATCGGTGTCATCGGCGCGATTTCGCCGTGGAACTACCCGCTGCTGATGGCGGTGTGGAAGATCGCGCCGGCGCTGGCCGCCGGCAACACCGTGGTGCTCAAGCCAGCCGAGCAGGCACCGATGAGCTGCTTGCGGCTGGCGGAGTTGTTCGCCGAAGCCGGCGGGCCGCCTGGCGTGCTCAACGTAGTGAATGGCATGGGGGAGATCGCGGGCAAGGCGCTCGCACTGCACGGCGACGTCGCGAAGATCACGTTCACCGGGTCCACGGAAGTGGGCAAGCTGATCATGCAATATGCCGGGCAATCGAACCTGAAACAGGTCTCCCTCGAATGTGGCGGCAAGTCGCCGCAGGTGTTCGTCGCAGATCTCGCGGACCTCGATCGCGCCGTGACTGCCGCCTACCGCGGAATCTTTGCCAACATGGGCGAGGTCTGTAACGCCGGTTCGCGGCTGCTCGTCGATCGGGCAATCCACGATCGGTTCGTGCAACGCTTCGTCGAGCTCGGCCGCGACGCATATCGGCCCGGCAATCCGCTCGACCCCGCCACCAATATGGGACCGCTCGTTACGCGTGAAGCGCAGCGGCGCGTGCTGGGTTTGATCGAAGCGGGACAGCGCGAAGGAGCTCGGCTGGAGTTCGGCGGCGGCGCGCCCGATGGCCTGGAGCGCGGCGCCTACGTCTCCCCTACCCTGTTCACCGATGTGCGCAATGACATGGGCATCGCTCAACAGGAAATCTTCGGACCCGTTGCCGCGATCATTCCTTTCGACGGCATCGATGAGGCGGTGGCGATCGCGAACGACACCATCTACGGGCTCGCGGCCGGCGTCTGGACGCGCAACGTCGATACCGCGTTCGGCCTGGTCCGCGCAATCGAGGCCGGCGTCATCTGGATCAATTCATTCGACGAGGGCGACATGACCCAGCCTTTCGGCGGCTTCAAGCAATCCGGACACGCCCGCGACAAGTGCTTCGACAGCATCAAGAGCTACACGCAGACCAAATCCGCGTGGTTCCGCCTCACCGGGACGCAATCATGAGCGCCGAACTGCAGCAGTTTCTGGAGCGGCATCCCGACACGCGACAGCTCGAGCTGTTGCAGCCGGACATGCTGGGCATCCTGCGCGGCAAACGTGTGGGGCGCGATGAGTTTGCGAAGGTCTTCGACAAGGGCGTGAACTTCTGCGGCGCCACGGTGCTCCTGGACAGCAAGGGGCAGACGTTCGAGCGTATTGCCGAGGGCAGTCGCGATGGGGATCCGGACGCAATCTCCACCGCCGTGCCCGGCTCGCTTGCCCCCGTGCCGTGGGCTCAGGTGCCCACCGCTCAAGTGCTGCTAGCGATGGCCACCGCCAAAGGCGAACCTTTTTTTGCCGATCCGCGCCAAGTATTGCGACATGCCGCCAAACCCTTGCAGGAGCTCGGTCTCACCGCCGTTGCGGCAACGGAGCTGGAGTTCTATTTGCTCGAAGCGGACACCGACCAGCCCACCCCGAAGGTGGGACGCATACCCGGGACGCGGCGCGCGCAGGATGGGCCGCAGTACGGCTGCATGGAGGACGTCGAAGACGTCGACGCCTTTCTCGCGCAACTGCATGAGGTCTGCGCGGCGCAGAACATTCCTGCGGGCGCCACGCTGAAGGAGTTCTCGCCGGGGCAATTCGAAGTCAACCTGCACCACGTTGCGAGTGCGGAGCTCGCCTGCGATCACGCCGTGCTGCTGAAACGAGCAGTGAAAGCTGTCGCGCGGCGACATGGCCTGGCCGCCAGCTTCATGGCAAAACCGTTCGCGGAGTTCGCCGGCTGCAGCCTGCACGTGCACATCAGCCTCACGGATGACAAAGGTCGCAATGTGTTCGCAGGCTCGCGCGCGGACCAGCCCTTCTCCGACACCTTTCGCCACGCTGTCGGCGGCCTTGCCGCAACGATGCGCGAATCGATGGCCATCTTCGCGCCGACGGCGAACTCATACCGGCGCTACAGACCTGGGCTGTTCGTGCCGCTCGCGCCGAACTGGGGGGTCAATCACCGCGGTGTCGCTCTGCGCGTGCCCCTCTCCGGCCCGCAAGACACGCGCGTCGAGCATCGTCCTGGCGGAGCGGACGGCAATCCGTATCTGGTGATGGCCGCAATACTTGCCGGGATTCACCACGGCATCGCGCAGCGCTGCGACCCGGGACCCATGGTCGCGCCGGGCACGATCATAGAAGAGCAGATCTCGCTTCCTACGCGCTGGGATGCAGCGCTCGATGCGTTCGATGCCGGCACGGTGCTACCGCGTTACCTCGGCGAGCGTTATCACAAGCTGTACGGCACGTGCCGGCGCGAGGAATGTGCCCGGTTCCACGCCGAGATCACCAATCGCGACTACGAGTGGTATCTGCGCGCTATCTGATCGCTTCGTTACGAGCTGCGACTGTGCCGCGCAGCGGCGCTTGACCCAGGCGACATACGGGCAACCTGGCACGCAGCCAATCCTGGAATCCTGCCAGCACGACTTCCTTGTCCGAGAGAATGCCTTGCGTGTAGGCGCCCGAAGCGAGCCCTTGCTGCACGGAGCGAGTAAGCACTTCGTCTTCGTTCTGCACTCGCGCGTTCAGCCGCGTGCATAGATAGCGCGCCGCCCGCATCTCGCGACGATCGTCGGCAAAGCCATAGGAGCGCGCTCGGATGCGCGTGCACCCCGCACCCGCGGGCAGGACCTGAAAGAAATCCAGCCACTCCGGATAGATGTCGAAAAACACGTTCGGCCACAGGCCGAGGTACGTCCAGCGGCGCCGCATGTCCTGCGGCAGATGCTCGATGTCGGGCAGGAATTTGCTGTAGTGCTGCGCACTCCACGATTTGAGCGGTTGTTCGCGCATGCGGTGACTCAGCCGCATCGTGCCGGCCGGCAGCACCTCGCGATCGTACTGCGGCTCCATCAGCGCCGAGAGACCGCGATGGCCCAGCGGAAAGTGATAGTCCTCGACGTAATTCTCGACGACGTTCTTCCAATCGATCTCGAGCTCCTTCTCCCACAGATCGTCGAGCGGCACCATCTGCTCCATGCGGTAGTGCGTGAGCTCGGGCTGGTGCGGCTGCATGCGCTCCGCCACGCTCGGCCCGCCGCTGCGGAAGCGAATGAACACCATGCCCATGTAAGTCTCCAGCTCGATGGGCTTGAGACCGAAGCGCGAGCGATCGAACTTCGGAAATGAATCGGGTGCGCTGACACTGCGGTTGCGGCCGTCCAGGTGATAGGTCCAGCCGTGGTAGTTGCAGCGGAGAAACTTCTCGCAACTGCCTCGCTGTCCCGCAACCACGGCGTGAGCGCGATGCGCGCAGACGTTGTGGAAAGCTCTGAGGGTCCCGGCTTCGTCCCGAACGACGAACCCGCGCTGACCGAAGAACTTGAACGCGACGTAGTCGCCCGTGCGGCTGACTTCGCTGACGTGGCAGACGATCTGCCATGACGGCAGGAACACGTGCTCCTTTTCGAGCTCGTGAAACTCCTCGTTGTGATACACCCACGCCGGCAGCGTATAGCGCAATCCAGGTTCAGTCGCCGCCACGTGCTCGACCGGTGCCAGCGCGAGCGCCGGTGACGGTACGTCCGCGCGAGGGGCGTCGCCCGCTTCGATGCGCTCCGCAAGCCACGGGAATACGCTGCACAGATAGGCGCGGCACTGGCGCTTGCCGGCTTCGCGATCGAACGCGTCGCCTTCGAACAGAATGCTTTGCCACAGCTGATCGATCAGCCCGATGAGCCCGACCGCCACGGCTTCCGCGTCAGGCCATTTGCTGGCGCCATGAGCCGTGATCACGCGCGTGCAAAGCGCGGTCATCATTTGACTGTAGGACTGATCGCGCTCGCCGCAGATACGTTGGTAGTCCGCGCGTGCGTTTGATTCGCCGAGGAAGGCGTACCACACAGCAATCTTGTGGGATTCGCTCAGCGGGATGCTCAAGCTCGCGTCGATGATGCCCAGCAGGCCGCGCAACGCATCGTCGCCGGACCGGGCGAGCACCTGCGCCATGCCATCGGCAAACTCGTCCGAGACTTCGCGCAACGTGGCGAGCAGCAATGCTTCCTTGCTGCCGAAATGGAAGTTGATCGACGCCGCGGTATGACCGGCTGCGGTCGCGATTCTCGCCGACGTGAGCGCGGAAAGGCCGAATCTCGAAATAGCGAGGGCAGCCGCCTGGATGAGATCGAGCTTCGAGCCGCTGGGCCGCGACTCCACGACTGTTTCAGGAGGTGATGCCACCGCGTAGCTCCAACAGGCTTCGGCGGCCGAAATTGTACGCGTCTCAGCACTTAAACTCAATGATCATTTAGTTACTGAATGCTAGTTCAGGAGGTGGTCTAAGTGACTGACGAAAAAAGGAGATTGCAGCCGCTCATTCTGTGCTCGCGGTCGGAAAGGGCTGGGCAGCGACGAGCTCCTGGAAGCGATCGATCTTTCGCAGTGGATCGAGCAGCGGGTCTGCTTTGATTTCGATCAGGCCTGGATCCTTCAGCTCGACAGCCCTTTCGAGCCACTTGATGGCCTCCGACGGCTGGCCCCACTGCGCATGGATGACGGCGTACTGACACGCGGCAGCGTCTCCTTCTTCGTCTTTCAGTTTTCGCAGTGCCGCCTCAGCTTCTCTACGCCGGCCCAATTTGTCGTATGCAATGGCGAGGCACAATTGCGTGCTCCAGCTTGCGCTCTGTTGTTCGCAGTAAGGCAGTGCGGCAGCGGGATTTCCCGAGGCCAGCTCGTTCAGAGCGAGCCAGTCTTGCGTTACCCGGTTATTCCAACTTCCCATCGACTCCAGCATGGATTTGCGAGCTTCGTCGTACCGCCGCGAGTAGAACTGAACCATGCCGAGGGTCGACAGGACGGAGGGGTTGAGCGGGTCCAGTTCCCGCGCCCGCTCGACTGCCGGCAATGCGTCGGCGCGTCCCATCAGGATTGCGAAAGACGCGTAACCCACCAGCGCCGAGGCGCTGCCAGGCGCCAGTTCCATGCTGCGCCGATAGGCTGCGTCGGCCGCAGCATAGTCAGAGGTCGTGTTCGCCAGAACGCGGCCCAGCCATCCGTAGGCGGAACTGGAGTCAGGAGCAATCGCAACGGCGCGCTTCACCTCTTGCAGGGCGTCCACTTGGAGGCGCCGCTTCTCTGCGGGATCTTTGACGTAAGCGTTCGCCAGCTGGCCCATCACGTCCCCGCGCAAGGCATGCGCATTCGCAAATTGCGGATCGAGCGCTACCGCCTCGTCGAGCGCCGCCAATGCCAGGCGCAAGTTCTTCTCGTCCTGGATCCGTTCACCCGCCCGGCCGCGCAAATAGGCATCGAGAGCCTTGGGATTGAGGGTTCCGCCCGGAGTTTGCAGCTTGCCGGGCAACAATCTCACTTCGAGCGCGCTGGCCACCGCAACTGCAATTTCCGACTGCAGCGCGATGACGTCCTTGAACTCACGATCGAAGTTTTGCGACCAGATGTGAAATCCGCTGACCGCGTTTATGAGCTGCGCAGTGACACGCACACGGGCGCCAGACCGGCGGACACTTCCCTCGAGCACAGCACCGACATTGAGCTTGCGACCGACGGTCGGAATATCAACGGCGGTTCCTTTGAACGAAAACGACGAGGTGCGTGCGGCGACCTGCAGGTCTGCGACCTGTGCCAGCGATTGCAGGATCTCCTCGGAGAGGCCATCCGAGAAATACTCGTCGTTGCGATCGCCGCTCATGTTGGCGAAGGCGAGTACTGCGACCGAATGGGAAGGTGGTGCGAATGTGGCAACCGGCGACTCGTCCGCGCTGTGGTAGTGCCAGAACGCCGCGGCGGCCAGAATCAACAGCAGTGCCACGACGGCAAGGCCGACACGCCGCGCACGCGACGGTCGCATCGAAACCGCTCGTCGCACGCCCGACTCCATCTCGCCTGTTGTCGTTGTCTGCGCGCGGACGGGAGCATGATCGCCGCCCAACAGCTGACGCACCCGATGCGCAAACGCCGGCGGCGTCTCGCCGCCCGGAAGTCGCGTCCATTGTGCGCGCAAGAACTCCTCGGGAACCCGCGCCTGCAGTTCGCGAGTGTCGTCGATCACGACCGGCACCAGGAAAGCTGCGTCGTGCGCCATGTCCAGCAGTCGCCGCGTGGCGAGATTCCACTCGCGCCGGAAGTAGCCTTCGATCCGTGCGTTGGTGTTCGCTGAAATCACCGGCAGGAACAAGGCGCAATTGGCAATCTGCGTCTTGATCTGCGAGTCCCAGGCGTCACCGCCGCGCAATTCAGCCTGGTCGAACCAGACCTCGATGCCCGCCGCCTGCAAGGCTTCGCAGATGCGCCCGGCCGCCTCCGCATCCTGAGAGCCATACGAAATGAAGACTGCGCCTTTGGACTTGAATTGCTCTGGCATGGCCCGGCCCCGCTTCGAGTATAGGCGCGTCGCATACGTCTGCTTGTAGGCAGACCCTGCACGCGTCGCGGTCACCGAACGCGCGTCACGAGAACAGTAAAACGGATGGCGACTACCACGCCTGGCGGCGTGCTGGTAGTCCACGTGATCTGTATGGCACTTCTACCCTGCGTCGCATCTCTTCGAGCAGTGCGCGCTGGGTGGCGGCATGTGCGCGGGCTTCCGCGGCGATCGCCTGGAATCGCGGATCGGAGCGCATTGAATCCCATAGCGGGTCGCGTTCGATGGTGTACCACCAATTGCTGCGTTCGCCGGATCTGAACGCCTCGGCGAGCTCCGTAACTGCTGCATCAGCGTGCCCCTGCAACGCGAGCGCGCCTGCACGCACACGCCGATGCGGCCACAGGATGCAGTCCTCGGTCGGGTCGGGCTGACGACTCATCCTCGCGAGCATGTCGTCCAGCAGTTTCGCGGACCCGGCGCGCTGACCGTTTGCCTGCAGCAAGTGAGCGAGCGGAACCGCGGAACATACGGTCACCGGGCTCAGCTCGCTGGGCGCCGCGCTGCCAAAGCATCTGCCGTCAATGAAGCGAATCGCGCGAGCGAAATCGCCAGTGTGCAACGCCAGGTCGCGCACAGCTTCCGCAGCGAGCCAATCGTTGCAGGCGCTGCGTAACTGCTCCGGAACGTCGTAGACAGCTTCACCGGCCACGCGCCAATCGCCGAGATACTGGAACACCTGAAAGGGTGCAATGCCGGCAGCGCTGGACCCCGCGACTACATCGCGTGCGGCGGTCAGATCACCGAGCTCGAGATACCTGCAGCACGCACTCTGCCGCGATTGCGACCATGGATTCAGTGGGTCGACCGCGATGGCGCGCTCAGCGAGCATCGCCGCTTCGGCAAATTCGCCACGCAGCGAGCGCAATAGCGATAGCTGCATCAGCGTCGCTTGACTCTCGGTGAGTGCGCCATCGAGGCCGGCATGCCCAGAGCTCGGCTGCGGCGATGCGCGCGGTGAAATCTTCTCGACCCCTCTCACTTCTGGAACGAGCCTGTAGCCCCGCCCGCGCAGCCCGGCGACGTATCGTGGCGCACGCGGATTGTCGCCGAGCGCATCGCGCAACAGCTTGACGCGTCGACTCACGGTCTCGGGACTGACGACGAGTCCCGGCCAGACCTGCGCCATCAGATCGTCGTTCGAAAGGACAGCCGGCGCTGCGCGGATCAACACGAGCAACAGATCGAAAGAAAGCTTGGGCAGAGCGATCTCCGCGGCGGCACGCGTGACTCGCTGACGCGCAAGATCGATTACGAGGTCGGAGATTTCATAGACCTCCAACTCCCGCGTTGCGCCGCGTCGGACATTCGATTCCATGACGCGTGAAAGCATACCTTCCAGCCGCGTGACGGCGAGATTGTCCGCAAGGGACGGGTCCCTTTTGATCGGCTCATGGACGTCACCAGCGCGCTTCCTTCGCGAAATCTTCGGCGTCCCTTCATGCACAGCGCGCTGCCTCTCTGCATGCTCATCCCATCGCCGGAACGCACTGCGTGCAGCCGGCGCAGCTGAAAACCTTTTCCGACAAAGCGAGGACAGGATCTTGAAGGCCAAATTCCCCAGCTCGACTCGTTCCGTCAGTCTGCAGATTGCACTCGGAGCCATCGCTTGCGGCGTCAGCTTGATGACGGCGCCTGCGCAGGCGTTCCAGCGCGATGGCGAGCCGCTGACGAAGGTAGTGCGCTTCGCTGATCTGAATTTGAACGGCGCAGCGGGCGTGCAGACCCTGTACGGCCGCCTGCGGATGGCGGCAACACAAGTCTGCGCACCGTTCCGAGGCACTTCGCTCAGGGAGAGAACGAAGTGGCGCGAATGCTTCGACCCGGCACTTGCGCGGTCAGTGGCAGC
>DATBKP010000180.1:0-5787 GCA_036555785.1 Steroidobacteraceae bacterium
ATGCGTCGTGTAGCCCATGAAGTTCCGCTGCAGGGTGCCGTGCTCCTGCGCCTGGGCCAGGTCGTCATTGGGCAGCGCAAAGTGATCCATGCCGATGTAGCTATAGCCCGCGGCAGACAGCTTCTCGATTGCGAGCGCCAGTAGCGCCAACTTCGCTTCGCCATCCGGCAGGTCGGTGGTTTCAATATGCCGCTGAGCTTTGAACATTGCAGGCAGATGGGCGTAGCTGTAGACGGCCAGCCGGTCCGGGCGGCTTGCCAGCACCGTGTCGAGGGTGCGCGAGAATCCACCAATCGTCTGCTTTGGCAGCCCGTAGATCAGATCGACGTTGATGGACCGGAAGCCGGCGCTGCGACAAGCGTCGATCACGCGCTGTGTCTCCTCGACGCTCTGGATGCGATTCACGGCGCGCTGAACTTCTGGATCGAAGTCCTGTACGCCGAGACTCGCGCGGTTGAAGCCGATACGCGCGTAGTGGGCAATGTCCGCCGGCGCGACGTGGCGTGGATCGAGCTCGATGGAGAAGTCGCGTCCCGCACTTGCGTTCAGGAAGAAGTAGTTGCCCAGGGTTGCGAGCAGCTCGCTGATCTCGCCTGGCCGCATGAAGTTGGGAGTACCGCCGCCGAGATGCACCTGGACAGCTTCGTGATCGCGATCGAACAAGTCCCCGAGCATCCTGATCTCCTGCTTCAGGCGCTCGAGGTACAGCCGCGCACGGGATCTGTCGCGCGTGATAGTGCGGTTGCAGCCGCAGTAAAAGCACGGGCTGAAGCAGTAGGGAACGTGTACGTAGAGCGACAGCCGCCGAGTCTTGCCGGCGGTATTGATGCGCTGAATCTCTTCGCGCAGCATCTCTTCGGTGAATTGCGAGCCAAAGTGCGGCGCGGTGGGGTACGACGTATAACGAGGACCGGGCCGGTCGTATCGTCGCAGTGTCGCGGCGTCGAATTGCAGGGCTTCGCTCATGAGTTGCTATCCGGTCAGGCGCAAGCCTTGGGCCGCACTGCGAGGTCCTCACCCCCGCGCGCGCAGCAGCTGTGGTGCTGGTCGGAGATGTGATCCAGTTGCACTCTTGCTCTCGCGTACACTTCGCCGAGCACGCGCGCAAATGACTGTCGCGGTTCGCTGCCTTCCGGCGCACGCGTCGCCACGCGGACGATCTCGTCGAACACCCGTACCTTCAGTTCGACACGCCAACACCGCAACTCGCCTTCGCCACTCGGGCCCTCGACGCTCACGTCACAGGAGCGGATCGATTCGCAGTAGGACTGGAGTGACTCGATCAGACCGGAAACATCATGCTCGACGTACTCATGGCCGCTTACGTTGGTGAGAGTGAGGCATGTGTGCATGAATCGGCTCCCTGAAGCTCGACTTCGTTGGCGGCAGTTTTAGCGAGCGCTTCACATGGGGAGCATCCGGGATTCCGCGTGGATGATTTCGGGTGAGCCGCCGCAGCCGCGGGTCGGCACGATGCGCTAAGTGGGACTCCGGAGAGTCGTGCGCCCCGAAGGGTCGTAACGTCGGCGCCATGAAAACCAAGGTGCGATGGATGCGACGACTCTGCTTTGCGGCTGCGGCCACGCTGGCTGCGTCGGCTCACGGGGAGTCCCGATACGACGATTTCGTGGCAGGCACGAAACCGATCCTGGATACGCGGCTGCGCTTCGAGAGTGTGGAGCAGGACGGCGTAGCGCCGACCGCGGAAGCAATGACGTTGCGCGGCCGCCTGGGGTTCGAATCAGGGAAGGTCGCGAGTACAGCATTGCTCGCCGAGGGCGAATTCATCCGTCCTGTCGTCGAGGACTACAACAGCACGAGCAACGGCAACGCCGCGTATCCGGTAGTCGCTGATCCACGTTCTTCAGAGTTGAACCGTCTGCAGCTGACCAACACCAGCCTGCCGAGCACGACCGTCACCCTCGGACGCCAGCGTATCGTGCTGGATGACCAGCGCTTCGTCGGCAATGTCGGCTGGCGTCAGAACGAGCAGACCTTCGACGCGCTTCGCGTCGTCAACAAGAGCGTACCGCGCGTGACTCTCGACGTGACGTATCTCGATCAGGTCAACCGCGTCTACGGGCGGGACTCGGCTCAGGGCCGCTACTACGGCGATTCCGTACTGGCCAACGCCTCATACGAGACGGCACTCGGCAAGTTGACGGCCTTTGCCTATCGAGTCGACATCGAACCGATTGCCGGCGCTCCAGGCGCGGTGCGCGATGCCTCCGAAACGTACGGCGTTCGATTCGCCGGCGCGCGTGCGGTCAGCGCGGCGACGCTGTCATATGCAGGGTCGTACGCCACTCAGCATGAAGCCGACGGCAATCCGTTGTCATTCGCTCTCGATTACTACCTCGGGGAAATCAACGTCGCGTACGGACCGTACTCACTCGGCGCCGGCGCCGAGACTCTCGAAGGCAACGGCACCAAGGGCTTCACGACACCGCTCGCGACGCTGCACAAGTTCCAGGGATGGGCGGACAAGTTTCTCGTGACGCCCGCAGACGGCATCGATGATCGTTACCTGAACGCAGGACTCACGAGGCAACACTGGGCAGCGCTGGACGCGGTGTCGATCGTTGCCAGCTATCACCGTTATGCCGCGGAGCGTGGCTCGCTGCGATATGGGTCGGAAGCGGATCTGCAGGCGCAAGCGAAACTGGGCCGTCTGACGGGCACACTCAAGTACGCCGACTATCGTGCTGACGATCTGCTCACCGACACGACGAAGTGGTGGCTGCAGGTGGAATACGTCTGGTAGAGGAGACTGAACGATGCGCTGCGCATTTGCTGTTCTTACCGCTTGCTGTATCAGCTGGGTGAATTCCGCGTCGGCAGCTGACTATGCAGCTATGTCCGGCCAGGACCTCTATGGGCGGTTCTGCGCATCCTGCCACGGCATCGAAGGTCGCGGCGACGGTCCGGTAGCCAAGTCATTCCGCGTCGAGGTGCCGGACCTGACGCTCACTGCAAGTCGCGGCCACAGCGGCGATCCGCGCGATCGAATCGTTCGCATCATCGACGGGCGCTACATCATCGGGGCGCATGGCACACGGCTCATGCCTGTCTGGGGCGAAGATCTGGCAAGACTGGAAATCGGCAATCCGGACGCGGAACGTTCTGCGCAGCTCATCATCGGGCGACTCGCCGACTATGTGAGCAGCCTGCAGCGGAAGACGTCTGACTGAACTTGGTTGGCGAGGAAAACACGCTTATGAACACGAAGCATTGGCGGACGATCATGGTCGTCGTCACAAACCCGTTCGCGCGCGAGCAGCTTGCCGCGGCCAAGGCTGCTGCAGCCGCGCGACGATGCGGTGCGCGAGTGGTGTTGTTCAACACGTTCATGATCCCGCAGCCAGTGGTGGACGTACCGATGGATTCCCGCGAGGCGATCCTGGCATCTGCCATCCGTCAGCGCCGTGCAGCCTTGCGGTCGATAGCCTCGGGCCTGCGATTACCTGCGGATACCGAGTGCGTCGTTCGGTGGGACTACCCGATCGATGAAGCGATCGTGCGCCAGGTACGCAAGACGAAACCGGACCTGTTGATCACTGAGTCACATCGGCACGGCCGGCTGGCCCGGCTCCTGCTTGCCAATACAGACTGGCTGCTGATTCGCGATTGTCCGTGCCCGCTGTGGTTTGTGCGCTCGCAGGCGCTGCCCAAGAGCCCACGTGTGCTCGTGGCCGTCGATCCGCGCCATGCGCATGCGAAACCAGCCAAGCTCGACGATCGGCTGTTACGTGCGGCGACCGGCTTCACGCAGCAACTCGGCGGTCGTATCGGCGTGGTGCATGTCTACCAACGTTTCGAGGACGCTGAGCCGGGCTTGCTTCGAAGACCGTTGCGGGCTCGGCAACCCTCCGAGGAAGTGCGCCGCCAAATTGCGACGACGAACGAACTCGTAACGAAGCTCGCCGAGAAGCACAACGTAGGCGCGAACAGATGCGCGGTTTTGGAAGGAACGACCGAAGAAATGGTTGCTCGAGAGGCAGAGCGATTGGGCGCGGACGTGTTGGTCATGGGCGCGGTGTCCAGAAGTCTCTTGGCTCGCCCGGTGATCGGAAATACCGCTGAGCGCGTGATCGATCGCGTGGAGTGCGACGTCTTCGTCGTTAAGCCCCCCGGGCTTCCAGAGCTCGACCCGGTCATCGTTGCGTCAGGGCGGCCGACGCGATCGGCGCGAACTGGCCGCCGGCCCGGCGTCCTCGGTTTTGGCGTGATGGAACGGCCATGACACCGGCACTCAGTACCAGCAATGTAGAGCGTTGGAGTAGTTACGCTCGCACCCGACGCGGCGCGGCTGTGTCCATGCGGCCGCTGCGTGCTGATGATCGCGAGCGAGAAATCGAGTTCATCAATTCTCTTTCGGAGCGATCGCGGTACTTCCGCCTGTTCACACCGCTCAAGTTTCTTCCCCGGCATCTGATCGACCAGCTCATGGACATGGACTATCGACAGCGCATGGCGTTCGTAGCGACGATTGAGCAGGACGGGGTCGAGCAGTTCGTCGGCGTGGCTCGCTACGGTGAGACGGAGCAGCCAGGCGTCGCTGAGCTGGGCGTGAGCATCGCGGACTCGTGGCAACGATGCGGTATCGCAAGCTCGCTGATGCGCCAGCTCATGTGCTATGCGAGAGAACAGGGCTTTCATCGCATTAGCGGGCAGGTGCTGCCGGACAATCAGGCGATGATTGCGCTGGCGCGGCGGCTCGCATTCACCGTGAGCTACGATCCAGCGAAGCATCTGTTCCAGATCTCGCGCGATCTGAATGCTCCTGAGACGACTCAGATTGCAGCATAGGCAGGAGAAGAGTCATGAAGGTTATCGATTACAGCGCTAAGGTCGCAATCTCGATTTTCTGCGGCGCGGACGTCGCAGAGGCGGCCTTCTTGATGCGCGATCAGCACGTCGGCTTCTTGGTCGTGTACCGCGAGGGCGACGACTTGCGCAGGCCAATAGGCGTTCTGACCGATCGCGATATCGTCCTCAAGGTCACAGCGTGCGGCATTGACCCCCGTTCCGTCACAGTCGAGGACGTCATGACTCCCGAGCCGCTCGTTGCGCGTGACAGCGACGAACTGAGCAAGGTGCTTCAGACGATGAGACGCGAGGGAATTCGCCGCGTCCCGGTGGTCGACTTGCGGGGCGCACTCGTCGGGATCATCGCCATGGACGATGTGATAGGTGTCGTCGCAGGATTGATCTGCGACATGGCGGGCTCTATCAAGACGGAACAGCGCCGTGAATGGCGCTCACGCGTCGCTTGAGGTATCGCCACCGAGCGTCAGGTGCATCTTAACGAGGTGAGCGACCGACCGAGCACCCATCTTTTCCATGACATTCGCGCGGTGAATCTCGACGGTTCGCTCACTCAGGCCGAGGTCGATCGCGATGACCTTGTTCGCCTTGCCGTCGACAACATGCCCCATCACTTCGCGCTCACGCGGCGTCAGGGACTCCGCGCGCTGCCTGAGCTCGGCATGGCGGTCGACACTCTCACGATTCTGAGCGTCCTGTTTTAGAGCTGCGTTGATCCGATCGATCAAGTCCTGATCACGAAACGGCTTCTGCAGGAAGTCGAATGCGCCATCCTTCATGGCCTGCACCGCCATCGGAATGTCGCCGTGACCGGTGACCAGGATGACGGGCAGCATCGAGCCATTGCGATTCAGATGCTGCTGCACCTCGAGGCCGCTCATCTCCGGCATGCGAACGTCGAGCACCAGGCAGCTCGACTGGTTCGGATCGTACTTCGCGAGGAACTCGCTCGGGCGAGCA
>DATBKP010000181.1:0-3880 GCA_036555785.1 Steroidobacteraceae bacterium
ACACGCGGACTACGTGACGATCAACGTGTCCTCACCGAACACGGAAGGTCTGCGGCAGCTGGAGGAGGCTGATCAGCTGCAGCCGATCGTCAGCGCACTAGTCGAAGCGCGCCGCCAACTGCAAGGCGCCACCGCTCGCCGGGTGCCACTCCTGGTGAAAGTATCTCCCGATCTCGCGCCCGCCGACCTGGTGCGCAGCGCGCGGTTGGCGTACGAGACCGGCATCGACGGAATCATCGCGACCAACACGACTTTGAACCGCAGCGGGATCGCGCAACGCTGGCGTGCGCATGCTGGCGGGTTGAGCGGCGCTCCGTTGCGTCCGCTTGCCCTGCAGGCGGTGCAATTGCTGCGGACGGCGCTCGGCGCAGGGCTGCCAATCGTCGCGGCAGGCGGAATCGATTCGGCGCGGCACGCTCAGGATGCGTTCGACGCGGGCGCCGACCTCGTGCAGCTGTACACGGGTCTGATCTATCGGGGGCCGGGATTGGTGCGGGAGATCATTTCCGCTTGAGAGTCTCGACCCCGCTGTCGCGCGCGACGAGCAGGACGTCCGCCGGGCGACGCGCGAACAAGCCGACCGTCACCACGCCGACGATCTGATTGATCTTCTCCTCCAGACCGACCGGATCCGCGATCTTCAGGCCGTGGACGTCGAGAATCTGGTTGCCGTTGTCCGTGACGACCCCCTCGCGATAGATGGGGTGGCCGCCGAGCTTCACCAGCGCGCGGGCGACGTACGAGCGCGCCATCGGGATCACTTCTACCGGCAGCGGGAAGCGACCGAGGACGGGAACCAGCTTCGAATCGTCGACGATGCAGACGAAGCGGCGCGCGACCGCCGCGATGATCTTTTCGCGGGTGAGCGCGGCACCGCCGCCCTTGATCAGATGCAGTTGCGGATCGGACTCATCGGCGCCATCGACATACACCTCGAGGTCGCCGACGGCATTCAGATCGAGGACGTCGATGCCATGCTGCTCGAGCCGGGTGGTGGAGCTCTCCGAGCTCGATACCGCACCCTTGATCGGCACTTTGCGCGCAGCCAGCGCATCGATAAAGAAGTTCACGGTGGAGCCGGTGCCGACGCCGATCACTTCGTTGTCGGGGACGAATGCCAGTGCCGCTTCAGCCGCCGCTCGCTTCTTCGACTCCGCGCTCATGCGATCTCCCGGTTGCGAGGTGTGCAGGAAATACCAGTTTAGTGCTTATTTTTCCGGGGTTCCGAAACGACTGTGCCCGCTTTCGCGGGCACAGTCTTCATCACAATCGTCCAGAAGAAGTTCTACTTCTTCTTAGAGGCCTTTTTCTTGCCGCCTTTCTTCTTGGACGATTTCTTCTTGGTTGCCATAGTCGTGGATCTCCATGTCGAGTTAGTCCGGGCGCAGTATATACATAAACTAAAAACAGCAAGCAAGGGGTGCGTGCAATTTAGTCACGCGGACAGCGACGCACATCACGCACTCGCGACGACCAACACGCGCGCTCACTTGCTCGCCAGCGACTCGATGAACTGCCATTCCGACTTCGTCACCGGCGTGATCGACAGTCGGTTGCCGCGCTTCAAGATCACCATCTCCTTGAGCTTGCCGCTCGCGTGCGAGCGCAATTCTTCCAATGCGATCACCCGGTCGAACTTGCTGACGAGCTGTACGTCGACCTGGAACCAGCGCGGCTCGTCCGGCTTGCTGTCCGCGTCGTAGTGATCGTTCTTCGGATCGAACGCCGTGCGGTCCGGATACGCCTCGCGCACCACCTTCACGATGCCGGCGACGCCCGGCACCTCGGTGCTCGAGTGATAGAAGAAGGCGAGGTCGCCGACGCGCATCTCGCGCAGGTAGTTGCGGGCCTGGAAATTGCGGACGCCGTCCCAGCCGCTGGTGCGCTTGGGGGCCTTGGCGAGGTGGTCGATGCCGAACGTGTCGGGTTCCGATTTCATCAGCCAGTAGTTCATGGCGAGCCTTTGAATGGGTAGAGACGCTTCTGCGTGACCAGCGCGTCCAGCGGCACGTCCCAGGCGCCGGCAGCGAGCGCGCCGACGCGCTGGAACTCGTAGCCGAGCCCGATCAGCTTCGGCCGCCGCCAGCGGCGACCAGCGCGCAGGTGATGCAGGCACCGATCGTAGTAGCCCGCGCCGGTCCCGAGGCGCGTGCCGCGCGGATCCACGCCGACCAACGGTAGCAGAATCACGTCGAGATGCCGGACGGCGATGCGCGGCGCGCTGCGTCCGGGCTCGGCGATGCCGTAGCGGTTCGGTCGCAGCTCGGCAGCGCTCGCATAGCGGCGGAACTCCATGCGGCGATTGCGGTAGTCGGCGATCGCAGGCAGGTAGAGCAGGCAGCGGTTGCGAATCGCCAGGCGCGCGATCGTGCTCGGATCCGCCTCATGATCGTGCGCGACGTACAGCGCGATGCGCCGGCCGGCGCGCAACAGATTCGAGCGCTGCAGGATGCGAGCGAATTGCCGCGACGCACTCACACGCTCATGGACGGGGACCGCGCGACGCTGTGCCCGCAGCTGCGCGCGCAACCGCAAGCGTTCCGAGAGGAGGGCGGCGCCACCCGCATGTGCCGTCATGAGCCATTGCTCTCGACACGGAGCAATAGGTGGGACGCAGCCGCAGCAGCTAAGGCTTCCCGTTCGAGACGGGTTTGCACACCGCTACCGCGAGACCGAATCCCTGGGGTGTTTACGTTAGGGTCGAGAGGTAACCCGACACATGTCGAACACCGCAGGCGGCGCCATAAAGCAATCTGTCTTCGCACTCTGTCTTCGGGGCTCGTTCCTGCAACGAACGACCGCGAGAAAAGTTCACAGCTCGAGCTGCTGCCCCCGGCTGAGCGCGCTCTCGACGCGCTCGCGCAGCTGCCGGATCTTCTGGCTGACATCGGTATCGGCGGCGTCGCCGCGGCCGCGCAGCTTGAGCAGCTCGTGCGCGAGGTTGAGCGCTGCCATCACCGCGATGCGGTCCAGGCCCACGATGTTGCCGGCATCGCGGATCTCGCGCATCTTGACGTTCAGGTACTCGGCGGAGTCGAGCAGCTCGGAGCGCTCTTCGGGCAGGCAGGCGACCTGGTATTCCTTCTCGAGGATCCGCACGCTGACCCGCGTCGTGCGATCCGTCATGCGCTGTGCTCCATCGCCTTGAGGCGGCCGATCATCGCCTCGACGCGTGCCCGCACCTGCTCGTTCTTCTGCAGGAGCGTCGCGCGCTCCGCCATCATCGAATCCTGCCGCTGGCGCAACGCGCGATTTTCTTCGTGCAACTGCGCGAGCGTGCCGAGCAGCTCGTCGAGCCGCCGTTCCAGCTGCTTCAGCTCCTGCTCGACGCTGATCTTCGGTTTGGCTTCGCTCATGGCGGTTCGATTATGCGGCGGCACCCCCATGCGGTCAAACCACGCTCACCCGCCCGGTGCTAACATAACGGCGATGTTTCAGGTCACTTTTCCAGAGGTTGCGCGCGTGCTGCAGACGCTGCAGTCGTCGGTAGCGGCGGCGGAAAGTCACGGCTGCCTGTGCGGCGCCCTGTGCACCACGCAGCAGTATCCGCTGGAGAGCTGGCTCGACGAGCTGGTGCCGGAACCGCAAGCCGATCCGACCGACGAGCGCGCGCCGCTGCGTCTGTTGTTCGCCGACACCGTGCGCGCCCTGCGCGGCGATGAAATGGAATTCCAACTGCTGTTGCCCGATGACGACGATCCGCTCGTGGAACGCGCGTCGGCGCTGTCGCAATGGTGCCAGGGGTTCCTCTACGGCTTCGGTACCGGCCAGGCCGTGCCGCAGGACGAGCTGACCGGCGAGGTCGAGGAAGTCCTGCGCGACCTCACGCACATCAGCCAGGCGTCGGTCGAAACCGGCGCGGATGCCGAAGAAGAGGAGC
>DATBKP010000182.1:0-78085 GCA_036555785.1 Steroidobacteraceae bacterium
GCCGACGCCGGAAGAGCTGGCGGTGCGCATGGAGATGCCGGAGGACAAAGTCCGCCGCGTCCTCAAGATCGCGAAAGAGCCGATCTCGATGGAGACGCCGATCGGCGACGACGAGGATTCGCACCTGGGGGATTTCATCGAAGACACCTCGGTGGATTCGCCGATCGACTCCGCAACGATGGAGTCGCTGCGCGAGACCACGCACGCCGTGCTGGCCGGGCTGACGCCGCGCGAGGCCAAGGTGCTGCGCATGCGTTTCGGCATCGACATGAACACCGACCACACGCTGGAAGAGGTCGGCAAGCAGTTCGACGTCACGCGCGAGCGCATCCGCCAGATCGAAGCAAAGGCGCTGCGCAAGCTGCGTCATCCGAGCCGCAGCGAGCAGCTGCGCAGCTTCCTGATGGAAGACTGAACCCGCGCTAAACGGATGGAACCGAAAGGCCGGTGGCGAAAGCTGCCGGCCTTTTTTTCATGTCTCGTTCGCACCACGTCCGCGGCGGGAACTCATCACGGCCTGAGTACGTCTCAAGAGTCAGGAGAGACGCATTCGAGACTGCAATGGGCTTTTTCTTCTACCTGATCCTGTTCGTCGTCATCTGCCTGTTCGGCTGGTCTTCGCGCTCGACGCGCGCCGGCTGAGCTGCAGAGCACGCATCAGCTCGCCGCGGCGTGAGGTCGCGGCCCACCCGGCTAATCCCAGCCACGCGGCGAGTTGCCCCAGCTCGCGCACCAACGGCTCCACGACCTTCCCGACCCGCACCCCTTCCTCCACGCTGCCGCCTCGCACTTCGAGGCGCGAGCTCTGACGATTCGCCTTCAGATCGACGCGGCCGACCAGCCGGTCGCCGAGCAGGAACGGCAGTACGTAGTAGCCGTGTTCGCGCTTGTGCACGGGCGTATAGATCTCCAGGCGGAAATGAAATCCGAACAGGCGCTCGGTGCGCTGACGCTCCCAGATCAGCGAATCGAACGGCGACAGCAGTGCGCTGACGTTCGCGCTCCGTGGAACCTTCGCTTCCGCGTGCAGGTACGCCTGCTGTTTCCAGCCCTCTACCGTCACCGGCTGCAACGTGCCCTGCTCCACCAGCTCCGCGACACGGACCTGCGCATCTTCGGCCGGCAAGCGGAAGTAATCGCGAAGATCCCGCGACGTTGCGACGCCGAGTGCGCGCGCCGCGACGGCCATGAGCTCGCGCCGCGCTTCCTCGGGCGACGGCACGGCCGTGCTGCGAACCTTCTCGGGCAGCACGCGCTCCGTGAGATCGTACAAGCGCTCGAAATTCCTGCGGCGAGCGGTCGTGACCTCGCCGATCCAGAACAGCCATTCGAGGATTTCCTTGCCCTGGCTCCAACCCCACCAGCTGCCCTTGGACTTGCCGCAGTCGGCCAGCTCGCTCGCGCCAAGTGCACCGTGCTCGCGGATCTGCTCCAGCGCGGCGACGACGAGCGCGCGGTGCGATGTCGCGTACTTGCGCATCCGCTTCCAAGTGCCCTCGCCGTTGCGTGCGCGGTCCATGCGCCAGCGAAACAACGGGTAGAGATCGACCGGCAGCAGCGAAGCCTCGTGGCCCCAGTACTCGAACAGCGCCCGCTCGCCGTCATACGCGGCGCGCTCGAGCAGCGCGGTCGGGTACGAGCCGCAGCGCGAATACACGGGCAAATAGTGCGATCGCACCAGCACGTTCACGGAATCGATCTGCACCGCGCCGAGGCGACGCACGATTTTCCCGAGCGCCGCGACGCCCTTCGGCGCGGCGACGGCCGGAACGAACGATTGTGCCGCCAGCGCGATGCGGCGGGCTTCTGCGAGCGAAAGTGTTTGACTCAATGTCGTCGGTCCGACGTCGCTGGCCGATTAAAGTTAAGTCCGCGTAACCGATTCATCATCCGCCTCACGCCTGCGCTGTGAACTGCGTTGCACTCGCAGCGCGTCACTCTGGCAGCATGACCCCATGCGTGTATCCAACACAGCCAAGACGTCTGCCGCGACCGCGATGGTCGAAGTGGACGACATCTGCGCCATCGAGCCGCTGCCGCAGGCACCCGCCGGGAGTGTTCGCCACGAGCCGGCGCTCGACGACACGGTGGAGATCGAGCTCACTGCCGAACAGATCGATGCGCTGCTGAGCGGACGCTGAGTCACATGTTCGGCTTGCCCGGGTACTGACGCATCAGCTCGGTGACGACGGCGTTGATCGTCACCTTCGGATTCGCCAGCGCTTCCTCCGAGACGCGCCCTTCCGAGACGCCCTCCCAGACCACCTGCTTCTTCGCCGCATCCACCACGTCGACGTTGATCGTGCCGACCTTGTAGTTGATGGTGCGATCGTCGTACAGGCCCTGGTACAGCCCGCGCCGATAACCGTAATAGCCGTAGCCGGCATCCGGTCCCGGGCGGATCTCGCTGCGCTCCTGCGTGTTCATGTAGAAGTTCACCAGCAGGTCCGGATTCTCCGCGCTGAACTTGTAGCCGCGCGCCTCCATGGCCGTGCTCACCGAGCTCTTGAAATAGCTGGTGACGAGCGTCGCGTAGCCGCCGCGATCCGTGCCTGTCTCCTTCGGAAATCCGTAAGTGCGGTAAACCGAGAAGTCGGCGGCCTTGTCGTAGTCGATGCGCGTATTCGGTGCGCTGGGGGTCGTTGCGCAACCCCCGAGCACCGTGATCAGGACGGCCAGCGCCGGCCCGGCTGCGCGTTTCGTGCGATGCATGGATGGGAGTCCTCGATGAGCGCGAGCAGTTTGGCCTGCCGCGGGGCCGCCAGCAAGATTGGGTTCCGCGTTCGCGCGCTTGCCGCTACCCTTGCGTCCCCGAATGAGAGTGTTCATGGATCCTCGACGATCAGTACCGCTTCGCATCGCGCTGCTGAGTTGCGCATTGCTCGCGCTGCGGGCCGCGCAAGGCGCCACCGCGCATGACCCCTACGAGAAAGTGCGGGAGACGTTCCAGCAGGCGTACGAGCAGGTCGACGATCCCACTGCAAAGCGGCGTCCGGACAGCGAAGCGCTGCGCAGCTATCCGCTCTATCCGTACCTGCAGGCCGCGCGCATCCGGCGTGCGCTTGCGGATGCCGGCGACGAGATCGGATCCGTAGATCAGCGCGCGCAGACGTTCATCACCTACTACGACAACGAGCCGGTCGGCCGCAATCTACGGCGCGTCTGGCTGACGAGCCTGGCGGAACGCAGTCGGTGGCAGCAGTTCCTCGAGCAATATCGCGAAGGCGTCGCGGACGATGCGCTCGAATGTCAAAGCTTCACGGCGCGCATCGAGGTGGGTCGCACGGCCGACCTCGCGCCGCTCGTCGCACGCCGCTGGCTCACTCCACGCAGCCTGCCGGATTGCGAGCGCGCCTTCGATTGGCTGCGCGCACAGAACGGACTCACGCCGGAGCTGATCGAGCAGCGCGCCCGCATGGCTTTGCAGGAAGCCAATACCGGTTTCGCGAAAGAGATCGCCGCCTTCCTGCCGCCGGAGCGCGCGGCTCCGTTGCTGCAATGGGCAAAGCTGCTCGACGACGCGCAGCGACAGATCGAAGCGCTGATCGCGACGCCCGGCACGGCGGTCGCCGACGAAGCGCTGCTCGCGGGCTGGACCCGCTTCGCGCGCAACAATCGCGATCTGGCGATGAAGCGATTCGATGCGTTGGTGCGCGCGCGCGGCCTGAGCGAAGCGACAGCGAGCCCTTATGCGCTCGCGCTGGCCCTCGCGCTTGCCTGGGACCGCAATCCGGACGCCCTGCGCTATTTCAAGCGCGTCGCGCCCGCTGATCTCGATGACTACGCGCTCGAATGGCAGACGCGCGCGGCGATCTGGAGCGGCGATTGGCAACTCGTCGCCAACACTGTCGCTGCCATGTCCGACACGACACGCGGCCTGACACGGTGGCGCTATTGGGCTGCACGCGCAGCCGAGCACAACGGCGAAGCGCAGCTCGCGCGGCAGTTGTACGAATCGACGCTGCCGGACGACAACTTCTATTCGGTCGCCGCCGCCTCGCGACTCGGACAACCGCTGGCGCCTCATCCCGAGCGGCTCGTCATCGACGAGATGCAGCTGAAGGAAATCGAGCAGCTGCCGGCGCTGGTGCGAGCGCGCGAGCTGTTTCGCTGCGAAATGCGCGACCTCGCCAACCAGGAATGGGCATTCGGCTACGAACAGCTGCCCGAGACAGCGCGGCCGCAGGCTGTGCAGCTCGCATCGCGCTGGGGCTGGTACGACCAGGCGATCACGGCGGCTGCGCAGCAACGCCTGTTCAACGATTACGCGCTCCTGTATCCGCAGCCTTTCGATCGCCAGGTGCGTGCGGCTGCGCAGCTGAGCAAGTTACCGCCAGAGCTCATCTACAGCGTGATGCGCCAGGAAAGCTTGTATCGAACGGACGCAGTTTCAGCGGCGGGCGCGCGCGGCCTGCTGCAACTCATGCCCGACACCGCGCGGCGTACCGCGGGCGCCTGGAAACAACCGCGGCCCAAGCCCGAGGAGCTGTTCGACCCGGACGTCGCGATCGTGCTGGGCGCGGCGCACCTGAGCGAGCTGATCGACCGCTTCGGCGGCCAGAAAGTCGCGGCGATCGCCGCCTACAACGCCGGGCCGAACGCGGCGCTGCGCTGGATTCCGCCGCAGCCGGTCGAGGCGGACGTGTGGATCGAGAACATCCCGTACAACGAGACCCGCACGTACGTACAGCGCATCGTGTGGCACAACCTGGTGTTCAACTGGCTGAAGAGCGGCGAGCCGCAGAAGATGGACGCGTGGCTCGTTCCGATCGGGCCGATTACAGCCGGACAGGAGTCAGGCTGAAGCCTGGCTTACGGCCTTGAGCGGTGCAGGCGCTGCCGAGAGCAGCCGCTGGATCGCTTCGACCGCATCCTTGGCATTCGCGACGACGACGTCGGCGCCCGCCTCGTGCATGCGCGTGGAGGATCGCTCGATATCCGCCTCGATCGCCGGCCGCAACACGATGATCTTGGTTTCCGGGACGGCGCTGCGCAGCCGCCGGCAATAGTTGCGGACCTCCGCGCTGTGCGCCGACGAGATCGCGCCGATGCACACTCCGAGCGGGCGCTGCTCGATCGTCTCCGTCAGCGCTTCTTCCGCCGACAGGTCGAGCGGAATGAGCGTCATCGCTCGCGGCCCGACCGCAGCGCGCAGCAACTCCAGCGCGGTCTGATCCTCAGGCGTGCGCGCCGCCAGGCCGATCACCGGCGCGAGCGGCAGGCTTTCGTCCACGGGCACCAGTCGCTGCACGGTGTCGTTCATCACGTCCAGGATGAAGAGCGCGTCCTCCTCGGTGATCTCGCTCTGCGCGCGATGCTGCGCAACCAGCAGCAGCGCCGGCATCAGCACGCTCTCGACGACGCCCACGTTGCCCAGCTCCTCGCGCTGGCTCTCGACCAGCTTGGTCGCTTCGTCCTCGTCGCGCGCCAGCAGCCGCTGATAGAAGCGAATGTGCGGGGTCAGCGCCGGCTCCTCCGCGAAGATCACCGCCAGGAAGCGCAGCGAGCGCACGTTGCGGCCGAGAACGGCGATGCACACCGTCAGCGGCGTCGAGAGCAGCAGCCCGATCGGCCCCCACACCCAGATCCAGAACAGCGCGGATACCAGCAGCGCGAACGCCGACACGCCGGTGCGCCGTCCGAACACCAGCGGCTCGATGAACCACGCCGTGACGAAATCTAGCGTCATGAACAGCCCAAGCGTCTGCACGGTCTCGGCCCAGCCCGGGAAGGTCGCAAAGGCGAGCGCCGCGGGCATCAGCACCGACAGCAGCGTGCCGACGTATGGCACGAAGCGCAGCACGGCAGTGAAGCCGCCCCACAGTGCCGCGTACGGCACGCCGATCCAGTACAGCCCGGCGGCGACCAATCCGCCGAACAACACGTTGATCAGCGTCTGCCACAACAGGAACTGGCTGACGCGGTAAGCGGCCTCGTCCATGAGACGCGTAGTGAGGCTCACGCTGTCGGAGCCGAGCAGGCGGATGAAGCGATCGCGCAAATCCTCGCGCTGGCCGAGCATGAAGGCGACCAGCGCGATGACGATGATCGTGCTTGCGATCGGCTCGAACACCGTTCCCGCACTCTCGCGCAGGCGCTCGACCGAGGAACGCGGCTCGACTACGCGTACCGGCTGCGCGCGCCGTATGTCTGCGACGTTGTCGTCGAGCTGCTCGGTGACCCGATCCATGGTGCGCGTCAGTTGGCGGAAGGCCGCGTCGTTGGCCGGCCGCAGCTCGGCGACTTTGCGCCGCATGGACGACGTGTAGCGCGTCAGCTCCGTCGACAGGTCCGCGAACTGCCCGAACACGACGTAGCCGATCCCGCCCACGACGCCGATGGCCAGCAGCATGGTCAAGGCGACGCCGGCGAAACGCGGCAGCTTGCCGCGATCGAATATCCGGACGACCGGCGTCAGAGCGAACGCCAGGATGATGCCGAGCGCCAGCGGCAACAGGATCGCTTTCGCGGCCCACAGGACCGCGACCACCAGCACGAGCGTGAGCAGCGACACCCAGGTGCCGTTGACTCGGACTCGGGGTTGATTCGGCGGCACGTTCAGAACCTGCGCCCGAGCGGGCGCCCGACGGATTTGCGGTAGGAACTCCGCGGACCGAGGGCCGGTTCCGGTCAACCTTCTTCCGGAGTGCTCCGGGCGCGCGGCGGACGCGGCTGCGATAGCCGCAGGGTGCGCAGCCGGGTGGCGCTGGCATCGAGGTCGACGTTCGGCACCGGCGTGGTCAGCAGCAGCTGCTCGAGGTGCCGCCGCCCGTCGGCGAGGAACGCCGGCACCGTCGCGAGGTTCAGCGGACGCGATACCAGGTAACCCTGGATCTGCACGCCGCGATCCAGCAGCAGCGGGCCGAGCTGCGAGGCTCGCTCGACACCTTCGGCCGTGACCTGCAGGCCCAGGCTGTGACACAAACCGACGATCGAGCGCACGATTGCCGGCGACCGCGCGCTGGTGTCGAGCGTCCCGATCAGGCCGCGGTCGATCTTCACGCGCGTCAGCGGCAGGCGCTCCAGTGAAGTGAGCGACGAGTAGCCGGTGCCGAAGTCGTCGAGAGCGATGCTGACGCCCAGGTCGCGCAGCCGGTGCAGCGCCGCGATCGTGGTCGGACCCGTCTGCAGCACGTTCTCGGTCAGCTCGATCTCCAGGCACTCCGCCGGCAGCGCGTGCCGCCGCAGCAGGCCTTCCAGACGCTCGACGAAGTGACCGTCGAGGAACTGCTGCGAAGAGATGTTGACCGCGACCCGGGCTCGCGGCCACGGCCCGCTCTGCCAGAACGCCGCCGCTTCGATCGCGCTGCGCAGCGCCCAGTCGCTGATGTCGGTGATGAGGCCGGTCTGTTGCGCGACGTCGAAGAAATCCGCCGGAGCGACCACGTTGCCGTCCGGTTGCCGCCAGCGCAGCAGCGCTTCGACCGTGTGCGTCTCCAGCGTCTCGAAGCAGACTTCCGGTTGATACAGCAGCTCGAACTCGCCCCGCTCCACCGCACGCCGCAGCGACTGCTCGACTTTGAAGCGCGACGACGCCGCTTCGAGCAGCTGCGGCACGAACAGGCTCCAGCCGTTGCGACCCAGCTCTTTGGCGCGGAACAGCGCGGTGTCCGCCGCGCGCAGCAGCGCGTGCGCGTCGCTTGCGTGATCGGGATAGATGCTGGCGCCGACGCTGACGCTGATGCGCAGCTCGCGGCCGTGCACCGACAGCGAGCGATGGAACTCCTCGAGCACCTGGCCGCACAGATTCTCGACGTCAGTGACGCTCGGCACGTCTTCACACACGACCGTGAACTCATCGCCGCCCAGGCGCGCGCTGAAGGACTTGCCGAGCAGCCCGTTGAGACGCAGGCGCTCGCTCACGGCCTGCAGCACACGATCGCCGAACGCATGCCCGAGGCTGTCGTTGATGGTCTTGAAGTTGTCGAGGTCGATGGACAGCAGCGCGAGTCGCGACTTGTCGCTGCGCGCGCGGTCGATTGCGGCGTCCAGGTGCACGAACAGCTGGCGCCGGTTCGGCAGGTCGGTGAGCGGGTCGTGATATGCGAGGTGGTTCAGCTCGCGCGTGCGCTCGTCGACTTTGGATTCCAGCTCGATCTGGTAAGCGCGCACCGCGCTCTGCGCGTGCTGCAGCTGTTCCGCCATCCTGTTGAATGAAACCGCGAGAGTATCGAGCTCGCGGACACCGGCGCGCGACACGCGCGTACGCACGGCGCCGCCGGCCAGCCGACGTGTAGCGTCGATAAGCCGCCGCACTGGTGCAGTCACACTGGTCACGGTGACGACGGCGATGATGAGCAACAGCAACAGCACCGCTGCGCTGGCCCAGAGCAGCTGGCTGTCTGCCTTGTCGGAGGCGCTGACGGCGAGCCGGTCGGCATCGGCTAGCGCACGACGCGCGGGCTCGACCAGCTGCGTGACGATCAGCGCCGAGATCTCCGCGCCCTTGTCCCGAAACAGCATCGAGCGATCGTTGAAATCGTCGATGGACTTGAAGGCCGCGCGCCGCCCGGCGACGACGCGGCCGAGATCGCTGGTGACAGCGTTCAACCACGACTGACCGTTCACCTTGGCGAGCTCGGCCGAGTGCTCCTGCAGATAGAGCCTGAAAGCGTTCTCGGCGGCGGCGATGCCTTGCACGGAGCGCGGCGAAGAAACGCTCGCAGCCGCGCTGACACGCTCACGAATGCTGCTCAACAGTCGCGCGAGATCCATCAGACGCTCGCTGGCGAACACGGCGCCGGCGACGCGCACCGCGCGGGCGTGCGGCGCGTTGACCCTCGCTTCGAGCTCGTCGAAATTCGCCCAGTAGTCGCGCAGCCGTGCCCCGCGCGCCGTGCTGTAACCGAGCATCTCCTCGCCCATCGAGCGGAACGAGTCGAGCTCGGCGTCGAACTGCGGCGCCGAGGCCGCGAGCTGCGGGAAGTTGGCCGCAGCCTGATCGTAGGCAGCGGCGGCATCGCTCATGCGCTGCGCCGCGAGCTGCGCCTGATGCACCGAGATCGTGTTGCTTTCGGATTGATCGACGATGACGCGCTCGTACAGCGACACTGCCGCGGCGAGCGATTCGGTCGCGCGCACCAGCGGCTCGTGCTGCACGAGCAGTTCGCGCACGCGTTCGCGCGCTTCGCGCGCGCTCTGCTGAGTGATGTAGTTCGCGGCAAGGACGGTCAGCGCAACGGCCACGAAGCCGATTGCGACGCGCAACGCCATGCCGGGTCGATAGCCGCTGGAATCGACCTCGTCCGACATCGGTTGCTGGCTGTCTGCCTGAGCTCTCTTATTGATTGGTCGCGCGCTCATCCCCGACTCGCTCGCCCAACGCTGGCCCGCGAAATGTGCCACCACGCCCGGAAGCGGTCTGTAGGCGGCTCGCGAGAGTGTGCGCTGGTTCTCCGATTGAGGGGAGGGTGTTACGTCAAATCGCAGCGCAAGCGCTCGAGCGCAATCCCCGGCTCGCCAGCTCGCGCAGGAATCCCGGCAGCACCTGCAGCAACTGGTCCGGCCGGTTGTGCACGTTCTGGCCGTCGTGCATGAGCACGATGTCTCCGGGTCGAACGCGCGCGAGACGCGCGGCAATTCGCGGCGATGTGCCTGGCCACCCCCAGTCGATGGCGCTGCGATCCCACATGACGAGCCGCTCGCCTTGCAACCGTGCCTCGTCAGTCATGCACAGGCGCGCACGCCCATGGGGCGGACGATAGAGAATCGGTGCGCGGCCGGTAGCGTCACTGAGCGCCTTCGCTCCATCGCGCACCTGTGCGCGTGCCGCGCGCGAGCGCATGAGCCACGGATGCCGATGACTGAATGTGTGATTGCCGAGCGCGTGACCGCTGGCAACGATGCGTCGCACGAGCCCGGGCTCGCGTTGCGCGAGCTCGCCGATCGCGAAGAACGTCGCATGCATCTGCGCCTGCGCGAGCAGATCGAGGATCTGCGGCGTCCATCGCGGATCCGGACCGTCATCGAACGTCAGGTAGACGAGCTGCTCGTTCACGGCTCGCTCGCCTTGAGCTTGCCGAGATTGCGCACCAGCGCCGTGCGCGTCAGCCAATACAAGCGCGGCTCGGCGTTGCCGCGGGCGCGGATGCGCGCGGCCGGCGCGAAGACGCTCATCAACAGGCGGAAGTGACCGGCGAGCAGCCGCGTACGCCAGCTCTTCGGCAACGGCGTGCTCACGAAGCCGACGACTTCGCCATGCGCCGGTAACCATGTCATGCCCTGGAACACCGCCACGTCACGCAGCGTCGGGTCCGATTGCGCCACCTCCGCCAGCGCGCGCAGCGATTGCCGCATCAGCTTTGCGAACCTGAAGCCGACCCGGTGCAGCGAGCCTTCGCCGAGCGCAGCGATGCTCGCGTTGTTGAAATGCAGGCGCCCGATGGGATCGTTGTCGCGCAGCAGCGTGCCATCCTCGAAGCGCAGCTCTGGACCGCGATAGCGCGCGTGCCCGAGAAACAGCACCGGCCCGAGCGTACGCAGCCGGTAACGCCGGTAGTACCAGGCATCGACGAGGCCGAGCACGGCCTGACCCAAGCGACGCAGCACGCTCATGGCTAGCGGTATATCGCCGACTCGCTCGCAGCCGCAAGCTCCGCCGCGAGCGCGGCAACTCGCTTCGCGCCGTCGCGCCGCCCCAGCTGCCAGGCGCGCATCTGCATCGCCTGCAACGCCGCTGGGTTCTGCAGCAAGGCAGCCAGACGATCGAGCAACTCGCCGTCCGCGACCAGGCCGCCGACGTCGTGGCGCTGCAGGAATTCGATGTTGAAGCCTTCCTGGCCTCCGAGCGAGCGGGTCGCGAGCAGCGGCCGCCCGCACGCGAGCGCTTCGGCAACGCTGATGCCGCCCGGCTTGCCGACGACCACGTCCGCGGCGCGCAGGTAGATGTCCATGCGATCGGTCCACTCGCACACGCGCAGCCGCTCGGGGTGCCGGCGCGCGAGCGGATCGAGCACGCGGCGCGCGTTGCCGTTGCGACCGGGCATCGCGATGAGTCGCGGCCCGTCCGGCCGTTCGAGCAGCGCGGCAACTGCCGCGTCCACGCTCAGCCCAAGACCGCCGCCGAGCACGAGAACGATCGGGCCGGCCTGCGGTAACTGCAACTCGTGACGCGCGTCGGCCTGCGACAACGGGCGCGTGAAATCGGGCATCAGCGGCACGCCCGTTGCGATCTCGATTGCCTGCGGGAACTGCGCGCCGACGCTGCCTAGGATCGATTCGTGCGCGACGCAATAGCGGTCGACGCCCTGCTGCTTCCAGAAATCGTGCACGCCGAAATCGGTCATGACGCCGACCAGCGGCGCGGTCGCCTTGCGTCGTTGCTTCAGGTACGAGGCCATCGCCGCGGGAATCATCTGCGTGCTGACGATCACGTCCGCAGCGAAGCGGCGGATCGCCGGCTCCAGCCGCCGGATCAGCCGCAGCCAGCACCACTTCATCACGACCAGGCGGGCGCGCACGCCGTTGCCGGCCAGGCTGTTCGCGTCGTAGGGCAGCGAGGAGTACAGCAGCGAGAACAGCATCTTGTCGGATGCGTACTTGCCGGAGCGCGGCGAGCGCAGGCCTACGTCCGCGGCGATGTGCGAGATCAGCTCCAGCACTTCGAGCACGGCCGGCGGCGGACCCGACTCGCTCTCGAGGATCTGCCGCCACGTGTGCTCGTCGAGCGTGTAGAGGCGCTCGTACAACTGCGGATAGTTCTGCACCAGCTGCAGATACACGGCGTGCACGGCGTGAGCGACGGCCGGGTGCATCAGCGACCACAGATCGAGCGTGTGCACCGTGGCGGAATCGCTGAGCGCCGCGTCGATGGCTGCCTCGATCGCCTGGGCCGCACGCACGTGGCCGAGCCCGAGCCCGGATGTCAGCAACAGGATGCGGCGGCGGCCGGCATCGTCGCCGTCCCAGTCGCGCAGGGCGCCGCGCAGGAGCTCATGCCGCCGGGGGTGCGCCGAGTCCTGCGATCGCGATCGTTCGAGCATGGGAGCAGTCCAATGCCCGGTGTGAAGGGGACCGGGCGTTATTCAAGCAATCCACCGTGAAACTTGTTCCACGTTGGACAGCGGAACCGGCCGAACTTTCCCCGAGCAGGCACGTTGTGGTTGCGCCCGTCGCCGAACAGGAGTCGTGCCCGTGCATCGACGGCCCCTTGCAACGCTCGCACCGTGGTACGCCCTGGCGCTGCTGCTGGTCTGTTCGCTCGCCGTTGCCGGCGCCGGTCGCGAGGAATGCGAACGTCTATACACGCCGCAAACCGGCCAGCCCGGCAAGGACGTGATCTGGGTGGCGACCAACGACGGCCTCGTTGCGCGCATGCTGAAGATGGCGCAGGTCACTGCCGCCGACCGCGTGTACGACCTCGGCGCGGGCGACGGCAAAATCGCAATCGCGGCCGCTCGCGACTTCGGCGCCCATGCCGTCGGCATCGAATACGACCCGCACCTCGCCCGCCTCGCGCAGTGTTACGTGCAGGCGGACGGACTGGGCGAGCGGGTACGCATCATTCACGGCGATATATTCGAGACCGATTTCAGCAGCGCCACTGTGGTGACGCTGTACCTGCTGCCCGAGCTGAACCTGCGGCTGCGGCCGACGATCCTGAAAATGCAGCCGGGCACGCGCGTGGTCTCGCACTCGTTCCTGATGGACGACTGGGAGCCCGACGAGCGCTCGATGACCGAGGACGGCAATGCCTACCTCTGGATCGTGCCGGCGCACATCGCCGGCAACTGGTCGTTCCGCGAAACGGGCGGCGATGGGCAGTTCGGCGTCCGGCTGCAGCAGGAGTTCCAGCAGCTGAGCGGAGAAGCGGACAACGAGCCGCTGGTCTCGAGTGCACGCATGCGCGGCCCGCAGCTCGAGTTCATGTTCTTCCAGAACGGTGCGCCGACGAAGGTCGCGGGACGCGTCGACGGCGATCGCATCGACGCGCAGGTCACGCGCGGCGACCAGACTTCGCGTTACATAGGCACGCGCGCACGATGAGTACGGTTGCGGTGGGGGCAGATCGCAACGCGCCCGCGCCGACGCTCAGCACCTTCGATGCCACGATGATCACGGTCGGCATCGTGATCGGCGCCGGCATTTTCGAGACGCCGGTACTGGTCGCCGGCATCGCCGGCTCGCCCGCTGCGATGCTGAGCGCCTGGATGCTCGGAGGCGCCCTGTCGTTCATCGGCGCGCTGACCTACGCAGAGCTCGCCACCACCTATCCGAGCGCGGGCGGCGACTACACCTTTCTCACCCGCGCCTATGGCAGGAGCGTGAGCTTCCTGTTCGCGTGGGCGCGCAGCACCGTGATCTGCACCGGCTCGATCGCCCTGCTCGGCTTCATCCTCGGCGACTACCTGACCCGGCTGTTGCCGCTCGGCCCGCACTCCTCCGCGCTCTACGCCGCCGGCGCCGTGCTGCTGCTGACGACCGTCAACCTGATCGGGCTCCGGGGCTCGTCCCGAATGCAGAATGCCTTCGCGATCGTCGAGATCGGCGGCGTGATCGCGGTTGCCGTCGCCGCGCTGATGCTGGGCGATGCAGGCTCACCAGGGACCGCTCCAAGCGCCTCGGCCACGCCACCGGCCGCGTTCGGACTCGCGATGGTGTTCGTGCTGCTCACTTACGGCGGCTGGAACGAAGCCGCGTACGTTTCCGCGGAAGTGCGCGGCGGACCGCGAGCGCTGCTGCGAACCCTGGTGCTGTCCATCGCCATCATCACGGCCGTGTACTTGCTATTCGTGTGTGGCGTCCTGTACGGGCTCGGGTTCGACACCTTGAGATCGAGTCACGCGGTGGGCGTGGACGTCGCGGAGCGTGCGCTCGGAGCCGTGGGCGCGCAGATCGTTGGCCTGCTCGTGGCCGTATCGTCGCTGACCTCGATGAACTCGACGATGATCGCCGGCGCACGCACGAACTACTCCGTGGCGCACGACTGGACCGCGCTCGGCTTCATGGGCCGCTGGCAGGGACGGCGCAGCACGCCGGCAATGGGTTTCATCGTGCAGGCCGGCATCGCGCTGGCACTGATCGCCTTCGGGGCGCTCGAGCAGGACGGCTTCGCCGCCATGGTCGAGTTCACCGCGCCGGTGTTCTGGCTGTTCTTCATGCTGAGCGGCATCGCGCTCTTCATCCTGCGACAGCGCGACCCGGGCGCGCCGCGACCTTTCCGTGTCCCGCTGTATCCGGCGTTGCCGCTTGCCTTCGTGCTCAGCTGCGCGTACGTGCTCTATTCGAGCATCGCTCACGCACAGTCGGAGCACGCGACGTATGTGGCGTTTGCGGTGATGCTGACCGGTCTGATCGCGCTGCTAGTGCTGCGGCGGGGGCGCCGGTGATCGCGCCCGCATGATCCACAGGTAGATGCGGTCGCCGCCGAGCTTGACGGACTTGTCCGGCGGCCAGTCGCGGCCCATGTCCCAGTCGTGCGACACCACCCGCGCGCCCGGGCGCAACTCGGCAAACAGCTTCGGCTTGAGCCGCCGGTTGAGCTCCGGCAGCAGGAACAGCATCACGACCGTCGCCTCGCTGATATCCGTCGCGAACAGGTCGGCGACCTCGAACCTGACCAGCCCCGCGACGCCGGCCTGCTGCGCATTGACGCGCGCCTCGCGGATGCGCGCCGGATCCAGGTCGACGCCGACGCCGCGTGTGCCGAACTTCTGCGCCGCCTGGATGACCATGCGGCCGTCGCCGCAGCCGAGGTCGTACACCACGTCGCCCGCGCGCACCTTCGCGACGTCGAGCATCCGGTCGACGATCGCGTGCGGCGTCGGCACATACCAGACATCGAGTTTGCGCTTCGGGCGAGTGGCCGTTTCTTCTGCCGCCGCGGCGCTGCCGGCGACGCAGATCAACAGCAGTGCGGCGACGATCAGCTTCAATGCTTGCGTAAGCGCATGCGGACGCGCTTGGTGGTGAGCACGCCGAGGAATTGCGTGATCTTGGCGCCCGTCGAGAGCTGCGTCAGCTCCTGCTCGTAGAGCTTGCTGACTTCGTCGATCGAGGTGTGCGTTTCTTTGGCGATGGCTTCTTTCGACGTCTGGTGATTCTGATTCTTCGGGCCTGCGAACGCGTGAGTCGGAGTGGCCATCACGAAAAACCTCCGAAGGGCTCTTGATTTTTACGTTCTGATTTTCTAGGCGCAGCTGCAACGCGCGTATTGATCAACGAACGAGCAATGCAACCGACGTGCAATGATCCGCCGCGTACGCGCGAAGTCAAGCCTAGGTTATCCAGAAGTTTTCCACCGCTTCTGTGGATATCTGTGCGACGCGCGGCGGCGCGCGCGAAATTTTTTCAGCGCCGCGGCGCGCGCGTTGTCAAGCGGGAGACGGCTGAACTTTCGCCGCTCGCGAAAAAAATTTCGAGAGCGCGGCGACGAGGCCGGTCATGCTGAAGATGCGCCGTGGGTCAGGCTGCAGCCTGACTCTGACGTCCTGTTCGCGACAGCGATGTTGCATTCGCCATGCAGCGGCGAAATTTCCGGAGAAAATGCCGTCGCATGTGCGCATCAGCTATCATCGCCGCGCCGAAGCGCTGCAGGGGGCCTGTAGCACAATGGTTAGTGCAGGGGACTCATCGACAACGGTGCCTGCGCGGTGAAAGCCGCGCAGTGGACGGGATGAATTCAGGGAACCCTTCCGGTCGCGCGACCGATGGCAACCCTGAGCCAAGCCGGCGGTACACCGCCGGAAGGTGCAGAGACTACCTGAGGGCTGCGGCGACGAGCCGCGCAGCGCCCTTGATGACAGGCAAGAGCGTCCCGCACCCTTCGTGGGTGAAGAGATAGTCCGACTCCCGCCGGAAACGGCGGGGCAAGTGAATCCCTTGGTTGCAGGTTCGAGTCCTGCCAGGCCCACCAGCCCGATCCGCCGCCGGCATGAACCGGCAGCGGTGAGCGAACCAATCAAGCCACCTTGATCAGCCCCAGCTGCTGGAGCGCAGTCACGCCGTCATCGAGCCCGACTTCCTCGACGATCCTGCCGTCCTTCACCTTCAGCACCGTCGTACCGGTGAACTTCATCTTGCGTCCGGTGTTGGCGGGCAGCCCGCCGACCAGGAAGTCGCTGAACGCCGGACCGGTGTGCGTGCCGCCGCCTTCCCAGCGGCCGACGACGTAGTCGCCCTCGGCGATCAGGTCGGCAGTGCCCCAGAAGTTGAGGTCCGGGAACGCCTTGCGGAAATCCCTCATGAAGGCCTTGATGTCCGCGTGACCGCGACGCGGCGCGTGCAGCGAGTACTGCAGCAGCATGTCGGGAGCGGCCAGCTCGTCGACGATGGCAGGGTCGTATTCCTTGCCCCAGAACTGCGTGAACCAGCGGCCGACGATGGCCTTGTTGTCGTCCTGTCTCGACATGATGAGTCTCCTCGAGTTGCGATTGGCGAAGCCAGTCTGCGAGCTCGAGGGCTGGGCGACGTTCCGAATCTTGCGTTCGAATTCATGCGGCCCGGCGCGAGCTTCCTTGACTGAGCAGCAGCGTCGCTTCACGCCGTAAGGCGGCGAGATGCTCGAGTGCGGCGTCGTAGGAGCGCGGCACGAGGAAATCTTCCATCGCCAGCATGCCGCGATAGCCGCGCTCGGCCAGGAGGCGAAACAGCTGCGGCCACTCCACCATGCCCTGCTGCAATCCATCCCACTGCCACGTCCAGTTGCCGGCCTGGCGCACCCACGACGCGTTCTTGATGTGCACGTTCGCGAGATGCGTGCGCAGCAGCTCGATGCCGTAGTCCCAGTCCTCCTTGCCTTCGATGACCATGTTCGCGGGATCGAACGTGATCGCGATGGCCTCGGGATCCAGGTCGCGCACCAATGCATGCGCGCTGGTGCAGCTGCTCATCACGGTGCCCCAGTGAATCTCGAGGAGGATGCAGACACCCGCGAGCTTGGAGCGACGCGACAGGCTCTTGAGCGTCAGCCGCAGATTGCGCAATAGGTCAGGCGCCGCCGCCGACTCACGATAGGACGGCACCGTCGCGCGCTCGGAGCCGAGATTGCGGACCGCGGCGACGCCGGCCAGCGGCAGCGCGACACGAAAGTACTTCACGCCCGTGCGCAGGCAGATGTCGATCATCGCGTCGATCGCGCCGGTCTCGTTGACGCCGAACGAGGTGCTGTAGACCTGCAGGTCGAGACCGTGCGCTGCGACCTGCCGCCTGATGTCGCCGCAGTCACGCTGCAGCGCCTGCAGGCTGACGTGGCAACTACCGTGGACGCGCAGCTCGACACCCTCGTAGCCCGCGCGGGCCGCGAGCTGCAGCGCCTCGTTGAGAGGAAACGACGCGAGCGTCGACGTACAGATGTTCACCGGACGGTTCATGGTGGCGCAGTCTGCGCAGCCCCGAACGCCGCCAGAACTGCCGGAACGGCTGGCGCCGCGCTGACTTTCGGGAGGGAGCGGCTCCCGCCCTGCCCCTCACTCGCGCGTCAGCTCGTCCGCAGTCACGAACTTCGGCGCGATGTCGACCGGCACGCTCGCGAGCTTGTCGATCACACGCTGTACCTCCGGACGGATCACCACCATCTTGGCGAACAGCTGCTTCACGCCCGCGTAATCACCGTGCGCCTGTAAGGTCATGATGTCGTGCGTCAGGCCGGCGACCGCCTTCTTGGTCTTGGCGAGGTCGAGCGCGAACAACCCGTCCTGGCCGATGCGGATCGCGCCGTGATCGAGCAGATAGTTCACCTGCAGCGTCATGCCCTTCGCGTGTGCGTCGTTCAGGCCGAAGCGCAGCGTGCGGAAAGTCGACGCGAGGAACGTCGTGTACATGCTGCGTTCCTGCTTCTTGTCGATGACGCCCTTGTCCATGAGGTACTGCAGCGCCCACAACCCGGAGATGTCAGCCTTCGCTTCCTCCAGCGGACCGTTCAGCTCCCGCAACTCCTGTCGCACGGTGGTCTCGCGGCTGTTGACCTTGATCGTCTGCGGGCCGAGTCCGTGCATCAGCTCGTGCATCAGGATGTGCGTGAAGAACGAATCGAACGCGACCGAGGGCTGATCGCCGGCGCCGAGCGCGAGCTTCGAGATCGGCACCAGCACCTGCTCGAACTTCGCCTGCTGGAAGTTCTTCAGCAGCACGCGCTTCGAGCCCTTCTCCGCGACCACGCGCTCGTCGTTCGGCAGGTTGTAAGCGGCGGTCTGCACCGCGTGATTACCGTCGCCCGCGGCGAACACCACGTTGACGACGCGGATCGGCGAATAGCCGCCGAGCTTCGAGCGGAACTGCGGATCGATCGGCAGGTGATCCTCCAGCTCCTGCAGCTCGCGGCTGAAGCGCCCCAGCTCCGCCGTCGCGTCGCGGTCCGCGACCGTGATGAACGCCTCGAACGCCGCCTTGAAGTTGAACCACTCGTCTTCGTAGACCTCGTACGGGCCGATGGTGGGCTCGATCGAGGCATCGAGCTCCATCCAGGCGACGTCGCTGGCGTAGTAATCGTTGCTCACGAACGCGTCGGCGCGCTTGTCGAGGAAGGACTTCAGCGTCGGCTGCTTCGTCAGGGCCGCAGCTTCGTGCAGCAGGCGTGCCATCTCGGCGAGCTCGCCCTGGTACTCCAGCGAGTACGGCACCGCCGTCAGCTTGCCTTGCGGAGTGCGGCGGATCGTCGTGAAGAATCCGGTCGCCGCCGTGTGCTGCTCGCCTTGCAGCGACTTCATCCAGGCATCGACCTCCTCGCGACTCGAGCCGGCGGCATAGAAGTTGCCGCCCGGCGGCTTCGCGCCGGCACCCGGCACGAACAGCCGGTCCTCGTCCAGCTCCGACCACGGGCCCTTGTTCAGCAGGAAATAGCTCAGCCGCGCACGCCCGAGCGGCGTCTGGTCCTCGAGCAGCTGCAACAGCATGGATTCGAGGCCGGGCGAGCGCTGGCGCATGAAGAGCGCATCGATATAACGCGAGGCCTCGATCAGACGCACCAGCGCAGCGCGCTCTTCCGCCGGCAGATAGGAAACGTCGACGCGCACCTCGACGGGCGCGAAGCGCGCCTCCATGGACTTGAGCTCGGCGGCGTCGGGCATGGGCTGTTCCTTCGAGACGGCGCCAGCGCACGCGAGCGCACAGAGCGCGGCCATCAGAGTCGGCACGAGACGCATCGGGACCTCGGTTTCTGCACAGTGATATCGGGCCTCGCTGTTTACGCGTTCGGCGCTCGTGTTTCAATAGCGCCCCTGGGGGAAGCCACATGATCGACCGCGAGCTCGACATCCGGACTGCCGACGGCGCGATGAACACGTTCGTCACGCATCCCGAAGAAGGCGGACCGCATCCGGTGGTGCTGTTCTACATGGACGCGCCGGGCAAGCGCGGCGAGCTGCACGACATGGCCCGCCGCCTCGGCAGCGTCGGCTACTTCGTCGTGCTGCCGAACCTGTACTACCGGCGCGACCGCGATTTCAGGCTGGGCACGGGCGACGACGCGCGACGCATCATGTTCGAGCACATGAACTCGCTGAGCCGCAAGAGCGTGCTCACGGACACGGCGGCGATGTTGCAGTTCGCGGACTCCGAAGCTGGCGCGCGTCGCGGCAAGATCGGTATCGTCGGCTATTGCATGAGCGGCCCGTTCGTCTTCTGGGCCGCGGCCGAGCATGCGGATCGCGTTGCTGCCGCGGCCTCCTTCCACGGCGTGCGGCTGTGCACCGACGATCCGGAATCTCCGCACCGCTACGCGAATGCCATCAAAGCCGAGTTGTACGTCGGCTGCGCGCAGACCGACTCCTACGCCCCGCCGGAAATGATCGCCGCGCTCGACCAGCACCTGCGCACGACGCCGGTGCGCTATCGCATCGAGACCTACCCGCAGACCGAGCACGGCTTCGTCTTTCCGAAGCGCGAGGGGATGTATCAGCAGGCGGGCGCGGAGCGGCACTGGGAGCGGCTGATCGCGCTGTTCCGGAGGAATCTATGAAGTCGCGCTCGCTACTCGCCGCAGCCGTCGTCGCTGCTTCGTTCGCCGGTGCAGCGCTGGCGCAGACCCACACGCCCGGCTACAACCGCGAGCGCAACGCGTACTTCGGCGACCTGCACGTTCATACGAAGCTGTCCTTCGACGCTTACATCTTCAACGTGCGTGCGACGCCGGACGACGCCTATCGCTATGCCAAGGGCGAAGCGCTGCGCCATCCCGGCGGCTATGACGTGCGGCTCAGCGGCCCGCCGCTCGATTTCCTCACCGTCACGGATCACTCGGAATACCTCGGCATCGTTCCGGCGATGAACGATCCGCAGCATCCGCTCTCGAAAATTCCGTACGCGCCGGACCTGTTCAGCACCGATCGCGCCAAGATCACCGCCGCGTTCCAGCAGGTCGCTGCCAGCCTGCGCGAGGGCAAGTATCTGCCGGAGCTCAAGGACGTGCCGACCATGCGCTCTGCATGGCGCACCGTGACCGAGTCCGCCGATCGCAACTATGTGCCCGGCAAGTTCACGACCTTCCGCGCGTACGAATACACGTCCGCGCCGGACGGCCAGAACCTGCATCGCAACGTGATCTTCGCAGGCGCGCGCTCGCCGGACCTGCCGTTCACCGCGCTCGAATCGCAGAATCCCGAAGAGCTGTGGCGCTGGATGGACCAGCAACGCAAGCAGGGCATCGAGGTGCTGGCGATCCCGCACAACGGCAACGGCAGCGACGGCCGCATGTATCAGCGCGTGCAGTGGGACGGCCGGCCGATGGACCGCAGCTATGCGGACCTGCGCACGCGCAACGAGCCGCTCACCGAGATCACGCAGGTCAAGGGCACGTCCGAAACGCATCCCTCGCTGTCGCCGAACGACGAGTGGTCCGGGTTCGAGATCATGGAGACGTACATCGGCTCGGATACCAAGGTGACCAAATTCGCCGGCGGCTACGTGCGCGACGCGCTGAAGACGGGGCTCGAGTTCCAGCAGGCGCAGGGCTTCAATCCGTACCACTTCGGCTTCGTCGGCGCGAGCGACACGCACGATGCGGCCGGCCCGTACGAGGAGAATCGCTACTTCGGCAAAGTTGGCCTGCTCGACGCCAAGCCGGAGCAGCGCGGCTCGGTGCCTGCGGCCGGCCACACCTGGCAGGACAATCCGGTCACCGCGAGCATCGCGCGCTATCAGACCTGGGGCTCGGCCGGTCTCACCGGCGTGTGGGCCGAGGAGAACACGCGCGAGTCGGTGTTCGCGGCCTTGCGTCGCAAGGAAACTTTCGCCACGTCCGGTCCGCGCATCCGCGTGCGCTTTTTTGCCGGCTATGAGCTGAAGCAGGGCCTCGAAGACCAGAATGACATGGTGTCGCAGAGTTACGCGCACGGCGTACCCATGGGCAGCGACCTGCTGCAGAAAGGTAGCGGCGCGCCGCGCTTCCTCGTCTGGGCGCTGCGCGATCCGCACGCGGGCTGGCTGCAGCGCGTGCAGATCGTCAAGGGCTGGATCGAGAACGGCAAAGCGCAGGAGCGCGTGTTCGACGTTGCGTGCTCGGATGGACTCACGCCGGACGCCACGACGCATCGCTGCGGTGACAACGGAGCGACGGTCGACCCGCGCACCTGCGCGGTGAGCGAGAACAAAGGCGCCGTCGAGTTGCGCGCGCTGTGGTCCGATCCGACGTTCGACGCACGCCAGCGCGCCTTCTACTACGTGCGCGTGCTCGAGAATCCGTCCTGCCGCTGGTCCACCTGGGATGCAATCCGCGCCGGCGTCGAACCGAATCCGCAGCTGCCGAAACTCATTCAGGAACGCGCCTGGAGCTCGCCGATCTGGTACGTTCCGCAATCCTGACGACGACCGGAGCCCTCCGTTGAACTTCCTGCGCGCAGCCATTCGCGAGCCGCTGCTGCATTTCGTACTGATCGGCGCCGTGCTGTTTGCGTTCACTGCCTGGCGCCAGCACCGGCAGGACGCCGCCGAGATCCGCATCGGTTCCGGCGAGATCGCGCAGCTCGCGGCGTTCTGGGAAACGCAGGCGCAGCGCAAGCCGACGGCCGAGGAGCTGCGCGGCCTGATCGAAGAGCGGATCGACGAGGAAGTGCTGGCGCGCGAAGCGGTGCGGCTCGGCCTCGATCGCGACGACGTCATCATCCGCCGCCGCCTCGCGCAGAAGATGGCGTTCGTCAGCGACGACCTCGCGGTCGTGACCGAGCCCGCCGAGGCTGAATTGCGCGCCTACTTCGACGCGCACAAAGAAGGCTACACGACGCCCGATCTGTACGCGTTGCGCCACGTGTTCTTCAATCCGGATCGCCACGGCATGGCGCTGGACGCCGATGCACAGCGCGCGCTGCAGCGGCTGACGCGAGGCGCAAACGCCAACGATGTCGGCGATCCCTTCATGCTGCCACGCGAGCTGGCTGATGTTTCCCGCGACGACATCGCGCGCGATTTCGGCTCGGCGTTCGCCGATGCGGTCACGAGCTCGATGCCCGGCGCATGGGCCGGCCCCGTCCGCTCGCCCTTTGGCGTGCACCTGGTGAAGCTCGAGTCGCACACTCCGAGCAGCGCCGCGCGCTTCGAGGACGTGCGCGACCGCGTGCGCGAGGCATTCCTCGCCCAGAAGCAACAGGAAACAAACGCGGCGCTGCGTGCCAAGCTGCGCAAGCAGTACAAGATCGTGGTCGAAACTGCTGGAGGCACCGGATCATGAGATACGTATTCGTGCTGCTGCTGGCCCTGTGCGGCGTCGCGCACGCGCACGAGGTGCGTCCCGCCTATCTCGAGATCATCGAGCAGCAGGACAGTGTCTATGCGCTGACCTGGAAGCAGCCTGCGCTCGCCGAAGCGCGCATCGCGATCGATCCGCAGCTGCCCGCGACCTGCACGCCGCGCGGCGAGCGGCACTCCGAAGTTGCGGACGGCGCTTTCGTCGCGCGTTGGCAGGTGCACTGCGCCGGCGGCCTGGAAGGACAGACGATCCGCATCGCCGGACTGGAGCGGACGCTGACGTCCACGTTCGTTCGCACTCAGCTCGCGGACGGCAGAACCATTGCTGGTGTGGTGCAGGCCTCCTCACCTTCGTTCCAGTTCGCGGCGGCAAAGCCCGTGCTGCCCGCGTACTTCGTGCTCGGCATCGAGCACATCCTGAGCGGCATCGATCACGTGTTCTTCGTGATCGGCTTGATTCTGCTGGTGCCGACGCTGGGCCGGCTGATCGGCGCGCTCACCGCGTTCACGGTCGCACACAGCATCACGCTCGGCGCCGCGGCGCTGGGATTCGCCGGGCTGCCGCAGGCGTCGGTCGAGGTCGTGATCGCGTTGAGCATTCTCGTCGTCGGCTACGAAGTCGTGCGCGCTGCGCGCGGCCACACCGGATTGACGTACGCGATGCCGTGGGCAGTCGCGTTCGGCTTCGGATTGCTGCACGGGTTCGGTTTCGCGGGTGCGCTCGCGGAGATCGGCCTGCCGCAGGATGCAAAGCTCGGCGCCTTGCTGCTGTTCAATCTCGGCGTGGAAACCGGGCAGCTGCTGATCGTCGTCGTCGCGGTACCGATCGTGCGCTGGATCGCGACTCGCACCACGACTCTGCGCCGACGCGTCACGGTCGGCGCGGGCTATTCGCTCGGCGCCGCCGCGGCGTTCTGGATGATCCAGCGCGTCGCGGCGGCGCTGTAGCCTTACGGCGCGATCGTCGTGCTCGTGAGCGTCCCCGTGGTCGCGAAGGTCGACAGCGATTGGCTGCGCGTCAGCAGCCGCAAGCCATCGCCGGAAATCACGAACTGGCGCTCCATCACCGGGTCCGTGACGTTGTACTCGTGGCCCGCGACGACAGCTCCTGTCGCCGGGTTGACGGCCCACACGCTCGGCACGGGCTCCTCGTAGTAGCGGGCGCAGTACGCCAAGCCATCCGGCCCCAGGATCGCGCCGCCATTACCTCCAGTGTCGATGTGCGAGAGCGTATCGAGCGTTGCTCCATCGTATCGCTCGATCTGCTGCTGCGCGTACCAGCAAGCGCGATATACCACGCTGCCGGTGTAGTCCGTATCGACACCGCGACTCGACCCATCCTTCGAGGCAGACAGCGGCGGATCGCCGAAGGTGACCGTGTCGGCGAGCTCGTCGAACGATTGCGTCTTGCGCATCACAGTGTGACCGGACGATCCCAGGCCCGCCCAGAACGAGGTCGTGCCGTCGCCGCTGACCGCACCGGCGAGACCTGCGGCGAAGAAGCTGAACGGGATGTCGCTGCCACCGAGGCTCGCGCCGGTCGCAGCGTCGATGAACTCCGATCCCCCGCCGATCAGCACGCCGCGGCCGTTGATGCGCGTGTAGTCGAGGTCCGCGTAGACGAATGGCCCGGCACAGCAATTGACTATCCACCGCGGATCGGTCCAGTTGGCAATGGCTGCGGGCGTACCTGCGTCTATGTCGAAGACCCGGATGCTCTTGGTGGTGTGATCGAGGGCGTAGAGGCGGCTGCCGTCATCGTCGACCGCCAGCGAAACGAGCTCGCTGCCCGCGGTGGTGGTGTGCGTTCGCACCAGTGCGCCGGTGTAGATGTTGTAGACATCGACAGTGGTCGTGCCATGACTGACATAGACGTACGGACGAATCGGATCTGCAACGATGCCGTTGGACGTCGACGCAACAACGGTCGCGGTGCTCTGTGCCGCCGGCGCTGCATTCGTCTTGTACAGACCGACGCGCACGATCTCCGTATTCGTCACGCCCGGCGAGCTCGAGGTCACGGTCACGTTGGCGAAACTGATCGCACCCGTCTGCAGCGAGCTCGGATCGGCCGTCATGTGGAACGCTGCCGGCGTCGAGCCGCCAGCATTGGTCAGCGTGAGCCACGGCTGATCGCTGACGGCCGTCCACGTTGCCGGCAGGCCGCGATTCTCGCGGACCGTAACGTCGGCGCTGAGTCTCTGCAGCGTAGGCGAGCTCAGCAGCGCCACGCCTGTGTCATGAACGAACAGGCGGTGCGGTTTGATGCGAACGGTCATCGGTACTTGCTGCGTCACCGTGTCGCCGTTCACGGTGGCGGAGAACGTTGCGGTCGACGTGTACGTGTTGCCGTCGACAGTCGTCGAAGGCTGCATGGTCAGCGTCACTGGCACGGAGGACACGGAGCCGGACGTCGCCGAGGGCTGCGTTCCGGTGGCGAGACCGGAGACGCTCCAGGGATACGAGTTCACGTCGGTGTTGAGTGTCAGCTCGACGTTGGTAGTGCTCGTGTCCGCGCCGTCGGCGCCGCCAAGCTCGATGACCGCCGGGTTCACCGCGAGCGTCGCAGGCGTAAGATTCAGAGTCACGTCCACGTCGGCATGCAGCAGCTGTCCCGCATAAGTGGCTTCGATCGAGATCGTTCCTGCGTGGGTGCCGCTCGCGAGCGGTCCATTCGCGGGATCGACCGAAACCTGGACCACGCCCGGCGTGGTGACGATCGACTGGCTGAGGAGGAGCCACGGACGGTTCGACGTCAGGGTGAATGGAACAATGGCGATGTTGTTGAGCGACAGCCCCAGCGGCTGCGCAAAGAACGTCTTGCCGTTGATCCCGGTGAAGGTCAGCTGAGCATCAGTCACGATGGTCGGTGCAGCCACGGTGAGACCGACATTGACGGTGCGAGTTCGTCCAGCGCCGCTGAACGTGATGGTTGCGGTGTAGTTGCCCGCTGCGAGGCCGGTCGGGTCGACGCCGACGTCGACGTTGCCGGTCGTCGTGCCGCTCGTTGCGCTCAGCGTCACCCACGGTTGATCGGCGCTGGCGGTCCATGGGATCGCCGCGTTGCTGCCCACGGCCACCAACTGCGTCTGCACGGGAGGAGCGCCGATCGCGTAATTGAAGCTCAGCGTGTCGGGCGACACGTCGAGGGTCTGTCCGATCGTCATCGACACCGCAACATCGCGATGCGCGATGATGGCGCCGCTGTTGTCCGCGATGCCGATACTCACGGTGGTCGTGTGAGTGCCGGCCGGCAATCCCGCCGGGCTCGCCTGGAAGTCGAAGACGAAGGTGGGAGGCGAGGCGTTCGACACGTTGATGTTGAGCCAGTTCGCCGGCGTGACGCCCGGCGCGTAGCCGGCGCCGATCTGCGTCGCCGCACCATTCGAAACGGTGGCGGTTACGTTCTTGGTCTGAGTGGAGAAGCCGCCGTCCGGGAACGAGAACGTCAGGGACGTGGGACTGACGCTGAGTCCGTCGCCGCTGCCTCCTCCGCCGCCCCCACCCCCGCCGCCGCCTCCGCAGGCCGCAAGCGCGCAACTCAGCAGCATGGCTGCTGTCATCCGTATGGCACGCATCGTCAACTCCCCGGCGAAATGTTGGCCGACATAATGTGCGGCTCATTGTTGTTCGCTCGAGGCAGCTAACTACCAGTTCGCGTCGACCCTCGCAATGGCTGCAATTGGCTTCCGCCACGCAGTCGATGACTCATGAGACGACGAAAGACTTATTGCGCGATCGCGCCGATCTTCGCTGCGATCAGCTGGTACGCGCTCATCCCGCGGTCCGGCCCGATGGGAATCTGCCCTGCCCACAACTTGGTATTGTCGTGGACACGATAGATGCCGGCCGTGATCAGCGGCGCGTCGGCAGGGCCCACCAGCGAGCCTTCGACCACGAAATCGGCGCGGAGCTGCTCGCCGATGCGAATGATGCACTCCTCGCTGCGCTTCAGCTTTGCGGCCGTCATGCGGTCGATCACATTCAGGCCGCGGCGACTGCCAACACCGGTAATCACCTGATCGGTCGCCGCCGTGGCGAGAAAGTCCTGCCCTGTATTGCCCGTCAGGTTGTCGAATGGAAGCACGACAATGGTCGTTGGTCGCGCACCAGGCCAACGCTGCTGTAGCAATCCGCCCCCAAGCAGCACACAGCAGACCGCCAGCACGATCGCGACACGCAGGGTCCGCGGCCGCATGAACCATCGGCCTGCGGCACGCGGAGCGGTTGCAGCTGCCGGGCTGATGACGGGTGCTACGAAACGGTAGCCCTTGCGGGGAACGGTCTCGATGAACCGTGGATTCAAGGGATCGTCGCCGAGCGTCTCCCTGATCTTCCGCACCGACCAGTTCAGCCCGTTGTCGTAATCCACGACGGTGTCGTGACCCCACACGGCCGACTGCAGCTCCTCACGAGTGACGACCTGCCCGGCTCGTTGCGCCAGCACGACGAGCATTTTCATGGGCTGCGGTTGCAGCTTGACCGTCCTGCCATCCCGTCGGAGCTCGCCCACGCGAGTGTCCAGCTCGAAGTTGCCAAAGCGGAGGGTATGGGCCGACATAGTGATTTCCATCCCGCAAGCGCGCGCCAAGAACTACCCAAGAAAAAACCAAGCGTCATTCCATGGACGCAGCCGGATGCTTGCAGTAAGTCACCCGGGTGGAATTTCAACCCTGACCGGGAAGCAAGCAACGTGAGAAAAATCACTCGCCGCGCGGCGTTCATCATTCTGCCCCTCCTGCTGAGCGCCGTCACTGCTGCGCTCGCCGCAAACCAGCCGCTGGCCGCGGTCATGGCGAAGAAGGACGGCCAACTGCTGTTCGTGGAGGTTCGCGTTGCCGGCGCCGGGCCTTACTGGTTCTGTCTCGACACCGGCGCCCCGCACTCGATCGTCGATCCGTACGTCGTCAAGCAGTTGGGCTTGCAGACGCTCCGCTCGTCCACGGTCACCGGCACGGGCCAGGGCGCGGTACCGGTCGAACATGCGGCGCCGACAGTCATGTCGGTGGGCAGCCTGCAGGTGAAGATCGAGGAGCCCTGGGTCATCGATCTCAGCGGCGTTCCCATCCCGAAGTGGACTCACGGCCTGTTGGGTGCGGAATTTTTCGAGCGCTACGTGGTGGAGGTCGACCCCGAAGAACCGTCACTGCGCTTCTTCGATCCCGCAACCTTCGTGCCGCCCCGCGATGCGGCCGTGGTACCTCTGATCGTCGACAACCACCGGCTCTTTCTCACCGCCACACTCGAGGCCAACGATCATGACAGCGCCGGGCGCAAGCTGCGGATCGACCTCGGCTCCGAGGAGTCGGTGGCTGACGAACTGGTGAGCAAGGGCTCCGAGGTGCGCAACACGACTCTCGGGCAGGGATTGGGACAGAACTACCACGGGGTCTCCGGCCTGCTCAAAGCCGTCCAGCTCGGGCCGTTCCGGTTCGAGCGAGTGTGGGGACCGGGAGCGCCGCACTCAGCCATCGGAATGGAATTGTTCCGGCGCTTCACCGCGACCTTCGATGCTTCGCAAGGCAAGCTCTACCTGCAACCCAACCAGCACCTCAACGAGCCGATTCCTGAGCCGCCGCGGTAGAGCCGCAGCTCAAGGGCTCTTGTGCACGATGCTGTCGCTCAGCTGATACCAGGAGATCGGGCGCACTTCGAGGGCGCGTGACGTGCACGCAGAGCCGATCTGACGCGCCGCTTCGAGCGCGTCTTCCTGCGTCGCGCAGTCGACGACGTAGAAGCCCAGCAGCTGTTCCTTGGTCTCGGCGAAAGGCCCATCGATGATGTACGCCTCGGGGCCTTTGCGCAGCGTCATCGCCGTCGTGCTCGGATGCAGGCGCACCACCGGCCCGAGCTTGCGCTCCGCCGCCAGTTTGCCTTGCACGACCATGTGCTGGCCGATCAAGCGCTCTTCTTCTGCCTTGCTCAGGGTGGCAATGTCGGCGTCGGTGCCGTAGATGAGTATCGAGTAGAGCATGGGGCCGTCCTCTTGGAATCCGTGCTCGCAAGTATGCCCTATACTGGCCGCGTGATCGCCTCAGCGTCAGCGCACGACGAGCGGGCCGAACGTTTTCTCGGACCGGCCGGACGTGCGCGCGTACAACAGGCCATCGCCGAATTGCAACAATCGCTCGGTGCGCGCATGAGCGTTGCCGAAGCGGCGCGCGCGCAGCATGGCCGCGGCGAGGCGTACGGCCCGGTGCTGCCGCCCGACGCCGTGGTCTGGCCGCAGACCGCCGAGGAAATCAGTCGCATCGTTGCGACCTGTTCCCGCCATCAGACCCCGGTGATCGCATTTGGCGCCGGCACGTCGCTCGAAGGTCACGTGAGTGCGCCGTACGGCGGCATCTGCATCGACTGCTCGCGCATGAGCGAAATCCTGTCGGTGAATTCCGCCGACATGGATTGCGTCATCCAGCCCGGCGTCACGCGCGAGCAACTCAACTCGTACCTGCGCGACACCGGCCTGTTCTTCCCAGTGGACCCGGGCGCGAATGCGACGCTCGGCGGCATGGTTGCGACGCGCGCCTCGGGTACTACGACCATTCGCTACGGCGCGATGGCGCGCAACGTGCTCGCACTGCAAGTCGTGCTCGCCGACGGCCGCATCGTGCGCGTCGGCACGCGCGCAGCCAAGTCCTCCACCGGCTATGACCTCGTGCGTCTGCTCGTCGGCTCCGAGGGCACCCTCGGCGTGATCACGGAGATCGGCCTGCGCCTGTATGGCATTCCGGAAACGACAGTCGTCGCGACCTCGGTTTTTCCGGCGCTGCGCGGCGCCGTGGACACGGTGGTCGAGATCATCCAGTCCGGCGCGTCGGTGTCGCGCATCGAGTTCCTCGACGAGTTGCAGGTGCGTGCCTGCAACCGCCACTCGCAATTGTCGATGCCCGAGCAGCCGACGCTGTTCCTGGAATTCAGCGGCACGGCGCAGAGCGTCGGGACGCAAGTGACCCGCGCGGAAGAGATCGCGCAAGCGAACGGCGGCGCGGCTTTCCAATGGGCCGCGGATGCCGCGGAGCGTGCGCGCTTGTGGAAGGCGCGGCACTCGGCTTATTTCGCGGCGCTCGCGTTGCGCCCTGGCTGCGAGTGCCTGGTCGCGGACGTCTGTGTGCCGATCTCGCAGCTCGCGGATGCCGTGGCGGACGCGCGGCGCGAGATCGACGCAGCCAACCTGCTGGCGCCAATCGTGGGCCACGTCGGCGATGGCAACTTCCACGTGCTGTTCCTGCTCGATCCAGCAGCGGCGGACGAGTGGCAGCGCGCCGGGCAAGTCTACGATGCGATGATCGACCGCGCGCTGCGCGTCGGCGGCACCTGCACCGGCGAGCACGGCATCGGCCTGGGCAAGCGCACCAAGCTCGTGCAGGAATACGGCGACGACGTGGTCGAGCTGATGCGCGCGATCAAGAGTGCGTGGGATCCGCAGGGCATTCTCAATCCCGGCAAGATCTTCCTGTGAACGGCGCGCTGCGCAAGGTGGCGTGGCGGCTCATCCCGTTCATGGTGCTGCTGTATTTCGTCGCGTTTCTCGATCGCGTCAACATCGGCTTCGCCGCGCTGACCATGAATGCGGACCTCGGCCTGACGAAGTCCATGTTCGGCTTCGCGTCCGGCATCTTCTTCATCGGTTACGTGCTGTTCGAGGTGCCGAGCAACATCGTCATGGAGCGCGTCGGCGCGCGCCTGTGGATCGCGCGGATCATGATTTCGTGGGGCCTGCTGTCCGCCGGCACTGCATTCGTCGGCTCCGCCACCCAGCTGTACGTGCTGCGTTTCCTGCTGGGTATCGCCGAAGCCGGATTCTTCCCCGGCATGATCCTCTACCTGACGTACTGGTTTCCGGCCGCCTGGCGCGCGCGGATCCTGAGCGCATTCATGATTGCGTTGCCGGTCTCCAGCGCCATCGGCAGCCCGCTCTCGACTGCGATCCTGTCCCTGGACGCTTACGGCCTGCACGGCTGGCGCTGGATGTTCCTGCTCGAAGGCGTGCCCGCCGTGTTGTGCGGTTTCGCAGTGCTGCTGTTTCTGCGTGATGGTCCGGCCAAAGCGGCGTGGCTCACCAGCGATGAGCAGCAATGGTTGCAGAACGAGCTCGCGCGCGAGCGTGCACTCCATGGCGCCGTCTCGCATTCGACTCTTGCAGCGTTGCGCAAGCCGCGCGTTTGGGGATTCGGGTTGATCTACTTCGGCATGCTGGTCGGCATGTACGGCTTCAACTTCTGGCTGCCGCAGATCGTGAAGGGCCTCGGCAGCCTGTCGAACTTCGAAGTCGGGCTCACCTCCGCGCTGCCCTACACCGCGGCGGCGGTCACGATGTACCTGTGGGGCCGTCATTCAGATCGCAGCACCGAGCGCACGTGGCACATCGCGTTGCCCGCGTTCGTCGGTGCGGCAGGGCTGGCATTGAGCGCGTACTGGGGCGACGCGCCGACGCTGGCGCTAGCGGCACTGTGCCTGAGCGCGATCGGCTGCTACTCGGCGCTGCCCGTGTTCTGGACGGTGCCGACCGCGATGCTCGCGGGCGGCGCGGCAGCGGCCGGCATCGCGCTCGTCAACTCGATCGGCAACATCGGCGGATTTCTCGGACCGAACCTGGTCGGCTACATCACCGACACGACGGGCAGCTACGGAACTGCGCTGTCGGTACTGGCAGCGTTCGTCGCAGCTTCCGGTGTCCTCGTGCTGTTGCTTGCGCCCCGTCAGCGCGCGCTCGTTGCTACCTCGGAAAGCCGCCCGTCTTGATGAATGTGCCGGCGCGCATGATGAACTGCTGTGGATCGTGCGGCGTAATGACGATCCTGCGATCGTCGTAACGCAGGATCACGGCGCGACTCGGATCCGTAGCAAAAGCGCGATACCAGCCGAGCTTCCGGTTCCAGTAGCGACCGGTGATGGAGAACAGCCCGCCATTGCCGAACACACGCACTGAGCCGCGCAGCGCATCCACATCCCCTGCGACCGAGCGCAGCCCGGCGAGCGGCAGGCGCGTATTCCACATCCCTCGCCGTACGATGATCGCGTCTTCGGTGAGCGTATAGCCGCGAACCCGGCCTGCGTACGTCGGTGCGACGAGCAGCGGCGGCGCTGCAATCAACAGGATCACAACCAGCAGCGGCGGCTTCGTCGGCGCGAAGATCGTGAACAGCAGCGGCAGCGCGAGAATGACGAGCGCCAGCAGCGTCGCGCTGCGCACCGCGCGGCCCCAGGGCGCCTGGAATTCGATCGTAGTCACGCGGAACTCGCCTCCGCCGTTCGCGTTCCAAAAGATACGTGGGGACGGAATGTGAGGATTCTCCCATGAAATATACCCGCCCTTCGCTTGCCTGGTGCGCCGTCGCGCTGGCGCTGGCAGGCTGCGCAACCAATCGCACGCCGGACATCCGCGTCAACCAGGCGCCGGATGCCAACTTCTCGTCCTACAGCACTTTCGGTTTTCCGGAGCAGACCGGCACCGACCGCGGCGGCTACTCGACGCTCGTCACGAGCTATTTCAAGCAGGCCGTGCGCGACCAGATGGAACAGCGCGGCTATCACTACGTCGACGAGAACCCCGACCTGCTCGTGAACTTCTACGCGAAAGTTCGCGAGCACACGGACGTGCGCTCGGATCCGACCTTCTCGCCGGCTTTCGGCTATTACGGCTATCGCTACGGCCTGTACTCCGCGTGGCCGCTGTATGACAGAGACGTTCGCACAGTCACGTACCCGATCGGCACTGCCAACATCGACGTGGTCGATGCGCACAGGAAGCAGATGATCTGGGAAGGCGTCGCGGAAGGCGTCGTGCACGACGAGGACATGGATCATCCCAAGGAGTCGATCGCGCGCGTCGTGACGCAGCTGTTCGCGCGCTATCCGGGTCGCGCCGGCATGGTGGAGAACTCTCGACAATAAGCGACAGTTCTTGACAGGGGCTGCGTCAACATGGGCAGCCGCGTCGCGTTGAACGAAGCTCCAATCGGAGGACCCGTTCAATGTTCGACAGACTCAGAGTTACCACCGCTGCCCTGCTGCTGTTTGCGAGCTCCGTCGTGCTGGCGCAAAGCCGCGATGGCGCCGCGCTCGAAAGCGCCGACGCCGATCACGACGGCAAAGTGACGAAGCAGGAATTTCTCGACGCGCGCGCCGAGCAGGCCGCAAAACTGTTCGATCGGTTCGACGCCAATCACGATGGCGTGCTCGACGCCATGGAGCAGGACGGCGCGCGCAACGCCGCCGGCCGGCTGCGCGAGCGGCGCCGGCTGTAAATCTCAGAGCTTCAGCACGACGCGCCCGACCGGATTGCCGGTGCGCAGGTGCTGCAAGGCTGCCTCGTACTGATCCAGCGGAAACACCCGGTCGATGACCGGGTGGAGACGATGCTCCACGATGAACTTGCTCATCCGCAGGTAGTCGGCACGCGAGCCGACGAAAATGCCGCGCGCGTTTGCGGTCTTGTTGAGCAGACCGACCGCCGAGATCGCGCCGTCGTAGCCGGACAGCCCGCCGACGATCGACAGCATGCCGCCGTACGCGAGGCTCTTCACCGATTGCTCCAGCGTCTCCTTGCCGCCGACGTCGACGACGAGATCGGCGCCGTGGCCGTTCGTGAGCGTCATCACCTGCTCGCTCCACTTCGGGTACGTTCGATAGTTGATGCCGTCGCGGGCGCCCAGCTCGCGCACGCGCACGAGCTTGTCGTCGGAGCTGCTCGTCACGAGCACACGCGCCTTCGCGGCCGCTGCAAACTGCAGCGCGAAGATCGACACGCCGCCGGTGCCTTGCACGAGTACGTAGCGGTCCCGCACTTCGTTCTGCCCGATCGTCGCCATGAAGGCGGTCAGACCCGCAGTCGGCAGCGTCGCCGCTTCTTCATACGTGAGCCCAGCGGGCGCCGGCACGACCGCAGTCTCCTCGAGCACGATGTATTCGCCGAGCACGCCGTCGACATCGAAGCCGTGCGCCCCGCCGAGAGCTTCTTTGTTCGCCGGCCCGTCGACCCAGTTGCGGAAATACAGGCTGGTCACGCGCGTGCCCGGACGCAGGTGCTTGACGCTCTTGCCGACTGCGACGATGTCGCCCGCGGCGTCGGAGCTCGGAATGCGTCCGGCCAGGGCGCCGCTGCTGTTGTTGCTGCCGAGCACTTCCCAGTCGGCGCGGTTCAAGCCGACCGCGCGCACCCGCACCAGCACTTGCGTGTCGCCGGGCTGCGGCACCGGCGCTTCGATCAACTTCCACTGGTAGCCGGTCTCGGCCTTCTCGATGACGATCTTGCGCGCAGTGCCGGGGGTCTGCGGGTCCGCAGCCAGCGCCGTGCCTGCGAGCAGCGCGAGCGCAATTGATGTGAGTGTTTTCAGCATGCGCGCAGTATGCCTCAACGAGTTAACGGCTCATCGCCCAGACGGCTCGCCTCATCGCTCGATCCGCGCGCCGCGCTGCGCCAGCAGCTCGCGCAGTATCGAACGATGGCAGCGCGCTTCGTTCTCGCAATAGCAACCGACTGCGAACGAGCCGTGATGCGACAGCGCTGCGAGCGTGTCCAGCAGTCGTGACTTGTCGGGATCTTTCATCTCAGCGAGATAGCGGCGCTTGAACGTCTTCCACTGCGCGTCGGTTTCCGCGGCCAGCGCCTGCTTGAGCAGCGCCTCGGTCGGCGCGAGCGCCGGCAGCCACACGTCGTAGAAATCGCGGCGTGCCCAATCCGCCTTCGGTACGCCGCGGGGCGGCCGCCGCACCGTGCCGATGCGCAGGCCTTCGCCGCGGGCCCGCGGACTGCCGAGCCGCACGATCGAGATTGCCATGAACCACCTCTCGCTAAATTTTATGACAGATTCGGACACGGCTCCCGTGCAATCATCTCCGCCCTGCTCCCGTTCGGAGATCGCCATGGCCACGCAAGCTGACAAAGCCACCGCCTTCCAGGCGCTGCATCGGAATCCAGGCACGTTCGTCATCCCCAATGCCTGGGATGGCGGCTCGGCGCGCGTCCTGCAGGCACTGGGCTTCGAGGCAATTGCGACGTCGAGCGGCGCCGCCGCCGGCGTGCTGGGCCGGCTCGATGGCAAGATCACGCGCGACGAGGCATTGGCACAGGCGCGCGTGATCGTCGCGGCCACGGATCTGCCGGTGTCGGCGGATCTGGAGAAAGGCTTCGGCGACACGCCGGAGATCGTCGCCGAGACCGTGCGGCTCGCGGCGGCCGCCGGGCTTGCCGGCTGTTCGATCGAGGACGCGACCGGTCAGAGCGATCGGCCGTTGTTCGACTTCTCGCTCGCGGTCGAGCGCATCGCCGCGGCGGTGCAGGCGGCCCGCGGTCTGTCGGTGCCGTTCACGCTTACCGCACGCTGCGAGAACTTCCTGCGCGGCAATCCGAACCTCGACGATACGATCAAGCGCCTGCAGGCGTACGAGAAGGCGGGCGCCGACGCGCTGTTCGCGCCGTTGCTGCCGGACCTGGCCGCCGTGCGCACGGTCTGCTCCTCGGTTTCGAAGCCGGTGAATTTCATGGTCGGCGTGCCGGGCAAGTCCTTCAGCGTCGCGGAGCTGACTGCGGCCGGCGTCAAGCGCATCAGTCTCGCCACGTCGCTGTTCCGCGCAGCGATGACTGGGCTGCACGAGGCGGCCCGTGAGGTCAAAGAGCAGGGCACGTTCACCTACCTCGACCGCCTGATCGACGTGAACAAGTTCATGCGGCGCTGAGCTCGGTTATGATCCCCGCGTCCGTTCCTCGGGGATCTCTATGGCCATTCCGGAATCGCTGCGCGGGCAGTTGCGGCTGCCCGTCATCGGCTCGCCCTTGTTCATCGTCTCCAACCCGCGCCTCGTCATCGCGCAATGCCAGGCCGGCGTGATCGGCGCTTTTCCGGCGCTGAACGCGCGCCCGGCCCCGGTGCTCGAAGAATGGCTGGTCCAGATCACGGAGGAGCTCGCGGCGTACAAACGGCAGCATCCGGAGCGCCGCGTAGCGCCGTTCGCCGTCAACCAGATCGTGCACGCGTCGAACGATCGGCTCGCGAGCGACGTAGCGCTGTGCGAGAAGTATCGCGTGCCGATCCAGATCACGAGCCTGCGCGCGCCGGATGAAGTGGTGCAGTCGGCGCACTCGTACGGCGGCCTCGTGTATCACGATGTGACCAACGTCAAGCACGCCAAGCGCGCGCTGCAGGCCGGCGTCGACGGGCTGATTCTGGTCTGCGCGGGCGCCGGCGGCCATGCCGGATCGCTCTCGCCGTTCGCACTGCTTGCGGAAGTGCGCGAGTTCTACGACGGCACGGTGATCCTGTCCGGCGCGATCGCCAACGGTGCGGCGATTCTCGCGACCCAGGCGATGGGCGCTGACTTCGCATACATGGGCACGCGCTTCATCGCCACCGAGGAAGCCAACGCGAGCGCGGAATACAAGCAGGCGCTGGTCGACAGCCAGGCCGAGGACATCGTCTACACGAACCTGTTCACCGGCGTGCACGGCAACTACCTGCGCTCGAGCATCGTCAAGGCCGGGCTCGACCCGGACGCGCTGCCGGTCGCCGACAAGAGCAAGATGAATTTCGGCAGCGGCGGCAACACCAAGAGCAAGGCGTGGCGCGACATCTGGGGCAGCGGCCAGGGCGTCGCCGACATCCACGAAGTCCTGCCGGTCAGCGCACTGGTCGAGCGCCTCGCAACCGAATACGAAGCCGCGAAGTCTCAACTGGACGGCAAAATGGGGACATTCCTCATTTCGGCCGCCACGGCACATCGATAACGGAGTCTGTCGAAATGAGGAATGTCCCCATTTTGTTGTTGATCGCACTGCTCGCGAATTCGGCAACCGCTGCGGATCTGGTGATCGAGCACGTCACGGTCGTGTCGCCCGAGCAGGCGCAGCCGCTGCCCGATCGCAGCGTGCTGATTCGCGACGGACGTATCGTCTCCGTCGGTCAGCGAGTGACGGCGCAACCCGACGCGCGCCGGATCGACGGCCGCGGCAAGTTCCTCACGCCCGGGCTGATGGATTCGCACGTGCACGTCAGCGATTCGGCCGGCGTGCCGGCCATCGGCAACGAGCCGGAGATCGTGGCGTTGCGCGAGGCGTACCAGCGTCAGCAGCCGCGCAGCTATCTGTACTTCGGCGTCACGCAATTGCTCGATCTCGCGCAGTTCGGTGGCGGCACGAAACCGTTCGAGAGTCAGCCGGTGAAGCCGGATCTGTTCCATTGCGGCGCGCTGGTCACGCTCGACGGCTATCCGACAGCGATGATTCCGCAGTCCGTACGCTACCTGGCGTTCCCCGACTACGTGTACGAGCCCGCGAACGCCAAGGACCATCCGCTGCCCGCAGGCGAGAAGGAAGCCGACCACACGCCCGAAGCGCTGATCGACCGTCTCGCTCGCGGCGGAGCACGCTGCATCAAGATCTTCATCGAGGACGGCTTCGGCCCGGCCTCCGACTGGCCGATGATGAGCAGGGAAACGCTGGCGCGCGTCCGTGCCGAGACGCGCAAGCGTGGACTGTTGTTGATCGCGCACGCCAACGCGCTCGGCATGCAGCGCATCGCGCTCGACACTGGCGTCGACGTACTGGCGCACGGCTTGTGGAATTGGGATGAATCCGACGGGCAGCCCGGCGTGCCCGCGCCGATTGCCGAGCAACTGCGCAAGATTCACGCGAAAGGCATCGGCTACCAGGCGACGCTGCGCGTGCTGCCTGGAACGGCCGACATGTTCCGCGAGGACACGCTCAAGGATCCGATGTACGCCAAGGTCGTGCCGCCGACGGTGCTCGCGTGGTACGCGACCGAACCGGGTCAATGGTTCAAGCAGGTCATGCGTGAGGGACGCGGCAGCGCCGTCGATGCGAAGATCGCTCATGGCTGGCTCGCGCAGAACGAACAGGGAATGCGCGCCCTGCGCTACCTGTACGATCTCGGCCATCCGCTGCTCGTCGGCAGCGACACGCCCTCCGCACCGACGTACGGCAGCCAGCCCGGCTACGACACGTATCGCGAGATGCGGCTGATGGCGCAATCCGGCATACCGCTGGATGCAATCTTCCGCGCGGCGACGCTGAACAACGCCAAGCAGTTCGGCCTGGCGAAGGACTACGGGACCGTCGAGCCCGGCAAGATCGCCAACCTGGTGCTGCTCAAAGCGAACCCGCTGGAGACGATGCGTGCGTGGACGCAGATCGAGAAGGTGATCCTGCACGGCAACGTCATCGAGCGTGAGACGCTGGCTGCGGATAGGAAATAAGAGAGTCTCGCCAAGGCGCCAAGGAAGAAACAAGATCGCCAAGTCGAATCAGACGAAATTCTGTTCAGAACAATTTATCTGACTCTTCTTGGCGCCCTTTTCTCCCTTGGCGCCTTGGCGAGACACTCTCCGTCTTCTCCTCAGCGCAGTAGCGCGTCGGCGCTGACGTAATAGATGTCGCGCAGGCCGTTGCCGGGAGCGTGCAGCCGGCGTTCGAGTTGATCGAAGCTGAGCGCGTGATCGACGCCGTGCGAGCCGAAGCCGCGGTTGCTGGTGAAGACGAAGATCTTGCCGTCCGGCGACAGGCGCGGCGCGAAGTCCCAGCCCGTGGAGTTGATCGGCGGGCCGGGATGATGCGGCGTCTGCCACCGTCCGCCCTTGCGCTTCGACACGTACACGTCGTACGCACCCACCGCGTCGCCGCGATTGCGCGCGGCGACTATCAGCGTCTGCTCGTCCGCGCTGATGAAGGGCTCGATCTCGTCGCCCTTGGAATTCACCGGCGCGCCGACGTTCTCCGGCGCTGCGAATCTGCCGTTCACGGCGCGCGCGCGCCAGATGTCCGTGCCGCCGACGCCGCCGGGGCGATCGGAGCCGAAGTAGATCGTGCCGTCCGCGGTCAGGTTCGGAAACCATTCGTCCGTCGGGCTCGAAAGCTCGTCGACGTGCCGCGGCTCGCCCCAACGGCCGCTCGCGTCGCGCTCGATCGTCCAGATCTCCATGTCGTCGCGCGGCTTGCCGTCCACCGGCCGCGCCGAAACGAAATAGGCGCGACGGCCGTCGGCAGTGAACACGATGTCGGCGTCGGAGTAATGACCGGAGAACGGTGCGACCTGGGGCCGGCTCCACCTGCCGTCGCGCAGCTCGCTGGACACGATCGTGTAGAAATCGAACGACGGCGTGTTCTTCAGAAAGTACAGCGTGTGCCCGTCCGGGAAAACGCTGGCGTGCGACTCGTCGTCGCCGGTCGAGATGACGTCCGGCGCCAGTACTTTCGGCGTGGCGTCCGGCGCCGGGAACAATGCGTTCCAGCTGGGTGGCGCTGCGGCGTTGCTCGTAGCAGCGAGCATGCCGGTCAGCAGTACAACGATCGATGAGCGCATGAGGCGATTGTGCCGGCGCGCCGCATCGCGCGCTTTCAGAATTTTTCGGTGTCAGCGCGCGCGCAGCCGCTGGCGGTACATCGACGGCGTCTCCCCGTACGTCGCGCGAAACGCCGTCGAGAAGTGCGCGTGACTCGAGAAGCCGAGATCGAGAGCGAGCGCCGCAATATCTGCCGTGTGCGGCAACTCCAGCAACGCGCGGCTCAGACGCAGACGGCGCTGATAGCGGGCAATCGATATGCCTTCGTGGCGCCGGAACAGATCGGTCAGGTACGCAGGCGACACTCGCAATTGCGCCGCGATGCCCGTGAGCGACCGGCGCTCGCGGCCGGTGCCGATGAGCTCTTTGACCGCGCCGATGAGATGGGATGGCCCGCGCCCTGCCCTCCCCCGCGGAGCAGGGGCGGAGATGAGAATCGAGAGGAGCTCGATGGCGGACTGTTCGATGTCGATTTCGGCGTGTACGCCGCGTTGACACAGATTCCAGAGCCCGGATGCAGCTTGCTGCAGTCGTGCAGAAGCTCCCGCTACGCGCGTGTCACGAGCTGAGTTGCTCAGGTTGGCTGCGGCGGCTTCGTCGACCAGCATACCGACGGCGTCGAGATGCGGCGTGACGAGCATGTAGTCGAGCGGGTTCTCGTCGACGAAGCGGTCGCGGCTGACATCGCCAGGCGCGATGAACAGAGCCTGATTCGCGGTGAGCAGCGAGTGCAACGAGCCGCGCTCGTACACGAACGCACCGCGCAGCGTCAGCACGATCTGCAATTCAGGCGTCAGCGCTTGCGGCGTCCGGCAATTGCGTCCAGCGCGGGCGGCCGCGCCTTCGATGCGCACGGCGGGATGGTCGAAAAAACGACGGCGGGTTTCCCGATAGGCCTGCTGCACGCGCGGATTATAATGAAACGCATGCAGGACGAATTCGACCTGGGCGCCTATTTCGAGCGCATCGGCTATGGCGGACCGGCCGCGCCGCGGCTGGATACGCTGCGCGAGATCCATCGCCTGCATCCGCAGGAAATCGCGTTCGAGAATCTGAATCCACTCATGCACTGGCCGGTGCCGCTCGACATCGGCTCGCTGCAGCGAAAGCTCGTGACGCAGCAACGTGGCGGCTATTGCTATGAGCACAACCTGCTGCTCAAGCGTGCGCTCGAGCACATCGGATTTCGCGTCGCGGGGCTCGCCGCGCGCGTGCTGCTGAACCTGCCCGAGGACGCCGTTCGCCCGCGCACGCACATGCTGCTGCAGGTCGATGTCGAGGACGAGATCTGGATTGCCGATGTCGGCTTCGGCGGCATGACGCTGACTGCGCCATTGCGGCTCGTCGAGCACGTTCCGCAGTCGACGCCGCACGAGCCGTACCGTCTGATGCGGCTCGGCGGCGACTATGCGCTGCAGGCGCAAGTCCGTAGCGAGTGGCGCACGTTATATCGCTTCGATCTGCAGGAGCAGGTGCTGCCGGACTACGAGCTCGCCAGCTGGCATCTCTCGAATCATCCCGAATCGCACTTCGTGCAGCGGTTGATCGCCGCGCGCACGGCGCCGCAAAGACGGTATGCGCTGCGCCAGAACGAGCTGGCGATTCACGACGCCGACGGCGGGACCGAGCGGCGGTCATTGACGAGTGCAAAGGCGTTGCGCGAAGCATTGAGCGAGACATTCCGGATCGCGCTGCCGGAGAGTCCGGCCTTGGACGCCAGGCTCAAGGAGATTTCGCAGTCGCCCCCGTAGGTCCGAGCTCCGTCAACCGCCGCTGCAGATACCGCCGCTCCGTTTCGTTCGCAGTCAACGCGAGTGCCCGCCGGTACGCCTCCGCGGCAGCCTCCAGCCGACTCGACCGCCGCAGCAGATCGGCGCGCGCCGCGTGCAGCAAGTAATACTCGGCCAGCGCACCGGAAACGCCGAGGCTGTCGATCATCAGCAAGCCGCGCTCCGGGCCTTCGCACATGCCGATGGCCACGGCGCGGTTGAGCAGGACGATCGGCGAGGGATTGAGTTTCGCGAGCTCCGCGTACAGCGCCGCAATTTGCGGCCAGTCCGTTTGCGCAGCTGCCGTGGCCTGCCCGTGCAGCGCGGCGATTGCTGCCTGGATCTGGTAGGGGCCGGGATCGCCGAGGTTGAGCGCGAGCTCGACGAGAGCGAGACCTTCGTCGATCTGTTCGCGATCCCACGCGCTACGATCCTGCTCTTCCAGCGTGACCAGCGCGCCGCCGGCATCGACGCGCGCATGGCGCCGCGAGTCGTGCAGGAGCATCAGGGCGAGCAGGCCCGCGGTCTCGGCATCCTGCGGGTACAGCTCCCGCAACAGGCGCGCCAGCCGGATCGCTTCCGCGCAGAGCTCGCGACGCACCAGGCTGTCGCCGCTCGTGGCCAGGTAGCCCTCATTAAATATGAGATAGATCACGGCCTGCACCGAGGCCCGCCGCTCCGGCAATGCATGCTCGGGCGGCACTTCGTAGGGGATGCGCGCATCCTGGATCTTGCGCTTCGCGCGCACCAGGCGCTGCGCGAGCGTCGGCTCCGGCAGCAGGAACGCGCGCGCGATTTCTTCGGTCGTCAGGCCGCCGAGCGTGCGCAGCGTGAGCGCCACCTGTGCTTCCCGGTTCAACGCCGGATGGCAGCAAGTGAAGATCAGGCGCAGCCGGTCGTCCGGCAGACTGATCTCGCCCTCGCAATCGTCGTCCGGCTGGTCGTCGTCGCGCAGCAGGTCGCGCTTCTCGCGTCGCACTCGTTCGCGACGTGCGACGTCGATCAGCTTGCGATGCGCGGCGGCCGTGATCCACGCCGCCGGGTTGTCGGGAATGCCCTGCTCCGTCCAGTGCGCGAGCGCCGCGGCGAATGCGTCCTGCATCGCTTCCTCGGCGCGATCGAACGAGCCGCAGCGGCGGATCAGTCCCGCGATGATCCGCCCGTGCTCGAGCCGGAACGTCGCCTCGACGGCGGCGCGCGGGTGCGTCGCCGGCATCAACGTGGCGGCAGTTCTTGCAGCGGCCGGATCTCGATGCACCCTGCTCCGCCCTGGCACGTCGTTGGAATCTGCTTCGCCCACTCGATCGCCTCGTCCAGATCCTTGCAATCGATGATGTAGTAGCCCGCCAGCTGCTCCTTGGTTTCGGCAAACGGTCCATCGGTGATCAGCGGCTTGCCGTCGGCCATGCGCACCGTCGTCGCAGTGGCGGTTTCCTGCAATGGTTGGGCTCCCACCAGTACGCCGCGCGAGCTGGCGGCGTCCATTACAGCGTATTGGCGCGCACGGACGCTCTCGCCCCTGCCGTCGCCTTCGCGCGTATAGATCAGGAAGATGTAACGCATCGCTCTGCTCTCCGCTGCGCAGCCTACGCGACCTGTGCCAGCACGTGCACGAAGCGCTCCGGCATCGACTCCGGAACCGTCTGTCGCACGCTCGGCCGCTCCAGGTGGCGGTCGAAGTACGCTTTGAGATGCTTCGACTGCGCCAGCAGCTCGCGGCTCTCCGGCATCTTGTTCATATAAAAGAGAATCGGCAACAGGTCGATGTCGGCGAGCGTGAACGAGCTGCCGGCGAGGAAGCCCGTCGCGCTCACGGCTGCGTCGAGCACGGCAAATTCGGCGCGCATTTCCGTCAGTGCAGCGTCGATCGTCTTGCGGTCGAAGCTGCCATCGGCGGTGCCCGGGAAGATGTAGGCGCGCAGGTAACGCCGCACCAGCAGCGGATCGACATGCGTGTTGATGAGGGAGAGCCACTGCTCGACTCGCGCCGCGCCCGCGGGATCGGTCGGCGCCAGCGCCGGGCCGGGAAAGGCGCGATCGACGTACAGGCAGATCGCACGGGATTCGCACAGCGTGACTGCGCCATGACGCATGACAGGAATCTTGCCGAGCGGATGGATGGCGTCGACCTCGGGCGTGTGCGGCGGGGTCGGGACGAGCGTATACGGCACACCCTTTTCGGTACAGGCGATGCGCGTCACCCAGACGAAGTTGCTGGCCGGCGCGCCGATGATCTGCAGGTCGCTCATGGTTCGGATCCTCAGCTGTGGAAAGAGCGAACCTACGACGCACGGCGGGGCGCGAAATCGACACCGACCCGTGTTTCTGCGATTGTTGGCGTTGCCAGCCAGGGGGAAGGAGTGGCAATGAGAGCAATAGCGGCAGCATGGTTATTCATGGCCAGCCTCGCTTGCGCCGCTCCACAACAGGACAAGGTGACCGAAGAAGTCATCGTCAAAGGCAGCCGGCCAGAGGTCGAGAAGCGCGTCAACACCTTCGTGAGCGGCGTGACCCATCGCGGTTACATGGTCGAATCGCTGGTGCGCTGGAACAACCCGATCTGCCCGCTGGTCGCCGGGATTCCGGCCAACCAGGGTGAGTTCGTCCTGCAGCGCCTGTCGCAGGCCGTGCGCGACGTGGGAGCACCGCTCGGTCCTGCGAACTGCAAACCCAACTTCCACGTCATTCTCACGCCGGACCCCGATCAGCTGATCGCTTTGTGGCGCAAGCGCGCCCCAAATGTATTCGGTCGGGCGCCGCCGCAGAAAGTGCGGCGCATTCTCGGCAAGCCGCGGCCTGTGCGCGTCTGGTACAACGCCTGGGAAGCGTGCGCGGAAGGCGTGCCGACCGGCTCGATCGTGTCCGCCGAAACCAACTTCGGACTGCAGATGTCAACGCCGTACGGCGGCGGCTGTCTCAAGGACTCTCACATTGCGTTCACCACCGTCAACGTCGTCTCGTCCGTGATCGTGCTCGTCGATCTCGACGACGTGCAGCAGATCAAGCTCGGGCCGCTGACCGACTACATCTCCATGGTCGGGCTGACCGATGTCGACCTGGATGGCGATTGGGGTGACGAGCCGACGATCCTGCGCCTGTTCGCCGCTACCGGCGCCGCCACCTCGCTGAAAATGAGCATCTGGGATCGCGCTTTTCTCAAAGCGCTGTACTCGACATCGCAGGTGGATCGCCACCAACGCACCGAGATCGCGCGGGCGATGGTGAAAGACTTCGTCCGCGAGTGAGAGCTGCGACAGCCCGATGCCATTCACGCCGTTTCACTTCGGGCCTGGTGCCCTGGTCCACGCGGCGGCGCCGAAGTCCATCAGCTTCCTCGCATTCTGCGGCGCCAACGTGCTCGTCGACGTCGAGCCGCTGTACTTCATGCTTACGGGCGGGTATCCGCTTCACCGCTTCTTTCACACGTACGTCGGCGCGACCGTCGCCGGTTTGCTTTTCGTCGCTCTGTTCGCGCTAGTCCGTCGTTTCGCACTCCCGCTGCTGCGAATCTTGCGGCTCGACGATCTTCGTGTGCGCGCCGTGGCGATCGGTGCGTTCGCTGGCACGTACTCGCACGTCGTGCTCGACAGCCTGATGCACGCTGACATGCGGCCGCTCGCGCCGTTCAGCGATGACAATGCGTTGCTGAGAATGGTCTCCGTCGAAACGCTGCACGCGTACTGCCTGATCGCTGGCGCGCTCGGCGTCGCGGCGCTCGCCGCTCGTCGTTACTTCCGTTCGTAGGTGCCGATCAGCAGGCCCTTCGCGATCACGTGGCCCTTGATCTTGTCGAGCAGCTCGGCGCGCCCCGGATGCGATTCGAAGCGCGGCACCACGTCGAGCGCGAACACCTGGAACACATAGCGATGCGGGCCATGTCCCGTCGGCGGATCGGGCGGCAACCAGCTGGCCGAGAGCGCCGAGTTGCGGCCGAGGTGCTCGGCCACCGGGTTCGCATCCGCGCGCCGGCTCGGCAACGCGCCTTCCGGCAGCGAAGCATCGCTTCCCGGCAGATCCCACACGATCGCGTGCACCAGCGGGCGCGGCGTCGGGCTGTCTGCATCCTCGATCAGCACCACGACCGCTTCGGCGTTCATGGGCACGCCATGCCAGTCGAGAGGCGGCGACAAGCCGGCGCCGTCAGCGGTGTACTGCGGCGGGATCGGCTCGTTGTAGTCGAACGCGGCGCTCCTCACCTCGATCGACGCATTGACGCCGGTAAGCTCCGTGTCGGCGATCGCGAGATCGTCCGCGCCTGCACGCACGCGCTGCGCGGCGCGTCCGATTGTCCGGGGAGTCTTTTCGAGCATGGCGTCGCCCTCACTGGCGGTGTTGATTACCGAACCGGAGCGACAGCAGACAAGTTCCCGGCCAGTTGTAATCGCGAGCGTGAGCAGTCAGGCTAAAGCCTGACCTACACCAACAGACCCCCCGGTCCAGTGCAAGTCCTGATCGTCGACGACAGCGCAGACGCCGCCGCCAGCCTCACGATGTTGCTGGAACTCGAGGACATTGCCGCGCAGAGCGTCGGCGATGCGGAAGCAGCGTTGCAGTTCGTCGAGCACACCACTCCGCTGCTGCTGCTCATCGACATCGGATTGCCCGGCATGAACGGCTACGAGCTGGCGCAACGCCTGCGGCAGTTGCCGCGACTGAGCGGCGCCACGCTGATCGCGCTGACCGGCCGCGAGGGGCCGTCGGCGCAGGAGCAGGCGCTGTTCGATCAGTTCTGGACCAAGCCGTTCGACCCGCGCCGGCTCATCGAGGAAGTGAAGACCGTGATCAGCCGGGCGGCGGATCGCTCTCCCGCCTGAACTCCAGTGACAGCGCAGCCTCGCTCGCCGCGAGCAGCGCGCCCCCCGCCGTCTCGACGATCGATCGCAATTCTTCCGGGCTCAGCGCTCTGGCACGGGCGGCTTGGTCCGCGGCCGCAGCCTGAAATGACAGATCGAACACGACTATGCCGTTCGCCGCGCGAACGGTGATCGCGACTGCCGTCGCCGGGTTGTTGAGGCAGCTGTGCAGCAGCAGGTGACATAAGCGCGTGCGATCCGCGCGAATCGATGGCGGCGGCGGGTCGGGCAACGTCGTGGTCACCTGCAGACGCCGCTTTGCCGCGCGCAGCAGCGTTGATACTTCTGCCAGGACTTCGTCGACCTGCAGGCTCTGCGTTTCCGGTGCGGCCGGAGGTGCGAGGTATCGCGCCAGGCGCTCGCTGTTCGCGACCAGGCTCGCGACCGCAGCCTCCGCCGGCTCGATATACAGCGCGGCGCGCTCCATCAGCTTGTCGACGTCACCATTCCGCCGGGCAAGCCGACCGAACAGCTCCATGCTGATGCGGATCGAATGCACCGGATTGCGCAGGTCGTGCAGCAGCTTGCCAACGAGTTGTCGTTGATTTTCCTGCTGGACCCGGTTCAGGACTTCCGCATCGGGCGGCGGCGGGGAGGAAAAACTCGCGTCCAGATCCTCTTCTCCGTTTGTGACCAGGGTTGGGAACTATTGCATGGGCTGGTGAGTTCCCCGACACACTTGAAAAAATTACCACTGCACGCCCGCTAGCCGAAGGCGGCGTCGCGGCTGGGGAAAATCGCGGGTTCAGGCCAGTAGATGATCTATTGCGTTGCCATAACCGCCTGTTTATGTTCGGCCGGCCGCCCGCGCCGAATCCCGAGCGCGCCTGCGCGCACGTCCTGTCCGATCAGCAGATCGCGGAGCCCTTTTCGATGGAAACTCAAGAACGAGTGCGCAGCCGTACGTCCCGGGCACTCGCACGCAAGAACGGCAGCCGCCGTACGCTCGCCAAGACCGATACCGAAATCGATCTGAAGAAGCTGCTGCGCGCGTTGCAAGCCGTGCGCGACGGCGACTTCTCCGTGCGCCTGCCGAGCGACCGCACCGGCATCGGCGGCAAGATCGCCGACACGTTCAACGAGATCATCGCCTCGAACCAGCGCGTCGCGCGCGAGCTGGAGCGCGCCGGCCAGATGGTCGGCAAGGAAGGCAAGACGCGCCATCGCATCACTGTCGATCGCCGCTCCGGCGCGTGGGGTGCGATGGAAAGCTCGACCAACACGCTCATCGACGACCTGCTGTGGCCGACCACTGAAGTGACGCGCGCCATCAGCGCAGTGTCGAAGGGCGACCTCTCGCAAAGCGTGCCGCTGGACATCGAAGGCAAGCCGCTGCGGGGCGAATTCCTGCGCTCGGCGACCATCGTCAACACCATGATCGAGCAGATGGGCGCGTTCACCTCCGAAGTGACACGCGTCGCGCGCGAGGTCGGCACCGAGGGCAAGCTCGGCGGCCAGGCGGAGCTGAAGAACGTCAGCGGCATCTGGAAAGACCTCACCGACAACGTCAACTCGATGGCCTCGAACCTCACCGGCCAGGTGCGCAACATCTCGGAGGTGACGATCGCGGTCGCGAACGGCGACCTGTCGCGCAAGATCACCGTCGACGTGCGCGGCGAGTTCCTGCAGCTGAAGGAGGCCATCAACACGATGGTCGATCAGTTGCGTTCTTTCGCATCCGAAGTGACGCGCGTGGCGCGCGAAGTCGGCACGGAAGGCAAGCTCGGCGGCCAGGCGATCGTGCCGGGCGTCGCCGGTACCTGGAAGGACCTCACCGATAACGTCAACTCGATGGCCTCGAACCTGACGGGCCAGGTGCGCAACATCGCGGAAGTATCCACGGCGATCGCGCGCGGCGACTTGTCGCGCAAGATCACGGTGGACGTGAAGGGCGAAATCCTCGAGCTCAAGAACACCATCAACACGATGGTGGACCAGCTCAACAGCTTCGCGGCCGAAGTGACGCGCGTGGCGCGCGAAGTCGGCACCGAAGGCAAGCTCGGCGGCCAGGCTGAAGTGAAAGGCGTCAGCGGCGTGTGGAAGGACCTCACCGACAACGTCAACTCGATGGCGTCGAACCTCACCGGCCAGGTCCGCAACATCGCAGACGTCGCCACCGCGATCGCCGGCGGCGACCTGTCGCGCAAGATCACGGTCGACGTGCGCGGCGAAATCCTGCAGCTGAAAGAGACCATGAACACGATGGTGGACCAGCTGCGCTCCTTCGCGGCCGAAGTGACCCGCGTGGCGCGCGAGGTCGGCACCGAAGGCAAGCTCGGCGGCCAGGCGAACGTGCCCGGCGTCGGCGGCACCTGGAAAGATCTCACCGACAACGTCAACTCCATGGCCTCGAACCTGACGGGCCAGGTCCGCAACATCGCCGAAGTGTCGACGGCCATCGCGCGCGGCGACCTGTCGCGCAAGATCACGGTGGACGTCAAAGGCGAGATCCTGCAGCTGAAGGAGGCCGTCAACACGATGGTCGACCAGCTGAACGCCTTCGCATCCGAAGTGACGCGCGTGGCGCGCGAAGTCGGCACCGAAGGCAAGCTCGGCGGTCAGGCCGAAGTGAAAGGCGTCAGCGGTGTGTGGAAAGATCTCACCGATAACGTCAACTCGATGGCCTCGAATCTCACCGGCCAGGTGCGCAATATCGCCGACGTCGCGACCGCCATCGCGAACGGCGACCTGTCGCGCAAGATCACGGTCGACGTGCGCGGCGAGATCCGCCAGCTGAAGGAAACGATCAACACGCTCGTCGACCAGCTGAACGCATTCGCGGCCGAAGTGACGCGCGTGGCGCGCGAAGTCGGCTCCGAAGGCAAGCTCGGTGGCCAGGCCGAAGTGAAAGACGTCAGCGGTGTGTGGAAGGACCTCACCGACAACGTCAACTCGATGGCCTCGAACCTCACCGGCCAGGTACGCAACATTGCCGAGGTGGCCACCGCGATCGCGCGCGGCGACCTGAACCGCAAGATTACGGTCGACGTGCGCGGCGAAATCCTGCAGCTGAAAGAAACCATGAACACCATGGTCGACCAGCTGAACAGCTTTGCGGCGGAAGTGACGCGCGTGGCGCGCGAAGTCGGTACCGAAGGCAAGCTCGGCGGCCAGGCGATCGTGCCGGGCGTCGCAGGTACCTGGAAGGACCTCACCGACAACGTGAACTCCATGGCCTCGAACCTGACGGGCCAGGTGCGCAACATCGCGGAAGTGTCCACGGCCATCGCGCGCGGCGACCTGTCGCGCAAGATCACGGTGGACGTGAAGGGCGAAATCCTGCAGCTGAAAGAAACCATCAACACGATGGTCGACCAGCTGAACGGCTTCGCGGCCGAAGTGACGCGCGTCGCGCGCGAAGTCGGCACCGAAGGCAAGCTCGGCGGCCAGGCGCAGGTGCCGGGCGTCGCCGGTACCTGGAAGGACCTCACCGACAACGTCAACACGATGGCGAACAACCTGACCAACCAGGTGCGCGGCATCGTGAAGGTGGTGACCGCGGTCGCGAACGGCGACCTGCGCCAGCGCCTGACGGTGGAATCGAAAGGCGAAGTGGCGGCGCTGGCCGATACGATCAACAGCATGACCGACACGCTCGCGACGTTCGCCGACCAGGTGACGTCGGTCGCGCGCGAGGTCGGCGTCGAGGGCCGCCTCGGCGGCCAGGCGAACGTGCCGGGCGCGGCCGGCACGTGGAAAGACCTCACGGCAAACGTCAACCTGCTCGCGGCGAACCTCACGACGCAGGTACGCGCCATCGCCGAAGTCGCAACGGCTGTGACCAAAGGCGAATTCACGCGCTCGATTCAGGTCGACGCACGCGGCGAAATGTCCGAGCTGAAGGACAACATCAACGCAATGATCGGCAACCTGCGCGCCACCACGGATCGCAACACCGAGCAGGACTGGCTGAAGACCAACCTCGCGAAGTTCAGCCGCATGATGCAGGGCCAGCGCGATCTCGTGACCGTCGGCCAGATGCTGCTCGCGGAGCTCGCGCCGCTGGTGAACGCGCAGCAGAGCCTGGTGTACATCATGGACTTCGACGAGCGCGGGCCGATGCTCAAACAGCTCGCGACCTACGCGGACGCGCAGACCGAGGGCGAGGAGCCGCGGCGCTACGCACTGCGCGAGGGACTGGTCGGTCAGTGCGCGGCCGACGGGCGCCGCATCCTGGTCAACGACATTCCGCGCGAGGCGATTCATGTGCGCAGCGGGCTGCTCGAGGCCCGCGCCCGCAACCTGATCGCGCTGCCGGTGCTGTACGAAGGCCAGGTGAAGGCCGTCATCGAGCTCGCCTCGATCGACGAGTTCACCGCCTCGCACCTGGCATTCCTCGAACAGCTGACGGGCTCGATCGGCGTCGTGCTCAACACCATCGAAGCGACGATGCGCACCGAGCGCCTGCTGAAGCAGTCGCAGGAGCTCGCCGGCGAGCTGCAGGCGCAGCAGAAGGAGCTGCAGCAGACCAACGAAGAGCTCGCCAACAAGGCGCGCCTGCTCGCCGAGCAGAACGCCGAAGTGGAGCGCAAGAACCAGGAAATCGAGCTGGCGCGCCGCGCGCTGGAAGAGAAGGCCGCGGAGCTGGCGCTCACCTCGCGTTACAAGTCCGAGTTCCTCGCGAACATGTCGCACGAGCTGCGCACGCCGCTCAACAGCATCCTGATCCTCGGCCAGCAGCTGGCCGACAACGCCGACACCAACCTGAGCCCGCGCCAGGTCGAATTCGCCAAGACCATCCACGCGGCCGGCACCGACCTGCTGAACCTGATCAGCGACATTCTCGACCTGTCGAAGATCGAGTCCGGCACGGTCACGGTCGAGTCCGAGGACCTGCTGTTCACGCACCTGCGCGAGACGATCGAGCGCAACTTCCGCCACGAAGCGGAAGCCCGCATGCTGTCGTTCCTCACGGACTTCGACGTGAAGCTCGGCCGTCACATCACGACCGACTCCAAGCGCCTGATGCAGATTCTCAAGAACCTGCTGTCGAACGCGTTCAAGTTCACCTCGCACGGCAGCGTGCGGCTGCACGTGGGATTGGCGAAAGGCGGCTGGAGCGCCGATCACCCCGTCCTCAACCAGGCGGCCGCGGTGGTCGAGTTCGCGGTCACCGACACCGGCATCGGCATCGCGATGGAGAAGCAGAAGATCATCTTCGAAGCGTTCCAGCAGGCCGACGCCGGCACCGCGCGCAAGTACGGCGGCACCGGCCTGGGCCTGGCAATCAGCCGCGAGCTGGCGCACCTGCTCGGCGGCGAGCTGAAGCTGACCAGCGTGCCGGGCTCCGGCAGCACGTTCACTCTGTACCTGCCGATCGGCTACATGGGCTCGGCCTACGTGCCGAGCCCGGTGCAGTCCGGCCGCATGGAGGCCAAGCCGATCTTCCAGCCGATCGCGCTGCCCGCGGCGCGCGCCGAGGAGCTCGCCGACGATCGCGAGGATCTGCAGCCCGACGATCGGCTGCTGCTGATCATCGAGGACGATCCGCACTATGCGAAGGTGCTGCTCAACCTGGCGCGCGACACGGAGTTCAAGGCGATCGTCGCCAAGACCGGCGCGGAAGGCCTGAGCCTGGCGCGCAAGCACCGGCCGACGGCGATCTCGCTCGACGTGTTCCTGCCGGACATGCTCGGCTGGACCGTGCTCAACCAGTTGAAGCGCGACACCGCCACGCGGCACATCCCGGTGCAGATCCTGACCGTCGAAGAGGAGCGCCAGTACAGCCTGGAGCGCGGCGCGTTCGCGTTCATGAACAAGCCGGCGACCACCGAAGGCCTGGAGGCGGCGCTCCACCGCATCAAGGACTTCGCCTCGCCGCGCATCCGCGAGCTGCTGGTGGTCGAGGACGATCCGACCGAGCAGATGAGCATCGCCGAGCTGATCGGCTTCGACGACGTGAAGATCACCGCGGTCGGCAGCGGCGCCGATGCTCTCGAGGCGCTCAAGGAAAAGAGCTTCGACTGCATCGTGCTCGACCTGCGCCTGCCGGACGTCTCCGGCTTCGAGCTGATGGAGAGCATTCAGCAGGACGACCGGTTGCGCGACACGCCGATCGTGGTGTTCACCGGCCGCGAGCTGTCGAACGCCGAGGAAGAGGAGTTGCGGCAGAAGGCGAAGAGCATCGTGCTGAAAGGCGTGCGCTCGCCCGAGCGGCTGCTGGACGAGACCGCGCTGTTCCTGCATCGCGTGATCACCGACCTGCCGCCCGCCAAGCAGCGCATGATCGAGACGCTGCACCAGTCGGACGAGCCGCTGCAGGACCGCAAGGTGCTGGTCGTCGACGACGACATCCGCAACATCTTCGCCCTCAACAGCCTGCTGGAGCGGCACAAGATGGCGGTGATCAGCGCGACCAACGGCCAGGATGCGATCAACCTGGTCGAGGCGACCGACGACCTGGCGCTGGTGCTGATGGACGTGATGATGCCGGAGATGGACGGCTACGAGACCATGCGGCGGATCCGCAGCAATCCGAAGTTCCGCCTGCTGCCGATCATCGCGCTCACCGCCAAGGCGATGAAGGGCGACCGCGAGAAGTGCCTGGAAGCGGGCGCATCGGATTACGTCGCCAAGCCGGTCAACACGGAGCAGCTGCTGTCGTTGGTGAGGATGTGGCTGCACCGGTAAGCACGGCATGAGTGTCCAACACGACAAGGCCGAGCTGGGCGCGCGACTGCCGCGCGTCCGCACGGACAAGGTGAACATCCTGCTGGTCGACGACCAGCCGGCGCGCCTGTTGTCGTACGAAACGATCCTCGGCGAGCTCGGCCAGAACCTGATCACCGCGCGCTCCGGCGTCGAGGCGCTCGCGCGCCTGATGAAAGACGAGTTCGCGCTGGTGCTGCTGGACGTCAGCATGCCGGGCATGGACGGCTTCGAGACCGCCGCGATGATCCACGATCATCCGCGCTTCGAGCGCACGCCGATCATTTTCATCACCGGCGTGCACGACTCGGAGTTCGACCGCCTCAAGGGCTACAAGCTCGGCGCCGTCGACTACGTCTCGATCCCGGTCGTGCCGGAAATCCTGCGCAGCAAAGTCACGGTGCTGGTCGAGCTGTACAACCAGCGCGTCGAGCTGCAGAAGCTCAACCGCAGCCTCGCCGACGCGAACGAGCAGCTGGAGCAGGCGAACACCACGCTGCAGGCAGAAAAGAATCGCGAGCTGGAGGCGCTGAACCTGCACTTGCAGAAGGCGAACACGGAGCTGGCCGCGTCGAACGAAGCACTGCAGGCGGAAATCGCCGAGCGCGCCCGCGCCGAGGCGCTGCTGCTGGAAGCGGACCGGCACAAGGACGAGTTCCTGGCGATCCTGGCGCACGAGCTGCGCAATCCGCTGGCGCCGATCCGCAACGCGGTCGAGATCATGTCGCGCTTCCCGATCGACAACCCGAAGCTGAAATGGTCGCGCGACGTCATCGACCGGCAGGCGACCCACCTGACGCGGCTGGTCGACGATCTGCTCGACATCTCGCGCATCACGCGCGGCACGATCCGCCTCGCGCAGGAACCGGTGCGCAGCGAGACGATCATCGCGCGCGCGGTCGAAGCGCTGCAGCCGATGATTGCCGAGCATCGCCACGAGCTGTCGATCGATTGTCCCGACGGCTCGCTGATGGTGCGCGGCGACCTGACCCGGCTGGTGCAAATCCTCGGCAACCTGCTCAACAACGCCGCGAAGTACACCAACGACGGCGGCCACATCCACCTGAGCGTGCGGCGGGACGCCGGCTTCGTGGAATTCCGTGTGAAGGACAACGGCATCGGTATCGCACCGGGCTCGCAGGTGAAGCTGTTCAACCTGTTCTCGCGCCTGGAGACGACCGACGATCGCACGCCGGGCGGCCTCGGCATCGGCCTGGCGCTGGTACGCAAGCTGGTGGAGATGCACTCCGGCGAAGTCGCCGTGCGCAGTGCGGGGGTCGGCCAGGGCAGCGAGTTCGTCGTCAGGATCCCTCTGCTCGACACCTTGCCGGCGGATGCGGTGCTCGCGGCGCGCGGCAACGTCGTCGCGCAGGCGCGGCATCGCATTCTGGTCGCCGACGACAATCCGGACGCACTCGAAAGCCTGGCGCTGCTACTGGAGTGCGACGGCCACGAAGTGTGGAAGGCCGCGAACGGCGCCGAAGCGTTCGAGCTGGCCGAGAAATGCAAGCCGCACCTGGCGCTGCTCGACATCGGGATGCCGGTCCTCGACGGCTACGAAGCGGCGCGACGCATCCGCTCCCAGGCCTGGGGCAAGCACATGATGCTGGTGGCGCTGAGCGGCTGGGGGCAGAGCTCCGATGTCGCGCGCTCGCGCGACTCGGGCTTCGATACGCATCTGGTCAAGCCCGCGAGCTTCGACGCGCTCGCTCAGCTGCTCAGCCGCGTGCCCGGCGCGACCGGCGGCCAGTAGTCGTGGGCCGCGCCGGGCTTGCCGCGCGCGACACACGCAGGATCCGCTCCTCCCCGCACCAGGAACCATTCGCTGCGATTCGCAGCGCCGAGCGATTGCGCCGGCGCATCGCGAAAGCACGCTGCCCGCGCGTCTTCGTTGATGACGAGCTGCCGACCGGGCTTGCTCGCCAGCCATAGCGCGGCGTCGGCCATCTCCTGCTCCGCTTCGCGCCAGCGCGCATGTCCGAAATGCACGATCTCGCGGCGCGCCTGCAGGACGTACTGCTCTTTGAATGCGACCAACCCGAGCTCCTGGCGCGGGTCCGCGGTGCGCTCGATGCGCGCGACGAAATCCGCGCCCGAGCGCGCGTCGTTCAACTGCGGATTGACCCAGAAGCTCACGATCAACAGCGAGCTGGCGAGCACGCCTGCGTACGCGATGAATCCGCGCCACGGCCGCGCGATCCCACACACGACCATGGCCGCTATTGCGATCAGCGCGAGCGGCCCGAGCGGATCGATGTCGTAGCTGGCGACGAGGTCGACGCGCTTGTCGGACCGCAGCAGCAGGTAGATCCACGCCAGCACGCAGAGGGTGCCGATCAGCGACGCGAGCACGAACATCGCACGCTGCGCGCTACGCTGCGCAGCGACTTTCGCGAGGTATGGAGCACACAGCAGCGCGACTGCAGGGACGGCTGGCAGAATGTAGACGCCACGTTTGCCGCTGCTGAGGCTGAAGAACACTACGACGAGCACGATCCACGACGCGAGCAGCGCGATTCGCAAATCGTATGAACGCAGCGCGCTGCGCCAATGGCCGAACAACCAAGGTAGGAGCAACGTGAGCGGCAGCCATAACGCAGGAATGACGTTGACGATGAAGTACCAGAACGGCTCACGATGATGCCAGGCGTTGCCATAGCGGTGGATCGTCTGGTTGAAGAGGATCTCGTCACGGTACGCGGCCAGCTCCGGATGCGCATTGGCGGCGAGCAGCATCGGCACCAGCCAGATGCTGACTGCGGCAAGAAATGCCAGGGGGCCGAGTAGCCACGGAATGGAAGAAGTGGGGGCCAGTCGTGGCTGCCACTGCGGGTTGCGCAGAATGGCGTAGGGCACGAACACGAGCAGCGGCAGGAAGCCGACACCCTTGGTGATGACGCCGAGGCCGGCCGCAGCCCAGCCGACGATGTACCAGCGCCACGCCGGGCCGAGCAGCAGGTGCCGCAACAGTGCGTACAGACTCAGCGTCGTCCAGAAGCACAACGTCGCGTCGATCTGCGCCTGCCGCGCCTGCCACACGAACTGCACGGTGCAGAGCAGTGCGAGGCCCGCGGCGAGGCCGGTCTCGCGATTCCACAGGCGGCGGCCGAGATCGTAGACGAGCGCGATGCAGCCGCAGCCCGCGAAGAACGACGGCAATAGGAACGCGACGCGCAGCGAACGCGTCACTTCGAGGCACGCCGCGATCAGCCAGAAAAACAAGGGCGGCTTGTCGGCGTACGGCTGCCCGCCAACGCGCGGCAGCAACCATTCGCCCGTGGCGACCATGTCGCGCGCTACGAGCGCGAACCGCGGCTCGTCTGCCGGCCAGGGGTCGCGCAGCCCGATGCCCGTGGCGATCAGCAGCACGGCCAGGGCGAGCAGCCAGAGCAGGTCGGTCGCAACCGTGTTGGACGTAAAGCCCGGAAAAACCCATCGCGATTGGTCCCGGGGGGCGGCTACGTCAAACATCAGATGGATTCCAGTCGCTCATTGCCTTCGACGCGGTTCGGCGCGGCATTCTACGCATGGTTACGGGCCCGGTGGGCAGCTCGCCTGGCCCTCCCCTCGGACGTTGCCCTGGCCCTGGTCGCCTCGCTGGTCTGGGCCACGCTGTACAACCTGCAGTTCTGGCACCAGGCGATCGCCGCAATGTGGCGTCCGACGCCCGGCGCTGCGCTGTTCTTCGTTTCCCTGTTCGTCGTGGTCGTGTGCCTGCAGGCACTGCTCCTGGCGCTCGTGCCGACGCGTCTCGGCATGCGGATCGCGGCGAGCGCGCTGTTCGTGATCGGCGCGCTCGGCTCGTACTTCGGCAGCGCCTACGGCGCCGTGATGAACCAGGACATGATGCGCAACGTGCTGCAGACCGACCCGGCGGAGGTCGGCGGGCTGATCAACTTCGATCTGCTCGCGCATCTGCTGCTGCTTGGCGTGCTGCCGGCGATGCTGGTCTGGCGGATCGTGTTGCCCTCCTCTACCTGGCGTATTCGACTGCGGCAGCGTCTGATTTTCATCGGCTCGGCGCTTGCGCTGTGCGCCGTGGCGCTGTTTGCGTGCTCGTCGAATTACGCCGTTTTCTTTCGCGAGCACAAGCCGGTGCGCTACGCACTGAGCCCCGCCGCGCCGGTCGTCAGTCTCGCCGGCTTGCTGTCCGCGCAGGAGCGTCGCGGCCGGAATGCTCCGGTGATCGATGTGGCCGGCAACGTGCAGCGCACGGCAGCCGCCCAGCGCAAACCGCTGGTGCTGTTCCTGGTGGTCGGCGAGACCGCGCGGGCCGCGAACTTCCAGCTCGGTGGCTACGCACGCGCCACCAATCCACGGCTGCAGGGCGACAGCGGGCTCGTGTACTTCGATCACGCGACTTCGTGCGGCACGTCGACCGCGATCTCGGTGCCGTGCATGTTCTCGCATCTGCCCCGCGCGCACTTCGACGTCGACCAGGCGGATCGCTACACGAATCTGCTGGACACGCTGGCGAAGGCGGACCTGAGCGTCGAATGGCGCGACAACAACGCCGGCTGCAAAGGTGTCTGCGCCCGCACCGTGCAGGTGTCGTACCGTGCCGCGTCCGACCCGGAGCATTGCCCGAATTCGTACTGCTACGACGAGGTCATGCTGAGCGATCTCGCGGCGCGGCTGCAGACGTTGCAGCAGGACACGGTCGTCGTCTTCCACGCGATCGGCAGCCATGGCCCCGCGTACTCGGAGCGCTATCCGCCGCAGTTCGAGGTGTTCAAGCCGGCCTGCCGCTCGAACGAGCTGCAAAGCTGCACGCACCAGGAGATCGTGAACGCGTACGACAACTCGATCGCGTACACCGACTACGTGCTGTCCCGGCAGATCGAGCTGTTGCGGGCGAGCTCCGACCGTGTCGACGGCATGCTCATCTACGCATCGGACCACGGCGAGTCGCTCGGCGAGCAGGGGATCTATCTGCACGGCATGCCGTACGGCTTCGCGCCGCGCGTGCAGAAGGAAGTGCCGATGCTGTTATGGGCTTCTGCAGGCTATCTGCAGCGCACGGGTTTGAGCATCGCATGCATGCGCGCTCACTCGCACGACGCAGTCAGCCACGACAACCTTTATCACACGGTGCTCGGCGCAATGGCGGTGCACGACGCCGTCTACGATCCCTCGCTGGATCTGCTGGCGGGCTGCCGCTCGGCGCTGCTGTCGCAGAACGGCAGATAGTTGGATTCGATTGCTTTTGTCGCGAATCGGCGTCTTAAGTAGCAGGCATGTACTCGACCGACCGTGAGCTGATCGACGCCATGCTGGCGGGCGACGAGGCTGCGTTCCGCGGCTTCTTCACGGCGTATTTTCCGCGGGTGTACCGCTTCGCGCTGCCGCGCCTGAACGGCGAGGTCGAAGCCGCGAAAGAAGTCGTGCAGTCGACGCTGACCAAGGCCATGCGCGGCCTTGCGGGCTATCGCGGCGAAGCGGCGCTGTTCAGCTGGCTGTGCCAGATCTGCCGCCGGCAGATCGTCGACTACCTGCGCGCGAACAGGCGTCATTCGGAGAATGTAGTCTTGATCGACGACAGCCCGGAGCTGCGCGCGGCGCTCGAAGCAGTAGAAGCGCCCGCAGGGGACGATCCGCTACAAGGCTACGGCACTGCGGAGACGCGCCGGCTGGTGCAATCGGTGCTCGACCGCCTGCCCGCGCGCTACGGCGACGTGCTCGAGTGGAAGTACATCGAGGGGCGCAGCGTAGAGGAGATCGGTGAGCTGCTCGGGATCGGCCAGATTGCAGCGCAATCGGTGCTGGCCCGCGCGCGCGTCGCGTTTCGCGAGGCACTGGAGACGGTATTCGGTTCGACGGCCCAGGACGTTCTGGCGACCATGCGTGGGAAGTAACCCTATGACGAGCGGAATCGACGAGCGCGGTCCGCAGCAGAACGGACCGCATGAGCCACCCGCCGATGAGACGGGCATCGAGGAATTGCTGCGCCAGGTGGGCGCACGTGACGAGCCGGCAGCAGACATGATGCGTGAAGTGGAAGCGGCAGTGCATGCCGAATGGCAGGGCATGCTGCAGGAACGCCGGCGCAAACGCCGGTTCATGAGCGTCGGCGTTGCGGCAAGCGCGCTGTTGGCGATCGGCGTCGCCGCGCTCGGAGTGCGTTACTTCGCGCCGACGGAACCGGTGCAGGTCGCGCAGGTCACGCGCATCGACGGTCATCTGCTGGTGCGCCCCGAGTCGCAGACCGCGCACGAGATCGCGGTTGCGCAGAGCGTCGCGACCGGCGAGACGATCCAGACCGACGACCGCTCGCGCGCCGCAATGCGGTTCGGCGACGGCGTATCGCTGCGCCTCGATCACGGCACCATCGTGAAGGTCGCAGCGGCCGATGAGCTCGTGCTCACCGCGGGCGCTTTGTACATCGATTCCCGGGCACAGAACCCGCAGGCATTGACCATCCGTACGGATGCCGGCTCGGTGCGTCACGTCGGTACGCAATACCAGGTGCGCACGCATGCGGACGAGATGGAAGTCAGCGTGCGCGAGGGCCGCGTCCTGATCGCCAATGCTGCCGGGACGAGCAGCGGCGTCGCGGGCGAGAGAATCCGCGTCACGCCGCGTGGGGAGATCGTGCGCAGCAGGGTCCCGGCTCACGACCCGTCGTGGCGCTGGGCCGCGCATACCGCGCCGCTGTTCGACATCAATGAGCACACGTTTGCCGCGTTCGCCGACTGGGTCGGGCGCGAGACCGGCCGCAAGGTCGTGTATCAATCGGGCGCGGCGCAGCGCGCCGCCAATGAGCTGACGCTGCGCGGCTCGATCGAGGGCCTGGATCCGGATACGGCACTGAGCGCCGTGCTTTCCACGACGCAGTTGCACCGGTATCAGACGGAAGATGAATCGATCGGCATCGCGCTGAACAGCGACTGATTCGGACCGGCCGCGCCGTCCAACCCCCAGCAGGTTGCAGGGGGCGTCATGGCCGGACTTTTGCGAAGCGCGACGCCGCTGCTGGCGTTGCTACCGTTGTGCGCACACGCCGGCCCGCTGGCGCCCGACGCTGTGCTCGAACAGCGCGGCGCGCGCATCGGCAACGTCGCAATCGAAGTCGACGACGTGTTCGAAACCGGCACGCGGCTCGCCGCACCGTATCGGCTCGCGAACAATCTCCACATCTCGACGCACGATTCGACGGTGGCGCAGCAGCTGCTGTTCCACACCGGCGATGTTTACAACCGCCGCCTGCTCGATGAAACCGCGCGCATGCTGCGTGCACAGAGATATCTCAACGAGGCTTCGGTCGAGCCGGTCCGCTACAACGAAGCGGACAACACGGTGGACGTGCTGGTGCGCGTGCACGACGTGTGGACGCTGAGCCCGGGCCTGTCGTTCGGCCGCAAGGGCGGCGAGAACAGCACGCGCGTCAAGTTCGAGGACATGAATTTCCTGGGACTCGGCAAGCAGTTGTCGCTGGCGCGCGCCAGCAACGTCGATCGTTCCGCCTGGGAGCTCGGTTACGTCGACCCGAACGTGTTCGGCAGCTGGTGGCAGCTGGCCGCCGGCTATTCGTCGCTCAGCGACGGCAGCGAGAAGACGCTGTCGCTGGAGCGGCCGTTCTATGCGATGGACACGCGCTGGAGCGCCGGCTTCTCCGGCACCGACGCGACCACCGACCTGTCGCGCTACTCGCTCGGCCACGTCGTGCAGAAGCTGCAGATGCAGCAGCGCAAGTTCGACATCGGCGGCGGCTTCTCCGAAGGACTGCACGACGGCTGGACCACGCGCTATCTCGCCGGCATGCGCTATGACGCGCGCGACTTCCAGGCGCTGCCGAGCGAGCCCGATGCGTCGATCCCGGTCGATCGCGTGGTCGCCTATCCGTGGGTCGGCATCGAAGTCATGGAAGACGAGTTCGTCGCCACGCGCAATCTCGACCAGATCGGCCGCACCGAGGATCTCTATCTCGGCCTCTCCGCCCGTCTCGAAGCCGGCTTCGAGTCCACCGCGCTCGGCTCGACGCGCGACGGCGCGATCCTCAACGGCAAGCTGCAGGCCGGCGCGGATCTCGGCCACGAACAGTACCTGATCCACTCCCTCGGCTTCGGCACGCGCATCGAGGACGATGCGCTCGCCAACGCGTCGCTCGAATGGTCGACTCGCTACTACCTGCGGCAATCCGTGCATCGCGTGCTCTTCGCGTCAGTGAGCGGCACGGTGACTTCGCATCGCGATCCGGAGGAACAACTGCTGCTCGGCGGCGACAACGGTCTGCGTGGTTACCCCCTGCGCTACCAGGCCGGCGAGCAAAGCGCGCTGGTCACGCTCGAGCAGCGGTTTTACACGGACTGGCAGCCGCTGAAGCTGTTCAACGTCGGCGCCGCGGTGTTCGTCGATTCCGGCCGCACCTGGGGTCGCGACGAGTTCGCCAGCGCGCCCGCCGGCTGGCTGACCGACGTCGGGCTGGGATTGCGACTCGGCAGCGCGCGCTCCGGGCTCGGCAACGTGCTGCACATCGACCTGGCGTTCCCGCTGAACCGTACGAGCGACATCGACAGCGTGCAGCTGCTCATCGAAACCCGGCGGTCGTTCTGAACACGCCGTCGCCATTGCGCTTCTGGTGGTCGCATCTGCAAGCGCCGCTTGCCGTCTTCGTCGCGCTCGCGGTCGTCTTCGCCACGACGCCGCTGGACGTAACTATTGCACGCGCCGTGTTCTTCGATGGCGCGCACGCGCAATGGATAGGCGCCAGCAGCTGGACTGTCAACGAGCTGCTGCATACCGGCGGACGCTGGACGATCCGGGTGCTGCTGGCGGTGGTGCTGGCGTTCTGGATCGCAACCTTCGTCGAGCGCGATTGGCGCGGGCTGCGCCGGCCGGCGGCATTTCTGCTGATCTCGGCGCTGCTCTCGATCGGCGTCGTCGGCCTGCTCAAGACGCTGACCAACGTCGACTGTCCCTGGGACCTCACGCCGTTCGGCGGCCGCTTCCCGTACGTGGAGCTGTTCGCGGATCGCCCGAACGCGCTGCGTGCCGGGCGTTGCTTCCCGGCGGCGCACGCCAGCTCCGGCTACGCGCTGCTCGCCCTATACTTCACGTTTCGCGAGCGGCACGCGGCGCTGGCGAAAGTGGGACTGGCGCTGGGCCTGCTGACAGGACTGACGTTCGGCCTCGCGCAGCAGGCGCGCGGCGCACACTTCGTTTCCCACGATCTGTGGAGCGCGTTCCTCGTGTGGACGGTCACGCTGTCGGTCTATACGTTCGCGTTTCGCGCGCGCTTATGGGATGCCTCCGGTTACGATGCGTTGCATGAAGGATCGGTTGCGACTCGCGGGCTTGCTGCTGGCGTGCCTGATGCTGGCGATGCCGGCCTCGGCGCAGGAGCTGCGCGGGCGGCGCATCAGCGAGGTGCTGGACGAGCTGCGCTCGGCGGGTCTGACCTTCATCTACAACACGCAGATCCTGCCGAACGATCTGCGCATCGAGACTGAGCCGAACGCCCACGAAGGAGTAGAGCTGGCGCGCGAGATCCTCGCGGCGCAAGGACTGTCGTTGTCCCAGGTTGCGCCTGGCGTGTTCGCCGTCGTGACGGGCCAGGCAAAGCGCGCGCCGCAGAGCGCGGCGCCGGCGGCAAAAGCGCCGGTCGAAGAAGTGGTCGTGCAGACCAGCCGCTACCGGCTCGCGACCAGCGAAATCGCGACGCGCACATTCCTCACGCAGGAACAGGTGAAGAACATGCCGCGCCTCGCCGACGAAACGCTGCGCGCCGTGCAGCGCCTGCCGGGCACGACTACCAACGGCTTCTCCAGCATCGGCTCGGTGCGCGGCGGCGAGCCGAACGAAACCGCGATCGTGCTCGACGGCCTGCGCCTGTACGAGCCTTTCCACCTGAAGAATTTCCTGAGCCCGGTGAGCCTGCTCGACTCGCGGCTGATCGACAGCATCGAGTTCTACTCCGGCGGCTTTCCGGTGGAGTACGGCGATCGCATGAGCGCGATCATCGACGCGACCACCGTGCACCCGATGGAGCAGCGCTACTACGAGATCGGCATCAACCTGTTCCATGCGAGCGGTCTCGCCGCCGCGCAGTTCGCCGACGGCCGCGGGCATGCGCTGCTCTCCGGCCGTCGCAGCAACGTCGGCGACCTCGCGCACCTGAGCGAGAACGATTTCGGCGAGCCGCAATACTCCGACGGCTTCGGCCGCGTGGACTACGAGTTCAGCGACGCCACGCGCGGGGCGCTCGAAGCGCTGGTTTCCAGCGACACCATCGTGGCCCGGCAGCAGTCGGGACAGCAGCGCGCCCGCGCGAAGTACCGCAACATCTACGCCTGGGCGACGCTCGATCACGACTGGCAGAGCGGCGCAGCGAGCCGGCTGATCGTGTCGTACACCGACCTGGAGAATCGCCGCACCGGCGACCTGGACGAGCCCGGCGTGCGCACGGCGCACGTGCGCGACGAGCGGCTGTTCCACATCATCGGGCTGCGACTCGAGAACACGCTCGAGGCCGTTGGGCTGCAGCAGCGCTTCGGCGCCGAAGTGCGCCGCCTGTGGGGCGACTACGACTACTCCAACGAAGTGCATGCCGAGCCCGGCTTTCCGTTCCCGGGGTCGCCCGGGTTCGATAGCGCGCGCTCGACCGAGCCTTCTCCCGAAGGCTATGAGAGCTCGGCATATTGGGATGCGCACACGCAGCTGGGTGAGCGCTGGACGGTGCAAGGCGGAGTGCGCATCGATACTCAGACGTACGACGGCTCGGACGACGGCGAGCAGTACAGCCCACGCGTGAGTGTGCTCTACACGTTGTCGCCGCAGACGCATCTGCGCGCGAGTCTTGGCCGTTTCGTGCAATTCCAGGGCATCAACGAGCTGCAGGTCGAAGACGGCGTCGACACCTTCTACGGCGCGCAGCACGCGCATCACGCGATCCTCGGCTTCGATCATTCCTTCGACGACGGGCTCGACCTGCGGGTCGAAGCGTTCCGCAAGGATTATCGGCACATCAATCCGCGCTTCGAGAACATCTTCGATCCGCTGGTGCTGCTGCCGGAGGCGGAGTTCGATCGTGTGCGGATCGCGCCGCAGAGCGCGCTGGCGACGGGCGTGGAGTTGATGCTCCAGCTGCGTCCGCGCGGCTCGTGGAGCGGCTGGCTGAGCTATAGCTGGTCGCGAGTGGAAGATCGCGTCGACGGCGATGACGTGCCGCGCAGCTGGGACCAACGCCACGCCGTGAATCTCGGCATCGTCTGGGCGAAAGGTCCCTGGAGTGCGACACTCACCGACAGCTTCCATACCGGCTGGCCAACCACTGTGCTGAATGTAATCGACAGCGCGTCGGGCAATCCGCAGATCGATCTGTCACGACGCAATCGCGCGCGTCTCGGCGATTACAACTCGCTCGATCTGCGCGTGACGCGCACCTTCGCGCTGCCGCGCGGCGCGCTGGACGTGTTCGTCGAGGTCAACAACGCGCTGGATCGCGAGAATCCGTGCTGCGTGCACTACGACGTCGCGGAGAACGAAGACGGCTCGCTGCGCTACACGCGCGACTCGGATACGTGGCTGCCGCTGGTGCCGTCGGCAGGAGTGCTGTGGCGATATTGATTCAAAGAGGGCGCAGGCCGACCGCGACTAGGTTCGCGACCTCGCGGGCGATGAGGCGTTGCTGCGCCGGATCGCGCGGCACGTCGTCCTTGACGAGCCAGCTGATCAGGCCCGGCAGCATCAGCGCGCGCGCCTCGACGTCATCGAGCGGCGCGATGCTGCCCTCCTCCATGCCCTGGCGGATCAGCCCGTGGTACGCGTCGCCGAGAAGCCCCGAGTTGCGATCGAAGGCGGCCTGACCTTCCAGTGACAACGCGCCGTGGCCGACCAGCGGCGATAGCGGCGTGAGCTCGTCACTCGGATAGGCGAGCGCAAGGGCGTGCATGGCGGCCGACAACGCCTCCAGCCGTGGCCCGCGCTGCTCCAGCATCCGATCCTTGATGAAGAAGAAGATGCGGAAGGCGCGGTCGTAACACGCCGCCACCAGATCCTGCTTGCTGCCGATGTGATGATGCAGCGTGCGCTTGGTCGTGCCGACCTGCGCCGCGATCTCGTCCAGCGAGGTCGCGTCGATGCCTTTGCGATTGAACAGCTTCGAGGCCACGCGCAGCAGCGCCTCGCGCTTCGCCTGGCCGGCGGCATCGCGGTCGAATGCGCTCACGACCGGCGGCGCCAGCGCCGCCAGATCCAGCGGCTGAAATTCCGGCAGGCGCCCGGCCCGCGAGAATCCCTCGAACACTGTCGCGGTCGCGGCCGCGAGCAGCCGCGTGTGTCCCATCGGACCGACCTGATGCGCCCAGGGGCGTGCAAGCGGCGCCCAGGTGACGAGACTGAGGATGATGCGCGCCGTGACTTCGACGTCGCAGGGCCGCAGCACGCCCTCGCGCTCACCCGTTTCCAGCACGTGCGCCAGGCGTGTCGCCAGCGCGTCGTACAAGCCCTGGATCGTGTCGCGCTGGGTGGCGTTCAGCATGGCGATCTCGGCGCGCGCCGCGATCTCGGGCTCGTTCGGGTCGAGCATGCGCGTGACGAAACTTCGCAGCACATCGGCGGCGGTGCCACCCGCGCGACCGGCTTCGAGCAGATGGCGAGCGGTGACCTCGGCGGCGCGGCGGTAGCACTGGAACACCAGGTCTTCGCGATCCGCGACGTAGTAGTACATCGCGCCGCGCGTCACGCCGAGCTTCGCGGCGATCTCCGCAAGCGACGTGAGCAGCACGCCCTTCTCGTTCAACTGTCGCGCAGCTTCGTCGAGCACGCGCTCGTGCTTGCTGACCGGCGCGACGGCGTCTGCCGGATCGGAAAGAGCGCGCGCAGGTTGATCGGCGGGGTTGGCAGGCATGGGGGAGGCGGGAGGGTACCGCGAAATCATTGTGGGTAGAGATTTTACATTTAGGTGTATATTTGCACCGCTATAGCAAACAAAGAAAAACCTGTGATATATCAGGGCCGGACGTCGCTGAAACGAATGGCAGATCCACAGGGGGTTGAACATGAAAATCATCGATTGCTGGGAGCGGCGAGGCGCCGTCGGCCTTGCCATGCTGCTGCTGGCGGCTGTCGCGCAAGCGCAGACGAATCCATTCGCCAAAGGGCCGGATCCGACCTCCGACCTTCTCAATGCCACCGCCGGTCCGTTCGCTGTCGCCACCACGTCCGTGCCGAGCTCGGTCAGTGGCTTCGGCGGCGGCACGGTCTACTACCTGACGACCGCAGGCTCGTACGCGACAGTGGCGATGTGCCCGGGATTCACGGCAACGCAGTCGTCGATCGCGTGGATCGGACGGCGCATGGCGACGCATGGCTTCGTCGTCATGACGATCAACACCAACTCGACGCTCGACCAGCCGCCGAGCCGCGCGACGCAGCTGATGGCCGCTCTGCGTTATCTCACCAACTCGAGCAACAGCACCCTGTGCGGCGCGCCGCACACCGCGTTCGCGACGCCGAGCGTGTTCTCCGACTATCGCTCGACCTGCCCATACCAGTAGAAGCTACGTTTTCGCGGGGGAAGCCTGCGGGGGTCGGCAGTGCGGCGGCTGTGCAAACAGCCGCCGTACCGCCTTTCGCACATGAGGACGCGCACCTATCTCTGGGTCGGCATCGTGTCGGTCGCTGTTGCGGCCGGAGTCGTCGTGCTCGGGCCCGCGGAGCGTAACCATGAGGCGCAGCGCGCGCCGGCGGCTGAAGTTCGCAGCGAGCCCGCCGTCGGAGATTCGAACACGGCTGCTCCGCCACCCGCGGAGGTCGTCGCGTCCCCTGCCCCGCTGGAATCCGCCCCATCCGAGGAGCCGGTGACGGCTCAGATCAACGACAAGACTTTCCGCGTGAACGACTCCGGGCGGCTCGTCCTCGACGCGCAGACGCGGCTGAACATGGAAGCGCTGTTCGCGCGCACCGAGCGCGCCGACCTGGCAACGGCGAAGCAGCAGGCGGTCGAGCAATTGCCTGCGGGCGCAGCCGCGCAAGCAACCGATCTGCTGGAGCACTACGACAACTATCAGCAGGCGCAGCGACCGGCCTACCCGCCCGGCGTCGCACCTTCGACCGAGGAAGCGGCGCTGGCGGAGCTGGAGGGACTGCACGCGCTGCGTGCGGCCCATTTCGGCCCGGTGATCGCGCGAGCGTTGTATGGCGAAGAAGAAGCGGTGTCGCGGCGACTCATCGAGCTGATGCGGCTCGAGAAGGATCCGAGCCTGACGATGCAAGAAAAAGCGGCACGCGCCCAGCAGCTGAACGATCGCGGCGAGCGCGAGGATCCGCACTGAGTCGCGCGCCCGGCTACACTGCGCACACCGGGATCCGCGGCCCCGCAAGACCGCTGTCGATCTCCGGTATTGTGCTGCTGACGCGGAGTTTCCGGTGATCTCACGCCGCCAGTTCGTGCAGGGATTCGCCGGCGCCGCCTTCGTGCTCGGCGCCGCGCGCTGGGGCACGGCGCGCCCTGCAGTGCTGACCGGCACGCAATTCGATTTGACGATCGACGAGCTGCCGGTGAACTTCACCGGCGCGCGCCGCACGGCGGTCGCCATCAACGGGCAAGTCCCGGGACCGACGCTGCGGTTCCGGGAAGGTGACACGATCACGATCCGGGTCACCAACCGGCTGCGCGAGACGACAGCGCTGCACTGGCACGGTCTCATCGTTCCCGCGGACATGGACGGCGTGCCCGGCGTCAGCTTCGCGGGGATCGCGCCCGGCACGACGTTCACGTATCGCTTCAAGGTGAATCAGTCGGGGACCTACTGGTATCACGCGCACGCGCGCTTCCAGGAGCAGATCGGACTGTACGGCTCGATCGTGATCGACCCGCGCAACGGCGAGCGTCACGGCGCGCAGCGCGAGCACCTGATCCTGTTCTCCGACTGGACCGACCACGACCCCGAGCACATCTATCGCACGCTGAAGTTGCAGAGCGACTATTTCAATCGCGGCAAGCGCACCGCCGGCGATTTCATCCGCGACGCGCGCGCGCAAGGCATGCGTGCCACGCTTGCGGAGCGCCAGATGTGGGGCGCGATGCGCATGCAGCCGACCGATCTCGCGGACGTCTCGGGCTACGCGTACACGTATCTCACCAACGGCGTCACGCCCGCCGGCAACTGGACTGGAACGTTCGCGAAGGGCGAGCGCGTGCGGCTGCGTCTCATCAACGGCTCCTCGATGAGCGTGTTCGATCTGCGCATTCCCGACCTGAAGCTCACCGTCGTCGCCGCGGACGGCCAGGACATCGAGCCCGTGACGGTCGACGAGCTGCGCATCGCCGCGGCCGAAGTCTACGACGTAATCGTCGAGCCGCAGGACGATCGTGCGTACACGATCTTCGCGCAGGCGATCGATCGCTCGGGTTATGCGCGGGGCACGCTCGCACCGCGCGCCGGCATGGAGGCGCCGGTCCCGCCACTCGAGACGCGGCCCATTCTCGCGATGAGCGATATGGGAATGGGGCATGCGCATCACCATGAAGCTGCAGCGCAACCCGCGTCGAGTCCCACAGTCGATATGCGGGTGGCGCAACCGCGCACGAATCTCGACGATCCCGGTCCGGGGCTACGCGACAACGGCCGGCGTGTGCTGACCTACGCCGATCTGCACACGCTCGGCGGGCCGATCGACCGACGCGAGCCCGGTCGCGAGCTGGCGCTGCACGTCACCGGCCACATGCAGCGCTTCATCTGGTCGTTCGACGGCCGCAAGTTCTCCGAAGCGCCGCCGCTGCTTTTCACCTATGGGGAGCGCCTGCGCGTCACGCTCGTCAACGACACCATGATGACTCACCCGATCCACCTGCACGGCATGTGGAGCGAGGTGGAGGACGAATCGGGTGCGTTCCTCGTGCGCAAGCACACCGTAGCGCTGCACCCTGGACAACAGATCCGCTACGCGGTCAGCGCCGACGCACTCGGTCGCTGGGCGTTTCACTGTCACCTGCTCTATCACATGGAAGCGGGGATGTTCCGCGAGGTGCACGTCGCGTGATGAAGCCGCTCAGCTGCATCGCGATGCTGGCGTGGGCGGGCGGCGCGCTCGCGCAGCACGTGCCGCCGGACCCGCCGCAGAACCCGCTGCCGCATCAGTCGTACGAGCAGATGGTCGAGATGATGCGCATGGACGATACCCATCGTTACGGCCGCTTGACCGTCGATCAGCTGGAATGGCAGGACGCTGACCACGCGGACATCGCGTGGGACATGCAGGCTTATTATGGCGGCGACTATCACAAGCTCTGGCTGAAATCGGAAGGCGTGCACGCGCAGGACGAAGACGACGTGCGCCTCGAAGCGCTGTGGAATCGCATCGTCACTCCGTGGTGGAGCTCGCAGGTCGGCGTGCGGCACGACTTCGGCGACGCGCCGTCGCGCACGTGGCTGGCGCTCGGCATCGAAGGCCTGGCGCCGCAATGGTTCGACGTCGAGGCGACGGTCTATCTGGGCGAAGAAGGCCGCACGGCGTTACGCGCCGACGTCAGCTACGACCTGCTGCTGACGCAACGCCTGGTGTTGCAACCGCAGATCGAAGCGGATGTGTACGGCAAGGACGATCGCGAGCGCGGCATCGGCTCCGGTTTGTCCGATGTCGAAGCGGGTCTGCGGCTGCGCTATGAGGTGCGCCGCGAGCTCGCGCCGTACATAGGCGTCCACTGGCTGCGCCGCTTCGGCGACACTGCGGACTTCGCTGGCGATGACAGCGAGATCCGATTCGTTGCAGGAGTGCGCGTGTGGTTCTGAAAACGATCGTCGCCGTTTCGCTCGGCGCCAGTCTCGGCGCGCTGCTGCGGCTCGCGTTGAGCGAGTCGCTGAATGCGACGTTCCCGGCGATCCCGCCCGGCACGCTGCTGTCGAATCTCATCGGCGGCTACATCATCGGCATCGCTATCGCCGTCTTCGCCACATCGAATCTGCCGATCGAGTGGCGTCTGTTCGTCATCACTGGTTTCTGCGGCGGTCTCACTACGTTCTCGACCTTCTCCGCCGAGCTCGTGATCCTGCTGCAACAGGGCCGTGCCGGGTGGGCGATCGCCGCCGCCGGTGCGCATCTGCTGGGCTCGGTCGCGATGACCTTCGCGGGCATCGGGACCCTATTTTTGGCTCGTAAATTAGCGGGTTAGCAGAGTGCATGGAAGTGAGAACGATTCTCATGTAGTCTTGTATCCATGTCTGCCGTCCTGCCTCTCGATGACTATGCGGTTACCGGTACCTGCCAGGCGCTGAGCGACCTGGCGAAGGGCCAGTCCGCACGCGTCGTCGGCGTAGTTCCGAGCGCGCCCGACGTTCCCGCCGACCTGACGCGGCGACTCGCAGACCTCGGCTTTCTGCCCGGCGAGCGCGTGCGCGTGCTCGCACGCGGCCCTCTCGGTGGCGAGCCCGTCGCGGTCCGCGTCGGCAGCGCCACGTTCGCTCTGCGCCGGCTGGAAGCGGACTGCATCCGGATCGCGCCGCTGGAGTAGATCGTGAGTGCCGTCGCAGCTGGCACCCCGCAGCTGATCGCGCTGGTCGGGAATCCGAACTGCGGCAAGACCGCGCTCTTCAACCTGCTGACCGGCAGCCGTCAGAAAGTCGCGAACTACGCGGGCGTCACCGTCGAACGCAAGGAAGGCGTCGCGATCACGCCCTCCGGTAAGCGCGTCCGCATCCTCGATCTGCCGGGTCTCTACAGTCTCGAAGCCGCGACGCCCGACGAGCAAGTCACGGCCGACGTGCTGCTCGGCCGTCGCGACGGCGAAAGCCGGCCCGATGCCGTCGTCTGCGTCACCGACGCCACCAACCTGCGCCAGAACCTGCGGCTCGTGCTCGCGCTCAAGCGACTCGGCGTGCCGCTGCTGCTCGCGCTGAACATGAGCGATCTCGCGCGCAAGCGCGGCATCGTCGTCGACAAGGACGCGCTCGCTCGCGAGCTCGGCGTGCCGGTCGTCGAGACCGTCGGCGTGAAGCCGTCGGGCGTGACCGAGCTGCTCGACCGTCTCGACGCACATTGGCCGATCGCGGCCGTCCAGGCCGCAGTTTCCGGCAACGCCGACGTCGTGCGCGATCACGCAGAAGTGCGGCGAATTCTCGCTACCGTCGGCGGGGAAGCGCGTCCCGGCGAGACCTTGAGCGATCGCGTCGATCGCATCGTGCTGCACCCGGTGCTGGGCTTCGCGTTGCTGATCGTCACGATGTTCCTGATGTTCCAGGCGGTGTTCGCCTGGGCGCAGATCCCGATGGATGCGATCACGGCGGGCGTGGATGCGCTTGCTGGATATCTGCGTACTGTGCTGCCCGCTACCGCGCTGCGCAGTCTGCTGCTCGACGGCGTGCTCGCGGGCGCGGGCAGCGTGCTCGTGTTCCTGCCGCAGATCGTCATCCTGTTCTTCTTCATCCTCGTGCTCGAGGACTCGGGCTACCTGCCGCGCGCGGCATTCCTGCTCGATCGCCTGATGGGCGGCGCCGGGTTGTCCGGCCGCTCGTTCATTCCGCTGCTGTCGAGCCACGCGTGCGCCATTCCCGGCATCATGGCGACGCGCACGATCGCCAATCCGCGCGACCGCCTGACGACGATCATGATCGCGCCGCTGATGACCTGCTCGGCGCGCATTCCGGTTTACACGCTGATCATCGGCGCGTTCATCCCGCAGCGAACCGTCTGGGGTCCGATCCAGCTGCAGGGACTGGTGCTGTTCGTTCTGTACGTCGCAGGAATCGCCTCTGGACTGGCGGTTGCGTACGTGCTCAAGCACACGACCTCGATGCGCTCGCGCTTCCAGCCGTTGCTGCTCGAGCTGCCGGCTTATCACTGGCCGCATCTGCGCAATCTAGCGATCGGGCTGTGGCAGCGCGTGCAGATCTTCCTCACGCGCGTCGGTACGATCATCCTGTCGCTGATGATCCTGCTGTGGGCGCTGAGCTCGTTCCCCGCGCCGCCGGCCGATGCGACCGGGCCGGCGATCCAATACAGCATCGCCGGCAAGATCGGCGCCGCGCTCGCGGTGATCTTTGCGCCACTCGGCTTCAACTGGCAGATTTCCATCGCGCTCGTGCCGGGTCTCGCGGCGCGCGAGGTCGCGGTCGGCGCGCTCGGCACGGTGTATTCGTTGTCGGCGACGGGCGATGACATCGCGAGCGCGCTCGATCCGTTGATCCGGAATTCCTGGTCGCTGCCCACTGCGCTGTCGCTGCTCGCGTGGTACGTATTCGCGCCGCAGTGCCTCTCGACGCTCGCGACCGTGAAGCGCGAAACCAACTCGTGGCGCTATCCGCTGATCATGGCGGGCTACCTGTTCGCGCTCGCATACGTCGCCTCGTTCGCGACCTACAACGTCGCGGTGTGGCTGATGGGGTAGGCATGAGCGCCGCGCTTTCCAATTCGATCGTCGTCATCGCGATCGCGGTGAGTCTGTGCTACGCGGTGTGGCGGCTCGGTCCGCGCAAGATGCGCGATGCGCTGCGGGCACGATTGCGCGCGACGCTGCCGAGCGTATTCGGAAATCTCAGCGACGGCTCGTCGGGCAGCGGCTGCGACGCCTGCGGTGGCTGCGAGCCAACGACCCAGGACCAGCCCGCGCCACGCAAAGAGCACGCGGTCTTCTGGCGCAAATCGACTCGCTGATCCTCACGACATCGGTTCCGGCGGCGGCGGCGGCTCTTCCGGCAGCGGAATGAACTCGTCGGCATCGCCGACCGGCAGCGGAATCTTCTGCGCGCGCCAGTCCGCCTTCGCCTGCTCGATGCGCTCGGGCCGCGACGACACGAAGTTCCACCAGATGTGCCGCTCGCCCAGCGGCTCGCCGCCGAGCAGCATCACCGTCGCGGGCGTAGCCGCAACGATGCGCGGTTGGCTGTCCCGCGTGAAGACGATCATCTTTCCGGCTTCGTAGCTTTCCTGGCCGACACGCACCGTGCCCGCCGCCACAAAGGCTGCGCGCTCGCTGTAACCGTCGGGAATCCCGGTGCTGGCACCGGCCTCCAGCTCGACATGAACATAAACGAGCGGCGAATGCGTGCGCACGGGACTCGACTTGCCGAAAGCCTTGCCGGCGATGACGCGCCTCGCGACACCGCCGTCGCGCTCGATCGGCAACTCGTCGGCGCCGTGATGCACGAAGGCGGGCGCGGTTTCTTCATCCTCGACCGGCAGCGCGATCCACGCCTGGATCCCGTGCAGCATGCCGCCGTGCTCGCGCATCGTCTCGAAGCGCTCGGAGTGACTGATGCCGCGACCCGCGGTCATCCAGTTCACCTCGCCGGGACGAATCACCTGGTGAAAGCCGAGGCTGTCGCGATGCACGATCTCGCCGGCGAACAGATAGGTGATCGTCGACAGGCCGATGTGCGGATGCGGCCGCACGTCGACGCGCCGCGGCAGATTCGCGGCCATCTGCTTCGGACCCATGTGATCGAAGAACACGAACGGCCCCAGCCGCCGTCGCTTCGACCACGGCAGCACGCGCCCGACCTCGAAGCCGCCGAGATCGCGGCGGCGTCCCTCGATGACGAGCTCGATCGATGTATCAGTGCTCATCCATTGAGTTTAGCGGCGAACCAGCTGCTCGGCGATCTGGGCAACGCGCTTGCCCTGATAGCGCGCCCCCGCGAGGTCCTTGTCGCTGGGTTGCCGCTGGCCCTTGTTGCCGGCGATCGTGGAAGCGCCGTACGGCGAGCCGCCGACGATCTCGTCGAGCGTCATCTGCTCCGTGGACGCGTACGGCAGGCCGACGATGATCATGCCGAAGTGCAGCAGGTTCACGATGCCGGAGAACTGCGTCATCTCCTGGCCGCCGTGCTGCGTCCCGGTCGAAGACATCACGGCGCCGACCTTGCCGACCATCTTGCCGCTCGACCAGATGTCGACGGTCTGGTCCCAGAAGTGCGCCATGGCGCCGACCATGCGGCCATAGCGCGTCGGAATGCCGAGAATCACTGCGTCGTAGTCGGGCAACTCCGTGGGCTGCGCCCACGGCGCCGGCTGATCCCACTTCATGCCGGCCTTGCGCGCGGCGTCTTCCGACATGAGCTCGGGCACGCGCTTGACGGTGACCTCCGCGCCGCCGGCCCGCGCGCCCTCGGCCGCCGCGTTCGCCATCTGCTCCATATGGCCGTGGGAAGACTGATAGAGAACGAGTACTTTCGCCATGCGCTGCTCCATTGATCCGCTTACGATCCGAACGCGCGGGCGCCGCGAACGATCCACCGGACCTTTGGCCCATCGCTTTCGCAGGCAGCCGGGCGTAAGAGGTACTCGTGCGCGCTGTAGTCGCGCGCCAGGAGCAAGCCATGCCGAAACGAATCGTGTTCTGTGCCGACGGCACGTGGAATGGACCGCAGTCGCAGACCGGCGTGGCGCCGCTGGACTCGGGCGACGAGCACGGCGAGCTGCAGGGCTCGAAGGTCACGAACGTCGTCAAGCTGTTCGCGAACCTCGCCGGCCGCGTCACGCCGCAGACGATGACCCTGCGCGACGAGCAGGAAAAGTTGTTGCCGGACGCCGCCGGCGGCACGGCACAGATCGCGAAGTACATGCACGGCGTGGGCGATTCCGACAGCTTTCTGAAGAAGGCGATGGGCGGGATGTTCGGCATGGGCGTCATCGCGCGCATCGTGCGGGGCTACACGTTCATCTCGCGCAACTACGATGCCGGCGACGAGATCCATATCGCGGGCTTCAGCCGCGGCGCGTACACGGCGCGCGCGCTCGCCGGGATGATCTCGAGCGTCGGCCTGCTGAATCGCGCGAAGTACGATGCCGAGGACAAGAACGAGGCGTACCGGCTCGGCGTCGCGGCCTGGTGCAAGTGCAAGAACATGTCGCTGCACGGTGCCGGCAAGCTGACCGACATCGCGAACCACATGCTGAACTTCGTCGGCGGCTTCTTCGCGCGCCAGCTCGACGCCGACCAGTTGATCGCGGACGTGCCGATCAAGTCGGTCGCAGTCTGGGACACCGTCGGCTCGATGGGCATTCCCGCTTATGCCGCTGACAAACGCTACGACGTGTTCCGCTTCGTCGACACGCGTCTGAGCAACAAGGTGCAGAACGGTTTTCACGCGATGGCCGTCGATGAGTTGCGCGCGGATTTTCCCGTGACTGCATGGGAGAGCCGCGCCGGCATCAAGCAGGTCTGGTTCCTCGGCGCGCACGCCGACGTCGGCGGCGGGTACCCGGCGCAGGAATCGCGGCTGTCGGATATCGGGCTCGAATGGATGATGAAGCAGCTCGCAGAAGTCGGCGTGCGGCTCGCGACGCCGCTCACGTACACGCCGCAGCCGCTGATCGATCCCGAGATCCACAAGCCGTGGACGAAAGCGCCGTTCGCGATGTTGCCGGCGCCCCGCGGCAGGTCACCGGCACCGACACCATTCACGATAGCGTCTTGCGAAGGTGGCAGGCGGACGCGAAGTATCGGCCGGAAGCACTGAACGCCGTCGCCGGCAAAATCGCCCAGCTGCAGAAAGATCTGTAGGTAGGGCCTCAGCCCGACTACGCCAGCGCGATCTCCACCCGCTTGTTGCGCTTGCCTTCGTTGCGGATGCGCACGACCTTGATCGCGCCGATCTCGCCGATGTTGGCGACGTGCGTGCCGCCGCACGGCTGCAGATCGATGCCCGGGATGCGCAGCAGCCGCACGCGGCCGGCGCCACGCGGCGGTTGCACGCTCATGGTCTTGACCAGCTCGGGGCGCGCATCGAGCTCTTCATCGGTGATCCACACTGTCTCGGTCGCGGTGCCGCGCGCCAGCAACTCGTTCGTCCCCTGCTCGATCCGTTCGGCGTTCAGCAGGTTCATGTCGATGTCGAAATCGAGCCGCGCCTTGTCCGGCGCGATGTTGCCACCCGACACGGGCGCGACGACCACGCACGACATCACGTGCAGAGCGGTATGCAGACGCATGAGTGAATAGCGCCGGGCCCAGTCGATCTCCAACGTGAGCGGCTCGCCGGGCTCGGGCAGAACGCTGCCCGGCGCCGGGATGTGCAGCACGCTGTCGAACGTCTCGCCCTTGCGCGTATCCGCGATCACGATGCGCTCGCCGTTGGCGCGGATGAGCGTACCGGTGTCGCCCGGCTGGCCGCCGCCGAGCGGATAGAACAGGGTGCGGTCGAGCTCGATACCGCGCTCGCCGACGGCGACGACCTGCGCGGTCGCGGTCTTCAGGTAGGCGTCGTCCCGGAACAGCAGTTGTGTGGTCATAATACGGGAAGAATAAACCAGAAGGAGACCGCCCATGCAGACGACGATGCTGACACCCATGCTCGCGCTGATCGTGTGGACCTTCGTGATCTGGTTCTGGCTGTACGCCACGCGGATCCCCGCAATGCGCGCCGCCGGCCTCGATCCGGCGCGCGTCAAGCGCAAAGCCGACCTCGATCCGCTGCCCGTCTCGGTGCAGCAGATTGCCGACAACTACAACCACCTGCACGAGCAGCCGACGGTGTTCTACGCGCTGGCCCTGTACACGCACCTGGCGGGCGTCGCGGACCCGGTGAACATCGGCCTGGCCTGGGGTTACGTGGGCGTGCGCATCGTCCATTCCCTGATCCAGTGCACCTCGAACTTCGTTCCCGTGCGCTTTTCGGTGTTCGCGCTCGCCTCGCTCCTGCTGATGGCGATCACCGTGCGCAACGTGGCGGCACTGTTCTAAACTGTGCGCTCGCAATCAGGACCCGAAGACGAGGAGCTGCCATGTCCATGTACGACGACGGAAACGACGACAAGCCCGAGCGCCCCGAGCAGCGCCCGGAAAGCATCACCGAGCAGCTGTCGTTCAAGTCGCGCTTCGTCTTCCTGTTCGGCGACATCAATCACACGGTCGCTCGCACCACCTGCGAGCGGCTGGTCGCGATGGCGCAGCAGTCCGACGCGCCGATCCGCGTGCTGATCTCCTCGCCGGGCGGACACGTCGAGTCCGGCGATGCGATCCACGACACGATCCGCTTCATCAGCGCGCCGGTCACGACGATCGGCACCGGCTGGGTGGCGAGCGCCGGCACGCACATCTTTCTCGCGGCGGAGAAGGAGCGGCGCCTGTGCCTGCCGAACACGCGCTTCATGATCCACCAGCCGCTCGGCGGCGCCGGCGGGCCGGCGACGGACATCGCGATCCAGGCGAAGGAGATCCTGCGCACGCGTGAGCGCATCGCGCGCACCATCGCAAAACAGACCGGCAAGCCCTACGACAAGGTGCTCGCCGACATGGAGCGCGACTTCTGGATGAGCCCGAAGGAAGCGATCGAGTACGGCATCGTGTCGCGCGTGATCGAGTCCCACAAGGATCTCAGCTAGGGATCTTCAGCGCAGCTCCAGATCCATCCAGACCATGTCGCGCAGGCGGATCCCGTTGTCTGCCATGACGGCGGGATAGCCGCGCGCCGGCGAGAAGAAATCGCGCTCGATGCGCAGCAGCCGGAAGCCGGCTTTCTGATAGTAGGCGAGCTGGCCGATCCCGGCGTTCGCGGTACCGACGACGGCGCGGCGCACGCCGCGGCGTCGCAACTCCTCGAGCACGGCGGCGAGCATGCGGCGACCGATGCCGAGATTCTGGCGAGCCGCATCCACCGCCACCGCTTTCAACTCCACGCTGCCGCCTTCGTCCGGAATCGTCAGCACCACGCCGACGGCAGCGCCACCGCGCTCGACGAAAGCAAAGAGATCGCCGCGCTGCATGTAGGAGCGAACTTGTTGGAGCGATTCATCGGCGAGCAGCAACAGCGGCAGGAATCTCTCGCGCTCGGGCCCCGCTGCAACATCGATCAGCGTGTAGTCCGTCACGGCTCGCCCAGCTGCTGCAACATGCGCCGCAGCGCGAAGTGCCGGTAGCTGAACAGCGCCAGCTCGCTCACTTCGTCTGCATCCAGGTGCTTGCTGACGTCGAGCGCGATCCAGCCGTTGTGGCCCATGTACTTCGGAATTTCGTAGCGCTCGTCGTGGGTCAGCATCGCCTGCCGCTCGACCCCGACCCAGAACGCGATCCGCAGCCGATCGGCGTCGCGATACTGGTAGGCCTGCGCGAAAGTTTTCGAGCCGGCGCGCCACACGGGAAACCCGAACTGCTTGTCCTCCGAGGTTTCCGGCAATGCGAGGCAGATGCGGCGCATCGTCTGCAGCACCGACTGCGCCCGTCTCGATTGCATCGGATCGATCTGGGCCGCGCTCAACGCTTTGGTGGGCGGAGCAATCTCGATCGTCTTGCCGAGCTTTGCCGTCAGCGCGGGCGGTGCGACCTTCTCATACGCTTCGCGCACCAGCTTCGCGACGCGCTTCCAGGAAATCCCCTGGTCGAGTTGCACGCCGAGCCAGCCGCGCGGCCCGACGTAAGGCGGCACGAAAAAGTGCTTCGGCTCTTCCCGGGTGTACAGCTCCTGCGCGCCGGCTGGCGCGTTCAGCCACAGCGCGACGCGCCCGTCGCCGTGATGGTTGATCACGTAGGTCGCGAAGGTCTTGCCGCGCACGCGGAAATCCGGCGAGCCGTGCGAGATCACCTCGGCGGCTTCCGGGAACCACAGGCATACTTCGCGCACCGCCTGGCTGATGTCCTTGGCCATGCGGCGAGCATACCGCACGGGAACATTCCCGCCCGAGGCACCATTGTCCGGACGAGCGCCTTAAGGAGATTCCTATGATCCGCATCCAGGTAGCTTTCGTTCTAGGTCTGTTGGCCGCCGGCGCGCTGGCCGCCGATGCCGCCAAGCCGACCTTCGAGTCGCTGGACAAGAACGGCGACGGCAAAGTGAGCCTGAACGAGGCCGCAGACAACGACGCCCTGTTCGTCGCGTTCAAGAGCCTCGACGCCAACAAGGACGGCGTGCTCAGCCGCGAGGAGTTCGCGGCGTACAAGGGCTAGCGGCGGTCGGCCTGACCTACTGTTTCGGGCCCACCAGGTATTTGGAGTGACAGGCGGTGCACGCTTCGTACAGCGCACCGCCGGCGTCG
>DATBKP010000183.1:0-54444 GCA_036555785.1 Steroidobacteraceae bacterium
GGCGAACGACTGATCGCCGCCCTTGCCGATGAGGTCCCAGGTCCCTGCGGCCGCGCCGCCGGTGAACGTACCGGTCAGCTTCACGTCGGCCTCGTCGTTGAGTGGGAATTCGTAGCGCGCCTTCATGTTCTGACCGTCGAAGCTCAGCTCCTTGAACTTCGCCGTGTAGTCGCCCTGCTCCGTGCCGACCGAGACGCCGCCGCCCGGCTGACCGTCGCTGCCGCGCTCGATCGTGAGATCGAAACGGCCCGAGCCGCCGCCCTCCCAGGTGCCGTTCCACGCCCCCACGAACGCGGCAATATCGGTCTGCGCCACCGCCACGGCGCCCAGCAGCGCGAGCGCCGCGGCTGCCAACCATCGCTTACGCATCGTCGTCTCCGGTGTTTTCATGCGGCGCAGTTTAAGGCAAAGATCTGTCATGAAGTGCAGGCGCCGGCTAGCGGGATTTAGACTGCACCGCTCTTAAAGAGAACATCGGGACATTACAGGGGGATTTCACTGTGCGGACCCTGCGATCCTCGCTTCTTATCGTCGTCGTCCTGTGCATCGGCCTCGGCGCGGCGCAGGCCCGCAACGTCACGCTGGCCGAAGCCAAGCCCGAAACCGTCGGCTTCTCCAGCGAGCGTCTCAAGCGCCTCGATGCGGGGATGAAAGCCATCGTCGACAACAAGCAGCTCGCGGGCGTTGCGACGACGGTCACGCGTCACGGCCAGGTCGTGCAGCAGATGGTGTACGGTCAGGCGGATCTCGCGAGCAACGCGCCGCTGCAGAAGGACACGATCGTTCGCATCTACTCGATGACCAAGCCGATCACCGGCGTCGCGATGATGATTCTGTACGAAGAAGGCAAGTGGAAACCTTCCGATCCGATCAGCCGCTACATCCCCGAATTCAAGGACCTCAAGGTCTTCAAGAGCCTCGATGCCGACGGCAAGCCGGTGGTCGACCTGCCCGGCCATCCGCCGACCATGGGCGAGCTGATGTCGCACACCGCCGGCTTCACCTACGGCCTGTTCGGCAGCACGCCGGTCGACAAGATGTACGGCCAGGCCAATCCGCTCGCCGCGACTTCGCTGCAGGACTTCATCAACAGGATCGCGCCGCTGCCGCTCGCCTACGAGCCGGGCCAGGGCTGGGTATATAGCGTCAGCGTCGACATCCAGGGTTACCTGGTCGAGAAGCTGTCGGGCCAGCCGTTCGCGGACTTCCTGCGCGAGCGCATCTTCGAGCCGCTCGGCATGAGCGACACCGCGTTCTTCGTGCCGGCGAACAAGCTCTCGCGCCTCGCGACGATCTACCAGCTGACACCCAACGGCCTGACGGCGATGCCGCGCGATCCGAACGTCAGCACGCCGCCGGGCTTTGCATCGGGCGGCGGCGGACTGTACTCGACCGGCGGCGACTACCTGCGCTTCGCGCAAATGCTGGCGAACCACGGCGAGCTGAATGGCGTGCGCATCCTCGCGCCGTCCTCGGTTGCGCTGATGACCACCAACCACGTACCGGAGGCGGTGCAGGCCGCCGCCAAGTTCGGCATCGGCGCCTACCGGCAGCAGCCGGGCTTCGGCTTCGGCTTCGACGTCGCGATCTACCAGGAGCCGACGCGCGTCGGCTCGAGCGTCGGCGCCGGGACGTTCCTGTGGGACGGCATCGCCGGCACGTGGTTCTGGGTCGACCCGGTCAACGACATCGTGTTCGTCGGCATCATCCAGCGCTGGGCCGGCCCGTCGCCGGGCCCGAACATCGAGGACCTGTCGCGCGCACTGACGATGCAGGCCCTGGTGGACCCCTCGAAGTAACACGCAAAAAAAAGCGGCTCGCAAATGCGAGCCGCCGGTCCATCCCCTTGCCTTCTTATCGATACCCTCTTTAGAACTTCTGCCCGAAGCGCAGACCGATCGTGCGCGGCGGATTCGTCACCTCGTAGGTCTGGAAACCGCACTTGTCTTCCGCGCACTGCGCGAAGCGCGAGATGTCCGCGCGCTTGTCGAACACGTTACCGGCGAATACCTCGAACGAGTACGTGCCGTTGTCGATGCCAGCCGTGAGATCGAAGATCGAGTAGCTATCCATGCGGCCGAGGATCTCGCGCTCGGCGAGGCGCAGATCCGCCCAGCGCTTGCCGACGTAGACCATCGCGCCCTGTACGTGCGCGTCGAAGCTGCCGATCGGGAACTGGTAGCGTGCGGTGAGATTGCCCTTGAACTTCGGCGAGACCGGCAGCTCGGTGCCTTTCGGTGCCTGCGGGTTCGCACAGTCGTGGATCGGTTGGGAGGTCACCGGATCAACGGTACCGCAGTAGTTATCCAGCAGCTCCGAGTCGATGAAGGCGACACCGCCCCCAAGCGTCAGTCCGGTCGTGACCAGCCACTCGGCATCCATCTCCGCGCCGTTGATGCGCGCATTGCCCGAGTTCTGGATGATCGTGAGGCCGTTCTGGCCCAGGAAGCCGAACTGGAAGTTCTCCCATTTCTGCGTGAATACCGCGCCGTTCCAGCGCAGGTTACCGCCCCACGTCGTTTTCCAGCCGACTTCGTAGTTGGTCAGGAAGTCCGAGAGATAGGGCGGTTGGGCGGCGAAGCGATTGACGCCGCCCGGCCGGTAACCGCGCGAGTACGTCGCGTACACCATGCGATCCGGGTCGAACTTGTACGCGACATTGACCTTGCCAATCGTGTCTTTCTCGTCGACGCGGCGCGACAGGTTGACGCAAGGCGCGGTGCCGGTCTTGTTCACGAAGGGCACGAAGTGCGAATGGTCGCCGACGGGATCGCCCAGGATCTGTTCGCACAGCGCCTCGCCGCTATGGGCGTTCGTGCTGTACCCGTCGCCGAAGCCGAAGTAGCCCTCGAGCGAGTTCTCCGCTTCGAACCAGCGCAGGCCGCCGGTGACCGTCAGCTTGTCCGTGATGTCGTAGGTCAGCTCGCCGAAGATCGCCTTGTCGCGATCGATGCGTTCCTGCTCGGTCAGCCAGATCGTGTCGGGCCAGCCGGTCACCTCGAGATCCTCGCCCAGATCGTTGATCATGTAGCGCTGCTCGATATCGTGAACCTGGCGTTGCGCGAACAAGCCGCCGACGAAGCGCAGCGGCTTGTCCGCGGAGGTCGCGAAGCGCAACTCGTGCGTATAGCGCCGATAGCGGTCCTTGCCCCGGATGAACTGCGAGAAGTCGATCGGGTTGTTGGCGTCGTCATGGAAGTACAGGCCGAACCCGCCCTGGTAGTAGACGTCGTACCAGTACGAGTAATCGGAGTAGTCCGATTCGGTATCGTCCTTGCGGTTGAGATAGCCGCCGGCGTACGTGACGTCGAGGTTGGCGATCTTGCCTTCGACGGTCAGCGCCGCCTGATACCAGCGATCCTTGGTCTTGTCCGGGAAGCGGTGCGAGACCTGCAGCTCGCCGACCGACGGATCGAAACCGAACGTGCCGCGGGTCTTCTGCTCCTGGCCCATGATCTGCGGTGTGATGGTCCAGTTGTCGTTCAGGTCCAGCTTCAACGCCGCACGGCCACCGGTCGTGTCGGAGTCGTTGAAGTCCTTCTTCGGATGGGCGACGTCGAGCGGACCGATGCCGGTCGTCTCAGAGCTCGGGAAGGTACGCGGGTGGGATACGTTGTCGATGAAGCCAGGGTCGTGCCGCTTCCAGCCGACCAGGCGCACGGCGGTGCTGCCGTTGATCGGGAGGTTGACGAAACCTTGCGCGAGGTAGCCGTTGCCCCCCTCGGTCATCGTGCTGCCTTCCAGATCGTAGCCCGCCGAGAATCCGCTGGTGTCGGGCTTGTTGGTGATGATGCGGATAGTGCCCGCCTGCGAGCTTGCGCCGTACAGGGTGCCTTGCGGACCGGCCAGGGATTCGACGCGTGCAACGTCGTAAGGCTGGATGTCCAGCGCGCCCTGGATCGTCGTGATCGGTTGCTCGTCGAGGTAGATGCCGACGCTCGGCTGCGAGCCCGAGTGGTTACCGTCGCCGCCGCTCGCCACGCCGCGCATGTACACCAGCGCGAAGCCAGGCCCGAACGTCTGGTACGACACCGTCGGCAGGTAGCGAACGTAATCCTCGAAACCCTTGACGTGCAGATTTTCGAGCTGCTCGGTCCCGATCGCCTGGATGCTCAGCGGCACTTCCTGCAGGTTCTCGGTGCGCTTCTGCGCAGTCACGAGCACCTCCTCGAGCACGCCGCCGCTTTGTGCTGCTTCCTGTGCAAAGGCCGGCGTCGAAAGGGCAGTCACCACTGCCACGGCCAAAGAATTCCGCTTGAGCTTGCGCTGTCGGCTTCTGGTCATCGCTGTCTCCCCCAATCGTTATGTACAGGAGTGTAAGCTAACGATCGTCTGCTTCAAAACTCCGGTACTTGCGGATAGTGATCGAGCACGGAGCCCAGCGCGCTTTTCAGCGGACCGAGCCAGGGCTCATAGTGCTGCCAGTGATCCACGCCCTCGCGGTAGATCGGTCGGCGCACCTGTTCGGAGCTCGCCGTGCGCACCGCCCGTTCATTTTCGTAGAACCGCAGGCAGCGCTCGTCGAACGGCAAGCCGCAGTAGTCGAGCAAGCGCCGCACTTCGCTCTCCGTATCCGCGACCATGCGCTCATAAGACACGCGGTGCACGCGCCCGGGCAGCACGGCGTCGAAGTGCGCCATCAGCTCCACGTAGTCGCGGTAGTAGCGGCCGATCTCGTCGAGGCCGTAGGTGAAGTTTTGGCCGCGCGCGAAGTGTTGCTTGTATCCGGAAAAACAGCAGCCGAGCGGGTGCCGCCGCGCATCGATGATCTTCGCGCGCGGCAGGATCAGGTGTATGAGGCCGGTGTGCGCGAAGTTGTTCGGTAGCTTGTCGATGAAGAACGGTGCAGCCGTCTTGCGGTAGATGCGCGTCTGCTCCAGGTAGCGCTCGCCGAGCGCACGCAGTGCATTCGCATCCAGCGCCGCGATCGCCTCCGGATACGCGCTTTCGGCCCGCACCCGCGAGCCGCCGAGCTCCTTGACGAAATGGACGATTTCCGCCAGCTCCATCGTTCCTTCCACCAGTGGATGGCTGGAGAGGATCTGCTCGAGCAGCGTGGACCCCGCGCGCGGCAGGCCGACGATGAAGATCGGATCCGGCGCGTCTGCGCCCTGCCCCGCGCGCTCGGCCAGGAATTCCGGCGTGAACAGCGCCTTCGTGCGGCGCATCTGCTGCGTGTTCAAGTCCGCGTCGTAGCCGATGGCGGCGCGCCGCAAACGATTGCCTTCCTGGTAGTGTTGAAAGGACTCGACGAACTGTCCCGCGTCCTCGAACGCCTTGCCGAGCGCGAAGTGAAACTGCAGCCGGTCATCGTCGCTGAGCTCGCCCCGCGCCAATTGCTCCTGCATGGCGGCAATGTCCGCCGGCGCAAACTTGAAGGTCTTCAGGTTGGCGAGGCTCCAGTACGCCTCGCCCAGATGCGGCGCGAGCTCGATGCTCTTGCGATAGGTCTGCACGCATTCGCTCTGCCGGTTCATGGTCTTCAACGCGTGGCCGTAGCTCATCCAGACGCGCGCGTTGTTGGGATAATCGGCGAGCACGCCGGCGTACAACTCGAGCGCCGTCTCATACTCGCCGACGCCGCTGGCGATCGTAGCTTTCAGCGTCCGATAGCCGGGATTGAGCGGCTCGACGTCGATGAGTTTCTGCACTTCCGCCAACGCCCGGCCGGGTTTGCGCTGCCGATTCAGGATGAAAGCGTAGTTGTGGCGCGCCGGCAGAAAGCTCGGCGCCAGCTCCAGCGCGCGCTCCAGCAGGACTTCGGCGTCACGATAGCGATGCAGCCGCGCGGCGACTTCCGCAAGCATGCGCATCGCTGCCACATCGGTCGGGTGTTGCTTGAGGTGCGCGCGCAGCAACGACTCGGCAACCGGAATCCGGTTCTCGCACAACGCCGCCGCCGCTTCCATCAGCCGCGGATCGTGCGTCGAGTACTTGATGTGCTGAGCGTATGCGTCGTCGGCTGCGCTCGCGTCGCCAATCGCGGTGAGATGATCGCCGAGCGCGCGCCACGCATCCGGCATTTCAGGCTTGAGCGTCACAGCGCGCCGCAAGGATGCGACAGCTGCTTCGCCGTCACGCTGCGCGCCGCACGTCAGCCCGAGCTCATAGTGGACTGCGGCCCACCGGGATTCGGATCGCGCCAGCGGATCGAGAGTTGCGCGCGATGCAGCCGGGTCGCCTGAGCGGCGCTGCGCCACACCGAGCAGGAGCGTCGCCAACGGGTGGCCGGGTGCGACCTTCAGGATTTCCGTTGCCTGCTCGGCCGCGAGCTGCGGCTGCGAGGTCATCAGGCGCTGCGTGTGAGCCAGCGCAGTTTCGAGCGTTCCGACCGGTTCTGAAGATGCATTCATGCGAAGACTTCGGCCCGACGCGCGGAATGATAGCCTAGTCGTCGCCATGGCCGCGCCTGCATTAAATTTCACCGTCGCCAAGCTGCCGAGCCCGCTGGGTCCGCTGCTGGTCGTCAGCGATTCGCAGCACTGCCTGCGTGGACTGGGCTGGGAGGATCGCGAGGACCGGCTGCGGCGCGACCTCGCGCGGATTTACGGTCGTGAGCCGGAGCTCGCGCGCAGCGCGGCCCCGGCAGCAATCCGCCGCGCGCTGCACAGCTATTTCGCGGGCAAATTGCAGGCCATCGACGAGATTTCCGTCCAGACGGGCGGCACCCCGTTTCAGAGCGGCGTCTGGTGCGCGTTGCGCAAGATCCCGGCGGGCACGACCCTGAGCTACGGGCGCATGGCCCACCGCCTGAAGTGTCCGCTCGCGGTCCGCGCCGTGGGCTTCGCCAACGGCTCCAACCCGATCAGCGTCGTCATCCCCTGTCATCGCCTGATCGGCGCGGACGGCTCGCTGACGGGCTACGGCGGCGGGCTGGAGCGCAAGCGCTGGCTGCTCGAGCACGAAGGCGTCGAAGTGTCCGGCTGAGAGAAATGGGGACATTCCCCATTTCCAGCCTTTCACTGCCTCGACTGCAACTCCTTCGAAATGGGGAATGTCCCCATTTCTGTCGTGCTAAATTCCGCGGCCATGAAAAAAACCACTCGCTCCCTGCTCTGCTGCGCGCTGCTGACGAGCGCCTGCACCGGCACTCCGACCCAGACCGAAAACCAGCAGGAGCCGAAGGTCGCCGCTGTTCCCGCCGCACCCGCGAATCCCTATCCCTCGACGTACCAGGCGGCAGCAGCGCCCGCGACGCTGATTCGCGGCGCGACCGTGCTCACCGGAACCGGGACACGATTGGACGGCGCCGACGTGCTGATCGCGAATGGCCGCATCGAAGCGGTCGGCCAGAACCTGAGCGCGCCGGCCGGTGCGCGCGTGGTCGACGCGAGCGGTAAGTGGGTCACACCGGGGTTGATCGACGTGCACTCGCACCTCGGCGTGTACGCGTCACCCGGCGTCAACGCAAACAGCGACGGCAACGAAGCGACCGATCCGGTGACCGCCAACGTCTGGGCCGAGCACGGCGTCTGGCCGCAGGATCCTGGTTTCGAGACCGCGCTCGAAGGCGGCATCACTTCGCTGCAGATCCTGCCGGGCTCCGCCAATCTCATCGGCGGCCGCGGCGTGACGCTGAAGAATGTACCCGCGACCACATACCAGGCGATGAAGTTTCCGGACGCGCCGCAGGGCCTGAAGATGGCGTGCGGCGAGAATCCGAAACGCGTCTACGGCGGCCAGTCGCGTGCGCCGAGCACGCGCATGGGCAACGTCGCCGGCTACCGGCAGGCGTTCGCGGACGCGCAGGACTACCGCGAGCAGTGGCACAAATACGAGCGCGACTTCGCGGCGTATCAGAAGAAGCACGCGGAGCAAGGCAAGGACAAGGGCAAGAAGGACGCCGACGAGTCCGACGAGCCGCCCTCGCCGCCGAAGCGCGATCTGAAGCTCGAGACGCTGGTGGCGGCGATGAACGGCGACGTCCGCGTCCACATCCACTGCTACCGCTCCGACGAGATGGCGATCATGCTCGACCTGTCGAAAGAGTTCGGCTTCAAGATCGCCGCATTCCATCACGCCATCGAGGCCTACAAGATCGCCGACAAGCTGGCGGCGAACGGCGTGTGCGGCGCCGAGTGGGCCGACTGGTGGGGCAGCAAAATGGAGATGTTCGACGGTATCCAGGAGAACATCGCGCTGACCGATCTGCCGCAAGGCGGCTGCGCGATCGTGCACTCCGACTCCGAGGAAGGCATCCAGCGTCTCAACCAGGAAGCCGGCAAGGCCATGTCGCGCGGCAATCGCATCGGCTTGAGCATCGCGCCGGAACGTGCGATCCGCTGGCTCACCGCGAATCCGGCGCGCGCGCTCGGCATCGATCGGCAGACCGGGACGCTCGAGCCCGGCAAGATGGCCGACGTGGTGATCTGGAACGGCACGCCATTCAGCGTCTACGCGTTGGCGGAGCAGGTATTCGTCGACGGCGTGCTCGAGTTCGATCGCGCGCATCCGTCGCCGCAGCCGCGATCGGATTTCCTGCTTGGACAGCCGAGCGCGGGGGTGCAGCCATGAGAACCTTCCTCGCAATCGCGCTGCTGAGCTGCGCCGCGCTGGGCCATGCGCAGGACGTTCTGATCCGCGGCGCGACTGTTCATACCGTCGGCGAACAAGGCGTGTTGAGCAATGCCGACGTGCTGGTGCGCAACGGCAAGATCGCGGCCGTCGGCACCAATTTGAGCGCGCCTTCCGCTGTCACCACGGTCGATGCGAACGGTCGCGCGCTGACGCCCGGACTGTTCGGCGGCCTGTCCGCGATCGGCATCGAAGAGGTCAGTCTCGAACCGACCACTGCGGACTCCGCCGTGATTCTGAACGCGCCCGCGTTCGAGATGGAGTGGCGTCCGGAGTTCGACGTCACCAGCGCCTTCAATCCGCGCTCGGTGCTCGTGCCGGTCGCGCGAGTCGAGGGACTCACATGGACGATGCTCACGCCGACCAGCGGCGAGGGTGGAACTTTGCTCACCGGCCAGGGCGGCGCTGTGTCGCTGGATGGACGCTACGACGCGGTGCTCGCCGGCAGCCGTGCGCTGTTCATCAATCTCGGCGGCGGCGCGAACTCGGTGTCCGCGGGAAGTCGCGCCGGTCAATGGATGCTGCTCGAGCAGGCGATCCGCGAAACGCGCTCGCCCAGCGCCCAGGACGAGCACCTGCTGCTGCATCCGCTCGGCCGCGAGGCGCTCGCGAAATATCTGAACGGCGGCCGTGTCGTGTTCAATGTCGCGCGCGCAGCGGACATCCGCCGCGCCATCGCGTTCGCCAAGCGCAATGGCATGAAGCCCGTGATCGCGGGCGGCGCGGAAGCGTGGGCCGTCGCCGACGAGCTCGCGCGCGAGAAGGTGCCGGTGCTGCTCGATGCGCTGGAGAATCTGCCATACAGCTTCGATGACATCGGCTCGCGGCTGGACAACGCAGCGCTGCTGCACCAGGCCGGCGTGCGCATTGCGTTCACGCAGTTCAACGAAAGTCACAACGCTCGCAAGATCCGCCAGCTCGCCGGCAACGCGGTTGCGCACGGCTTGCCGAAGGATGCGGCCATCGCGGCGCTGACGGCAGAGCCTGCGGAAATCTTCGGCCTCGCGGCCGAGCGCGGGCGCATCGCGCGCGGCCAGATCGCGGACCTCGTACTGTGGAGCGGCGATCCGCTCGAAGTGACGAGCGCGGCGGATCAGGTGTGGATTGGCGGACGGCAGGTCGAGATGCGCTCGCGGCAGACCGAGCTGCGCGACCGCTATCTCAAGCGCCTCCAGTAGCGTCCCAGATCTTCTCGGCTTTCATCGCGGACACGAACAGCGACCGGGCGTGCAGCCCGGTCTTGCCCATGCCCGACACCTCGACGAGCGATTCGAACGCCGCCGCCTTGCCGGCGTGCTCGCACAGCTCGCGAACGTCGCTGCGCTGGGACAGGCTCTGCGCAACCTGCATCACGCCGATGTCGCGCGTGCCGGCGATCACGACGATGCGGTTGCCGTCCGGTCCCGCGAAGGTCGAGAAGTAGCCGTAGTCGCGAAATTCACCGTCGGGCATCGCGCCCATCGCCGTGCTCAGATACGTGTGCCGGGTCTGCGTGTCCACGAGCTCGTCGTACGAGCCGCCCGGCATCACGCGCGATGCAGCGAACACTCGATCGCCGAGCATGCCGAGTCCGCTGATGTAGCCGATGTAGACGATGTGGCTGTTCTTGAGCGCAGTCGCATCGAGTTGCGACATCAGCACGACGCGCACCGGCTTCGCGGTGCCGAGCACCGGCACGACATCCTGCAGCGCGAAGGCGCTCGCCGCCGGCAGGTAGGTGAGATCGAGATTGCGATAGCGCTGCATGAGCTGCGGATTCAGCTCGGCGTGATCGCGGAAATCCTCGTGCGAGTTGATGAAGAACTCGCGCACCAGCCGGTCGATGTGACCGGTCTTCGGGTTGGCCTCGCCCAACAGATAGTAATCGCCGATGACGATCGTGATCGGCCGGTCGTCTTCGAGCAGAGGCGCCCAGACCGCGCTGTTGCGCACCTCGCGCATGTCCCATTGTGCACCGCCCGCGCTGAAACCTGCGCCCACCAGTGCACCGATGAGCAGCGCGCCGCAGACCGCGATGCCGATTCCGAGCCAGCTCGCGCGCCGCGCCGGCGGAGCCACCGCCGCCTCGCTCGCAGTCTCGGCAGGCTGCTCCAGCAGCAGCCGATACTCGCCCTTGGGAATGACCAGGCGCACCCCGGCGCCCGCATTGCGCGAATTGAAGTCCTCGAGGCGGCGACGCAGCTTGTGCACGTAGACGCGCACCACGGCGTCCTGCGAAACGTCGAAGCCGGGACTCTTGCCGAAGACCTGCAGCGCGATCTCGGTTTCTTTCGGCGCGTCGCCGGCAAGCGAGCGCTCCAGCAGGAAATCGAACAGGCGCGACAGCGTGCCGGGTTTGCCGAGCAGGCCGCTGGCGCGGAATTGCCCGGCGTATTGCTGCAACTCATCCACCCGCCCATCCTAATAGCGGAAGCCGATCGCATTCCACTGAAGAAGTGTCGTGACCAGCGCGACGAACAGCGCCACGGCCACCGAATGGCGCAGGCGCCGCCCGATCGGCCAGGTCCGCTCGCGCCATACAGGCACCAGCGTGGCGACGCCCAGCACGCTCAAGCCGGTGGCCACCACACCTGTGGCGAGCGCAACTTTGAGCATCGGCTGCGGATAGGTGTACACGAACTGATCCAGCGCCTGCGGCGACGCAAACGGCAGCGCCCACGCGATCATCAGCAGAAGAAACAGCAGCCAGGCGACCGCCGTGCCGGTGATCACCTGAGCTGAGCGCCGCTCGCCGATCGAATGCGGCGGCACGGGCTCGCGCCGCAACGCAGCCGCGATCAGGATGCCGATGCAGGCGAACAGCGCCGTGGCCAGCATCAAGGCCAGCCATTGCTGCGACACGAAGAATCCGACTCGCTCGAACTCGCCGATCGGAGTGACCAGATGAGTGATCGCGCCGCGCTCGTTGCGCAGGAATGCGATCGTCACGTCGCCGTCGGGCTGCCGGAACAGATCCTGGCCGGCTGGCACCAGGCGCAGCTCAGGACCGCCGAGCCGGAGCGTGAGCGCGCCGTCCTTCGTTGCCGTGACCGGCATCGCGCCGATGGTGGCAATCGTCTCGAACTGCGTGTACGAGCGGCGCGTCGAACGGTATTGCCCGGCGTACTCGCGTGCACGAGTCGCCGCGCCCTGCACCGCCGCCGGCTCGACCTGCGGCCAGGGCCGGAAGTACTTGACGCAGATCTGCTCCGGCAACGCGAGTACCAGCCGCAGTGCCGGCGCACTGTTCGCCGCCACGAACACACCGAGCGTGCCCTGCTCGCCGAGATCGTCGGTCACCACCATGAACGATCTGAAGTGCAGCGTCGCGCCGGCGTGCGAGAGATTATCGAACCCGAGGCGCTCGCTGATGCCGAGCGGCGTATTGAAGAACCCGTGATGGATCGCCGGCATGCCTGGTGCACTCTGCAACGACGGCTCGCGCAGTTGTGCGAATGTCGCGGCCTGCAGCACGCCGGCGGCTTCGAGCCGCTGCGGATCGAGCAGTGCCAGCATGTAGCGGGCCATGTCGTCGGCGGTCGACACCGCGGCGCCGGCGGGCGCCATCGAGACGATATGCTCGTGCGGCACCGCTTGCCACACACCTTGCTGCCACTCGATGTTCTGCGCCATGTGTGACGCAAGATCAGCCGGCATCGGCTGCGGCAATCCTTCGCGCGGCGCGTACTGCTCGCGGAATGTGGTGTGTGCCATGTCGAGCGGTTTCAGGATGTTCTGCTCGACGTAGCTCTCGTACTCCATGCCGGAAACGTGCGCGACGATTGCGCCGGCCAGCGCAGCACCGTAGTTCGAGTAGGCCATGCGCTTGCCTGGCTCGCGCACGCGCGCGGGCCGCTGCTGACGCAGCTGCTCGCTGAGCGAGCGGAGCGGCGCATCCGCGGCGACGAACAGCCCCTGCAGGTGCTCTTCGAAGCCTGCGGCGTGGTTCATCAGGTCGATGATGCGGATCGGCTGCTCGAAGCCCTGGTCCGGAATGTCGAGATCGTCGGGCAGGTAGTCGTTGATGGGAGCATCGAGCTTCAGCTGGCCGCGCTCGGCGAGCTGCATGAGCGCCAGCCACGTGAACGTCTTCGAGATCGAGCCGACGCGGAACAATGACTGGTTGGGATCGACGGCCCGACGCGGCTCGAGCGACTCGATGCCGTAGCCCTTCACGAGCAGCGTCTCGCCGTTGCGGACCACGGCAACCTCGACGCCGGCGATCTGGTCGTGCGACATGTACGCGCCGACGACGCCGTCCACGAACGCTTCGAGGTCGGGCAACGACTGCGCGCTCGCGGTTTGCCACGCGAGCGCGCACAGGACCCCGGCGATGCCCCCCTTCATGGGGGTAAGTTTACCTACCGCTCTGCGAGCGCCGCCACCAACGCGCCGCGCGCCGTCGCCGTCAGCGGGTCGTTCGCCAGGCGCACGTCCGCCACCTGGAACGGCAGCGTCCGGCGCCGCAGCGCCTTCTCGAACCGCTCACGGAAGCCGTTCGGCTTCGTCGTTCCGCCCGCCAGTACGATCGGCAGCGGCTGGTCGCTGCGCGGCAGGCGCTGACTGCGCGTCACCGCGCGAATCAGCTCTTCGACCAGCGACTCGATCAGCTTGTCGTAATAGATGTGCAGCGCCTTGTCGATCTTGTCGCCGCCCGGCCGCGCCAGGTCGAGCGTCTCTTCCTTGATCGCCTTGACGCGCGTCGCCGGCTCGCGCACCACCTCGCCGACCGCCGAGTCGATGAAATCGCCGCCCTGCGCCAGCGAGAACGTCAGCGAGGGAATCGACAGGTACGACACCGCCACGTTGCACATGCCGCCGCCGCACGAGATGCCGATGCCGGTGAAGCTTTCCTTCGCGAGCTCCGCCAGCACCACCGCGAGCCCTTCGTTGACGGCCAGCGGCGTGTAGCCGCGCTCGCGCACGTAGCGCTTCAACGTTTCCTCGTGATAGGTGAGCGCGTGCCCGGTCTCCGTCGATGCAGCCGGCACCGAGAACGCGAGCAACTCACCGGGCGAGCGCGCGACCGGCACGAGCGTGCTCAGCAGCGTCTCGAGCACATGCGTCGCGCCGGGCTCGCCGGGATTCAGCACGCCCCGCGCCATCGGCCGGCGCACCTCCGCGTTGAACATGTGCGCGAACTTCTCGGACGCGCTGCCGTACACGACCAGCTCCTCGCCCTCGCGGAAGAACGGCACGCGATTGCTCTGCAGGGTCGACTCGTGCAGCGAGGAGTACGGCACCACGAAGAACGCGTTCAACTGCGTGCCGGTATCGGAGCGCGTCGAATCGCCGCGCGCGGTGACGACCTTGCTGGTGCCGACGTCGAGACCGATGCGCGTGCGCGTGGTGCTCGTGCCGACGTTGCTGCTCTCGCTGGCAGTGCTGTTGTCCTGACCCGGATCGTTGCGATCGTCCATAGCTCTATCCTCTGTCTTGCGACCACTTGTGATACAGCGCCTGCCGCTCGCGGCGAACCGCGTCCAGCGGCAGCGCGCGCTGCTGTGCCTCGTCCGCCAATGCCCGTTCCGCCGCGACCAGCCCCGGCCAGGGCTCGCCGATGGCTCGCAGGAATTCCTCGTCATGACCGAAGCCGAACAATGCGACGCTGGGCGGCGGCAGCGCATACAGATCCGGCAGGCCGAAGGCTGCGAACGGAAAGCCGCGCGCCCAGTCGCGGTGATAGCCGATCAGGCCCTGGCGCGGGCTGATGCTGGTGAGACCGTGCGTCACGCACATCTCCGGCGCGATCGCGAAGCGCTGCCGCAGGTAGTGCGTCAGGTTGCGGCCGGCAATCAATTGCGCGCGCGTGATCGGCAGCGAGCGCCCGCCGTCCCAGCGCGACTCGAACGACACGCCGAGGAAGGCCGAGTTCAGATCGAGATAGACCTCGTCGTTGCGCGCCCAGACCGAATGGCCCGCGTGATTGGCGCGGCTCTCGTCGTCGACGAGACGGTAGACGCGGCCGAAGCGATCGATCAGGTAGTTGTACGACTGCCGCTTCTGCAGATAGCGCAGCAAGCCGGCGGTGCCGCGGCGCAGCTGCTGCGCGAAGCCGGGCTCGAGCGGCGGCAGGTCGCTCTCCGATGTATGAAACAGGATCCCGGCCGGTTGCGAATAGACATCGGGCTCCAGCGCTCCGTCACGATGGTAGACGCGGTAATCACGCGGACTGCCGTGCACCGCGTACGTCGTCTCGATGCGCAGTCCGTTGCTGTACAGCTCCCAGCCGGGACCGTGGTCGGCGAGCCAGATCGTGCCCGGCACGAGGCCGAGCGCATCCTCCGGAAGGCTCTCGGGCAAGGGCTCGACCGGTGCTCGCACTCGAGGAACCGCAGGTGCGATCGGCGGCGCAGCAGCGACCGGCTCCCGGCGCACCGCGAGGCCGACCAGCACCACCGGAACCATGAGCAGCGATGCCGCGAGCGCGCCCGCGACCAATCGTCGCGCCCTGACTCGCGCGGCGAGTGTCTTCGCGCCAATCGTCGCGCCGGCGACCGAGTCGAGCGACTTGAGCCCGTGCAGGCGATAGAGCACGCGCCGCAGCGGGCTGCACGGTACGTGCGCGATGGGTGTTGCGTCGCCGCGCGCGATCGCGGCGCGCAGGTAGCGGAGCTTGACCACGGGGTCGTCGATGTCGTCCGTGATGCGCGCCAGCTCGAGGCGGAGCTCGCTGCTACACGGCTCACTCTCGCGGCGATACTTCTCCGCTGACACGAAATCTCCGTGTGCTGAATTCGGGGCGCATCCTTATGCCCGCGCATGTCTGCCGCCGCAATCAGGGATTACGATGAGGCGACGTAGGCAGTTGTATCACTCCACTGATCGCCTCGCGCTCACCGTCGGCACCGTAACGATAGGCGCGCGGTTTCTCGCCCATCCAGGTTGCGTCGATTGCGTACTGCAGCGCTTCGCGCGGCGCATCGCCGAACGCATAAGCCTCCGAGCGCACGCCGAGCTGCGCGAGCCGCGCCGCGATTTCCTGCGCGCTGTCGATTGGATCCGTAGAAACCGTCACGACTTTGAGCTGCGGATCGCTGCGTTGCGCTGCGGCCAGGTTGCTCAGCGACTTCATGCAGTACGGACACTCCAGGTCCCACAGCACCAGCCAGAACGGCGAGCGCGCGTGCTGCTGCTCGATAGTTGCGAGCGTTTCGCGATCGAACGGCTGCACGCTCGTGTTGAACTCCGGCGGCGCAGTCAGATCGCGCACAGCGATGCCGTCAGCGTTGCGCCAGACGAGCAGCATGCGCTGACCGGCGGTCACGAGACGCGGCTGATCGGAGTCGCCGGCGGTTTGCAACGAAGGCCCGGGGGCAAAACTCTTGCCCGAGTCGGTCGAGAGCAGCGACTCGATCTTCGTGACGTTGCCATCGAAGCGCTTCCACGCCACAGCGACGCGACTGCCCACGACAGCGACGTCGGCATGCGTTGCACCCGCCGGCAGCATTCGCACGTTTGTCGGTTCCTGCTGTGTCAGCTGACCGTAGAACGCGTGCCCCTGACCCTCGACCTGGTTGAACCAGACCGCGTGGCGCGTACCGTCGGGGCCGAATGCGAGCGAAGGCCCTTGATGCGGACAGGCATCGACACGCCAGCGGTCGCGCGTCACCCGCTCGACGGCGGGCGTGGACGTACCGAGCAGCGCGAACGCGTGATCGCGCTCGTTCGGCTCGAACACGTGGCGCCACATCGCACCTACCCGTCCTTGCGCGTTCAGCGCCAGCGCGATCCGGCAGCACTCGCAGCTGCTGTCGGCAAGTTTCGTGTCGTTGCTCCACGTCGCGCCGCGGTCGTCGGAGTACGCGTAGTAGATGGCAGCGCCGCGGTAAGGGCGGCCGGCCTGCTCCGCCGCCTTGAGATCTCGCTTGTCGACCCATGCGGCCCACAGCCGGCCCTGCGGATCGACGATCAACGACTCGAATCGATGCGTGATGAGCTGCCGGTCGTGATGAACCACGGCCGGCGCCGACCACGTCCTGCCGCCGTCGAGCGAGCGCGCGAAGCGAATGTCGCCCGTGAACTGCGCCGACGTCGGCGAAGTCCACGTCACGTACATCTCGCCCTGGCTGCCGAACGCGAGCTTCGGCCGGTTTTCGCCTTCCGCGGCCACCGGCTCGGCCACCGCATTCACCTTCATCGGCGGTTGCCAGCTCGAACCGCTGTCATCGGAACGCTGCAGGACGATTTGCCCCTGCGCACCGGCGGGCTGCGCGTACGCAACCCACAGCCGTCCATCGCGATCGACCGCGGCGGAAGTGCCGAACGCGGAGCGGTCCATGCTCGCGGCGTTGGTGGTCGCGGCGAGCAGCAACGCGACGCTCGTGATCGCCGCGCGCCTCATCGCCCGCCTCCCAACGACCAGCGCACTTCGGCAAACGCCGTGCGCGACGGGTAGGGATGCGATTGATACGCGCGGTCGTTGGTGATGTTGTCCACGCCGATCGCGAGCTCCGTGCCGTTCGCAGTCGTATACGCGACGCGACCGTCCAACGCGCGCACGCGCGAGATACCGCCATACGTGTCACCGTTGAAGTCGTCATTCTCGAGGCGGCCGAACGTCTTGCCGGAGTAGCGAAAACCGAGACTCGTCAGCCACGATGGCGACGGCCGCCAGACAGCCTGCAGGTTGCCGCGCCAGTCCGGCACGCGCGGCCAACGATCGCCGACATAGTCCGGGTGGTTGTCGTTCTCCAGGATCCGCGAGCTTGCGTACGCGAGACTGCCTTCGATCGACAGCGTCTCGATGCCGACGCCGTCGATGCTGAACGCCGTTTCGACGCCGCGCGTACGGACGCGGTCGACGTTCTGCACGGTGTTGACCGTCGGGAACACGAACACGTTGACCTGATTCCAGATGGTGTCCTGCACGTCGTCCTGGAACAGCGACACGCGCACGCGGCCGAACGCCGGCTGGTACTCGACGCTCAGGTCGACGGAGTCCGAGATCTCGGGCGCGAGATTCGGATCGTTGACGGAGATCTGCGAGCCCGTCACCGTGCCGAGATACAACTCGGCCACAGTCGGGAAGCGCACGCCGCGGCCGGCGCTCAATCGTACCTGCCACTCATCGACCGGTCGGAAAGCGAGCGAGGCCTTCGGCGACCACTTGCGCACGGTGCGCTCCGGATACGGCGGCAGCGGGTCGGTGTTCTGGACGAACTGCAAGCCATTGCTGGCATGCCAGTCTTCATAGCGCGCACCGAGCGTCAGCACCCAGCGTTCCGCGAACGCCCACGCATCCTGCGCATACAGCGCCTGCAGACTCGTTTCGCCGCGTGCGTCCTGCGCGAGCGCGCCCCCACGGGTGCGCCAATCGGCGGTGTTGTACGTCGGGCTTTTCAGCTGATAGTCGTTACGGTGATAACCGAACGCGAGCGTGTGCGCGCCGTCGGTCCAATCATCGGGACTGGGCGTGTACACGCCTTGCAGCTCGAACGTCTGCCAGCCCGTGCCGTCGCGCTCGGCGTCCGTGCCCTTGCCGCCCGCAGCGGCGACCGGATCGGGATTGTTCGCCTGCAGCGTGAAGTCTTCGAGGATGTCGTACTTCGAGAACACCGCAGAGCCGTTCCAGCCGGAGTCGCGCGTCGTGCGCAACGTCGTGCCCCACTGGCGATGCTTCTCATCGCGCGTGCTCGGCGCGAATGCAGTATCCGGCACTCTGAAGGTCACGCCATCGGCAACCACGACGCCGTTCCAGACCGGTTGGCCGGCGGCATCGCGCATGAAGGTGCGATTCTCGTTCTCGGTATCGTTGGTCCATTCGGCGACGAAGCCTTCGGCTTCCAGCCAGTCGCTCAGCGCGTAGCCGCCACGCAGCTTCCACTGGTTCTGGATCGTGTGATCGATCGCGCCGGCGTTCGCGCCGAACACGGCGCGGCGATTGCCGAGCGGATCGGTGTCGAAGATCACGCCGGTGACCGGCGTGGGCGCGGCGTTGCCCGGCACGTCCGGAAACTTGCCGTCCTTCTGCGATATCGTGAAGTACTGCATCGGATGACCGGTGGAGTCCTGGCGATTCGCGGCGAGCGTCAGCCACGCGCCGTTGTCGAAGCGGTCGCCGAAGAACGCCGAGGCCTGGTAGCCCGAGTAGTCGTCGCTCGCGCCGTACTGGTCGAAGTTCTCGCCGAACGCAGTCGTGCGCACGCTGAGCTCGCGCTGCTCGGGTCGCCGCGTGCGTACCTCGACGGTGGTGCCGATCGAGTTGCCCGGGTACAGCGCCGAATACGGGCCGTACAGCACGTCGACGCGATCGATCTCCTCCGGCGAGATCATGTTCCAGCGCGGCGCGTCGAAGCGGCCGAGGAAGTTCGACAGCAGGTAGCCGTCCATCAGCACCAGGCCGCGCGGCGCCTGCAGCGTCGAGAAGCTGCGGCCGCCGATCAGCGCATTGCGGTCGCCGATGTAGCGCTTGCGGATCGTCAGGTTCGGAACGTACTTGAGCGCGTCCTCGGGATTGACGAGGTTCTGCGCGCGCAGCTCGTCCGCGGTTTTCGATGCGGTCGGCGACGGCACGTCGAGCTCGACGTGCTGGCGCTCCGCGGTGACGGTGATCGACTCAATGAGCTTGTCGCTGGCGACGCCCTGGGCGTGTGCCAGCGAAATGACTGCCATCGACAGAAAAGCTGTCGACGCAGCGATGCGGGTAAACATAAGCCATCTCCAAAACAGCTCGCACGCTGTGTCGCGCGTGCACCGACTGGGCCGTCGGTTGGATTCGTGCTGTCAGGAGAGAGTCGGAGGACCGCGAATACGGTCGGCGCGTCGTGGGCTGGCGAGAGGAATGGCCAGCGCGCGCTCGGGAACGAACTGCTCCGCCGCCGCAATGGCGACGTTATCGAGATGCGGGACGTCGATGACCGCGGCAACCGCGGCGACCGCGAACGGGCACGGCGGATCGAGGTGCGAGTTGTGCTGGTGACCCTGGTGGCCGCTGGCGTGACCCGCGTGGGCCAGGGCGCCGTGGTCGACGCCTTGCACGATCGGAGCCTGGTCCGGACAGAAGGCCAGCTGCAGGCCGTCGACCTGCGAGGCGGCCAGCATGAACCCGACAGGCAGAAAGGCGCGCGCTACCAATAGCGGCAGCAGCCAACGAGCCCATTTCCTGAGGAGCCGGCGGTTCATGACTCGGCCGAGTATATGCGTTGTCCCCGCAACCGGCCACCTGCCCCTTTGTTCATGCGGGCTGCCGCGCGGCTTCCACTTCGCTCTCGGTCCGCAGCTCGCCCTCCCACTTGGATACCACTGCGGTGGCGACGCTGTTGCCGATCACGTTGGTCGCGGAGCGGCCCATGTCGAGGAAATGATCGACGCCGAGCAGCAGCAGCAAGCCGGTCTCCGGAATGCCGAACTGGCCGAGCGTCGCGGCGATGACGACCAGCGAGGCGCGCGGCACGCCGGCCATGCCCTTCGAGGTCAGCATCAGGATCGCGACCATCATCAGCTGCTGGCCGAACGACAGCTCGATGCCGTACACCTGCGCGATGAACATCACGGCGAAGGTGCAGTACATCATCGAGCCGTCGAGGTTGAACGAGTAGCCGAGCGGCAGCACGAAGCTCGCGACCCGGTTGCTGCAGCCGAAGCGCTCCAGCTCTTCGAGCGTCTTCGGATAGGCCGCCTCCGAGCTCGCCGTGGAGAACGCCAGGATCGTCGGCTCGCGCACGCGCCGGATCAGCCGCAGGATCCGCGGACCGATGATGAACGCACCGAGCGCGATCAGCAGCGCCCACAGGATGATCAGGCCGAGATAGAACTCACCCATGAAGATGCCGTAGACGCCGATGATCTGCAGGCCTTCCTTCGCCACGCTGCCGGCCAGCGCGCCGAACACTGCCAGCGGCGCGAACAGCATCACGTAGCCGGTCACCTTCAGCATGATGTGCGACACGGAGTCGAGCACATCGACGACGACGCGGCCGCGCGCGCCGAGCGCCGCCATCGCCACGCCGAAGAACAGCGAGAACACCACGATCTGCAGGATCTCGTTGCGGCTCATCGCGTCGGCCATGCTGGTCGGAATCAGGTGCTCGATGAAGCCCTTGAGCGTCAGCGCCCCGCCCTGCACGCCCGAGCTCGCCGCAGCGGCGGCATCCGGCAGCTCGATCTGCATGACCTTGCCGGGCTCCAGCGTCTCCACCAGGATCAGGCCGAGCGTCAGCGACAGGAGCGAGGCGAAAATGAACCAGCCGAGCGCCTTGCCGCCGACGCGCCCGACGGTGCCGATGTCGCCCATCTTGGCGATGCCGACCACCAGCGTCGAGAACACCAGCGGCGCGATGATCATCTTGATGAGGCGCAGGAACGCGAACGGCAGCAGCTCGACGCGCGTTGCGAACCCTTCGGCCGACGCAGCGAACTGCGTGTTGACGATGTAGCCGGCGACGATGCCGAGCACCAGGCCGATCAGGATGTAGCGGGTCAGGCGTGTCGACATCAATACTCCAGCAATGCTCCTAAAGAGTGCTGACGGCCGCGAAGGCGAGCAACGCGCCTCCGGCCAGGATCCGGTACCACGCAAATACGGTGAAGCGGTGCGTCTGGATGTACATCAGCAGCCACTTCACCACGATGAACGCCACGATCGCCGACACCACGAAGCCGACACCCAGGTCGCTCCAGTGCTCCTGTGCGATCTGGCCGTGACGATAAAGGTTCAACACCTCGTAGGCGGTCGCAGCGAACATCGTCGGGATCGCCACCAGGAACGAAAACTCGGCCGCCGCCGGCCGCGAGGTCATGCCCGCGAGCATCGCCGCGAACAGCGTCGCTGCCGAGCGCGACGTGCCCGGAAACACACCGGCAATGACTTGCGCTACGCCGACCCAGGCCGCTACGCGCCACGTGAGCTGCTCGCTCAGCGGCTGACGTGCCGTGTGCGCCTCGATCACGAAGATCGCGGCGCCGCCGATCAACATCGCCCAGGCGATCGGCGCCAGCGTCTCCGGCAGCTCCAGCCCCATCAGCTTCGCCGCCAGCCCGCCGACGACAGTGATTGCAAACGCCCCGAGCAGCTTGAGTAGATAACTACGATTGGCGGGCTGCGCCAGGTTCAAAGTCAGATCCCAGAGGCGCCGCCAGTAGATCGCGACCACTGCGAGGATCGCGCCGGCCTGGATCGCGACGGTGAACAGCTCCGAGCGCGCTCCCAGCCAGTGCTGGGCGATCAGCAGGTGGCCGGTGCTGGAGATCGGCAGGAATTCGGTGATGCCCTCGATGACGCCGAGCAGGATGACCTGGAGCAGATTGTCCACGCGCTACCAGGTCACTTCGGCGGCTGGTTGGGGATGATCGTCGCGGCCGGCGATTTGCTCAGGTCCTGCACCGGCGAGCTGCTGCTGTTCTTGGGCGAGCGGCGCCCGTCGGTCTTCTCGACGATGTGGGAGCCTGTCGGTTTGTATGTTCCCTGCGAGCTGGGCGGCTGCGACGCCTGCTTCTCGGGCGCTTGCTTGTTGCCCGCGCATGCGCACAGCGTCGCCAAGACGGCGATCACAGCGATCCTTACGTTCACGACACACCCCCCTGCAATGATTGAGTCTGTGTTCTGCGGGCGGATCGTAGCGCCGTCGCCACGCCGAGCGCGAGGCCGCCCAACAAAATCGCAAGGCTGAACACTATCACCGGCCAGTTACCGAATCTTGCATAAGGAGTCAGTCCGATGCGCGGCTGCACGGAGCCGGTGAGCACGCCCGGCTGAAAGCGCGGCAGCGTCGCCGTCACACGCCCGTCCGGACCGATGATCGCGGAGATGCCATCGTTCGCCGCACGCAGCATCGTGCGGCCCGCCTCGAGCGCGCGCATGCGGCTGATCTGCAGATGCTGATGGGCAGCAGTCGAGTCGCCGAACCAGGCGTCGTTGGTCACGTTGACGAGCAGCGTCGCATCCTTCAGCACTGCGAGCTGATCCGAGGCGTACGCATCCTCGTAACAGATCGTAATGCCCAGCTTCTGGCCCGCGGCGTCGAGCGCCGGCTGCGAGTCGCCGCCCGCCTCGAAGCCGCTGTACGGCAGCTCCATGCCCTTGAGCCAGTCGCGCATCCAGTCCGGCACGGGAAAGAATTCGGCGAGCGGCACTAGCCGGCGCTTCGCATACCACTGCGGCTCGTCGCCGAGCGCGAGCACGGCGTTGTAATACACGTCGCGCCGCGGATCCCGGCGCAATTGCCCGAGCACCAGCGTCGAGCCGGCGCGCTTCGTGGCGTCCCATTCCGGTCCCAGGAAGTCGCCGAGCATGTCCACGGTCGCCGCGAGCGCGGACTCGGGCCAGACGATGAGTTTCGCGCCGAGATGCGGCGCCGTGAGATCGCGATACAGCTCGAGCGTCGCCTCGAACTGCTCCTGGTCCCACTTCATTTCCTGCGGCACCGCGCCCTGTACGATCGCGACTGTCACCGGTGTGCCGGTGGATTGCGTCCATGCGTGGTTCCACAGCGCGAAGCCGAGAATCCAGACCGCGACCAGAGCACTGCCCGCGGCGATGCGACTGCGCGAGTTGCCGAACAGCAATGCGACGAGCGCACCAGCAGACAACGCCACTGCGAAGCTCACCGTGTAAACGCCGCCGAGCGGCGCGAGGCCGGCGAGTGGCGCGTCGGTCTGCGTGTAACCGAGCGCCAGCCAGGGGAAGCCGCTGAGGAACCAGCCGCGGAACCATTCGACCAGCGCGATCACGGACGGCAGCAGCAGCAGCCAGCGCAACGCTCCCTGCACGCGAATCCAGCGGGTCAGCACATATCCGAGCAGCGCGGTATACGCGCCCATGACTGCGGCGATGATCACGATCACGGCGATCGTCAACGCGATCGGCGCGCGCCCGATCTCATACACACTGTGATAGAGCCAGTAGGTGCCCGCGAGAAACGTGCCTGCCGTGAACAGAAAGCCGCTCCACGCCGCGCGCCGCGGCGTCGCCTCGTGCCACACGGCAAACAGATAAGCGGTGCCGAGAATCGCCAGCGGCCACCAGCCGAACGGTGCGAATGCCAGGGAAACAGCTGCGCCGACCGGCAGCGAGAGCCAAACTCCGAGGCGGGTGGCAAGGAAGGAGTGCATGCGAAGTGATGAAGGTGATGTAAGTGATGAAGGTGATGAATGCATCACTCCATCACGTTCATCACCCTCATCACCCTTCCTCCTTCGGCACGATGTCGCGCGGCGTGATGACGCGCAGCATGTCGAGGCGGCGGCGGTCGGCGCGCAGCACCTTGAATTCCAGGCCGCCGAGCACGAACGCCTCGCCACGCCGGGGCAGACGGCCGAGGTAATTCATCGCGAGGCCGCCGATCGTGTCGAACTCCTCGTCGCTGAACTCGGTGCCGAAGAAGTTGTTGAACTCGTCGATGCGGGTCTGCGCCTTGACGCTGAACTGGCGATCGCCTTCCTTGCGGATGTCGAGGTCGTCCTCGACGTCGTACTCGTCGCCGATGTCACCGACGATCTGCTCCAGCACGTCCTCGATCGTGACCAGGCCGGCGACGCCGCCGTATTCGTCGACCACGATCGCCATGTGGTGGTGGCTGACGCGGAACTCCTTGAGCAGCACGTTGAGGCGCTTGCTCTCCGGGATGAACGCGACCGGACGCAGCACCTCCTTGATGTCGAAGTCCTCGCGCCCGCCCTCGGCGAAATAGCGCAGCAGGTCCTTGGCGAGCAGGATGCCGACCACCTGGTCGCGGTCCTCGCCGATCACCGGGAACCGCGAGTGTCCGGACTCGATGACGATCGGCAGGATGTCCGCCGGCGGATCGTCGCGATTCACGATCGTCATCTGCGAGCGCGGCACCATGATGTCGCGCACCTGCAGCTCGGCGACGCGCAGCACGCCTTCGAGCATCTCGAACGCGTCGGCGTTGATCAGGCCGCGCTGCCGCGCCTGCGCCAGCGTATCGATCAGGCCGTCGATGTCGCGCGGCTCGCCGCTGAGCGTGTCGGTGATGCGCCGCAGCCAGCGGCCGGTCGAACCATGCTCTTCAGACATAGGGATTCGGCATTCCGAGTTGAGCCAGGATCTTGGTCTCGCGCGCTTCCATGCGCTTCGCGTCGCGATCGTTCTCGTGATCGTAGCCGAGCAGGTGCAGGACGCCATGCACGACCATGTGCGCCCAATGCGCCGCGGGCGATTTGCCCTGCTCGCGCGCCTCGCGCGCCACGACCGGCGCGCAGATCGCCAGGTCGCCGAGGAAATCGGGAATGTCCCCATTTCCGCCGAAGGACAAGACATTGGTCGGCTTGTCCTTGCCGCGCCAGGTGCGATTCAGCTTGCGGCTCTCGGCGGCGCCGATCACGCGAATGGTCAGCTCGCCGGTGCCCGCGTACGCCGCGTTGGCCCAGCGCGTGAGGCTGCGCGCGTGCGGCACTCCAGCCCTGCGAGTTGCGATCTGCACCGTCACGATCACCCGCGCTCGCCTTTCTCGTACGCCTGCACGATGCGCTGGACGAGCGGATGACGCACGACGTCCTTCGACGAGAACTGCGTGAACGCCACGCCCTCCACGCCCGGCAGTACGTTCATCACGTGGCGCAGGCCCGAAAGTTGCTGCTTCGGCAGGTCGGTTTGCGTGATGTCGCCGGTCACGACGGCCTTCGAGCCGAAGCCCATGCGCGTCAGGAACATCTTCATCTGCTCGACCGAGGTGTTCTGTGCCTCGTCGAGAATGATGAACGAGTCGTTGAGCGAGCGGCCGCGCATGAAGGCGAGTGGCGCAATCTCGATCACCTGCCGCTCGATCGCGCGCGCGACGCGGTCGAAACCCATCATGTCGTACAGCGCGTCGTACATCGGGCGCAGGTAGGGATCGACCTTCTGCCCGATGTCGCCGGGCAGGAAGCCGAGGCGCTCGCCCGCTTCGACCGCGGGACGCACCAGCACGATGCGGCGCACCCGATCGGTCTGCAGCGCCTCGACCGCGCAGGCGACCGCGAGATACGTCTTGCCGGTGCCGGCGGGCCCGATGCCGAACGTCAGGTCGCAGGTGTGGATGTTCGCGAGGTACTGGCGCTGATTTGCGCCGCGGCCTCGAATGCCGCCGCGCTGCGTGTGAATGGTCACCTCGTCGGCGGCGCGCGTGACGACGATCGGCGCGGGCTCCATGCGAGCTTCCTGCACGGCGAGATGCACGCGGTCCGGCGTCAGCGACTCGCTCGCCGAAAGCTCGAACAGGTGGCGCAGCACGTGCTCGGCCATCACGGTCGCCTCGGGCGTGCCGGAAACCTCGACCCAGCCGCCGCGCCGGCGCACCTGCACGTTCAGGCGCTGCTCGACCTGCCGCAGGTTCTCGTCCATGGGGCCGACGAAGTTGGCGAGCCGGGCATTGTCGACCGGCTCGAACGCGAGATCGCGCGTTGCGATGGATGCGCTCATGCGAGCCGGCCGCGCAGCGAGTTCGGCAGTGCCTCCGTGATCAGGACGTCGGCGAATCGGTTGATCAACGTCTGCGGACCGTCGAAGTTCACCCAGCGCATGTTCTCGGTGCGCCCGGCGAGCTGCTGCGCGTCTTTCTTCGAGGGACGCTCGACCAGCACGCGCTGCCGGGTCCCGAGCATCGCGCGGCTGATTGCCTGCGCCTGCCCATCGACCCGCGCCTGCAGGGCCGCGAGGCGCTGCTGCTTTTCTGCGTGCGTGACGTCATCCGGCAACGCAGCGGCCGGCGTGCCCGGCCGGCGGCTGTAGATGAAGCTGAACGACTGGTCGAAGCCGACCTCCGCGATCAGGCCCATCGTGGCGTCGAAATCGCGTTGCGTCTCGCCCGGGAACCCGACGATGAAGTCGGAGGACAGGCTGATCTCCGGTCGCACCGCGCGCAGCTTGCGGATCTTCTGCTTGTACTCGAGCGTGGTGTAGCCGCGCTTCATCGCCGCCAGCACGCGGTCCGAGCCGGACTGCACCGGCAGGTGCAGATAATTGGCGAGCTGCGGGATGTCGCGGTACGCCTCGATCAACGAGTCCTTGAACTCCACCGGATGCGAGGTGGTGAAGCGGATGCGCTCGATGCCCGGCACTTCGGCGACGTAGTAGATCAGCGTGCCGAGATCGCACAGCGCGCCGTCTTCCATCGGGGCGTTGTAGGCGTTGACGTTCTGGCCGAGCAGCGTGATCTCGCGCACGCCCTGGCGCGCAAGGCTGCGGATCTCGGTCATGACGGAGCCGAACGGGCGGCTCACTTCCTCGCCGCGCGTGTAAGGCACGACGCAGAACGTGCAGTACTTGCTGCAGCCTTCCATGATCGACACGAACGCGGTCGCGCCCTCGGCGCGCGGCTCGGGCATGGAGTCGAACTTCTCGATCTCCGGAAAACTCACGTCGACGACCGAGCGGCCGGTGGTCTTCAGCTCGTCGATCATCTGCGGCAGGCGGTGCAGCGTCTGCGGACCGAACACCAGGTCGACGTACGGCGCGCGCCGGGTGATGCCGTCGCCCTCCTGGCTCGCGACGCAGCCGCCGACGCCGATCAGCAGGTGCGGCTTGGCCTTCTTGAGCTGCTTCCAGCCGCCGAGCTGCGAAAACACCTTCTCCTGCGCCTTCTCGCGCACGGAACAGGTATTGAGCAGCAGCAGGTCGGCCTGCGCCGGGTCGTCGGTCAGCTCGTAGCCCTGGGATTCACGCAGCACGTCCACCATCTTGGCGGAGTCGTACTCGTTCATCTGGCAGCCGAACGTTCGAATGTAGAGGAATGGCACAGGGATGTGCCCTAACAACCTGATTTGACTAGGATAAGTTCAGAGGTCGCCGTTAAAACGGTATGTCGTCGTCGAATTCCCCGCCGCCGCCCTCGTCGACCGGGGCCGTCGAGCGGTCCTCGGCCGGTGCCTGGCGGGCCGCGCTACGCGGCTCACGGGGCTCGCTGGACGCTCCACCGCCGCCGCCACGGCCCCCCAGCATCTGCATCTGGTCGGCGATGATCTCGGTCGTATAGCGGTCCTTGCCTTCCTTGTCCTGCCATTTGCGGGTGCGGATCTTGCCCTCGATGTACACCTGCGAGCCCTTGCGCAGGTATTCCGCGGCGATTTCGCCCAGCTTGTCGTACATGACGATGCTGTGCCACTCGGTGCGCTCCTGCATGTCGCCGGTCTGCTTGTCCTTCCAGGACTCGCTGGTGGCGACGCGGATGTTGGTGACGGCCTTGCCGCTCGGCATATAGCGCGTGTCGGGATCCGCCCCGAGATTGCCCACCAGGATGACTTTGTTGATACCGCGCGCCATGACCGACCTCTCGTGAACCCCTGGTAAACAGGAGCGGGATTGTACCGGGAGCCGGCCGCGCGGGCAGGACGATTTCGGCCCGGACGGCCATTTTGCGTATATTGATCGGTCCGGAAACGCCCTCAACTCTCTGGCCCCAATGCCTTCCATCCTCATCCGCGGCGCGCGTACTCATAACCTGCGCAACATCGACCTGGAGTTGCCGCGGGACCGCCTGATCGTCTTCACCGGCCTGTCCGGCTCCGGCAAGTCCTCGCTCGCGTTCGACACCATCTACGCCGAGGGCCAGCGCCGCTACGTGGAGTCGCTGTCGGCCTACGCGCGGCAGTTCCTGTCGATGATGGAAAAGCCCGACGTCGACTCGATCGAGGGCCTGTCCCCGGCGATCGCGATCGAGCAGAAGTCCACGTCCCACAATCCGCGGTCGACCGTCGGCACGGTGACGGAGATCTACGACCACTTGCGACTGCTGTTCGCGCGAGTCGGCATCCCACGCTGCCCGGATCACGGCATCGACCTGCTGGCGCAGACGGTCAGCCAGATGGTGGACCAAGTGCTGCGCGTGGCCGAGGGCACGCCGCTGCTGCTGCTGGCTCCGTTGATCGATGCGCGCAAGGGTGAGCATGCGCACGTGATCGAGCAGCTGCGCGGACAGGGCTTCGTGCGCGCGCGCATCGACGGGATCGTGGCCGAGCTCGAGACCCCGCCGAAACTCGATCCGAAGAAGAAACACACGATCGAGGCGGTGGTGGATCGGCTGAAAGTGCGCCCGGACGCGGGCCAGCGTCTCGCCGAGTCGTTCGAGACTGCGCTGCGCCTGTCGGACGGCGTCGCGCGGGTCTCGTTCATGGACGAGCCGAAACGCGAAGAGCTGGTGTTCTCCGACAAGTTCGCCTGCCCGATCTGCGGCTACAGCCTGTCCGAGCTCGAGCCGCGGCTGTTCTCCTTCAACAACCCGGCGGGTGCGTGCCCGACGTGCTCAGGCCTCGGCGTGCAGCAGTTCTTCGATCCGGCTCGCGTGGTCCACCACACGCACCTGTCGCTCGCAGGCGGAGCGATCCGCGGCTGGGACCGCCGCAACGCGTATTACTTCGCGTTGGTGCAATCCCTCGCGCGTCACTACAAGTTCGACGTCGAAGAGCCCTGGCAGGATCTGCCGCCGAAGGTCCAGAAGGTCGTGCTGTACGGCAGCGGCGACGAGAAGATCGACTTCCGTTACGTCGACGCGCGCGGCGGCACGATGCGTCGAGCGCACAAGTGGGAAGGCGTGATCCCGAACCTGGAGCGCCGCTACCGCGAAACCGAATCGCTCGCGGTGCGCGAGGAGCTCGCGAAATACCTCAGCAACCAGCCCTGCCCCGAATGCGGCGGCACTCGCCTGAACCGCGCGGCCCGCAACGTGTTCGTCGCGGAGCGCACGCTGCCCGACATCGCGAAACTCGCGGTCAGCGACGCGCTGACGTTCAGCGACAGTCTGCGGCTCGAAGGCTGGCGCGGCGAGATCGCCGCCAAGATCGTCAAGGAGATCCACGAGCGGCTGCGTTTCCTCAGCGACGTCGGCCTCGACTACCTGACGCTGGATCGCAGCGCCGACACGCTTTCGGGCGGCGAGGCGCAGCGCATCCGGCTCGCCAGCCAGATCGGCTCCGGCCTGGTCGGCGTCATGTACATCCTCGACGAACCGTCGATCGGCCTGCACCAGCGCGACAACGACCGCCTGCTGCGCACGCTGAACCGCCTGCGCGACCTCGGCAACACGGTGATCGTCGTGGAGCACGACGAGGACGCGATCCGTCACGCCGATCACGTGGTCGACCTGGGTCCCGGCGCCGGCAGCCACGGCGGACGCGTCATCGTGCAGGGCACGCCCGATGAGATCGCGGCGTGCAAGGACTCGATCACCGGCCAGTATCTCGCCGGCGAGCGCGCCATCGCGATTCCGCCGATGCGCACGCCGCGCCAGGACGATCGCGTCCTGCGCATCGCCAATGCGCGCGGCAACAACCTCCGCAACGTGTCCGTCGACATCCCGCTCGGCGTGATGACCTGCGTGACCGGCGTTTCCGGCTCGGGCAAATCGACGCTGGTGAACGACACGCTGTACCAGTTCGTGGCGCGCAAGCTCAACGACGCTTCGACGGACCCGGCGCCGAACGACGGCGTCGAAGGCCTGGAGCACATCGACCGCGTGATCGACATCGACCAGAGCCCGATCGGCCGCACGCCGCGCTCCAATCCCGCGACCTACACCGGACTGTTCACGCCGATCCGCGACATCTTTTCCGCCGTTCCCGAAGCGCGCGCGCGCGGCTACGAGGCGGGCCGCTTCAGCTTCAACGTCAAGGGTGGGCGCTGCGAAGCGTGCCAGGGCGACGGCGTGATCAAGGTCGAGATGCATTTCCTGCCGGACGTGTACGTGCCCTGCGACGTCTGCAAGGGCCGGCGCTACAACCGCGAGACGCTCGAGATCCGCTACAAGGGCAAGAACATCCACGAGGTGCTGGAGCTGACGGTCGAGGATGCGCTGGACTTCTTCCGCCACGCCCCCGCGATCGCGCCGAAGCTGCAGACGCTGATGGACGTCGGCCTGTCGTACATTCGTCTCGGCCAGAACGCGACGACGCTGTCGGGCGGCGAAGCGCAGCGCGTGAAGCTCGCCAAGGAGCTGTCGAAACGGTCCACCGGCCGCACGCTCTACATTCTCGACGAGCCGACGACCGGCCTGCACTTCTACGACATCGAGCAGCTGCTCGGGGTCCTGCACCGGCTGCGCGACGAAGGCAACACGATCGTGGTGATCGAGCACAACCTCGACGTGATCAAGACGGCGGACTGGGTCATCGACCTCGGCCCGGAGGGCGGCGCCGGCGGCGGCACGGTCGTCGCGGTGGGCACGCCGGAAGACATCGCGGCGAGCGGGAAATCCTACACGGGGCAGTATCTGCGGCCGGTGTTAGGGAGGAAGGCGAAGGTGCAGCGTAAAAGGGCAGTGGGATAGGTGATGCAGGTGATGGAGGTGATGCATCACTTCCCTCCAGGCCGCGCCTTGCCCGAGACGAACACCTGGTGCACTTCGCCCTGCGAGATCGATTCCTTGAACTTGCCGCCGGTGTAGCCGCCGACGATGGTGCGCCAGAACTGCACGGCCGGCTTGTTGTAGACGAACTCGACGATCTCCCAGGTGCCGGCGAAGCGGTTGAAGATCAACGCGGCGGCGTCGCGGCCGATGCCGAGGCGGCGCGAGCGCGGCGCGATGAAGAAATCGGCCATGCGGAAATCGACGTTCGCGCGCTGATGGCGCGGCGGACGGCTCACCAGCGCGAAGCCGGCGGGCTTGTCGTTCTTCAGGATGATCAGCGGATGGGAGGTGTCGTCGGCGAACCAGCGCGCCATGAGTTCCTGCTCGCGCTCGCCATACTCGCCCTTCGCCGGGAACATCCCGGTGTTCATGCTCTGCTGCGAGAGGTCTTCGAGGTATTCGGGATACTGCGCCTGGATCCAGGTGCGGTCCTGCGGAGAGTTCTGCGCGTCGCGGATGCTGACTGTCACGACCCACCTCCCGTGCCGATGGTGTGGGAGCCTCCGCGGTGGGGGACACCGGGCGGGAAACTCCCGCCCGGTATCCTAGCTCGACAATCGTCCTTCGATATCAGGGCGATTACTGCTGCTGCGGCTGGGCCGGCGGCTGATCCGCAGGCGGCGTCTCGGCCGGAGCGGATTCGCTGGCGGCATTGGCCGCATCGTTGGAAGCGGCATTCGGATCAGCAGACGCATCCGGCGCCGGTGCGGTTTCCGCCGGAGCGGCAGCCGTGTCGGCCGGAGCAGCCTCTTCCTTCTTGGCGCACGCGGCCAGCGACAGCGACAGCGCGACTGCGGCGAGAATCATTTTTGTGTTCATGACTGATGATCACCTGTGTGACTGATGAAGGTGGACAACAAGCGCGCAGAATTCTAGTGTGTTTGAAACGCGTTTTGAACCTGGAAATTCCGGTGTTTCGCGCATTGTGTGCACGCGGCGACATTGACGAAACATTGACATGACGAAACGTTGACATCTCCCCGGGACGATCATGCTCGCTTCGCTCTTCGACGATCACATCCGCGTCCAGCGTCAGCGCACCGACCAGGCGATGGCCGCGTGCAACTTCGACACGCTCGCGATCCACGCCGGCAGCCCGCACCTGCTGTTCCTCGACGATCATCCGTATCCGTTCAAGCCGAATCCGCATTTCAAGCTGTGGGTGCCGCTCGAAGACGCCGTCGATTGCTGGCTCGTGTATCGACCGGGCGAGAAGCTGCGGCTGATCTTCCTGCAACCGGCCGACTACTGGCACAAGCCGCCTTCGCTGCCACAGGGCTTCTGGACGCGGCATTTTCAGATCGAAGTCATCCGCGAGCCGGCCGAGGCGCGCCGCCATCTCACGCACCTGGGCCGTTGCGCGTTCATCGGCGAGTGGCAGCAGCAGTTCGCGGACTGGAGTTTTGCGGAAAGCAACCCCGCAGCGCTGCTGCACCGTCTGCACTACCCACGCGCGATCAAAACGGAATACGAGCTGGAGTGCATGCGGCACGCGTCGCACGCCGCCGCGCGCGGACACGTCGCGGCTGAAGCGGCGTTTCGCGCCGGCAAGTCCGAATACGAGATCCACATGGCCTACGTGCGCGGCACGGGACACACGGAAAAGGAGCTGCCCTACTCGAACATCGTCGCCCTCAACAAGAACGCTGCGGTATTGCACTACCAGCATCAGGAGCGCGAGACGCCGGCGCAGCACTATTCGTTCCTGATAGATGCCGGCGCGCAGTTCCATGCTTACGCTGCCGACGTCACGCGGACGTATGCCGCCGCCGATGGCGACTTCGCCGCGCTGGTCGCCGGCATGGAATCGCTGCAGTTGCAGTTGTGTGCGCAGGTTCGCGACGGTGTCGACTACGCGAAGATTCACCTCGACGCGCATCTGCGCATCGCGAGCCTGCTGCACGAATCCGGGGTCATCACCTTGTCAGCGGCCGATGCCGTGACGAGCGGCCTGTCGGGCGTGTTTTTCCCGCACGGCGTCGGTCATCTGCTCGGCCTGCAGGTGCACGATGTCGCGGGGTTCAGCGTCGACGCGACCGGAACGCAGAAGGCGCGCCCACCCGGCCATCCCTATCTGCGGCTCACGCGCACGCTCGAGCCGGGTTTCGTGGTGACGATCGAACCCGGCCTCTACTTCATCGACATGCTGCTCGACGAAGCGCGCAAAGGCGCGCACGGCCGGCACATCAACTGGCACCGCGTCGACGAGTTCCGGCCCTACGGCGGCATCCGCGTCGAAGACAACGTCGCCTGCACCGCCGACGCCCCCGAGAACCTGACTCGCGCCGCCTTCGCGGCGCTCAACTGAAGAGAAGGCAGTCTCGCCAAGCCGCCAAGGCCGGAAAGAGCTCGCCAAGTTTCTGATATCAGGAATCCTTGGCGTGCTTCTTCCGGCCTTGGCGCCCTTGGCGATACTCTCTCATCTGCTCTTCAGCAAATTCCTGATCTCTTCCAACAGCACTTCCTGGCGCGGCGGGGCCGGGGGTGCGGCGGGCTTCTCTTCTTCCTTGCGGCGCAGGCGGTTGATCAGTTTGACGATCATGAAGATCGCGAAGGCGACGATGATGAAGTCGAACAGCGCCTGCAGGAACACGCCGTAGCGGATAGTGACCGCCTCGGCGCCCTCGCGCATCGCCGGCAGCGTCACGGCCAGCTTGGTGAAGTCCACCCCGCCGATGACGTAGCCGAGCGGCGGCGTCACCACGTCGCTGACCAGCGAGCTGACGATCTTGCCGAACGCCGCGCCGATGATGATGCCGACCGCCATGTCGACGACGTTGCCCTTGACGGCAAATTCGCGGAATTCTTTTACGATGCTCATCGCAGGCCCCTTTGTTTACGTCAGTCGGTTGATGCCATTGTAGGCGGCGACACGATACGCCTCCGCCATCGTCGGATAGTTGAAGGTGGTGCCGGTGAAATAGCGGATGTCGTTGATGTCCTTGCTGGCCATCACGGTCTGGCCGATGTGCACGATCTCGGAAGCGCCGTCGCCGAAGCAATGCACGCCGAGCACCTCGAGGGTTTCGGCGTGGAAGATGATCTTGAGCATGCCGACCTTCTCTTCGGTCATCTGCGCGCGCGCCAGGTTCTTGAAGGCGCAGTGCCCGACCTCGTACGGCACCTTCGCCTCCTGCAGCTCGCGCTCGCTGCGGCCGATCGAGGAGATCTCCGGAATCGTGTAGATGCCGCTTGGAATCATCTCCAGCCGATGCGGTGACACGGCGGGATCGAGGATGTGCTCGACCGCGTGCGAGCCCTGCACGTAGGCGGCACTGGCCAGCGCCGGCGGGCCGACGATATCGCCGACCGCGTAGACGTGCGGCACAGTCGTCTGGTACTGCCGGCTCACCGCGATCTGCCCGCGCTGGTTGCTGCTGAGCCCGGCGTTCTCGAGCTTGAGCGCGTTGGAATTGCCGGTGCGGCCGTTCGCCCACAGCAGCACGTCGGATTTGATCTTGCGCCCGGACTCCAGGTGCAGCACCACGTCGCGCTCGCGCGCTTCCAGCTGCTTGAACTGCTCGTTGTGACGGATGACGCAGCCCTGCTCGCGCAGGTGATACGACAACGCCTCGGCGATCTCGTCATCGAGGAAGGACAGCAGCCGGTCCTGCGTGTTGACCAGCGTCACCTTGACGCCGAGGTTGACGAAGATGGAGGCGTACTCGCAACCGATGACGCCGGCGCCGTAGATCGTGACCGCGAACGGATGCTGGCCGTAGTGCAGGATCGTATCGCTGTCGCGGATCCGATCATGCGTGAAATCGAGATCTGGCGGATGGTACGGCCGCGAGCCTGCCGCGATCACGATGTGCTTGCCGGCCACTCGCACCGGCTTGCCGTTCGCGGGCTGCACTTCGAGCGTGTGCGCGTCGACGAACGACGCTTCGCCGGAGTAGATCGGCACGCGGTTGCGCTCGTAGAAGCGATGGCGCGTGGCGACCTGCGTCTCGATCACCTTGTTCGCCGACTTCAGCAGCTGCGGATAGGTCAGGGCCGATGAGTCGCTGAACTCGCGCAGCAGCGGATTGCGGCGCGTGTCGTGCAGGATTTTGGCAGCGTGGCGCAGCGCCTTGCTCGGGATCGTGCCCCAGTGGGTGGTGCCACCGCCGACTTCGTAATAGCGCTCGATGACCGCGACGCTCTTGTGATGCTTGGCGGCGGTCATGGCGGCGCCCTCGCCCGCCGGGCCGCTGCCGATGACGACTACGTCGAACTGATCCATGGGGCGCGATGATACCGAAAGCGCCGGTCTGACTTACCATACGTACATGAAACTCTGCATCGCCCTGCTGTGCTGGCTTGCGCCCGGCCTCGCTGCCGCCGAATGGCTGGAACGCGTCGAAGACGGGATCATGGGCACGCGCATCACCGTCGAGCTGTGGGCGGACGACAAGGCGCAGGGACAGGCCGCGATCGAGGCGGTGCTCGCAGAAATGCGCCGCATCGACGAGTCGATGAGCACCTACAAGCCGACCAGCGAGGTGTCGATGGTCAATGCGCGGGCCGCGCAGGGACCGATCAGGATCTCGCCTGAGCTGTTCGACCTGTTGAGCACCGCACTCGACTATTCGCGCGTGACCGAAGGCGCGTTCGACATCACGTACGCCAGCGTCGGCTACCTCTATGACTTCCGGCACCACGTCCGGCCCGGCGAGCAGCAGATCCAGGCGGCGCTGCCCGGTGTGAACTATCGACACGTCGTGCTCGACCCGAAGGCGCACACGGTCCGCTTCACGCAGCCCGGCGTCCGCATCGACCTGGGCGGCATCGCCAAGGGACATTCCGTCGACCGCGGGATTGCGCTGCTGCAGGCACGGGGCATCAAGCACGCGCTCGTCACCGCCGGCGGCGACAGCCGCATCATCGGCGATCGCTTCGGCAAGCCCTGGGTCGTCGGCATCCGTCATCCGGACCGCAAGAACGAAGTGATCGCGCGCATTCCACTGGAGGACGCGGCGATCTCGACCTCCGGCGACTACGAGCGCTACTTCGACGAAGACGGTGTGCGCTATCACCACATCATCGATCCCGGCACGGGACACTCGGCGAGCAAAGTGCGCAGCGCCACGATCATCGGGCCAACCGCGACGCGCACCGACGGCCTGTCGAAGACCGCGTTCGTGCTGGGCCCGGAGCGCGCGCTCGAAATCTACAACCGCCTCGACGACATCGACGCGATCCTCGTCACTCCGGACGGGCGGGTGCTGTACAGCAAAGGCCTGGAAGCGCCGGCGCAGTCACAGACACAACCGTGACCGAGGAGCACCCGACATTCCCGAGCGCCGTGCAGGCGCTGCTGCTGATCGCGCTGTTGATACTCATCGAGCTGCTCGTGGCAGCTGCGGTGTTCTCGGCGGATCTGCTGGCCGGGGTCAACGACGCCGATGTCTACGGCTTCATCACTGTTGTCGGCAACGGCATCCTGTTCGTCGGCCTCATGGCCTATAAGCGCATCGGCTATCGCGCGCTGTTCCATCCGGCCGGGCACTCAGTGGCCGCCACGATGACGCTGGTGACGCTGCCGATCCTGCTGCTGGTGCCGGGCCTCGTGTTCGTTGCAGGCATAGCCAACACGATCGTGCAGTGGCTGGTTCCGATGAACGCGCACGACATTGCACGCTTCCAGCGGCAGATGGAGCCGGGTGTCGTGCCCGTGCTGTTCGCATGCGTGGTCGCGCCGGTGCTCGAAGAGATGCTGTTTCGAGGTGTGATCCTGCGTGGCTTCCTGCGGCGCTACTCACGCACCTTCGCGATCGTGTGGTCGGCCGCGCTGTTCGGCATCGCGCATCTGAATCTCTATCAGATGATGACCGCGCTCGCGATCGGCATCGTCGCCGGCTGGCTCTACGAACGGTGCAGATCGCTGTGGCCGTGCATCCTGCTGCATGCCGCCTACAACGCGTTCGTCAACGGCTACTACACGTGGCTCGTCGATCATCCCGAGGCGCAAACGACAGGACCCGCAGTGGCCTTTCTCGGCAGCGCCTTTGCTGCCGCGATCATTGGCGCTCTGCTCCTGCGGAAGCTGCTCCGCGACGCACGTCCTGAGCCATGACGGCGAGGGCGCGCGCAGCTCGCGCCCGCGGGCTTTCATTCGCGACAGGCAGCACCGGCAGGTCCGGCACGATGCCGGCGACTTCGTCCGTGCCGTCCGCGCGCAGACGCACGCAGTTGGGAATGCGGAACGACAGGCGCGAGTGCGGCAGCGTAAACGGCGCCGATTCGACCATCGAACCGCAGCCGAGTCCGAGCGTGCGAACACCGACGGTCTTCGCGATGCCGCGGTCACGCATCAGTGCGGCAAACATCTCCGCCGCCGATGCTGTTCCGGCATCCGTCAACAGATACACCGGCCCGTCCCACGCGCCGCGCATCGGATCGGCCACGGTCGCCCAGTAGAGCGCAGCAGCGGCATCGGGCGGCAGACTGCCGGGAGTGAGATAGTCCACGGCCCCGTTCATGAAGCCGGCATCGACCAGGCCGGAACACTTCGCGGGATCGAATCGGCGCTGCTCGCGCCACACCCATGTGAGATCGCAGGGGTGTTGCAGCGACTCGTGCTTGCGGCGCTCGAATGCCTCGATCGCCGGCCGCAACACGGCCTCGACTTTCGCGTCGCCCCCGTGCGCGGCGAGCGCATCGTTGAGACCCTGCAGCTGTTCGTCCATGTACTTCGCGCCGAGCGGACCTGCGTGCATCAGCAGCGGGGCGGAATGCACGTCGCGCGACGTGAACAATCGCGCCGCCCAGTCGCCGAGGTCGTTGCCGCCGCCGTTGCCGCCGACATCGACGATCACGGCTTCGACCTCGGCGGCACGCAACGCGGCCAGACGGCCCGCGAGCTCCCGCAACCATGCAGCTTCGATTGCGTCCTGCGCCGGCCATGTGGCCAGGCATAGCGCAGGGTACTCGGCCGGCCGGAACCTCGGGATCCGCACGAGGCCGAAGCGATGCCCGCTCACGGCGATCGTGCCACTGCGAAACGCGTGCGAGATGCCGTCCGACTGCAGCCTGAAACCGTCGAGAGATTCGAACGGCAACGAGAACGCGACGCGCGTCGCTGGCGAATATCCCAATGCTGCGCACGCAGAGCTCACGTCGGTGTCGGCGGCGCGCGCTGGCGGCTCCGCGCTTGCACCTGATGCTTCGGGTGTAACCGTTGGCGCGAAGTGCCCGTCATGAAACGAGGTGACGAAGCCGACGAGTGCCGCGCTCGCATCCGCATCCGATCGCGCGGCATCGAGCGCATGGAGCGTGCGTCGATCCAATGCTGGCAAGTCTACGCCGCTCGCCGGACTCGCAGCCCACGCGAGATGCGAGTACGAGCTCTCCAACTCGTGCTTCAGCGTCGCATAGTCTTCGCGCCAGGCCTTGCGATCGAAGCCGCCCGGCGCGGCCGATGCAGCGCTCGCGGCAAGGAGTCCAAGAAGCACCACGACTCGCGTCTTCATGATTATGAAGACGCCCAGGCAGCTCTGGCGTTACAGCTACGTCGTCGCCAGCTTGCGGCCGCGCCATTGTCGGCCCGAGCGGCCGGTGATGCGTCGCATGTGACGGAACATGGTCGAGCGATGGTCGAACCCGACCTGCTCGGCGATTTCTACGTGAGTGAGCGCAGTGGTGGCCAACAGCCGTTGCGCAGCCGCGACGCGCTTCTGCTGCAGATACCGGTACGGGGTGACGCCTTCGAGCTGATGGAACAGCCGGATGAAGTGATACTTCGACAGGCACGCGGCGCGAGACATGTCCTCGATGGTGATCGGCCGCTGGTAGTTGCTGTGGATGAAGTCGCGACCCCAACTCAGGCGGCGATGCAGCTCCTGACGTTTCCCCGGACGGCTCGCCGCCAGCGATTCGATCGCCTGGGCCGTCAGGCGATGACTGCTGAGCATCCGTTCCAGCAGGAAGCTCAGCTGCTCTTCGTACCACTGACTTTCGTCCACGCCTTGTTCGACGTGGAACGCGATGTAGCGCAGCACCGGCGTCACCAGCCGGTCGTGCGGCCGCAGGTGTTCCGAAAACTCGACGGAGCGGCGCTGCGTCTCGCGATCCAGGATGCCGTCCTGCGACGTCAGCATGCCGCCCAGCGTTTCTTCGGCGAACCCGGGGCGGAAGAAAATGCTGAACGTGCGCACCGCGCGCGCGCTGTGAATCGTGCTCGAATATTTGCGCTGGTCGTTAAAGATGAGATAGCTGTCGTCATCGACGGTCAAAGTGCGATTGTCGATGAAGTAGCGCTCGCTCCCGCCCCAGCAGGCTTTGACGGACAGCCGCTGGGTGTACGGGATGTACGCGACTTCGGTCTCCGACGCGCACAGGATCGCGTTGACTTTGCCCCAGACCGCGTAGAACGAGCGGCGGTAGTCGCAGTCGCGCTGCAGGTCCCCGGGCCTCGGCAGTGCTCGCAGCAACAGCATGATCGGCAACCTCCCGGCCCTAGCCTATCGCGCGCAAGCGTCAGGTCAACCGAGCGATGTTGCAGAAGCTGCAAAAAAACGGCGGGCTTCGTGCCCGCCGTCGCGAAGTTGTCGGGTCGCAGCCCGACCTACGTGCTCTTTAGAAGTCGGTCGTCAGGCCGACGAAAATGTAGCGGCCCAACGTGTCGTACACCTGCGGAAAGGTATTGCCGTTGCAGTACACCGTCGGGCAGTTGCTCGCACCGAACAGCGGCGGGTCCTTGTCCGTGACGTTGTTGATGCCGAGGCGGCCTGTCATGTTGCTGAACACTCCGACGTCCGTGAACGTGTATGCCGCCGACAAGTCGAGGTAGTCACGCGCACCGAGCTTGCGATCGGTGAACGCCACCGGCGGCGCGCCCGTGTCCGGGTTGGAACCGTCGAGCGACACCTCAGCGATGTGCCGCCACGTCAGCGACAGGTCCATGCCCCACGGACTCTGCCAGCTGGCGCGCAGCTTGTGACGCCACTCGGGAGTCGGCGTGCCGCACACCGAGCCGTACAGACCGGAGCAGTCATACGTCGGCGCACCCGGCAGCGGCTCCACGACGTACTGATCCGTATACGTGCCGACCAGACTCAGCGCGATGCGACCGACGTTGCCGACGTCGAAGCGATAGTTCGCCTCGGCATCGATGCCCTTGGTGTGCAGCGAACCGGTGTTGATGATCGGATCGTCGACGTAGCCCGTCGAGCCGAGCCACAGCGAGCCGTTCAGCGGCACGCGGTGCACGGCGCTGCAGAAGTCCGTCACGCCCGCGAGACACTGGCCCAGGATGAAATCCTGGCCGACCGAGCCGATCAGCTTGTCCACCTTGATGTCGTAGTAGTCGAGCGACAGGCTCAAGTCCGGCAGGAATGACGGCGTCAGCACGATGCCGTAAGAGTACGTGTCGGACTCCTCCGGATCGAGCGCGGTATTGCCGCCAACCAGGCCGTTGTACTGCCCGGCGGGGTTCACCAGGATGGTGCCGTATTGCGCGGCCGTCACGCCGGAGCGAGCGCACTCCTCGAACGTGGCCGTCGGATCGTCAGACGTCGTCGCGTTGGTCAGATCGCCGGCGCACGGATCGGTGACGCCGTTGAGCTGGACGCGCGGCTGCAGGAACAGCTCCTGGATGTTCGGCGAGCGCACCGCGCGCTGATAACTGCCGCGGAATCGAACGCTATCAATCGGAGCCCAATCGAGACCGAGCTTGTAGCTGTCGGTGTTGAAACCCAGGTTGTAGTCCGAGTAGCGATAGCCCGTTTCGAGCGACAGCGTCTGCACCCCCGGCTTGCCCTGCACGAGCGGCACGCGCAGCTCGGCGAACACTTCACGCACATCGAACTGGCCGATCGTATCGAGCGTCGGCGCACCCTGGCCAAAGAGGTCGTTCGTCTGGTAGGCCGCATCCGGCCGCAGCTCCGACTTCTCCGAGCGGTACTCCGCGCCGAACGCGAACGCCAGGCCGTCGCTCGCGGTCGGCAGCTTGATGCCGTACTGCCCCAGGTTCGCGGAGATCGAGCCGCTCAGCACCTGCTCCGTCGTCGAGCCTTCCATGACGCCGGGAATCTGCAGGTACGCGAGCTGCTGCGGCGTCACGCCGCCGACGTTGAAGATGTTCCATGGCACGCAGGCCGGGTCGTCGTTGGACAAATCGACGTCCGCGTTCACGCGGCAGACGACCTGGCCTTGCGAATCGACGACTGCGTTCAGCGCCTTGCCGACGCGCGCACGCGAGATGTCGTTCTGGAAGTTCTCGGACAGGATCGAGGTCCCGTACAGGCCGTAGACGTCGTAGTTCCAGCCGTCGGCGAGGTCGCCGCGCAGGCCGAGCACGCCGCGGAAAGAGGTATGACGCAGATCGTCGATGCGCGGGCCGCCCTCGACGTTGCGCCGGCCGATCGTCAGGAAGATATCGCCCGCGGCCGGATTGCCGCCGCACCACGTAGTGAGCTCGTCGGCAGTCAGCAGCGGGTTGTCGCAGTTGACCAGCTGGTTGCCGAAGAACGGCGGCTGGCCGGGACCCTGGCCGATGAAGGCGCCGCTGGCCGCGACCTGCGCGAGCGAGCGGTCGTCCATGAACATGAACTCGGTGTAGACGCTGGCCTTGTCGCTGAAGTCATAGTGCGCGAACAGGCCCGCCGTCTTGCGCTCGTCGGGACGCTGATAGTAGTTGTCCGGCGCGAAATTGAACTGATCGGTCGCAGTGAACGGCCGCAGGCGATTGTCCGGTCCGATCGTGCTCGACGTGCCGTCGACCGTGATGAAGCGACCGCCTGCCGCCGTCGACGAGCCGGCGCAGGTGAACGGTCCTGGCGTACCGGATGCCGACGACGAGCCGAGCGAGCACGCGCTGAAGTCGCGCTGATCCTGCCGGATCGCTTCCAGCTCGCGATAGCCGACATAAACCGTGGCATTGCCGCGGCCGTCCGGCGTGTTGATGCCGGCGATGAAGGTGATGTCCTTCGCATTGCCATCGGTGACGCTGCTGTCCGGCAGAGCGAAGTCGCGCGACCGCACCAGGTCCGCGATCGTGTCGCTGTGCTGGTTGTGCTGATAGAGGCTGTACTGCGCATCGACGCGCACGCCTTCGAAGTTGTCGTCCATGATGAAGTTGACGACGCCCGCGACGGCATCGGCGCCATACACAGCGGATGCGCCGCCCGTCAGCACTTCGACGCGCTCGACCAGCGCGGCGGGAATCTGGTTGAGGTCGGGCGAAGCAGCGCCGTTCTGCGTCGGATCGCCAGGCATCAGGCGTCGGTTGTTCACCAGCACCAGCGTGCGCTGTGAGCCGAGGCCGCGCAGGTTCACTGTCGCAGCGCCTGTCGAGCCATTCGAAAGATTGCCGCCGAAATCGGCGAACGCCTGCGGCAGGTTGTTGATCAGATCTTCGACGCGCGTGACGCCTTCGATCTTGATCTGCTCCGCGGCGATGGCCGTGACGGGGCTGATGCTCGTCAGGCCCGGCTGGGCGATGCGCGAGCCGGTGACGACGACTTCCTGAATCGTGTTGCTCCCCTCCTCCGCCGCGTGCGCAAGCATTGCGCCCGACGCTGCGGTGGCGAGGCTCGTCACGAGCGCGCAACGGACAGCGCGCCGGATTGTGTTGTTCGACATGGGAACGCTCCTCGGTACGATGACGCGAGGAGTGTAGAAAGCGGCGCTCAGCGTGCTGGACTGGTGATTGCGCGAACCACAGCAGGTTCGGACGATGCTGATGCAACTATTGCGAGTCAGCGGCGCGCATGACTCCAGATCAGATGCGACACGAGCCAGCGGCCGGACTCGCAGCGCGTGATGGCGAGAAACGTATCATCGACGGAGCGCGCGGGACTGCCATCGAGCGGCGTGCTAGTGCCGTGGATCGTGCCCCACGCGTAGCCGAGCGTTCCGTCCGAATGTGCTTCGCCGATCTCGGCCGAGTACTCGAGTTTGTTGTCGTGAAACAGAGATTCGTAGCGGGGCCGGAAGTTGCTGCGGCCATGGACGGGAGGTTGATCGGGCGAGAGCCACACGGCATCGTCGGTGTAGCCAGCGAGCACGCCCTCGACGTCGCGACGATTGTTGTTGTCGATCAGCCGCAGGGGCGCCGCGGCGATTGCATCTCGCGACGAGCTGCAGGCGGCCGCGGATCCTGCCGGGCTCGGCTTGTAGATGGCATCGAATACGGCGTGCCAGGTCTTGCCGCCGTCCGGCGTGCTCTCGATGACCTGACGCACCTTGCCGTCGGTCTCGCGCGTCAGCGTCGTGCGATCCCGGCCTCGGAAGCGGATGCGGCCAGCCGCGGTGAAGTCGATCTGCTCGACCTTCTCCTTCATGCCGCCAGGGTGCAGCGCCTGGTCGGTGACCCAGACCTGCTTCCAGCGATCCGTGCTCACGTCATAGTAGAAGAGACTGGTGCCCGCGCCTCCCTGCTCGGTCCAGTGCTCGAGCACCGCACAGCCATCGAGACTCGGCTCGATGAAGTTGGTGCCGACGAGCTGGCCGCCCTCGAAAACGTCCCAGTGTCCGAGCCAGAAGTCGAGCGCGTGCATGCGCGGCAGCTTGCCGCATTCGCCAGCCAACGCCGGCATTGCCGCGAGCGCGAGGAGTACGCCGAGAATTGTTTTGCACATGGTGACTCCGGAAGGTATCGCCACCGCGCGCCCGCAGCGTTGCAGCTCTTGCGAGTTGTCAGCGTTTCATTGCCGCGAGCGCTGCAGCTGCCGCGAGCTTGTGCTTGGCCTGCCACGGCGGTCCGATTGCCTTGCCCATTGCCCGAAGCAACGCCTCGTCGTGGGACAGTTTGTCGCGATCGTACCAATGCACGGTCCAGCCGCGCGCTTCGCCTGCAGCTGCGAGCGCCTCGCGATACATCACCGAGTCCGCCATGCATGCGGCCTGCGTGTCGCGGATACGTTCTTCGGTCGTTGATGGAAGCGCGGGACAGACACGAAGGGCGATGCCCGCGATCGGCACAGGCACCGACGCAGCCAGCGCCGCCAGGCTGTCACGTGCGCCGAGCGCAGCGGCTTCGCGCACGCGCTCGACGAGCGCGACGGCCTCGGGAAGTGAAATCGCTCGCGACCAGCCGCTCTTGAGATACCGGCCGACCGCCCACGACCCTTCGTGATGATACGGATGCGTGGGCAGACCGTGCGTCAGATCGATACGCCGGCGATCGAGGAGCGCGCCCCCGGGCGCGAGAGTGATGAGCACGGCCGAATTGCCGTGCTCCGCGACGCCGACGATGGCCCCATGCTCCGCGCCCATGAGGCCATATATACGACATCTAGGACACCCGCTGTCAGGTTCCGCTGAGACTAATGACGCGATCACCACAGAGGGCATGTAGATGACGTGATGCGGGTGCTCACATGCATGAGATCGTGCGGCCAGGTGCGATGGCGCTGATCGGCGTCCTCTGTCTCGGAAACAGCGCAACGGCGCTGGCGACATTTGGCGGCGGCGGTTGCAACAATGAGTTTTTCGCGAGGCAACTGCAGGCCTACGAGCCCATCTACTTCGTCGTGGGGAACGACGACGACGTCGGCTACAACGCCAAGTTTCAGATCAGCGTCGACTTCAGGTTCTTCTGCACCAGCCGCAGCACCGAGCAAGGCGTTCTGCAGGGAACCGGCCGCTCGGTGGTGGAGCGCCTGAGCGAGCTGCATCTGGGCTTCTCCCAGACATCGATCTGGGACCTGTCGGAGGTCTCATCGCCGTTCCGCGATTCCAGCTATCGACCGCGGTTGTTCTATCGCCTGGTCGCGGAAGACCCAAGTGCCGACCGCTGGTTTGCCGAGCTCGACGCCGGCTTCGCGCACGAGTCGAACGGCAGAGCGGGCGCGAGCTCGCGCAGCCTGAACCTGCTGTTCGTACGTCCGAAATGGTCGTTCGGCCTCGGCAGTGGCGGCTCGAAGCGGCTGAACGTACAACCGATGATCTATACCTATTCGAGCGTGAGCGGGAACAACAGAGACATCGCGGACTATCGCGGATATGCGGACCTGCGTCTCGAGTATCTATGGGACGTGCCTGCGCCCACGGCCGCGAATCGGCCCGATCCGTGGATGGTCTGGACCGACCTGCGCAAGGGGAACCGCAGCAACTTCGGCAGCGTGGAAGTGAGCCTGGCCGTGCCGTTCCGGACCGTGCTCCACGACGTTCACGGTTGGCTGATGCTGCAGTACTTCAACGGCTACGGCGAGAACCTGCTCGAGTACAACGTCAAGGACGACGCGCAGTATCGGCTTGGCTTCGCCATCGTGATCTAGGAGTCGTTGGCAACAGCTGTACAATCGCGAGGTGAAATTCCCGAGCGATTTTCCGATCGCCACCAAATGGCCGCCGCAACATCCGGATCGCATCCAGCTGTATGCGATCAATTCGCCGAACGGCGTGAAGGCGTCGGTGATGCTCGAAGAGACGGGCCTGCCGTACGAGCCGCACCTGGTGCGTTTCGATCGCAAGGAGCAGCTCTCGGCGGAATTCCGCTCGCTGAATCCCTACGCCAAGATACCGGCGATCATCGATCCGCTCGGGCCGGACGGAGAGCCGCTGGCGTTATTCGAATCGGCGGCGGTGCTGATCTATCTCGCCGACAAGAGCGGTCGCTTCCTCGCGCGTGACGGCGCGCTGCGCTATGAGACGCTGCAATGGACGATGTTCCAGACGGCGAACATCAGCCCGATCTTCGGACAGGTCGGCTTCTTTCATAAGTACGCGGGCAAAGAGTACGAAGACAAACGCCCGCGCGACCGGTATGCGACCGAGTCGCGGCGCTTGTTGGATGTGCTCGAGGCGCGGCTGGCGACGCGCGAGTGGATCATGGGCGATGAGCTCACGATCGCGGACATCGGGACGTTTCCGATGATTCGCAATCTGATCGGGTTTTACGGCGCAGGGGAGCTGGTTGGAATCCAGGAGCTGCCGAATGTTCGACGCGCGCTCGCCGCTTTCGTCGCGCGGCCGGCAGTCATGCGGGCGGTGAACATTCCATCCAGGCGGGACTAGCGCTTCAGATGCACATCCACCTTGTGTCTCTACTTGCGATGGCAGCTCTGCTGACGAGCACAAGCGTGGCAGCCGATGTGCTCTCGTTCGTCTGCGTGGGCACCGAGAAGTTCTACGCGAAAACCCTCGAAGGCGGCGACCCGGAACTCCCGGAGCGGCCGACGACCATACAGCTCGAGTTCGACCGACAAAAGCAGACGATCACCCTGCACGGCACCACGCAGGCGGACGGCACCGGCCCTGCACGGCCGGCCTACGGGACATTCAATACGTCGTACCAGAAGACGAACGTATTTTTCGGCGTCACGTTCAAGTACGTGCTCATCTCAGTGCCCAAGACCACGAACCAACTTGTCGTGATTGCCAGCACGCATCCCAGTCTCGACCCGGACGAAGCCGAGGGACGCGCCGTGTTCGTGGGGAACTGCCGACTGCCGATGAAGAAGAACTGAACAGTCACGTTTCAGCTGAAACCTGCCGCCGCAGTCTCCCCAGGACATCCATCGCAATTCCATAGTTCATCGATCCGCCATCCCAACGCGTTGCGGCAGTCATCGCATCGATGCTGATGCCCGCTTGCTCGTGGACAGCGACAAGTTGCAGCCAGTCACCGCGTGAACGCGACGGGCTATCGAAGCTCTCACCATTCGGCTGCAGGAAACGAATCGCTCCGTCGTCGAGGACCTGCACGATCACCTGGCCTTCGTGAACCTTGCGATGGTGGAAGCGGCACAGCGTCACCAGATTCGACATCTTCGTCTCCCCGCCTTTCGCCCAGTGCTGAATGTGGTGTGCGTTTGTGTACTTCTTGTGAGTGCACCCGGGGAAACGACAGCCCTTGTCGCGCGCATTGAGCGCGCGCTGAAGTGCGGGCGGGATAGTGCGAGTCTTGCGGCCGACGCTCAGCGGCTCGCCTTTCTCGTTCTCGACGATCGAGACCACGCTCGCGTCGCAGGCCACGCGTCGAGCCGTTTCAGCGGCGATGGCGGGGCCGTCTTCGATCTCGCACTGATGCCCGCCTTGTGACTGCAACGTTTCAGCTGAAACGTGGACGACAACTTGATGCCGCTCGCCGCCGGTCATCGCTTCGGCGCCATGCGCCATGAAACTCTCGAAGATGACAGCTAGCGCATCGGCACGCTTCTGGGACCAGGTCGTCTTGTCATCGAAGGTCTCAGGGACTGCGGCCTCGATCGCCTTCAGCACCAGTGCGCCGACGTCTGCGGGCAGCCGCGCCTTCAGGACCAGCGAGCCGTCGTAGTCCCAGCAGTAGCGCGCTTCGCGATTCTTCTGCTGTTGCTGCTCGCGCGAGAGCTCCTGCTCTTCCGCGCGCCGATACGCGCGCACCAGTGTCTCGACGTGATGCGCAGTACCGTGCAGCGCGATGTTCACGAAGAACTGTTCGTTCTCCGGCGTCGCCACGCGCGTGATCGCACGCACGTTCGAATAGCTGATCTCACCGCGCGCCATCGCAGCTGATACCTGCGGCAGGTTCTCCAGGGCACGCGCAGTGCGCACCTTCTCGCGCGCCGCTCCCAGGTCGATGCCGCACTTCCAGTTGAGCCAGTGCGCGCAATCACGCGTCGCGCGACAGTTCCAGCCTTTGCGACGGTCGAACTCGGCGAGCAGTGAGAGGAAGCGATAGTTCGCGGCGTTCAGGTGGCCGGCGAGTTCGATTATTTGGTCCTCGAGCTCGTGCGTCGAGCGGATGAAGGCGCCGCGGTCTTCGAAGGAAGGGAGTGAACCGTCCATGTCTGTCTCCGATGATTGTTCGGGTCGGCAGGTAGTCGAGCCTGCGCCCGACTACCGGTGTAGGTCGGGCTTCAGCCCGACTCTCTCATGTGCACACTATCGAGCTGCTCGACCGTATCGCTGACGAGATTCGACGCAACGTGCGCCGCCTCCGCGTACACAACCGCGTCGTGACCATCTGCGTACAGCGGCACCTCGTACAGACACGCGAGCACACTGTGTGCCTGCAGCAGTCGCGTGCGCTGTGCTTCGATGTGTTGTTGGAACGGAGTACGCGTCGACGTTTCAGCTGGAACGTCCGATGAGTTCTGGTTTTCGCTCGGCGGAGCGTTAGACTTGCCATTCACCGAATCCATGGTCATACCTCCAATCAGGTTGGCTGTGGTAGGCGCTCGGCGGTGTTGCATCACCGTCGGGCGCCGCTTCTAACAAATCCGCTCCTCGTGATTACCCGTTGGAAGTGATGGAAGATTTCCAGCGGGCGCCTGCTTCGTAAAGCACGGGTCGATCGTACGACAAAACTCGGTTACTGTGTATATCAACAGGATACGCAATTGCGATGATTTGCGCGGTAAAGGTCGCGCGGCTCACGAAGGAGCGACAACTGTGCTTACTTATCAGATCCGGCCAAGAGTCCTTCGCCTGGACTCCGATCAGGTTCCATCGTGGCCGGCGGACGTCGTCATAGAACTGCATTTTTCCCCGGGACAGCCCTTCGGCACTTCGCGAACTGGCGGTCGTACAGCGGTACGCAATGAGAAAGCGTCGTTGATCGTCAATGCGAACAATGGTCAGACAGAGGTCCAAAGCAGCCGCGGCTTGAAGCCACTTGAAGTAGTTGTTGAATGGCCAGATCGCCGTTGTGAGCTAAAAGGAAACATGTTCACGATGACCGTTCGCGCTAACTCACTTTCAGAGTTGGAGGATGATCTGCAGTCAGCGTACTACGCGATGCCGACGTTGCTAAATGCATTCTTTGTAGATCCGCCTTTTGTCACGCACGTAGGCGGAACACTCAATGGAGTGAAGTTCCGGTGGGAGTTGGCTCGGTTCAAGACCAGAGTCGAAACCACCGATCAGAGTCATCAGGAGACCCTAGGAGGTAAGGCAATCGTTGGTTTGGCAACACTTGGGAAAGGTGGGCGTCGACGCCTGTTTGGCGCACTTCACTATTTCCATGTTGCATCCAGGCTGGCACGCGCGTCAGCGACAGCCGGCGAGTTCATGGCCGAAACGCTTTTGAATCTGGCCAAGACACTTGAAGTGCTTTTTCCTGGCGATCGAGAATCAGTCCGACGTGAACTGATCCAACTTGGTTATACAACTGCTGAAGTAGAAGCCAAGTTCATGCCCGCGATGCTACTGCGCAGTAAAGTAGATTCAGCACACGTGCTGCTCAGCCTCTTCAATATCGATCAGCTGAAAACGCTTCATGCCTACACACTAGATGCAGAGGACGCATTTCGGGAGCTGATGGCGCGAGTGCTGACAAGAATCGAGGAGGGTTCATTTGAACCACATCCGTATGAGGTGAGAGCTGTCGACGCGGAACTGGTCAAGCTCGTAGAGACGTTGAAGGCAAACTTGCCATCAAACTCCTAGGGTCTACGAGGAAATAGCGGAACAAGCGACGCAGAAAGCAGAAAGGCCGGGTGATCGCCCGGCCTTTCTCATCTTCGCGAAGTCAGGCTGAAGCCTGACCCACACCAATCTCAAGCTACTTCTTGCTCGACTTCTTCGCGCTCGCCTTCTTCTTCGGCGCAGCCGTCTTCTTGTGCTTGGCCGCTGCCTGGCTCCGGGCTTCGACCTTCTTGGCCTTGGCTTCTTTCTTCTCAGTCGCCTTGGCCTTCTTCGCAGCCTTCTCTTCCGCGCTCTTGGCCTCAGCCTTCTTCTTCGGCGAAGCCTTCTTCGCAGCGGCCTTCTTCGGCGCAGCCTTCTTGCTCTCGCCCTCTTCAGCCGCAGGCGCTGCGGCCTCGGCCGGAGCCTCCGGCTGATCGAGCAACTGCATCAGCGCCATCGGCGCCGAATCACCCGGACGCGGATCCATGCGAAGGATCCTGGTGTAACCACCCGGCCGCTCCTTGAATCGCGGTCCAAGGCTCTCGAACAACTTCACCACGACTTCCGCATCGCGCAGCTGCGCGAACGCGCGCCGGCGATTCGCATCGCTGTCGTCCTTGCCGAGCGTGATGAGCGGCTCGACGACGCGACGCAGCTCCTTCGCCTTCGGCACAGTCGTGCGAATCGTCTCGTGACGCAGCAACGACGCCGCCATGTTGCGAAGCATGGCCCAGCGATGCGGGGCGTTGCGGCTCAGCTGCCGGCCGGAAAGTTGGTGACGCATTGTTCTTCGCTCTGACTAATTCGAATCTCAGATCACGTCGCGGTCATCGTCCCGCTTGAGAGAAACCGGTGGCCAGTTGTCCAGGCGCATGCCGAGCGAAAGGCCGTGGCTCTCCAGCACTTCCTTGATCTCGGTGAGCGACTTCTTGCCGAGGTTCGGCGTGCGCAGCAGCTCGACTTCGGTCCGCTGCACCAGGTCGCCGATGTAGTGGATGTTCTCGGCCTTGAGGCAGTTCGCGCTGCGCACCGTGAGCTCGAGCTCGTCCACCGGACGCAGCAGGATCGGATCGAACTGCTGCTCGGCGGCCTTGGCGGCGCCTTCGTCCTGGCCCTGCAGATCGACGAACACCGAGAGCTGATCCTTGAGGATCGCGCCGGCGCGGCGGATCGCCTCTTCGGCGTCGATCGTGCCGTTGGTCTCGATGTCGAGGATCAGCTTGTCGAGGTTGGTGCGTTGTTCGACGCGCGCGCTCTCGACGGTGTACGTAACGCGGCGGATCGGGCTGAACGACGCGTCGAGCTGCAGGCGGCCGATCGGGCCGCTGGACTCTTCGAAGTTCGCGCGCTGCACTGCCGGGCGATAGCCGCGGCCGCGCTCGACCTTGAGCGTCATGTTGAGCTCACCGGCCTTGGTCAGGTTCGCAATCACCAGATCGCCGTTCAGCACTTCGACGTCGTGGTCGAGCTGAATGTCGCCGGCGGTGACCGGGCCCGGGCCCTTCTTGTGCAGACGCAGCTGCGTCTCTTCGCGCGCGTTCAGACGGATCGCGACCTGCTTCAGGTTCAGCAGAATGTCGACGACGTCTTCCTGCACGCCTTCGATGCTGGTGTACTCGTGGAGCACGCCATCGATCTCAGCCTCGGTGATTGCGCAACCGGGCATGGAAGACAGGAGCACGCGACGCAGCGCGTTGCCCAACGTGTGGCCGAAGCCACGCTCGAACGGCTCGATCACGACCTTCGCCTGCTTGGCGGTGGTCGGGGTTACTTTGACGACACGCGGCTTCAGGAATTCGCCAACGGATGCCTGCATGGAGGACTCACCTGCTTGTGTAGCGATTGAGAACTGCGCGTGCCCGCCTCGTTACAGCGGTAACACCGCAGAGCCAAAAACGAACGACTACTTCGAATACAGCTCGACGACGAGGTTCTCGTTGATGTCGGGCAGAATCTCTTCGCGGTCGGGCAGCTGCTTCAACGTCCCCGTAAATTTCTTCTCGTCGACCTCGACCCACGCCGGGAACCCGACCTGGGACTTGATCTGCAGGGCCGTCTGGATGCGCAGCTGCTTCTGCGACTTCTCGCGTACCGCGATGACATCGCCCGCCTTGCACTGGTACGAGGCGATGGTCACTTTGTCGCCGTTCACCGTGATCGCCGCGTGGCTCACCAGCTGGCGCGCCTCGTTGCGCGTCGCTGCGAAGCCCATGCGGTAGACCACGTTATCGAGCCGGCCTTCCAGGAGCTGCAGGAGCGTCGCGCCTGTCGCACCGGGGCGGCCGGAAGCCTTGATGTAGTAATTCCGGAACTGTCTTTCAAGTACCCCATACATGCGGCGCAGCTTCTGCTTCTCGCGCAGCTGGATGCCGTAGTCGGAAAGCCGACCCCGGCGCTCGCCCTTGAGGCCGCCGGGCGGCACTTCGAGCTTGCACTTCGACTCGAGCGGCTTGACGCCGCTCTTCAGGAACAGATCCGTTCCCTCGCGGCGCGACAGCTTGCATTTCGGACCGAGATAACGAGCCATGAATCTTCCTCTACACCCGCCGCTTCTTGGGCGGGCGGCAGCCGTTGTGCGGGATCGGCGTGACGTCGGAGATGTTAGTGATCTTCAGGCCGCAGGCATTGAGCGCGCGCACGGCCGACTCGCGACCCGGGCCCGGGCCCTTGACGCGCACTTCGACCATCTTCACGCCGTGCTCCTGCGCGGCCATGCCGGCCTTCTCGGCGGCGACCTGCGCGGCGAACGGCGTGCTCTTGCGCGAGCCGCGGAAACCGCAGCCGCCGGACGTCGCCCACGACAACGTGTTGCCCTGGCGATCCGTGATCGTGACGATCGTGTTGTTGAAGGACGCATGCACGTGCGCGATCGCGTCGGTGACGTGCTTCTTGACCTTCTTGCGGCCGGGCTTGGCGGCGCCTGCGCCGGCCTGACCCTGCTGCTGCTGTTGCTTCTGATCAGCCATAGTTCCTCTGGAAACCTGTTACGCCTTGCCGGCAGGCGCATTCATCTTGATCGCCGCCTTGCGCGGGCCCTTGCGCGTACGCGCGTTGGTACGCGTGCGCTGGCCACGCAGCGGCAGGCCGCGACGGTGACGGATGCCGCGATAGCAGCCGAGGTCCATCAGTCGCTTGATGTTCATCGAGACTTCGCGGCGCAGATCGCCTTCGACCGTCAGCTTGCCGATCTGCGAGCGCAGTGCTGCGACCTCGGTCTCGGTGAGGTCTTTGACGATGGTGGTGGGCTTGATGCCTGCGCCCGCGCACGCCTTGAGCGCCTGCGTGCGGCCGACTCCGAAGATGGAGGTCAAGCCGACCCACACGTGCTTGTTCATCGGGATGTTGATGCCGGCGATACGAGCCATGGTTGGAGCTGCCCTTGCGCGAAACGAAAAGCGCGGAAATTTAAACTAAAACTCTCAATTACTCAATGCCTTAACGGCATCAGCCCTGGCGCTGCTTGTGGCGAGCGTCCGAGGTGCAGATGACGTACACGACCCGGCGGCGGCGCACGATCTTGCAGTTCTTGCAGATCTTTTTGACTGAGGCACGAACTTTCATGACAAAACAACTCCTTACGACTGGCCCGGGCGGCCGTAGCCGCGCAGGTTGGCCTTCTTCATCAGGCCTTCGTACTGGTGCGACATCAGGTGCGCCGCGACCTGCGCCTGGAAGTCCATGATCACGACGACCATGATCAGGAGCGAGGTGCCGCCGAAGTAGAAAGGCACGCTGAAGCGGGACATCAGCACTTCCGGCAGCAGGCACACCAGGGTGACGTACAGGGCGCCCCAGACGGTCAGGCGGGTCAGGACCTTGTCGATGTACTCGCCGGTCTGCTGGCCCGGCCGGATGCCCGGAATGAAGGCGCCGGACTTCTTCAGGTTCTCGGCCGTCTCGCGCGAGTTGAACACCAGCGCGGTGTAGAAAAAGCAGAAGAAGATGATTAGGGCGCCGTACAGCACCATGTGCGCGGGCTGGCCCGGAGTCAGCCCGGCGGCGACGTTCTGCAGCCAGCTGAAATTGCCGCCCGAGCCGCCCCAGCTCGCGATCGTGGTCGGGAACAGCAGCAGGCTGGAGGCGAAAATCGGTGGGATCACGCCCGACATGTTCAGCTTGAACGGCAGGTGCGTGCTCTGGCCGGCGTACATGCGGCGGCCCTGCTGGCGTTTGGCGTAGTTCACCTGGATGCGGCGCTGACCGCGCTCCACGAACACGACGAAGGCGGTGACGCCGATCACCATGCCGAACAGGATCAGCGCGAACGCCGGGTTCATCTCGCCGGTGCGCACGATTTCCAGCGTGCCGCCGACGGCGGCCGGCAGGCCGGCCACGATGCCCGACAGGATGATCATCGAGATGCCGTTGCCGAGGCCGCGTTCGGTGATCTGCTCGCCGAGCCACATCAGGAACATCGTGCCGGCGATCAGCGTCGCCGTCGCGACGAACACGAAGCGCGGGCCCGGGTCGATCACGATGCCCTGGTTCTGGAACGCAATCGCGGCGGAGGCGCCCTGCACTGCCGCCAGCGCGACCGTGCCGTAACGCGTGTACTGGGTCAGCTTGCGCCGTCCCGACTCGCCCTCTTTCTTGATCGCCGCCAGCTGCGGCACCACCACCGCCATCATCTGCACGATGATCGAGGCGGAAATGTAGGGCATGACGCCCAGCGAGAAGATCGACAGCCGGCGCAGCGCGCCGCCCGAGAACATGTTGAAGAGGTCGAGGATCGTGCCCTGCTGCTGCTGGAAGAACCGCGCCAGCGCGATCGGGTCGATACCCGGCGCCGGGATGAACGTCCCGATGCGGTAGACCACCAGCGCGCCGAGCAGGAAGAACAGGCGCTGACGCAGCTCCGCGAAGCGGGTCATCTCGCCGAGTGCGGCGAGCGAGGCGGTGCTGGCAGTTTTGCTGGTGGCCACTGGGTGTTTACTCGATCTTGCCGCCGGCGCCCTCGATTGCGGCGCGTGCACCCTTGGTGACGTGTACGCCTTTGACCGTCACAGCACGCGCGACGCTGCCCGACGCGACGATGCGCGCCCGCTCGGCCTGCTCCGGCACCAGGTTCGCGGCCTTGAGCGACGCAAGGTCGATGAGGTCGCCGCCGACTTTTGCAAGCTCCGACAGGCGCACTTCAGCAACCTGTGGCGCAATTTTCGAGCGGAAGCCCACTTTCGGCAGGCGGCGCTGCAGCGGCATCTGGCCGCCTTCGAAGCCGACCTTGTGGTAGCCGCCCTTGCGCGCGCGCTGGCCCTTGACGCCGCGGCCGCAGGTCTTGCCCTGGCCGGCGGACGCGCCGCGCCCGACGCGCAGACGGACCTTCTTGCTGCCGGGGGCCGGCGAAATGTCGTTGAGTCTC
>DATBKP010000184.1:0-1718 GCA_036555785.1 Steroidobacteraceae bacterium
TCATCGTGCGCGACGGCGACGTTCTGGAAGGCTCGTCGACCAGTATCTTCGTGGTCACCAGGGGGGCAGTCGCAACGCCGCCGAACAGCTCCCGCATCCTGCCCGGCACGACGCGCGACGTCGCGCTCGAGCTCGCCGACGGAGCGATTCCGGTCACGATCCGGCGCATCGGCATCGACGAGCTGCGCGCCGCAGACGAAGTGTGGATCTCGGCAGCGACGCGCGATGTGATTGCGGTGACGCGCATCGACGGCCGCCCGGTCGGAACGGGCAAGCCGGGCCCGCTGTGGAAGCGCATGAACGAGTCGTTCAATGCGCTGCGCGAGCGCCTCGCCGGTACCCCGGTGTTATGAGGCTGCAACGGCCCTGGTTCTGCCTCTTGTCCTGCGGCATCCGCGCCTCCACATAGCAGCGCATGACCGAAGCAACGCTGTTCAAGTTTCCCTGCGATTTCCCGCTCAAGGTAATGGGGCGGCGGAGTGACGATTTCCGCAGCATCGTGCTCGGGATCGTGCAGAAGCACGCCGGCGCGATCGACCCTGGCCGCATCGAAGAGCGGCCGAGCCGGGATGGCAATTACCTGAGCCTCACCTGCACGTTCGCGGCGCAGAGCCGCGAGCAGCTGGACGCGCTGTACCAGGAGCTGACGTCCTGCGAGCGCGTGCTGGTCGTGCTGTAGCAGTCGGGCTGAAGCCGGACCTACAGCGCGCTAACCCTCGCCTGCTGCTACCCGGATCACGACCTTGCCCTGCGAGCGCCGGCCGTTGAGCACCTCGAGTGCCTCGGCGTAGCGCTCCAGGCCGTCGAGCTCGGTGACGTGCGGGTTGATCTTGCCGGACTCGAACAGCTGGAACAGTGCCTTGAGATTCGCGGCGTGTACCTGCGGCTCGCGCCGCGTGTGCGCGCCCCAGAACACGCCGACGAGCGAGCAGCCTTTCAGTAGCGGCAGGTTCAGCGGGATCGCAGGGATCTTGCCGCCGGCGAAGCCGATGACCAGGTAGCGGCCGTTCCACGCCATGCTGCGCACCACCTGTTCGGCGTAATCGGCGCCGACCGGATCGTACGCGACGTCGATGCCGCGATCGCCCGTGAACTCCATGACCTTCGCTTTGATCGTGTCGCGCGTGTAGTTGAAGGCGGCATCTGCACCGTGGCGCTTCGCGAGCTCCAGCTTTTCGTCGGTGCTCGCGGCGGCCAGCACGCGCGCGCCGATAGCTTTGCCGATCTCGACAGCGGTCAGACCGACGCCGCCAGCGGCGCCGAGCACCAGCAACGTTTCGCCTGCTTTGAGATTCGCTCGTTGCACGAGCGCGTGATACGTCGTGCCGTAGTTCACGAGGAAGCCGGCCGCTGCGGCCATGCTCATCGACTCCGGCAATGGGATCAATGATTCCGCAGAAGTCACGCACTGCTCCGCGAGTCCGCCCTGCCCTGCCATCGCGAGCACACGTGCGCCGGGTTTCACTGAGTGGACGTCCGGCGCCACCTCAGTCACGACACCTGCCGTTTCATTGCCCGGCGTGTACGGCGCTTCTGGCTTGATCTGATACTTGCCCGCGACCATCAGCGCGTCGGGAAATCCGAAACCGACGGCGTGCACACGAATGCGCACATGACCGGGCTTCAGCTGCGGCGGCGGAATCTCCTGCAGGCCGAGTTGCGACGGAGGACCATAAGTGCTCAGAACGACGGCGCGCATGCGAATACCCCGTGAAAAG